>NZ_CP049246.1:2686792-3358490 GCF_011046555.1 Sphingobacterium lactis
CAACCACAAAGGTGTGGAATGTCTACTTGATAAACGAGAAGGATGTGGACATCAGTAATGTACTCGTATCCTCCCGTGGATATGGTGAGAAAGATGGCAAGCAGGTGAAAACCACGACCCTCCGCCATTTCATCGGTGATATGGACGCCAATTCGATCCAAAAGATCGAAGCCATCGATAGCCAGGTCTTTGGCCTGACCAATGAATATTGGCTGAGCTATTATATTGATGGGACAATCTATGATAAGAAGTATGTTTTCCTTCCGGAAAGTATCGTTGATGATAACCTGATAAAAATTCCTTTGGTGAATAAGCCAGGGGTGATGATAGGAGGCACAAATTAGTATGTCCAGAAAGAACATTGTAATTGCCATTGACGGTTTTTCGTCCTGCGGAAAGAGTACGGTAGCGAAAGCATTGGCCAAGAAGCTCCATTTCGTTTTCATCGATAGCGGAGCGATGTACAGGGCGGTTACCCTATATTTCCAGCGCAACAATATTGATCTTGCAGACAATGATGCTGTATTGGAAGCCCTTGAAAATATCCATATCGATTTTATTCCGAACCCGGAAAAAGTGCAGATCCACCTGAACGACGAGGATGTATCCGAGGCGATCCGTACGATGGAAGTATCCAACTATGTGAGCGAAGTTTCCGCAGTTAAGGCCGTGCGTACGGCTATGGTGAAACAACAACAAAGCCTGGGCAAGAAACGGAACATTGTGATGGATGGACGCGATATCGGTACGACCGTATTTCCACAAGCTGATTTGAAGATTTTCATGACAGCCAGTCCGCAGGTACGCGCAGAAAGACGCTATGCGGAATTGACAGCAAAAGGTGAAGTGCTGACGATGGAAGAAGTGAAAGAAAACCTATCGCACCGTGATCATATCGATAGTACACGGGAAGAAAGTCCATTGCGACAGGCGGAAGATGCCATTGTTCTGGATAACTCGGAATTGAACCAAGAGGAACAGTTGGATTTCGTGGTCAACTTGATTAAGGAAAAAATAGGATTGGCTGAGTAAATTTTTCGTTAGGTCAATAAAAAGATAAAAAAGAAAGTCCTCCAAATGGAGGACTTTTCTTATTTCATGTTATTGATTTCCTGTTGTTCTTTCAGGGCGTCAATATTGTTCTTGTTTCCGAACTCATCCGTCTTTTCCTGGAAGGATGTGAGGATCTCCAGAATAGCCTCGGAGTTATCGGCTGTACGTTGGTAGATTTCAGGAATTTTGGTCTCAATTACTTTATCACCTAATTCTATATTGTCTACTTCAACTTTTGCGATCTTTTCCAAAACAGCTTGCTGACTGTTTCTAATGTCCTCCAATTCTCTGGATATTTTCTCCATCAATTCGAATTTCTTTAATTTATCCATAAATTTCTATTCATTAGTTTCTACATATTAAACGCTGTTCGATTCAAATTGTTGTAAGAATTTTTTAAAGATTTGATAATGAATGCGTTTAAAATTTGAAATAGGGCATTTTTTATAGATTGATAGGGTTTTTGGAAGAATTTAAATTTCAGCATTTTCTCTGAGAAAGTAGCTAGTTTTTGGGGTGAATTGCTTCCAGAGGAAGGTCTCAGCATAAAATGAAGAAAGAGGTTATAGCGCTGCCTATTTATTTCTAAAAAGAATAACCCCGAATATAATCCTCGTATTATCGAGACTTATATTCGGGGTTTATCAATTGTATGCCTGTGGGTGGTGAATGGAAGGTTTATCCATTTTAAAAACCACCAAAGGCTTTTTGTCTGATTAAGCTGTTCTACCTGGATATTCCTGCAATGCTTTTTCCAGGCATACCAATGCGTTCTTCAAATCGTCCTGATTGAGCACATAGGCCAATCGAACTTCATTGGATCCAGCGCCTGGTGTAGAATAGAATCCTGTTGCTGGCGCCATCATGACTGTTTCGTTGTTGTAACTGAATTTCTCCAACATCCACTGGCAGAATTTATCTGCATTGTCAATCGGCAATTTAGCGATGACATAGAAAGCACCTCCTGGGTTCGGGCAGAAAACACCATCAATCTGGTTAAGGCCGTTCACTAAGGTATCTCTTCTTGCTGTATATTCTTTGGATACTGCTTCAAAATAGCTGTCCGGCGTATCGACTGCAGCTTCACCCGCAATCTGACCTTCCAAAGATGGGGAAAGGCGTGCTTGTGCAAACTTTAACGAAGTCTGATAGAGTTCCTTGTTTTTGGTAATGATACACCCGATACGCGCGCCACATGCGGAATAACGCTTGGACACGGTGTCGAATACCACGACATGCTGTTCCAATCCTTCCAATTGCATAGGGGAGATGAACTCGCGTCCATCATAACAGAATTCGCGGTATGCTTCATCTGAGAATAGGTATAGGTCATGTTTCAAACACAATTCCTTCAATGCTTCCAATTCCTCACGTGAATACAGGTAGCCTGTTGGGTTGTTCGGGTTACAGATAGCAATTGCTTTGGTTTTTTCGGTAATTACCTTTTCGAAATCAGCGATGGATGGCAACGCGAAACCATTGTCGATTACGGACATGATCGGTTTCACGACGATATCTGCAGAGCAGGCAAACCCATTGTAGTTCGCATAGAATGGCTCTGGGATGATGACTTCCTCGCCAGGATTCAAGCAGGCTTGCATCGCAATCGTGATCGCCTCTGATCCACCATTGGTCACCAAGATATCATTCGGGGTGATGTTGTAATTTATTTTATTGTAGTATTCTGCAAGTTTGGTTCTGTAGGAAAGGGTCCCTTCGGATGGCGTATAAGCCCATACCTTGAAATCGATGTTCTTTAACGCGTTCAACATGATCTCCGGAGTTTCGATGTCCGGTTGACCGATGTTCAGGTGATAGATTTTCTTACCTTCCTTTTTAGCTTGATCCGCAAAAGGTGTTAGTTTTCTGATAGGTGATGCGGGCATATCGATGCCCTTTTGCGATATAGATGGCATTATAATTTTGTTATGTTTTTAGTCCACAAATGTACGAATAAAATATGACCGTACTAAACAAAACATGCCACTCGAGTGGAGTGGCATGCCTATACTTTATAAGGAAAGGGATTATTCTACAATTCCTTTGATAGTCAATGTTTTTACCGGTGTTTTGGTATTAGACTTTACGATAAAGGACTTCGTGAATGGGCCTTTAGCTGCCGCATTGAAGGTTACTTTGATCGTACCGGCTTCACCAGGTTTCACTGGCGTTTTGGTGAATTCAGCTACAGAACAACCGCAGGTCGGCTGTACATCGGAAATGATGATCGGCTGATCGCCGGAGTTGCTGAACTTGTATTCGTAAGATACTGGTTTATTTACCGGAATCTTACCGAAGTCATGCGTTTCCTTGTCAAACTTAAATTCCGCTGCCAACATACCCATTGCTGTTAAGCTGATAAAGGCAATCACCACTGCACATATACTCGTAATTTTTTTCATTGTTTCAATTGTTTTTGTTTCGTTAAATCAAGATAATCAAATCTAAGACCATTTTTAAGCGTTTAACCATTTTGTCGTATAAAATAGGTTAAACAACACAATAATTTTACAAATAGTTTATATAATTCCTTCCTTCAATATATCCTGAAGGTGGATAATTCCCGCATATACACCATCGTGGGTAACCACCAACTGGGAAATGCTATTCTGTCGCATGACATGCAAAGCGCTGGCTGCCAGTTCTGTTTTGTCAATGGTCTTGGGGTTGAGCGACATGATGTCTTTAGCCGTCAAACCGGTCACATCAGTATGTTTTTCCAGCATACGTCGGATATCACCATCAGTAATGATTCCCAGTATTTTTCCTTGTTCCGTTACGACCGTAGCCCCTAAACGGTAGGTGGTTATGCTGATCAATACCGAACGGACATCGGCATCCTGTTCTACTTCCGGCAATCCGTTGTGGTCAGAAAGATCACCTACTTTCAGGTACAGCTGTTTTCCCAACGCTCCTCCAGGGTGGTATTTAGCAAAATCCTGATCCGTAAATTGGCGAAGGTTCTGCAAGCATACTGCGATGGCATCGCCCATGGCCAACTGTACGGTGGTACTTGTCGTCGGTGCCAAATTGTTCGGGCAAGCTTCGCGTGTGATGCTCGTGTCCAAAATATAATCCGCCTGTTCGGCAAGGAAAGAGGATTTATTGCCGACCATGGCAACCAAGGTGTTGCCCGTTTGCTTTAAATAAGGGACCAATACTTTGATCTCTGGGGTATTGCCACTTTTGGAAATCGCAATGATGAGGTCGTCCTGTTGGATAATGCCCAAGTCACCATGGATCGCATCTGCAGCGTGCATAAAGATGGCTGGGGTTCCCGTAGAATTCAGTGTGGCAACAATTTTCTGGGCAATGATGGCCGACTTGCCGATCCCTGTCAAAATAACGCGACCTTTCAAGGTGACGATCTGTTCAATGACCTGTACAAAATCCTCATCTATCTTCTCAGATAAGGCTAAAACATTGGCTGCTTCCAATTCAAATGTGCTCTGCGCCAACATTTTGATATCGATGTTGTTTTTCACGTAAAATATGTCTAATTTTATATATAAATTATTGTACTTACGGTACAAAAATACATTATTTAAGACGTATTATTTACAACGTTATTACATCTATTTATTTTGCCTAGTCAATGGAAATAGAAAAATCATTATTTGACAATCTTCAAGATTTTTTCGGCTTCGATACGTTTAAAGGTGACCAAGAAGCTATTATTACAAACATCCTGAACAAGAAAGATACCTTCGTAATCATGCCAACCGGTGGAGGTAAGTCAATCTGTTACCAGCTTCCAGCAATGATGAGCGAGGGGACAGCTATTGTCATTTCTCCATTGATCGCTTTGATGAAGAATCAGGTGGATCAATTGCGTGCCTTTGGCGGCAGGGATAGTATTGCACACTTTTTGAATTCATCGCTGACCAAAAATGAGGTGCAGCGTGTGAAGCAAGATGTGCAGGATGGTAAGACCAAGCTTTTATATGTGGCGCCGGAATCGCTAGCTAAAGAAGAGAACGTAAGTTTCCTGCGAAACAATAAGGTTTCCTTTGTCGCTGTCGATGAAGCACACTGTATCTCGGAATGGGGACACGATTTCCGTCCGGAGTACCGGAAAATCCGCCAGGTTATCAATGAAATCGGTGATAATATCCCGATTATCGCGTTGACAGCAACTGCCACACCGAAAGTACAGTCCGATATCCGCAAGAACTTGCAGATGACGGATGCAACGCTATTCAAATCTTCCTTTAACAGAACTAATCTCTATTATGAGGTGCGTCCGAAGCAGGATGTCATCAAGCAGATTGTCCGTTTCATCAAGAATAATACGGGCAAAGCAGGGATTGTGTACTGTTTGAGCCGGAAGAAGGTGGAGGAGATCGCTGAGGTGTTGAACATCAACGGGATTAAATCCTTACCGTACCATGCCGGTCTGGATGCCAAGACGCGTGCTGAAACTCAGGATAAGTTCCTGATGGAAGATATCGAGGTTATCGTTGCTACGATTGCCTTTGGTATGGGGATCGATAAACCGGATGTACGCTACGTGATCCACCATGATATTCCGAAATCCATGGAAGGCTACTATCAGGAAACCGGTCGTGCCGGAAGGGATGGGGGTGAAGGCTATTGTTTGGCCTTCTATTCCGAAAAGGATGTTGAAAAGCTTACCAAGTTCATGAAAGATAAGCCTGTCTCCGAGAAAGAGATCGGCACCCAAATATTGAAGGAAGTCATTGACTATTCGGAGTCGGCAGTGTGCCGTAGGAAGCAGATTCTGCACTATTTCGGTGAGAAATTCGATGAAACAGGTTGTAACAGTATGTGTGATAACTGCCGTTCGCAAAAGACCTATTTCGATGCAGAAGAATCCTTGTTAACGGTGTTGGGTTTCATTAAGGAACAGGGTGATAAGTTCGACGATCAGCACATTATCAATGTTTTGATCGGGCAGAATAACCAGCCTATTTCTTCCTATAAGCATGATACACACCCATTATTCGGTTCCGGTAAGGAACAGGGGGTTAATTATTGGAATTCCCTGATTCGTCAGGCGGAGCTTGCGGATTTCATCAAGAAAGATATTGATCATTATGGGCTCTTGCAGCTTACTGAGGGTGGAAAGAAATATTTGGCCAATCCATATCCATTGAAGTTCATTTTGAACAGACCGATGGAAATGTCGGGGACAGATGGCGCCGATGAAGGTGCTGGCCAAACGGCGGCTTTGGATGCGGAATTATTGAAGATGTTGAAGGAACTTCGGAAGAAGCTCGCCAAGCAACGGTCTTTGCCTCCATTTGTCATCTTCCAAGATCCTTCCCTGGATGAAATGTGTACCCACTATCCTGTGACCATTGAGGAGCTGAAGAAGATCCAAGGCGTCGGATCGGGTAAGGCCATGAAATTCGGTGCGCCATTCGTGGAATTGATCAAGAATTATGTCGAAGAAAACGATATTGACCGCCCACAGGATCTGGTGATCAAGAGTACGGCGAATAAATCGGCATTGAAGGTGTCCATTATCCAGAATATTGATCGGAAGATCAGTTTGGAAGATATTGCTTCGTCCAAAGGGATCAGCTATGAGGACATGCTGAAGGAAGTGGAGTCCATCGTAAATTCAGGTACGAAGTTGAACATCGGTTACTTTGTGGATGAGATGATCGATCAGGACCGTCAAGATGAGGTCTACGATTATTTCCGATCGGCGGAAAATGACGCCATTGAATCGGCTTTGGATGAGTTGGGTGAGGAAGATTATTCGTATGAGGATATTCAGCTCATGCGGATTAAGTTTATGTCTGAATTAGGTAATTAAATACATATATGATTAATACATATTTGCCATCGATTAAACATGGCAATTCTAACGCATTTTTCCTGATGGCAGGTCCATGTGCGATCGAAGGAGAGGAAATTGCATTGCGTATTGCTGACCGCATTGTCAACATTACGGATAAATTGAATATCCCATACATTTTCAAGGGTTCTTACCGCAAGGCCAATCGTTCGAAGGGCAGTTCCTTTACAGGGATCGGCGATGAGAAAGCCTTGAAAATTTTGGAAAAAGTAGGGCAGACCTTTGGTATTCCTACGGTAACAGACATTCATGAAAGTGACGAGGCTGCAATGGCCGCTGCCTATGTGGATGTTTTGCAAATCCCTGCATTCCTATGCCGCCAAACTGACCTATTGGTCGCAGCCGCAAACACCGGGAAAGTGGTGAACATTAAGAAAGGACAGTTCCTATCTGCGGAATCCATGAAATTTGCCGTTGAGAAGGTTCAAGAAGCGGGAAATAACAGCGTCATCCTGACCGATCGTGGAAACACATTTGGCTACCAGGATCTGATCGTTGACTACCGCGGATTACCGGTGATGAAATCCTTCAATGTCCCTACAGTTATGGACTGTACGCACTCCCTGCAGCAACCCAACCAGAGTTCAGGCGTGACCGGCGGAAAACCAGAGCTTATCGAAACCATCGCCAAAGCTGCCATTGCTGTAGGTGCCGATGGCCTATTCATCGAAACACACCCAGATCCAGCAAACGCTAAATCCGATGGTGCCAATATGCTGCACCTCGACCACCTCGAAGGACTCCTAACAAAACTATTGCGCATCCGCGAAGCAGTCATGTAGTTGTTAGATGTGAGAATTGAGATTTGAGATGTGAGATATTAAGGGTATTAAAAAGGCCTATTAAAAGTTTATTTTAATAGGCCTTTTTACTCTTGTTTATTTTTTACTGGTTGAATTTCATATTTTTTTCCATTCTATTTTCCACTCACTGTCACAAATCTCACATCTCATATCTCAAATCTATCGCTCATATCTCACTTCTCATATCTACCTACGCTATCTCGATAACAATTGCTTCTTTGCTCCAGGCTGCTTGCTGGTAGAAGTTTTGGATTTTGAGAAAGTATTCCTCCAAATAGGTAAATAGTTCGTTTTTATCCTCTTGTTCCCAGATGTTTGGGTAGACATCGAGCTCGTTCATCCTTTTAGGGTCGAATTTGCTCTTTAAGTCGTTTGGGTCGATGGTTTTGAGTATTTCAGCGAAGTGCAGGACTTTCTCGGGACTGTTATACCGCGTGTGGTAGTCATGTGAATCTGGTCTAGTACTCATTGGTTTTTCACCTATAATAATCAGTGCGCGCTCGTTTTCCGAGGCTTCGTTGAAGGTTGCGCCGGTGAGCAGGAATATGATGCCATCCCATGATTTGTCGATATCAAGGAGTGGAATCTCTGTAACCTCATTTGAAAAGAACTCTTCTTCCATCAGATGACTATTTTCTAAATATTCATCCAATTTCGCTTTTGAAATGCGTCTAAGGGTACAGATCATGCCCATATGCTTTTGATTTATAGGTTATTCAGTGAAATCTTTCTTTAAGTTACACATTGCAGATTGAATTCGAATAAAAAAATATTCCAGACTGTTTCTATTTGATCAGCAGCATACCGCGATATCCACGCGCCGCATAGTACGATTCTGCACCATTGTGGTAAGTAAATACCCGTCCGAAGCGGAAATCACCAAATATAGCACCGCCCAATTTTCGGATCTCTGCCGGCGTTTCCAACCAGGTGGATGTTTTGAGGTCAAAGGTGCCGAGTTGTTGCAATTCGGCATATTCTTGCTCCGAAAGGATTTTTATCCCCATTTCTTCCGCCGAATGGATTGCACTGTCTTTGGGTTTGTGTTCCTTTCTGGATTCCAACGCCGCCTGGTCATAGCAGTAACTGCGTCTCCCTTTCGGACTTTCAGCCGCGCAATCCACAAAAATCAGCTGTCCCGAATGGGAGGGAAGTGCCACAACATCAGGTTCACCACCAGATTCTTCCATCTCGTTCAACGTCCAGAGGGCTTTCTCATTGGCTGCTAATTTGGTCACGACAGATTCCCACGTTAAATTGGGATGGCGCTCAGGGTGTTTTTCAAAACGCTTGTTGAGTATGGCCAACAATTCAACTAAGCGGTCTTCTGGTAGTTTATTTTTAGGCATGTTCAGTAAATTAGAAATTGGGTTATTTTATAACGGTTGGTTTGCATAGTGGTCATAGGCAGCTTTCGCTACTTCCGCAATGATCTTCGCACAATTAGGCTCAGGCTCCTTTGCATCGGTTACCAGAACCGTGATGTAAAAAACCTTGTCGTTAGGTAAAGTTACAACACCAATGTCATTTACAGCAGCTATTTCTTTAGTTTTTTTATTCTGACCTGAATAACCCGTTTTATGGGCCACTACGGTACCAGCTGGAAGTAAGCCTTTTATTCGGTCTCTACCAGTGGATGTCCCACGCATGGTGTCCCAAAGGAATTGATAAGAACTTTCACTCAACTGTTGCTTATCGTTCGTGTAGTAATCGTAAAGTATTTTGTTGCTCGTTTCGATGTCGATCCAATTTTTAAACTGCACCTCCCAATCGCCCTGGATTTCCGATTCATCATTGCGAATAGCGATTCCCGTATAGCCTTGTTTTTCGAAATAGGCCTGAACCTGATCCGGTCCGCCCAACATGCGAAAGAGTACATTACAACCCACATTGTCACTCTGAGCGATGGTATGGTGCAGGACCTGGCTCAATGGCATGGTGGTGCCATTCGGGAATTTTTCTCGAATCGGACTGTACAATTCGTTGGATACATCCGCCTTTGTAATGACTACATCTTGATCCAATCGTAATTTTCCGCTATCCACCTGATTCAGAACCGCAATGCCTAAATGGAATTTAAATACCGATTGCATGGGGTATTTATGGTCTTTGTTGACGAAATGATGTTCTGTGAATTCCTGGTTGTGCACCGCAACGCCAACTTTGGCATCATAGGCTTTTATGATCTGTTCGATTTTAGCCGTTAGCGGATTAGGGGATTGTGCATGTGATTGAAATGGACGACAGATCAAGCTCATCACAAGCAGAAGTACGATGTGAAATCTTTGCATAATGTATGGTTTTAAAAATAGAACGTGCATAAATGCGCATTTATTTTCAAGGGTTAGAAATTAAATCTTTTACAATTAATTTTTAATCCTTTGGCATAACCTTATAGGTTGGATCCGTATCTATATTGACTTCGATAAAGCCTTTCGCCTGATCCAAAAGTCGAATGCAATCAGGACTTAAATGCCGGAAAATAACTTGTTTATTATGCTCCTGATACCGTTCGGTAAGCTTTTTTAAAGCTTCTATCGCTGACATGTCAACGACACGTGATTCCTGAAAGTCAATAATAACCAAAGCTGGATCTTCCAGAATATCAAATTTTTCCATAAAGGTGGTTGTGGAACCAAAAAATAGCGGTCCGTAAATTTGATATACTTTATTACCCTGCTCGTCGATGCTTTTTCTTGCACGAATTCGCTTGGCATTATCCCATGCAAATACCAATGCGGATAGGATGACCCCAACTAGGACTGCAAGCGCCAGGTTATGCAAGATGACCGTAATGGCCGCAACCAAAATGCCAACCAATATATCTGATTTTGGCATCTTGTTCACCAGGCGTATCGACACCCATTGGAAGGTCCCTATTGCCACCATCATCATGACACCCACAAGTGCAGCCATCGGAATCTGCTCAATGACACGGCCACCTACCAGGATGACAAAGAGAATACCCAAGGCTCCTATGATGGCTGATAGTCGCGTTCTTCCGCCAGCGCCAATATTCACCAGCGATTGTGCAACCATGGCACATCCACCCATCCCTGTAAAAAATCCGTTCACAATATTGGCGGTACCCTGCGCGAACGATTCTTTATTCGCACTCCCTTTAGTATTGGTTAATTCATCGACCATATTGAGGGTCAGGAGCGACTCAATGAGACCTACAGCAGCCATCACGGCAGCATAAGGAAAGATAATCTGCAGGGTTTCCCAAGTAAATGGGATCTGTGGGATATGGAAACTTGGGAATGATCCGCTAACGGATGCAATATCGATTACTTTCTTGGTGTCTATCTGGAAGAAATATACCAACGCAAAAGTGATGATAATGGCGACAAGGGATGCCGGCACTGCTTTGGTCAGTTTTGGAAGGAGCAAGACGATGGAAATCGTCAGGGCGGTTAATCCAGCCATGATATACAAAGCTGGCCCAGACATCCACACTTCTGCACCGTTCTCGAAAATCTTGAACTGTTTGACCTGCGCCATGAAAATAATAATCGCCAGGCCATTCAGGAATCCATACATCACAGGTTGTGGGATCAGTCTGACGAATTTCCCCAGTTTGAAGGCACCGACCAAAATCTGCAGGATGCCCGCCAGTGCAACGGCAGCAAACAGGTATTCCACCCCATGCGAAGCAGCTAGGGCAATTAAGACGACTACTGTAGCTCCAGCCCCTCCGGAAACCATCCCCGGACGTCCGCCCAAAAATGCCGTTACGATACCCATTAAGAAAGCAGCATACAATCCGGTTAATGGAGATAGCCCTGCTAGGATCGCAAAGGATAGCGACTCGGGAATCATTGTCATGGAGACCGTTAATCCAGCAAGGATCTCGTTTTTGTAGTTGATTTTCTGTTTATTCAGTAGATTAATAGCTTGGAGCTTCATATAAATCGCAAGTAATGGTCCACAAAGTTGAACATTATAGGGGGAAATTCACAACAGCGCCTATAAAAATAAAAATGTCCCTTTAAATTTCGGTTAGGTAATAGCGTTCGAACCAACCTTTCCTCTTGGACAATTCAACTAAGGTAGGAGCACCTCATTGCAGTGTCTCTTAATATTAGCGGCAATTTTATCGATTGGCAAATCATCAGAATCCGAACCGAAAGGCTCCTCGATGGATTCGCCGATCATTTCCAGGGTTGCTAGTACGTAAAAGATAAACGGAACCGCAGCAACGACAAAATAACCCATGCTGAATACCAGACCAATAGGTAGGGTAGCTGTATAGAGAATGATGAATGTTTTAATAAATGCGGAATAGCCGAGGGGAATCGGCGTGTTTTTGATGCGCTCGCAAGCGCCACATACATCGGTCATTCCCGTTAATTCCTTGTTCAGCACGATCAACTGATCGCCCGTCAGAACCCCTTCCTTATACAAAAGGTTTGTTTTTTTGTACATCAGTGCAGCCACTTGATTGGGGCCATGCTTTTTATCGTCCAAATCGTGTAGTTCGGGGTGTTCGATTTCATCGAGCATGAATTTCGTATAGTCGGAGCGGAGATAACTGAATAGGGTCTCGGCAAATAGGGCAATGGATTTGCGGTAGAAGCTCCGATTTACCTTGTCCGCCGGATCAAGGAAGGCGTTCAATTTGATCGCCATGGTTCTGCTGATGTTCGTTAATGCGCCCCATTGCTTACGTGCTTCCCACCAACGGTCATAAGCCGTATTCGTTCGGAACACCAAGATTAAGGAGAGCACAAAACCAAGCAGGTTATGGACGGTGGTAATATTCTTGATCCAGCTTTTATCGGAAAGATTCAGGTACTCCAGCTCCCAGTAGGCAAGGCCCCAGGACACCAGAACGGAAATAATCAGATAGGGCAGAAGACGCTTGAAAATTTTGCTGTTGTGCAGGTATGAAATGGTCTTTATCCAATCTTTGGGGTTGTAAACAATCATGTAATTATTTTTTTGCCGATGCGCTGAAAATAGCCTAATTTCACGCAATATGACAAAAAAGCGGAAAACGGTCAAGAAAAAAGTTGTTACAGACAAGGAAATAAACCGGAATCTGCTGTTCTGGAGCATCGCCATTCCGCTGGTTTTGGTTCTGGCTATTTTTGCCTGGCAGCACCGGGCCGGGCTTTCCTATTTGATGATCAAGTGGTTCGAAAAGGAAAAGGTCGTAGCTGAGGATAATGGCAAATACGATGTCCGCAATATCGAATTGATGCATCGGCATGACGATAAAATTTTTGGTATCGATGTTTCCCAATACCAAGGCCGGGTCGATTGGCCGCAGGTATTGACCATCAATGATCAGTTTCCCATTGACTATATCTTTATCCGGGCCACGATGGGCGAACGTGCCAAGGACAGCAAGTTCAAGGAAAATTGGAAAGCCGTCAAGCAAAATAACAAACTCCGCGGTGCATACCATTATTTCAGGCCGAATGAAAACTCCATCAGGCAGGCCAATAACTTCATTAAGACCGTTGATCTGGAAACTGGAGACCTTCCACCGGTGCTCGACATTGAGGAAATGCCCAGGAACCAATCCATGGATAGCCTGAAGACAGGACTGAAGCGGTGGCTGGATCAGGTCGAGAAACATTACAAAATAAAGCCCATTCTCTATTCCGGTGATAAATACTTTGCTGACTTCCTGGAAAAGGAATTTGCAGATTATACCCTTTGGATTGCCAATTATAATTTCTGGGTGGAAAAACCGAAAAAACATTGGAACTTCTGGCAGTTTTCCGAAAAAGGCACCGTAACGGGAATCAAAGGACCAGTGGATCTGAATATGTTTGCCGGAGATATCGAAGAGCTGGAAGACCTGTGCGTCAAATAAATGTCCTTAATCCGACTCAAAACAAACAATTCGGCCGTATATGCGGTCTATGTAAATAGGTAATATTAAAACATAACAATATGGCATCCTTTAATGAAATCTTACAAAAAAATGCATTGGTTCTTGTTGACTTCTCCGCTGAATGGTGTGGTCCATGCCAAATGCTGGCCCCAATATTAAAAGAAGTGAAAGACGAGATGGGCGAGAAGCTCTCCATCATCAAGATCGATATCGACAAAAACCAAGCAGTGGCATCCAAATTCCATGTTCAGGGCGTCCCGACCTTGATATTGTATAAAAATGGCACCCAAGTATGGCGACAAAGTGGGTTGCAACCCAAGCACGAACTGCTGAAATTAATTAACTCCCACCTGTCCTAGAATTACCGGAGTAGTTCACCGACTCAAAAAACATAGCCATTGAACTGCTCCCTCCAAAATATTTGCGTCCCGATCATTTTGTGCCTACTATTAACTTAGTACGCCAAAATAATCGGGACGCATATTTTATATATTATATAAGAATGTAAATTTATTCCAGAGCAACCCAAAAACCGCCTAAAATCCCTCAATGTCACATATCTCACATCTATCCGATAAGATTTAGGCGCTCTAAGTTATATTCCGTCCTAAAATCCCCCACTGTCACATATCTCACATCTCATATCTCAAATCTAGATGGCCACATCTAATCTATATTCGCCGTTTCATCCGCTGAAGGGTCCACCACCTTAAGGATTAGTTTATCAATGCGGTGTCCGTCCATATCCAGTACCTCAAATTCCATATTCTTATAAACGACCTGATCACCTTCTTCAGGGATATGATCCAGCAATAGGAAAACCAAACCAGCGACCGTTGTGATATTTCCGATTTCTTCTTCATCTTCATCCGAAAGATCCACATTGAACAGGTCCATGAAATCATCCAATTGATAACTTCCATCGATCACAAATGAACCGTCTTCGCGCTGACGGATGGTTTTCTTCTCCTCATTTTCCGGAGAGTCGAAACCGCCGACCAAAGATGCCACGATATCTGTCATGGTAATAATACCCTGAGGACTTCCATATTCATCAACCACTACTGCCTGCAAAACCTTGGCAGATTTCATGTTCTGTAAAACATTATAGGCATAGGTGTTCTCATTGACAAATGGGATCGGGCTGACCAATTTCGTCAAGTCCATTTGTTTGGTGGTCAGGTATTCCTTCAATAAGGTTTTAACGTGGACAAGACCGATGACATGGTCAAAATTACCATTACAAACCGGGTATTCGGTGTGTTCATCCGCAAGGATACTTGCTCTGTTCTCCTCGAACGAATTCTGGATATCCAAATAGGTAATCTTACTTCGGTGTACCATCAGGTTGATGGCCTTCTTGTCACCAAGGCTAAGCACGCGGTCCACCATATCATGTTCAATACCTTCAATAGCACCGCTATCCACACCTTCATCCACCAATGCTTTGATTTCCTCTTCCGTTACGGCATTCTGATTGGCCTTGATATTGAAGAGTTTCACGATAAATTCGGTGGAGATACTCAATAACCAAACGAATGGTTTTACAATTTTACTGAGGATCGACATGGGAACCGAGATAAACGAAGCGTATTTCTCTGGAATAGCCATCCCGATACGTTTTGGCACCAGCTCACCGATGACCAAAGATAGGTAGGTGATCATCAGGACCACCAAGATAACCGATACTTGGGCGCTGTAGGGGGCAACCAATTCGATTTTATTGAGTTGTTCGGCAATATAGGTTGAAATGGTACCTCCGGAAAAAAAACCCGTTAAGATACCGATCAGGGTGATGCCGATCTGGACTGTCGATAAGAAGTTGTTGGGATTCTCTTTTAATTGAAGTGCTGCCTTGGCACCGTTGTTCTTGGCACTTGCCGCCTGTAATCTTGCTTTCCGACTTGAAACGATGGCAATTTCTGATGCCGAGAGTATTCCGTTAAGTACGATTAAAATTAAAATAATAACTATTTCCGTGACCATATGTGGGGTAAATCGCTTTTTATAAGCCCCAAAATACGAAATATTCTAATCATTCATATCAATTATATGTGATAATTGCTGGGGCCTTTTAACATTCATAAATAGTTTGCTTTACCGATTAACAATTAATTTGTGCAACCGTTTGATTACAAAAAATATTTTATTAATTGCATCGGTTTCGTGATATTGCGTTCACTTACATAGTATTAGGAATGAAAAGTGAAGTAATGTCAACCAAGGAATCCGAAAACAGTATAAATTCAGCAAATAATTTCAAATTGGAGGGGGAGATCATCTCTGCCATCCCTTTTGGATCAGGCCATATAAACGATACGTTTAAAATTACAACCGATGCAGCGAAGAACAATTTGTATCTCCTGCAACGCATCAACCACCATATCTTCCAAGATGTGGACGGCTTAATGAAGAACATTGAGTTGGTCTGTCAACATCTTAAACAAAAATTAGCACACCTTGGTGATGACGAGGTCTTGAAAAGAACAATGACCATTGTTCAGACGCATGACGGTAAAAATTATTACCGCAATGAACAAGGTGAATATTGGCGTGTCTTTATCCTCATTCCCGATACCCGGAGTTACGATATCCTGGAAACAACGGAACAGGCATTCTCTGGAGGTATGGCATTTGGCCAATTCCAGAAACAGCTCAGCGACCTGGACCCCAAAAAGATCGTGGAAGTACTACCCAATTTTCATAACATCGAATTCCGGATCAACAACCTAAAAGAGGCTATTGAAAAGAATCCGGTCGGTCGATTGGTGGATGTGCAAGATCTTTTGGATTATATCTTCGAGCGTGAAGAGAAAATGCGTACCATCCTGGAATTGGGAAGGGCGAAGAAATTACCGTTACGTATCACGCATAACGACACCAAATTCAATAATGTATTGCTGGATAGTGATGATAATGTGCAGTGCGTTATTGATCTGGATACCGTAATGCCGGGTTATGTTGCTTATGATTTTGGTGATGCTATTCGGACGATCATCAATTCAGCAGCGGAAGATGAGGCTGACCTAGACAAGATCGTCTTGAACATCCCGTTATTCCAAGCCTTTACAGCAGGGTACCTTTCCGAAGCGCGCGACTTCCTGACCGAAACGGAGATCGATTCCCTTATTTCGGCAGTTCACTTGTTACCGTATATGCAGGCTGTTCGCTTTTTGACTGATTATATCAATGGCGATACCTACTATAAAATTGCCTATCCGGAGCATAATCTGGTCAGAACGAAATCCCAATTGAAATTAGTTCACGAATTGGAAGTGAATAATGAGAAATTAACCAATATATTAGTGGAGAACTTAACATCCAACTGATATGAAAAATCTCATCGTAAGTAACCTCGAATTAAGTACAACGGAATTGGATTACAGTAGCTTGGCATCTGCTATGGAGCAGTTGGACTGGCATGCTATCGATCAGGCGCCTTGGGTGTCGGATTATCCATACGTTCCGCAAGCCCGATTCCAGATTGCCTATGATGGGATGGCCATTTATCTGCATTATGATATTCAGGAGGAATTCGTAAAGGCACAGTATATCCGTCCGAATGAAAATGTTTGGGAAGATAGTTGTGTGGAGTTTTTCGTATCCTTCGATAATAGGGAGAACTATTACAACTTTGAATTCAATGCCCTCGGTACCGGATTGATTGGCTATGGTCCAGCTGTCAAGACAGATCGTTCGCGGCTATCCGCAGAAGAAATCCTTCGGGTGGATACCTTTTCCCAATTGCGCACGGTCCAAGGACAGAAAAGTTGGCAGCAGATCTTAATCATTCCATTTGATCTCTTAAGCCAGAAAGCAGAAAATCTAAAAGGCAAGACGGTATTTGCGAACTTCTATAAATGTGGAGACGGACTGCCTCAGCCACACTTTATCGCATGGAATGCCATCGACAATCCAAAACCAAATTTCCACCTGCCAAATTTCTTTGGTGAGATCAAGTTCCAATAACAATAAAAATACCCTTAACATAAAACAGGGCAGCACCCCTAATGAATATGCTACCCTGTTGAAGGTCAATTAAGACCTCATAAAACCCTTTTTAAAAGTGGTATTGGTTATAGGAAAATTACCCGTTAATTTTTTCCACCCATTCGATGTAGGCTTTAACGAAATCCTTCAGGAATTTCTGTGTGCTTTCATCGGTTAGCTTGTCATCATCGTCGAACATTTTTGCCACGCCGCCAATATAGGCCTCAGGTTGGGCCATGGTTGGTACATTGACAAACACCAAAGATTGTCTCAGGTGGTGGTTGGCACCAAATCCACCGATCGCACCAATGGAAACGCTGATGACACCGCCTGGTTTTCCGTCCCATACATTCTTACCGTAAGGTCTGGAAGCAACATCAACGGCATTCTTCAATACCGCCGGTACCGAACGGTTATATTCCGGGGTAAAGAATAAAACAGCATCCAACCCTTTTACGGTTTCCCGAAATTCAACATATTCTTTCGGTGGAGTACCGGTATCAAAATCTTCATTATAGAATGGTAAATGTCCTATTTCAATGATCTCGAAGTCATAACCCGTTGGGGCAATGGACTTCACATAATTTGCAAATTTCTTGTTGAAAGACTCTTTTCTCAGACTCCCAACAAATAGACCTACTTTTTTATTCGCCATAATACTTAGTTATTGTGTTTTTATACAACAATAAACTCACGAAAAGGTTATATAGATTATGTATTTTCTCCCTAAATTGTCATACAGTCTATGAAGAACGAAATTGCTGAGGTATGGTTTTTTAATCAGGGCTGGGAAGCGCATGCTTTCCAAAAGGCCTGTTGGCAGCAGATTGCTGCCGGACATTCCGGTATCCTGAATGCACCAACAGGATATGGAAAGACCTTTGCCATTTGGTTCGGCGTCCTGGATTCCTATTACAGGCAACAGGAAACGTTGGATAAAAAACCGAAAAAAAGCCTGCATACCCTTTGGATTACTCCTTTGCGTGCATTATCTAAGGAAATCCATAAGGCCACCAGTCAGGTTTCCTTGGACCTTGACTTGGATTACGAGATAGAACTGCGAACAGGGGATACCAGTACGTCGGCACGCCAAAAACAACGTAAGAATCCGCCGCAAGCACTGATCACGACTCCAGAGAGTGTACACCTGATCTTGGCGTCCAAAGGTGGACAGGACTATTTTAAAAATCTTGAGTTTATCGTCGTCGATGAATGGCACGAACTGTTGGGGTCCAAACGCGGGGTATTGATCGAGCTGGCCATAAGCAGGCTCAAGTCCATCAATCCCAAACTGAAGATATGGGGTATTTCGGCAACCATTGGCAACCTAGCGGAAGCAAAGGAAATATTATTGGGACCGGGGAACCAAGGTGTCATGGTGAAAGCGGATATTCAGAAGAAGCTCGAAATACAGACGGTTTTTCCCGATAACCTAGAAAAATTCCCCTGGGCCGGACACTTGGGGATCAGGCTGTTGGATAAGGTCGTGGATGTCATCAATCAGTATCAAACGACCTTGATTTTCACCAATACCCGATCGCAGGCTGAAATATGGTATCAACAAATTATCACCGCCTATCCAGAATTTTCGGGTCTTTTGGCAATTCACCATGGCTCGTTGAGCGATGAGGTCCGCATGTGGGTGGAAGAGGCTTTGCATGAAGGTAAACTTAAAGCAGTGGTCTGTACCAGTAGTCTAGACCTTGGTGTCGACTTCCGGCCAGTCGATTGTGTTGTTCAGGTGGGCTCCCCAAAGGGCATTGCCCGGTTTCTGCAGCGTGCCGGTCGGTCTGGCCACAGACCTGATGCCACATCCATTATCTATTATGTGCCCACCAATTCCCTCGAGATTATTGAAGGCGATTCACTTAAATATGCGGTCAAGGAAAAACTGGTTGAAAGCCGGATTCCTTTCGTGCGTTCCTTCGATGTACTGATCCAGTACCTGATGACCTTGGCTGTTGGCGACGGCTTCCAAGCGGATGATATCCTGCAGGAGGTGGCGCAGACCCATTGCTTTGAATCGATAACCCAAGAGGAATTCGACCAGTGTATGGCATTACTGATCCATGGGGGCAATTCACTTCAGGCCTATGATGATTTCCATCGCTTGGAGTTGATCGATGGACTATATAAGGTTACATCACGGAAATTGGCGATGCGGCACCGGTTATCTATTGGAGCCATTGTATCGGACCTGATGATGCGGGTTAAATTCCTTTCCGGGAAATACTTGGGTTCCATTGAGGAGTCCTTTATTTCCAAGCTAAATGTGGGGGATGTCTTTTGGTTTTCCGGTCGGCAGCTTGAATTGGTGCAGATCATTGCCAATGATGCCATCGTCAAACCCTCAACCAAGAAAAAAGGCGTGGTTCCTTCATGGATGGGTGGGCGTTTCGCCATTTCGCCAGATCTGGGCGAGGCCATTCGGCACAGTTTCCGGAACATCCATAAAAAGTCGGGGATATCCCCGGAAATAAAGTTCCTCAGACCACTCTTTCAGGAACAGGAGAAACTATCGGCGCTTCCAAAGGAGGATGAACTGCTCGTGGAATACATCAAGAGCAAATATGGCTATCACCTTTTTCTCTATCCTTTTGAGGGTAAACTGGTCCATGAGGGCATGGCACAGGTACTGGCCTATAGGCTCAGTTTGCTGAAACCGGCTACTTTCTCCATTGCAACAAACGAGTATGGTATTGAACTGCTCTCGGAAACGGATTATGAACTGGATAAAACTGCCCTGCAGCAATTGTTTGATCCAGCAGGACTGCACAAAGATATCAATTCGGGGATCAACGTGATGGAAATGGCAAAAAGACGGTTCCGCGATATTGCAGGTATTGCAGGATTGGTATTTCAGGGATTTCCGGGCAAGCAGATGAAGTCAAAGCACCTGCAGGCCAATGCCGGTCTGTTTTTTTCGGTATTTGCCGAATACGATCCTAATAACCTCTTGTTGCGGGAAGCATACGACGAGGTATTCGATTTCCAGCTGGAAGAGGGACGCATGAAAATGGCCTTCGATCGGATCGCCGGCCATAAAATTATTTTCTCCACACCTGATCGATTTACTCCTTTTTCATTTCCTATCTTTGCAGAATCTTTCCGCGAGCGCTACAGCAATGAAGACTGGCAGAGCAGATTGGAGAAATTGAAAATGCAATTATTGGATGGCTAAGCGTATTGAATTGAATGGGTTGGAGATGTACTTGTTACCGCAAAAAGCGCTATACATTCCTTCATATCAACTATTGGTAATTTCGGATTGGCACCTCGGCAAGCTGAGCCACTTTCGGCGGGAGGGACTTTTCGTCCCTGCACCTGCCGCGGAGGAAGAGTTTGAGCGGCTTGATATCCTGCTGCAGGAGCTCCAGGTCAAGGAGGTTGTATTTTTAGGCGACTTGTTCCATTCCCAATGGAATAGTGATTGGGAGAAACTGAAAGCTTATATCAATCTGCATGCACAGCAGACCCTTCGATTTACCCTGACCAAGGGCAATCACGATATCCTCAAGGATCACCATTTCGAGAACTTTACCCTGCGCGTGAAATCGGAGGTTATCCTTTCCGAAGGCATTGTGCTGAGCCATGAGCCATTGACTGACCTCCCGAGTTATATGGTGAATATCGTGGGGCATATCCATCCCGGCTGTTTGATCGGTGCGGGAGCGAGGCAATCCTTCCGGCTTCCCTGTTTCCACCTCAAGGATCGGGTACTGACCATGCCGGCATTCGGAAAATTCACCGGCCTGCACATCATGAAACCCGAGCCCCAAGCAGATATTTATGCCATAGTCAATGATGCTGTAATTTTGGTGTCCTGATCAAGAATATTATAGATTCCACTTGGTTGGTTTTTTGATTTCCCTTATATTTAATTATGCTAAAGCGTTTTAAGCTCGAGCAGACTAACCAACATATAAGCAATCTTAATCAACCTGTATGTCTAAAATTTGGAAATATGTATTTATAGCGTCCCTTGGTGGATTCTTGTTTGGCTTTGAAACAGCGGTCATTTCCGGTGCCGAAAAGATTATCCAACAGCTGTGGGACCTGAATTCCTTCTGGCATGGCTTTACCGTGTCAATCTCCTTGATCGGAACTATCTTCGGTGCCATCGGAGCAGCCAAGCCCGCCCAACGCTATGGACGTAAAAGGGTGCTGCAGGCAGTCGCCGTGATGTACCTATTGTCGGCGATCGGTTGTGGTCTTTCTTTCAATTGGTACATGTTTCTTTTCTTCCGTCTGTTAGGTGGTATTTCTGTTGGGGTAAGCTCGGTTGTCGGACCTTTATATATTGCGGAGATCGCACCGGCAAAGCTTCGCGGTCGGATGACCGGTATGTTCCAGATCATGATTGTCAGCGGCATATTTATTGCCTACCTCACGAACTTTCTCTTTGCCGGCTTCGGAGAACATGCTTGGCGGTATATGTTGGGCATTATGGCGATTCCTTCCATTGCATTCCTCGTGCTCTTGGGCACCATTCCATTTTCCCCACGTTGGCTTTTGCTCCAAGACCGTCAGGAGGAGGCCGATGTCGTATTCGCAAGTCTCGGCCAGCAAAACGATACGCGGGATGTAGGGGAAACCAAATTGAATATCGAAGAGCCTTTATTCCAAGCGAAGTATAGGAAGCCGATTATTTTTGCTGTGCTTTTGGCGGTGTTCAACCAGTTTACGGGGATTAATGCCATTTTGTATTATGCACCGCGAATCTTTGAGATGGCAGGATTCAGTACGGAGATGGCTTTTCTGCAGCCTATCTTTATTGGCGGTACCAATCTGCTGTTTACTTTGATCGGTATGAGTATCATCGATATATATGGACGCAAGAAACTGTTGTTGAGCGGTGCCGTAGGGATGTTCATATTCCTGTTGTTGGCCGCGTTCGGGTTGAAATCAGGCGATACGTCCTTTTTGTTGTATTATATCATGGGTTTCATTGCTTCATTTGCCCTGTCTCAAGGAGCTGTGATTTGGGTGTTTATTTCCGAAATTTTCCCCAATGCCGTGCGCGCACAGGGAACCTCATTGGGCAGCACCACGCATTGGGTGATGGCAGCCATCATATCGTGGGTATTTCCCATTGTGGTCGAAAATATAACCGGGGGTGGTTTCTATATCTTCCTGTTCTACGCCATCATGGTCGTGCTCTCCTTTTTCTTTATCCTGGGTATGCCAGAAACAAAAGGGAAATCCTTGGAGCAGATTCAGGAGGAATTAAAAGGTAAGGGTTAACACTATGAACGTAGGGACCAATTAGCGGTCCCTATTTTCATTCTTTAGCTGTTCTTTCTTTTCCTTATCCAAGATTTTGGAGTATTCACTGATTCCGGTCTTCATAAATTCCTCCGAGAATTCCAGATCATTCGTGATAGGGACAATTTTTCTGTTTTTATAATATTCCATCAATTCTGCCCTTGTTTTGTACTTTGCCTGGGTATTGCTTTCGTACCGCGCAATCGTCTTTAAATAATCCTCCGTGTAGGGATGTTTGTTTGCGGGATCACGCAGATAGGTTTTGGTTTCTTCCTTATCGAAACCAAACGTGAGTTCCACCTCTAGATATATATCACCGTAGGTCTCAAATTTGGAATGGTAAATGGCAAATAGATCCTCCATTTCCATGTATTTATACAACAGGTAGGTGACAGCATCCAAGGCATAATACGGCATTTCCACCTCTTGGGCCAAATGCTCTTGTTTCAGCAGCCACTTGATCAAGGGTTTGTCTTCCGGTTCGGAGTTGTGGAATAACGCCATGATCAATTGCGCTCGCGGCCAGGAATTCCGATCAAAGGACCAATATCCATGCTCCGCCAGGACGATATCACAGGCGAAGGCATCCAACGTGCGTTCATCTTTGGTTTGACGGAAATCGGTAATTATTTTCTGTAGGTTGTTCGTATCCATGCTTTCTTTATGGTAGTGTTTTCCCTTAAATTTCTTCTACTATGGATTTGCCTTTGCTCAAATCTCCGGATGTCCATTGCCAGGATTCATGTAGCCGAACCTTGCCGTTCGGTAGGATTTCCGGTATGGATTCGCAGGTTCCAGTCATGAGCTTGCCATCGGTGTTGATCTGATGATAGCGCATGTCAATAGTGCCGTATTCACTCACAACACCTATTAGATGTCCGTATTGTATATTCCCGCCCTGATAATCGGCAAAAACAATCTGCCCAACCTGTCTGTAATGGAATTTCGTCGATGACGAAGTTTCCCCATTGTTGGAATTTTCAATCGTTTGGAATACTTTATTGTGGTAGTTGACCATTAACATAGCAAAGGGTTTTATATCATTTAATACGGCTTCTTATTGGTTTTAGTATGCATCCCCTAAATCCATCGCCGAGTTCGCTGTTCGTATGCGGTAAAGGCTGCTTTAAATTCTTGACGCATCATGGTTTCCTCATTCGGGATATACCAATAGTGGAATAAGCAGAAAAATAGGATCGGGAAGATCAACAGCAGAGGGTATCCTGTATACGCTACATAGCCTACCAATATCGTAAGAAACCCCAGATAGATCGGATTGCGGGAAATGGCGAAAATTCCGTTGCTTAGCAGTTTGGTGGGTTTCTGAAATGGGTGGTACTCCGCTTTATGTTTGATCATCTGCCCTAATCCCAACACAATGGTCAGCACGCCCAATCCCATGATGCCAATGCCGACCCATTTCGATACCGAAAAGGAAACCAACAAAAGATGCGGGAAATAATGGCTCAGCAGCCACATCAGCCCTAATGCGAGTAAAAATGGAACGGGAGGGTATAGCTTTTTCATGGATTTGCAAGATAATGGCGCATTATTTGAGTTAAGATTTCTATAAATTTAGGTATTTATTATCAATACAGTTAAAGACTGTCGATTTTTAAGCTACCGGAAAACAGAAAAACATAAAAAATATGAGATCATTAATTTTAGCATTATTTATTGGATTGGTAGGATTTACTTCCTGTTCCAAGGACGAAGAAAATGAAGTTCCAGAAGGTGGAGTAGAAGTGGAAAACACAACATGGCAAGGCTCAGGCATTGTGGGCGGAGCTGAAAATGTAAAGGTAACTTTGCAATTTATGTCCGACGGCGTGTTAAAAGGACGATACGAGCCGAACCCTTGGTCAGGTACATATTCCTTTAATAAGAAGACGCAGAAAGGTGTTGCCATTGAGGTAGATGGAGATTTTAAATTAGAAATGCCTTTTGAAATTAAAGATGGGCTACTGCATATTTCTATTGATCCAGGAAGGCCAATGACTCTGAAAAAGATAAAATAGGAAAATTATCTGCTATGGTCTTGCGCGTTTGAGCAAGATCTGTAAAACAAATAGGGCACTCCATGTTGGAATGCCCTATTTTTATGGTTCTTATTTCACCGTGACCAATTCGCCATCATCGAACCCTAAGGCGATATGATCGAATTTATTGAACAACTGGCTTTTCAGTTTATGATTTGCCAACAGTTCCTTCAGTGTTTCTCTTGTTTTCTTCAACAATGTCCATTGACAGATGCTGTCCTGCACGGGCAGGATCAGGTATTTGTTCTTGGGTTCATAATCGATCTCACATGCCCAATCATCATCGTTTTCATCATAGCTCTTTGCGCCTGTTAAATAAATCGCATAGCCCTCGAGTGTACCCTTCAATCCAAAATACAATCCTTTAATTGATTTTGGGATGGTTTCTGTTGCACTTAATTCCTGCAACCAATTTGAAATAGTGTCCTTGATATCCATATTAAAAGATTTTTGACGTGCATTACCAATATGCTAATTTTTGCCGTCCTTACCTAAAATCATAACGTTAATTTTTTGTTACTATTATGGTTGATGCCAGGGATTGGAAAAAAAATGGGGGTGGGGGGGTGATGGTATTGTCGCAAGCTAAAATAGTTACACCCCTCTGGGGTTGTATGGGTTTTTAGGGATTTTTCTAAAATAGTTACACCCCTAGCGGGGTTGTATGGCGGTTAATTATACTTAGGCAAAAGAGATACAACTTGCGGATCCCTTAACCAAATTGCGGCAGCAATGTGACGTGTGGTTATCATAGCGCCCATATAACCCCGGAGGGGTGCCACTATTTTAGCTCACGATTAGGTGTGCAAAATAACCCCAGAGGGGTGTCACTATTTAGAAACACCGCTGGCGTGGTTGCATGGCGGTTAATTATACAAAGGCAAATGAGATGCAACCTGCGGATCCTTTAAACAAATTGCGGCAGCAATGTGACGTGTGGTTATCATTGCACCCATGTAACCCCGGAGGGGTGCCACTATTTTAGCGGGAAATTCCCTTCCGTCATTCCTCCCAACGATTTCAAAAATATCACTACCGATTTTGCACCGGATCCATTCCAAATACCCCAAAAAATGAATAACTTACAATAGCATCGAAAGCACTAAATTAAAATGAAATGCACAGGGCACTGACAATCTTTATCGCCTTAATCTGGTTTGTTAATGGGTTCATTTGCAAGATCTTGAACCTCGTTCCTCGCCATGAAGAAATTGTCGCTCGGATATTGGGTGGCGATCATGCGCGGATCCTGACGATCGGTATTGGCGTGGCGGAAGTGTGCATGGCCTTTTGGGTGCTATCGGGCAAGTGGCGGCGGACATGTGCTTTGCTCCAGATCTTCACCGTAGCGTCCATGAATATCCTGGAATTCATCCTGGTTCCTGACCTGCTGCTGTGGGGTCGGTTCAATATTCTTTTTGCCTTTCTTTTTATTGTTGTCGTCTATTACCATGCATTCGGTCAGCAATGGAAGACCCCTAAAACCCAAAGCGTATGAAGTTTCTGAAGAACCATCCCTTCGCCGTCTCTGCTTTTTTCGAAAGTTCGGTCGTGCTGACCTTTGCCGTTCCCAAGGCGGAACTGCAACCATTGATACCGAAAGCGCTCCAGTTGGATACTTTTCAGGATACATGGGGATTTATCGCCATTGCACTCGTCCGCACAAAAGGCCTTCGACCTAAAGGAACTCCGCATTTCCTGGGCAATGATTTTGTCCTCTGCGGATACCGGATATTCGTGCGCTACACAAATCAGGAAGGGAAGAGACTCCGTGGACTGTACATCATCAAGTCCGAAACGAACAAGCGGAAAATGGAATTCTTTGGGAATATCTTTACGCATTACAACTATACCACCACGGATATCCAATTTTCGGAAAAAGAAGGCATCCGGGAGATCTATTCCAAGCAATCGGATTTTAATTTTCAGCTAGTGGATTCGGAAACTCCTGTTGAACTACCTGTAGATTCTCCGTTTGCCGATTGGAAGGAAGCCCGGCGTTTTGCTGGTCCTTTGCCCTTCACCTTTACCGTTGATGAAAAGGAGGGGACAATCCTGATTATTGAAGGTGTCCGGCAGCAATGGATCCCCAAGCCGCTGAAGGTCCAATCCTATCACTTTAAATTCCTGCAAGATTTGAACCTCCGAGGCATCGTCCTGGCCAATGCATTTGAGATCAAAAATATACCGTACTATTGGAAGAAAGGAAAAATGGAATCATGGAAATAAGACGAAAGCCTTTTCAGGGCGTATGGAATATCGTCCTTTTTAATTGGCATTTCTATGTATTGGCCGGAATCGGCTTTATTGGTTTGGCCATTGGGAGTTTGTATTTGCCCGATCAGTTGCAGGTACCCGCGCTGATTGCAATCATACTCCTGGTATTGGGCATGTTCTTTTCCTTAGCCATTTCCCATTATATCTATGATCGATCCACCTTGTATGAGCTCCATTGGCTACCGGACCAAAATGATCGCAAGCTGCTGAATATTAATGCTGGATTAGATGAGACCAGTGCTTTTATCCATTCGAAATATCCGTCGGTCGGGTTGACCGTTTGTGATTTCTACAACCCGCAAAAACACACGGAAATCTCCATAAAACGTGCAAGGAGCATGTATCCACCTTACCAAAATACACTTTCGATTCCGACCGATTATCTGGCTTTCCCGAACCATACATTCGACACCATCGTCGCTTTCCTGGCAGCGCATGAGATCCGGGATGAACGGGAACGGATCCTTTTTTTCAAGGAACTGAACCGCGTTGCGAAAGCAAACGCTAAAATCTATATCACCGAGCATCTTCGCGATTGCCCCAATTTTCTCGCATATACTATCGGATTCTTCCATTTCCATTCCAGGGCAACCTGGATGCGGACATTCCATGCGGCGAAATTTAAGGTAACTGATGAAATCAAATCGACACCCTTTATAAGCACTTTTATACTTCAAAAAAATGGAGATCCATTATAAGATTATTGGCTTTGCCCTGATCGGCTTGGCACTTATCCATATCATTTTTCCGCGATTCTTCCATTGGAAGGAAGAACTGCAACATCTCAGTCTAATCAATAGGCAGATGATGACTGTTCATACCTTTTTTATCGCATTGGTGGTTTTCCTACTGGGCGTGCTGTGCGTGCTGGAGACAAACGACCTGATCCATACACAACTGGGAAGGAAGATATCGTTGGGCATGGCCTTCTTTTGGGGCTTGCGGTTATTCATCCAACTTTTTGGCTATTCCAGCACGTTATGGAGAGGCAAAAGATTCGAAACTTTCGTACACATCCTATTTACAGGCCTATGGATCTATATGACCATCGTGTTCGGAGCGGTCGGCTTTGGCTATCCGACCTTGTTTGGCTGATAGCGATGAAGACCTTTGCGCAATAACTCAAGCAATCCCTGATGTTTGATATCCATGGAACTGGCGGTCAGGTTGAAAGGGGAATCGTAATTCTGCAGATTGAATTTCATCAATTCCTTTTTAATGGCATTTGTTTCCTGTTCAATATACCGATCAGGATCGTGCACGTGGATGATAACAAAATATTCGCCTTCGATTTGAATTTCAGAAAAGTGATCGATATCCCCCCATCGTACATAATCCTCCGGATGGTGTTTTGGATCCAGTAGAAGACCTTTTCGATCAATCACCAACATCAAGGGATTGCCGAACAGATTCTTCAAACTGACAAATAAGCCCAATCCGAAAAATAGAATGACCAATATACCGATGCCATGGGCCATCACAGGGCTCTTTCCCAAGGAAAGCGTACTGCCGAACAATATAAAATACAGGCCGACGGCAACGAAAAATAAGGAAATGATTAAATGAAGGGTGACTCTTTTTCTGCTGGAATATATTTCTATTCTTTCCATGTCATCTGTTTTTTGGAATTGCCAATTATCCATCCACTGAATTACCGCTTAAATTATGAAAAACTTATTGGCCTGCCAATCACTTTCATATTAATTAAGCCTATTCATCTTAAAATGATTTAACCACCTGATTTCCGTAACAAAATGATTCAGGCTATCCCTTTCAATAAACAGAACGCTGTCCTTCCTAGAGATAAGAATTCGTTCCTTTAGGAAATTGTGGGTATCGTATGGGACTTTCTCAAATATGATCGTATCTCCACTGAAATGGTAGTTGCCAAAATGGATTTCCCGGAAACCAAATATACCATTGATAATGTTTTCACACTGTCCATTTTCTCGGAAAATGAGGGTATAGTCGAACAGATCATCTTTTAACGTCGCTGAAAGGATGGCTTTTGACCGGAGCACTTCGGACTTGGCAAGGTGGATGGCCGTTATGCTGATCAGCAAAAGTGCATGTGCAATCACTTTAATGGCATGATGCCGAAAACCCCGTTTGAAAATTCCGATTAAGGTCTCCACAAAGGAGATAATATACAGGATCAGGAGCGGAATAATCAGGAAACCATAGGAGAGGAGGTAGATCGTCATTCCACCGCGGTCCTCGGTCAGGAACCAAGCGAACATCCCCACAGTGGAGATCAGTGCAATGGCCACGTAAAACTTTCTCTTGTTATTAATGGTGTTTGACATCGTTTATTTGATAAAATAACATCAAGACTTAAAAAATATTAGTCTAATGTATGTATTTTTCTTTATTGTGAATTTCGTGAAGTGTAAATTGCCAGAAAATAAACAGTTAAATATTTGGAGAATGGGCCATTCTCGTACACAACGCCAATTGATTAAGCAGAATAGATGAGTGGGAATTTGGGATTGTAAAATTTAATAGGTTCGATTGGAAGTCAGCAAAAAATGAACGTCACTTACCAAGATTATTATTACAAATAATACTGATGGATTCCTGATTAATTTGCTTATATTTAATTGCTTAAGGGGTTTTTATGACGCCTTTCCAAGCCTATTATATTTTTTATTATTCCAATAAAGATTCTCCCATTTTTTCATTAAAAGCGTAAGCCTTACCACGTTCTGCACTTACACATTTTGCAATTTTCAATTGATTTCCTTTGCATTTTGATTTTCTAATATTCTTGTTCACATCGCGTTTCCGTAGGTTGGACCTTGTTCGACTTCCGAGCGAGGTGCGTTCGGGGTGAAGGCGAGGTGCGTACGTGTCTATAGACACGCTCTCACCACGCTCTCAGTAGGCTCTCACCACGGACGCAACTCAGACAAGGTCCAGGGCTGATTTATGAATGATTTTCGAAAGGGTTTGATGAAATGTGCTTTAATGATTGATTAAGAGTGGATTTTGTAGGGATTTTGAGGATTTATCAAAATAGAGTGTTTGCGGATAGTGACTGTACCCGAAAATGAGGTTTGGGTGGAAAGGTGTTGGAGTACTTTAAAATGTTTTGACACAAAAGAAAAATATATTTAGGTAAGAGGATAATTGTTGAGTAATCATTGAAAAAAAGTAATATGTCAAGTAATAATTTGATTTTTTAAAATTATTCAAATTTTAAAAGGTTGATTTATAGTTGAATATGAATTTCGATAATTTTAAATTTTTTATTCTATCGTATTTGTAATAGTTTAACCTAAAAATAACCATGAAAAAAGCCTTTAAATTTTTGAAATATCTCCTATTTGGGATTGTTGGACTCCTCATACTTCTGTTTTTATTTTTTTATGTAAGTAACCGAATGTTTATCGGTAGCCAGGATGAAGAATTTACAAGCTATTTGGACAACAATCAAGAAATCGTTTCAGGTCAAATTGAGGGAAAGTTATTTGATGATCGTTTTTATGATTCCCAGGTTTTCTTGTTTGGGGAAGTGCATGGTTTCGCAGGTAATCAAGAAATGGACCTTAATTTTTTGAAATACCTACATAAAAACGAAGGTGTAAGATATTATATAGCGGAGATAGATAGTACGCATGCTAATAAATTGAATCAATTTTTGCATCTGCCATCAAAGGATTTAGGATTATTGAAGGAAGTGGTGACTGCTATAAAAAGAAGAATTCCGCAACAATCAAGTGAAGAATTATTGCGTAAATGGGATAATATTTATGATTATAACCAAGAATTGGCCGATTCACTAAAAATCTCTGTTATAGGAATTGATACGGATTATGATGATACGTCAAGAGTTGTTTCCCGGGATTCCACGATGTTGGTTAATTTCAAAAACGAAGTGAACCGCCTTAATCTTGCTGATGAGAAATTTTATGGTTTGTTCGGATTTTATCATGTGTTACAAAAAAGTGCCAGTCAGGGTAAAACGCCATTTGCAGAACTATTGATGTCTTCAGGATTTAAGGTTACAAGCATGGTGAGTTTTACACTGGAAAGTGAAATGTACCTGCCTAAAAATCCGCAGTTTCCAACTCCAGAAGATGAGAAGATCGCTTGGGTAAATGCAGATGGTCCATTTAAGCTTGTAAAAGGAATACATGATTTTGAAAAGCTAAGACCAAATTCGATAAATCTATTTAAACTCGATGCTGAAAATTCACCATATCGTTCTTCCGAGAAATTAATAACGATTAAATCAAGATTGTTCGGAGAGAGTTTTTCAGCAGAGAAAGGAACAGCAACGACCGATTATTTTCAATATGTTGTATTGCTTAAAAACTCTAAAGCGCTTACCCCGCTGAAGTAAGAAAGGGTTAAATTATAAAGTCGCAATTATTGTATATCTTGTTTTTTGGCAAGATATGAGAGAAGATTAATTTTTTAGAACTTCATCAAAGCGCTAGTTGCCCTGCCAATTGTTTGGTCAACAAGTGGCAGGGTACTTGAATTTCATATTTATTTTGGTAAAAATCAATCAATATAAATTTTATCTTCTAAAATTATGAAAGGCATAATTCACTTTTATGTGAAAGCTTCTCCCCGCATTCTGAATACGGAAATTATCAAATACCTCCGCATCCATTAGATTCTTACATTCCAAATTGAAGGACAATTGGCGTTTAGGAAAAGGTGTCCATACCAACCCAACAGTGTGAAGGCTTTGTCTCGGTATGATATTGGGTGCGTCGATTTTTGCTTTCCCCCATAATCCCAGGAAACCATCCGGTTCGGTATCCTTAGGAATATAGTTGAGGTAATATTCATGGACATAACTAAAAAACCAATAAGCCTGAAACTGATCTCCAGAAGTAATGGTGTTTTGAAAATTTACGGTTGCTCCCAAATTACTGAAAAAGTAAGGTACATTTCGTAACCTGGCTTTTTCCAAATATAAAATACTAGGCTCTGTCACATTATACAACCTGAAATCTTGGTAAGTAAAGTTACCGTTTAAATGAAGCCATTTAAACGGCTTAATAAAGGCATCAGTTTCCAATCCTATTCCACGCACCTGTTCCACATTGGAACTTTGTGAATATATTAGATTGACGGGTATATTCAAGACCATGTCTTTGGTGATTCGGTAAAAGCCGTTGACCTCAATACCAAAATCGGAATGCGGATGGAACCCCACACCGAGATTTCCATTCACGCTTCGTTCCGGTTTGAGGTCAAAATTTGACAGAATATATGAACCATCACCCATTATTTCATTCTGCTCTGGTAATCGGGTTGCCCACTCCGTTGAAAGGCGCATGAATAACCTTGGGTTTATTTCCCATTTGATGGCTTCTGCAAAGCCAAAGGAGGAATTATTCGTTGATGATAAATTTTCCTTGAGTTTGCCGGTGGAAATATTCATCTCTTGGCCTAGTGCGTGGGCCCTGAAATATTTAATCTGTGCCAGGTTTTGAAATTTGTTGTTGAAAAAGTTCGAAGTTAACCCCAGGGTACCAACAACTTTGGTGTAGTCTGCAGGTAAACTTAACAGATCAATGGGATTCTCGCCTGAACTCACTGAGCCAAAAGGATCTGAGCCGCTTCGATTATAGTCATTGAAGACCACATTCAATCCGATCTGATGTCGTGAACTGAATGTATAGTTGATGCCTGTTCGTGTTGTTAGGTTACTATACCTTAGTGTCGCCAAACTTGGCATTCCAGCTTCCCCGCGGCTACCTGCATCGGGGGCAGGGTGAAATTGACCATACCAATCGTAGGAACCGGATAAAGTATCGGTTACTACGTTTTTAATCCTACTGAAAACTGCGAATTGGTCCACAACCAATTTTCCTTCCAGCCATGACTTTTTATATCGCAAAGTTGGGATTACAGTAGCTCTCTGCGTGGAATAAGAGGCTCCAAAAGGTCTTTCCATTAACGACGCAAACTGATTTTGCCGGTTAATGTAATAGCTTGTCAATCCCAATCGAAACTCATCTGCCCAACTCACGTCCTTCCAACCACCATAGAGTTCGGTATACCATTGTTTATATCTGTTGTGAAATAACTGAATCTTCTCAGCCACAACATTGGCCGTTTCTGGATTTGGGACCTGCGCTGTAACATGATAGTTGTTGTCAGAATAATTGTAAAATGCATCAATTCCTCCAAAAATCTTATTCCTTTCATTTGTTTGATAAAGATTTAGCGAAACGCGATGGGTATTAAAAGAAGCGAATTCGTAGGAAGTTGCTAAGAAAGGATCGGTTGCCTTTTTTGAGACAAGGTTTATGGCACCGCCGAGGGCATCTGCACCAAGTTGGGTAGGGAGCACACCTTTATAAACCTCCACGTGCTCCAACATATTGATCGGTAGATTGGATAGATTAAAGGATGCACCAAGATAATCCGTTGGAATACCATCCTTAAATGTTTTAATCGACTTCCCTTGGAAGCCATTCAACATGATATTGTTATCGGAACCCATTCCCCCAGATTGGCGGATTCGAACTCCGGCGGATCGATTCATCATCTCGACAAGGGTCGAAGATTGTTGTTGTCCAGCTTTTGTTTCAACGATTTGTGCTTTTACAATTTGCTCCTTTGCTTTTTGGGTCTCAGATTTGCCCCAGACGTTGATCTCTTGAATAGCATAATCATCTTGTTTTAATTTAATGAGAATTCCTTCAAGGGATTGAGATTCCATATTAAGTTCAAAATGCTGGGTGATATGGCCGATATGATGAACAGTAATCTTTAAGATTTGCTTTTTCGGAATTACAGCTTGAAAATTACCTGAAGTATCGGTCTCAATTACCAAGGCTAAACCTTCACCTTTAATTTCTATGGTACCAGAGCCTAAGGGCGTTTCGTCCATTGAGATAACCCTTCCAGAAATAACCCATGTATTATGTTGTGCTAAAACTAACATTGGAAATGCTAGTATGACCATTAGCCAAATGATTTTGATGGTACGATTTGATTTCATTTACTACTATTAATTGTTCTTTATTTAGACGAATTATAAATAATGGACAAAAATAGACCTTAGGATATACGGAAATCACATATACTCATACGGAATCAGCACTATTATAGGTTTGGTCACTCCAATTTGAACTAAAATGGCGTAGAAGACCTAAATTTCTTGCTATACTTTGTTATGGAGAAAAGGGGATTTTATATTTTTCCAGGAGAGATACCATAGAATTTCTTAAAAACAACAGAAAAATGATTATAATGGCTATAACCGACTCTATTGGCAATTTCTTGCATTTTAAGGTGCTTGCCCTCTTTTGTCAGTAACGAAAGTGCTAGTGTCATCCGGCTTTCGATCACATACTCGTGAATCGTCTTTCCATAGATAGCCTGAAATAGTGCTTGAAGCTTAGTGCGATTCATTCCACCAAATTCTGCTAGTTGTTCTATACTATAGGAAATTCTGATGTTATCAGAAATCAGAGCATGTACTTTTTGGACTTTCGCCTGATCATATTTGCTGAAATTATTATTTCTAGGCTTTATGTTTGATGCAGATTGCTGTATTATCAAACTTATAAGTTCCAGTAATTTGCTTTCTAGATATATTTTTTGAATTTGACCAACGACTGGAGTATGGTAAAGCTTATGTATAATGATCGAAAGCTCCGACGTAATAGGAAAACTAGAATTCATAAATATGGCCATTTCCCTTGAAATTATTTTTTTTCCAAATTCGCCCAATAAATTCAATTCGGGACCAAAAAACTGTTTTAACCATTTTTCAGATATTTCAATTTCTACGCTTATAGCCCTATCAGATTTTGGAAAGTGTAACGTGCCGTCTAATCTTGGTACATGGAAAAACGTATACTCCCCAGGGCCGGTTAGAATTTCAATTTCTGAAGCTGAATTTGGTTTGTAATGTGTAGTTCCATTGTCCACTTCAAAATGCACTTGGATGTATGGTCCTGAACTTGAGACCTTTATATTTCTGTCTTCAAGATATGTTTTTCTGCAGAAATAAATATATATGCCCTCGATGTGCAAGCATTTCTCCTCAAAATGTATGTCATGACGCGCAAAGGAATGTTCGTTTTTATTAAGTAAATCGTTGCCGATAAGGGCAAAATCTTTATTTAAGTCGAGGGTTACGTGGTAATCCTGGTATTTTTCATCCTTTAATTCAATCCTCATATGTTTATGCTAATGCAAATAACTTATACAATACTGCATTTTAAGTATAATCGCACAAGTATATTTGTTTCGTTATTTAAAATGATTCTTAATAAGGTGTAAAATTAGGAAACTAAATTTTCTTTAGAAAGAATGTTTTGAATTTTTCAATGGTTAATAAATTCCATTGAGAACACAGTTTATTAAAATTTATATTAAAAAACAGATAACAGATGAATCGAAGAAAATTAATGAACAGCCTTTTTTATGGTATTGTGGTTTTAGGTTTAGCATCATGCACTAAGGATGATATAAATCCTGGCCCTGCCACTAACCCAGGGGGGAATGGTAAATTTGTCATTTTAACAGCCGAAACTGGATCAGGAGCCGCTGGATATTATGCAGCGTACGAGGATCTCCCATCCGGTACTGTAGATAATATTGGTGGATTTTCCTTGCAGGCACGCAATTATGGTGGTTTCACACATTATGGCAACTGGATCTTTAATAGGGCGACTTTAGCTGGTGAAAGTGGGGTTGTTCAATATAGTTTAAGTAATACCGGAAAGATTGAACAGACAGGATTTATTAAGTGTGGAAGTTCGGCAAAAAGTTTGGTAGTCGATGCAACTACCGGGTTTTATTGCGACCCTGACCGCGGTAAGACAAAAATCCAGAAATTTAATCCAACAACCATGCAACGTACCGGAGAAATTGACCTCAGTCCCGTTATTGAAAAAGGCGATAATATCAGTACCAATGTTTGGGCAGGTGTACAGACGATTGCTGCCAAAGAAGGGAAGTTGTATGTTAGCTTAACTTATTCGCGGGAGAAGGGAAGTGGCCATAATGATAATACTAGAAAGTACAGCATGGCTGTGGTAGATATCGCTTCTGGGAAGCCTGAGAAATCTATAGTTCATAAATTCGTCAAGAATCAAGGTTTTGTTCCCTCTGAATATCCAGGTTTCGTACAGGCCAAAGATGGTTCCCTTTATTTTATAACAACAGGTTGGGATTCCAATACCCAAAATATTATCGAACCTCAACCGTCTGGTGTCTTTCGTATCAAAGCTGGACAAACTGATTTTGATAATGATTGGTACCTCAGCGGAAAGGATCTTGGGTTAACTGATAAGAGCCAGATGTGGAGCTTAAAGGAATTGAACGGCACATTGTATGTTGACCTTTCAGAAGAACCTCTAGACTTACCGTCCTATAGTAATTTGACCAAGAATATGTACTCAGTATATGCTGTTAATAGCCAAGATAAAAAAGCTACCAAGATTACAGGTTATCCATTGACAACTTTCGGGTACTCAACCGGTAACCTGGAGGTGGTCGAAAATGATGTCTTTATCCGAGTTGTTAATCCTGCAAGCAAATATAATGGTTATTATAAAATCAATGCAGATGGAAAGACTGCCAGTCCGGCATTTAATGTGATCAAAGGGGGACAGGTGAACGGCCTGGCAAAATTGACGGGAAAAAAGTAAATTAGTGTAACAAGCCGATGAATAAATAAAAACGCCAACTTCAATCTGAAGTTGGCGTTTTTATTAGCTATTTATATCCCAATAAAATATCATCTATCATACGATTTACCGAGTAAGTTCCTCCACCAGATATATACCAAACATTCGGATCGAGGTAATGGATGTTATTCGTTTTATAAGCGTTGGTACGCTGAATTAATACATTTTCTACTTCAGAACGATTTAAGGCCACCCCATCCATCATCAGGGTCCGATCAATTATATAGAGAATATCTGGGTTAACCTTGCTAATTAGCTCATTTGAAACAATAGTACCATGAATAGCTTTTTCTGTGTTTCTGTAAGCGGGTTTTGCGCCAAGGTCTTTGAAAATAAATCCATACCGTGATTCCGTTCCAAAGGAGCTCAGTGTACCTGAATTATACATCAATATCATTAACTTTTTAGGGCTATCCTTGATTTTCTTTTTTGCATCACTGATTTTCTGCTGAATAACCAAAGATTTTTTGTCAGTTTGCTCACTAATGCCATACACTTGACCGATAGTTTTTAAATTTTTGATTATGGACCCAGTAAAATCATCCTTGCTTGTGCCCAGGAATAAAGTTGGGGCAATCTGCGATAGTTTGTGATACTCGCTCGCGATAACATCAGAGATAATGATCAAATCCGGATGTATAGAACTCACCAATTCCAAGTTTGGTTGAATTATGGATCCTGCATCTTTGACATTTGCATCCACCTTATACTTATGGACCTGTGTAGCCACAAAATCCTTAGGAATCCCAGCAACCGAGAGACCTAGGTCCTGGAATGTTTCTAGGGTGCCCATATCAAAAACAACAACATTTTTCGGGTTTTTGGGGGCATCTACTGAACCCTTGGACGTGTGTAATGTAATAGTTTCACTGTTTGCTGTTTCCTTTGGAGTTTGGTTACAGGAAGTTGCTGCCCAACTTGCCGAGACAATTAGGCCTAAGAGTATTGATTTATTAATCATGATATAATTTTTAAAGGTGTTGTCTTGTAGAAATAGTTACATAAAAGGGTTGAAGCATTGCTTATTACTTCAAACTCCATATCAAAAAGTGCTTCAAGTACTTCTTTCCTAATTAATAATCGAGTCTCATCAAAATAATGAATCTCTCCATTTTTCATCGCAATGCAGTAATCTGAAAAATTAGCTGCAAAATTGATGTCATGTACGACAGTAATAATTGTCTTATGGAATTCATGGGCTAATTGTGATAGCAAGGCCATGATTGCGCGGCTGTGTTTCATGTCCAGGTTGTTCAACGGTTCATCCAGTAGGATGTAATCGGTATCTTGAGCAATGATCATAGCTAGAAATACCCTTTGCCGTTGTCCACCGGAAATTTGATCGATAAACGAATTGCGGATATCGCTCAGATCAAATAGAGAAATTACCTCTTCAATTTTATCGCGATCCAATTGCGTAATTTTCCCTTCGGAGTGTGGAAATCGCCCAAATGCAATCAACTCCGAAACCCTCAACTTGAGGTCGTACACGTTTTGTTGCTTCAGAAACGATAATTTCTTTGAAAAGGTCCGTAAGGGAATGCTTGCTGTGTTTTGGCCTTCCAAATGAATTGTTCCGTAATCTGGCTTTTCAAGGCGAGCGATCAAAGATAGCAGGGTTGATTTCCCAGCACCATTTGGGCCAATTAATGCAATGACCTTCCCTTTAGGTAGCATGAGATTTATATTTTCTAATGTTATTTTTTTGCCGTAGCTTTTACGTACGCCAGAAATTTTGATCATGTTATTTTCGGGTTAATTTCAGAATAAGCATAATAAAATACAGTGCTCCAATTAGATTCACGATAATCGCCATGCTATATTTATAATTCAAAAGATGTTCAATTAGGAATTGGGCACAGCAAAGTAAAATGAGTGCAATTCCAATGGCGAAAGGTATATTATAACTATGGTTTTCAACATTTGTTAAACGGTAGGTCATGCCAGCAACAAAGATTCCTACAAAAGTAATTGGTCCCACCAAAGCCGAAGAGACAGAAACCAGTATCGATATACCCAACAATTGCCTGCGAGCAATCGAATCATAATCTACACCTAGTCCAAATGCATTTTCCCTACCTAAAACAAGTACGTTTAAATACTTTAGATCCCTTAACAGATAAACAATGGTAGTACAGGTAACCAGCATCGAAATGACCAAGTTGCTCAAACTGGTTTTGCTTAATGTAGCGAACATGGCAGACTGTACATAACCAAAGGAATTCGGGTCAATAATATTCTGAAGAAACTGCGTGGTCGTGCTAAAAAATATACCGAGGATTAGGCCTATGAGCAAAATATAATATATATTTTTTCGATGCTTTCGAAAAATAAACCCATATAAGGCCATTGAATAGATAAGCAAGATTAGGCAGGATATAATAAAACCTATCGTCTTCGATTGAAAAAATAAACTATTCGATCCCAAGAACAATATCGCCAAGACCTGGACTAGAATATACAGATGTTCATAGCCCATCAATGACGGCGTTAATATCTTGTTGGAAGATAGCGTTTGAAATACAATGGTAGAATATCCCACAGTAACACTGACTAGCACAATCGCTAACAACCGCTCAATTCGACCTGAAACAATAAAACGATTTTGTATATCCAAATGATAAAACATAAATAAAAGCAGGCAAATCGTAACTAGGGCAAATAAAATGGCCTTTTTGATTCTCATCGATTTTTTAGGGTTAACAGAACTAAAAATGCTAATGCCCCAAGGGAACCGACGATCATGCTGCTGGGAATTTCATACGGAAATATGATTGTCCGCCCAATAATATCACATAAGACAAGAGCAATACTGCCGTAACAAGCAATATAAGGAAGGTTTCGATGGATGTTGTCGCCATAGAAAACCGATACTAAATTTGGAATAATCAGATCCAAGAATGGGAGTGAGCCTACCGTTAAGATCGTACAACTGACCATAATTGATGTAAGTAGCAGGCCAAGTGTTACTATGCTTGTAAAATTCAATCCTAAATTACTGGTAAAATCTTTTCCAAGACCGGCAATGGTAAATTTCTGGGCAAAACGGTAACATAGAAATAATAGGGGTACCATCAGGTAGATCGTTTCATATTGTCCTTTAATACTCTTGGCAAAGTTTCCTACCATCCAACTCTCCATATTCTGGATGATATTGAATTGAAATCCAATTACGTTTGCTATTCCATTCAGGACATATCCATACATTACTCCTAAGACTGGAATAATTACTGTGCTGTGTTTCGTAATTTTTGCAATGGAGAAGGTAAATAGACAGGTTAATCCTAAGCAGCATAACGTGGCTAAACAAAGTTTCGCCAGAAATGAATGCTGAGGAAATACGATCAAAGCGAATAGGATCCCCAATTTCGCAGCATCCAGAGTCCCCGCGGTCGTAGGAGAGATGAATTTATTCTGTGTTATCTGTTGAATAATTACTCCACAGATGGATAATCCCGCCCCAGTAAGCAATAAGGTTATTGTCCGCGGAACTCTACTCACCAACAAGGTTTCCAATTCCTTAGGTGAATGGTTCAGCATACTGGAAAATTTAAAATCCTCCACACCAATGGTAATGGAAGATAGGCTCACTAAAAGTACACCAAGGATGGGAAGCCAATAATGTAGGAGTTGAGAACTTATTTGCTGTTTTTTAATACATGTAAATACCATATGCACGCTAGAAACTTATATGGTTATCGTGTAAAAGAATTTGATAATGGGAGCTTATTTGTATTTGGGCTCAAACAGTAAGATATGGGTTTCCTCTTTAGCAATCGGCTTATGGACAGTGTTATTAGGAATCACGACAATTTCCCCCTGACCTACAGTGACGCTGGTTTCCTCGTCGAATTGAATTTGGAGTTCGCCTGAAAGGATATAGAAAATCTTCTCGCCAGTATCATGCGCATGCATTTCATACTCTCCTTTAAGCTTTGCGATTTCCACAACATGATTGTTGATCTGAGCAACTTCACGTAAGGACCAAAATTCTTGAATCGTGTCTAATTTCTGTTGAATGTTCACTTTTTTGATTTCCATGGTTAAGGGATAATGATGTGATTAAATTATTTAGAATGATTTTAAACTGATAACAAAAGTATCTGTTTAAATATTTCATATTTGCAGGGAATTATAAGGATTCAGCAGAAGAGGGAGTGAAGAGTGGTATTTGTGAGAGATTTTTAAAGGATTGGTTGGTTTATTTGAATATGGTCGATAAATGGATATTTATTCTTATTTTTTTAAAACCTGACCTCAAATCAAGCTTATAAAGCAAACAATCGAAGGTAATAACTCGGCGATCCTTGTGTAGGTTTAAAACATATTAAAGATTCACGGCATGCAAACAGTTTTAAAATTGCTGGAGATCCCGTCTTTAGCATTCCAATCCACGCACACCATAAAAAACAAAACCCTTCAATTTTATTTGAAGGGTAAATAGAATTTTCCTACTCGTTTCTCAATCAATATTAACGATGTTGGTCAATCAAAATATTATTGCCATCCGGGTCTGTAAGGGTAATATATTCAGGACCCGAAGTTGTTTCATTGGCTTCTCTTGTGAGGTTAATACCTAGACTTTTGAGATGACTTTGGATGTTGCGTACATCATCGAATTCCTCCAGGTTTTGGGCATTTCCATCCCAGCCTGGATTAAAAGTGATAATGTTTCCTTCAAACATTCCCTGAAAAAGACCAATTACGGCATTTTCGTTTTTTAATACTATCCAATTTTGATCGATGTTTCCACCTTTGTATGTAAATCCTAATTTCTCATAGAATTCTTTTGATTGATGAATGTCTTTAACAGCAAGACTTATTGAAAATGCCCCTAATTTCATAATTGTTTATTTATTGTATTTTACTTTTTTAAAAGCAATAGCGCTATCTACCTTAAAATCTTTTCGATTTTTTTCCCTTTTGCAAGTTCATCAATCACCTTGTCCAGGTATCTTGCTTTTTTGGTAAGTGGGTTTTCGATTTCTTCAATCTTATAACCGCAAATTGTCCCTTTTATCAGTCCAGCATTAGGATGCAGTTGTGCTCTGTCAAAAAAGGTTTCAAATGTCACTTTTTCATCAATAAGTTCCTGCAATTTTTTTTCATCAAAACCGGTGAGCCATTCTATTACTTGATGCAGCTCTGCCACCGTTCTACCTTTGCTCTCCACTTTAGCTACATAATGCGGATAAACCGATGCAAAAATCATTTTCGCAATGCGCTCGTTTTGTTTTTCATTTTCTTTCATAGTTCAAATTTATGGTTGCAAAAATTATCCTTATAGGTACCAATATACCAACAATTTCAGCAAAATGGTAGAAAGGTTTGCATTCAAAAATACCGACAGTTTTTGAAGCTAATCAATTATTATTTTATAACCATATGAAAAGCTGTTGATTGAATTGGCATCATCGGTATTACCCTTGACTTTCAACAGTTTTGATTCGCTTTGAGGGGAGACTTCAATTAAATCAAAGCTGGTTACTTTTTTATTGGAATGATTAATAAGGCTGATACTGTGGTCTAGGATTTAGATTTCAAAGGGATTGGTTCAGTTGCTCGAGGCCCACGCACAGGGCTTGAACCATCCCTTTAGTGGGGGTGGCTTCAATTGAAACAAAGCCGATCGCTTCGCTCTCGGTTTTGTTGTTTATGAAGGATTTGCTCAAACACGTTTGGCAAATCCTTCAGAAACAACAAAACCCGACTTTAGTCGGGCTTTGATTTATTTGGCGGAGAGTGAGGGATTCGAACCCCCGAACCTGTGACAGTTAACGGTTTTCAAGACCGCCGCATTCGACCACTCTGCCAACTCTCCGCGACAAAAGTAGAAATTTTTGTACGCTCTCCAAAACTTATTTGATATACCCCTGAAAATGAGCTTAATTATTTTCAGACTACAATCAGCTCCTTCAAAAACCGCCTTATTCCGCTACTTTTTCCCAATTCTGGTACTTTATTTTACCTGAAAACGTGTACTGTTTTGCCTCTCCTTAATCCCTAGTTTTGTTTCAAACGAAAGATTATGCAAAAACAAAAAATCACACAGCTATTATTTACGCTATGCCTAGTCCTTGGCTTTACAATGGTGTTATCGTCGTGCAGCAAGGATGAGGGTGGGCCGTCGGATAGCGGCAATTATTTCATGAAAGCGAAGTTCAACGGTGAGCTTAAGGAGTTCAAACAACAGCCGAGTTTCCAGGGCGGGGGCAATGATGGCCGCTTGGAACATATCGTATTGGGTGCCGATGAGATCTATTTCAAGGATGTGAAACCGGGTGAGATGTCACCAGGATTTGTGATCGAAATATGGAATATCGGTGGCGACATTAAAAACGGTACTTACACTTATAACGGTGGTGGTGGTATCGATCGCGACGATGCAAACTCCTACAGCTTGAAATCCTATTACATGTTGGATGGCTATACGCGTTACGGTGCGAACGAAACTGAAAACCTGACCATGGTGATCACCGATTTGCAGCGTGATAAATCCATCCGCGGAACGTTCAAGGGCGTGTTCACATTGAACGACGAATCAGGAAAGACGATCACAATTACGGACGGAGAATTCTACTTGCCGTATAGGGATAATTAAAAACTTCATAAATACCCTTAAAAGTGCTATGCCTTCGATCCCATATCGAGGGCATTTTTTATGGCTGTTAAGAAAAGTGAAAAGCTAGGGCAATGGATTTATATTTTTTAAATTTGGAAGATCGTATAGCTTTCTTTTATCATGAAATACCTTTTACCCATTTTTATCCTCTGCTGTGAGTTTACATTTGCACAAAAGCAGGACACCCGGTTCAACACCAAGTTCTATGATGCCGTGGATAAATGGGTGGTATTCGATAAAAAGGAAGGGGAGCAGTCGTATTCTTTAGGTTTCATCTATATCGATCCGCAAGCGGGCTTCACCTACAATTATGAATCGGCCTTACAGATGCAGGGTTCCAAGGTCAGCAAATTACCGCGTTTGGTGAACGACAGCAACATCAAGGTGCGGTTGGACCGCAATACGTTTGATGTATTGGTGTTAACGCCCGAGCAGGTTAAATCACTGGGATTGCCGGCTGAACCGGAATGGTTGGCTACGTATAAGGTCAATCAGGATTTTATCGAGGCCCGTGTTGGTATTGGATCCGCATACAATGCGGCAGGAGCATCGCACCACGCACTTCCGATTTTACAGAAAGCCTATGAGGAAAACCCGCATTATCCTGGATTGGAATTTGAATTGGCTTATGCCTATAATGCGACACAGAGCTTTTATAAAGCGGTCATCGTCCTTAACCGAGCCATTGAAAATGACCCGAGCAACTTTTGGTATTACCGTGAGTTGGGTTTCTCCCTAAAGCACCTCAATAATCTGCCTGAAGCGGAGAAAGCCTACCGCAAAGGTTTTGAACTCTCCACCGAACGTGACCAACGCGCAGAGATGGCCATCAACATGGCGCAAAGTTATTTCAATACCAAGGATCGGGTAAAGTTCGATGAATGGAAAAAACTAGTTGAAGCCAATGCAGATCCGGACTCTATGTTTATGGCCTACATCAAGTATTTTGAGGAAAACTGGGCGAAACCCATCTAATTCTTTCCCGATACCAAAACTTTTGGATTGTTATTTGTTAATTTTATAGGACAACAAAAATACTATGGAACAAATAACACCATTTAACTCGGCAAGTCAAGCCATCGATATCTTGGACAACGGTGGCGAATTTTATCATATCTTCACAAAAGCTGATGACGACAGTATTTCGCAATCGGAAGTTTCCAAGATTGCAGGTGCCGGACTCGAAAAGCAAAAGGGAATCCTATACCTGCAGTTGGCATTGAGCAACCTGAACGAAAGGGAAGTACAGGAAGTTCAAGCCCGTTTTGATGATAAATTGCTCGAGAATTACAATAAATATAAAGCGGAATCCATTGAGGTGTTCGAAGGACTGGAAGGCTTTAAATCGGGAGCAAGTATCATTTTACACGGTACACCAAAGCACCTGCAATCGGAAGGCTATATCACCGGATTTATGCAGATCGCCATTATCGATGCCTTCACCCTGATTCCCATTACGGAAAAGTATAGCGTATATGAAATGTATGACGCAGCGGGCACCAAGATCTTAGTGGCCCATGATAAGGAAGCTGGACATTTGCCGAATGAGGAAATCAAGATTGCAGGGGTGGTAAAAGAATTCCAACTAAGCGAAGAAAATGCCAGTGAATTTGAGCGCTTCGTCGAAGTCGCTTACTTCTCAGAATTAAAATAACAAGAAATAATAAGGAAGAAATTACTTCCAAAAAATAAAGGCGTCTAAAATTTAGACGCCTTCCCCTTGTTTTCAATAGGTAATCGTAGGGTTTATTTATTATGCAAGTTCTTAGTTGACCAATTCAAAGTCAGCTTCTTTCAGATCGCGTGAATTTCCACCGACAAAAACCTTGAACATCCCCGGTTCGGAAATATGCTCCAGTTTTTGGTTATAGAATTTCAGGTCTTCATTGCTCACCTCGAATGTTAAGGTCTTCGTTTCACCTTTTTTCAAGAATACTTTCTGGAAGTTCTTCAGTTCCTTGATCGGACGGGTCTGAGAGCCGACCATATCGCGGATATAGAGCTGAACGACTTCAGCACCGTCGTAGTTTCCGGCATTTTTAAGTTGTACTGAAACTTGCAACTTGTCAGATGCAGTGATCTTTTGCTTATCGAGGGTAATCGGGCTATAGTCAAAAGTGGTGTAGCTCAATCCGTAACCGAAAGGGTAGAGTGGGGCATTGCTCACATCCAGGTAATTGGAACGGAATTTCTGGAACCACGCACCTTCGGCCAATGGCCTTCCGGTATTCTTTTGGCTGTAGTACATCGGCAATTGACCGACATGCTGCGGGAAAGTTGCTGGAAGCTTTCCGGATGGATTCACATCACCAAATAGAACATCAGCAACTGCTTTTCCTGTTTCTGTACCTCCGAACCATACATTGAGGATGGCCGGTACATGCTCATTTTCCCAGGTTAGCGTCAGCGGTCTTCCGGCAAATAGGACCAGCACTACTGGTTTGCCGGTCTTCAGCAAAGCTTCCAATAGACGGCGCTGGCTAGCTGGGATATTCAGGTCCGTACGACTGGAGCTTTCGCCACTCATTTCGGAGCTTTCCCCAAGGGCAGCAACTATAACATCTGCCTTGTTTGCCGTTGCTACCGCTTCTGCGATGATGGTTTCCGCTGGGCGGTCATCCCGTGGAATGGTTCTTCCAAACATGGTGGAACGTTCCTGTAGGGCAGCATCATCCGTCAGGTTTGCACCCAAGTGGGTCACGATCTGTACCTGATTGCCCAATGCCGCACGCATGCCATCGACCAAGGATGCCGTCTTGGCTAAGTCGGCACTTACGCTCCAGGTTCCAGGCATGTTGGCGCCGGTGTTGGCCAATGGACCGATGACGGCCACCGTACCTGATTTTTTAAGCGGCAAGGTTTGGTTGGCATTCTTCAGGAGCACGAAGGATTTCGTTGCTGCTTCCCGAGCCAATTGCAAGTGTTCAGATTTACCGATTTCCTTTTTCGCACGGTCCTCATTGCAGTACCGGAATGGATCTTCGAATAAGCCCAGTTTATATTTCGCTTCCAGTACATAGCGGCACGCACGATCAATCGCTGCTGCGCTCACTTTTCCTTCGTCAAGAGATTTCTTCAGGGTGGTCAGGAATCCTTCACCAACCATATCCATATCGACACCAGCTTTAAGGGAAAGGGCAGATACCTGCTGCAAGTCGCCCAAGCCGTGGTCAATCAGTTCATTCACTGCGGTATAATCCGTCACGACCAAGCCATTGAATTTCCAATCGGTACGCAACAGATCAGTCAGCAACCAGGAGTTCGCACTGGCGGGAACCCCATTGATGTCGTTGAATGAAGTCATGATGGATTGTGCTCCGGCATCGATAGCCGCCTTATAGGGTGGCAAATATTCATTGTACATGCGGTGCAAGCTCATGTCCGTGGTGTGGTAATCACGGCCGGCTTCTGCAGCACCATATAGGGCGAAATGCTTCACACAGGCCATAAGCGTATTGTATTTCTTCAGGTCGTCGCCTTGGTAGCCGACCACCATTTCCCGGGCAATGCGGGCGCTCAGATAAGTATCTTCACCGCTGCCTTCGGAGATCCTTCCCCAGCGGGCATCCCTAGAGATATCGACCATCGGGGAGAAGGTCCAGTTCAGTCCGTCGGCGGAGGCCTCAATGGCCGCAACGCGGGCTGTTTTCTGGATCAGGTCCATATCCCATGTGGCCGCTAGGCCCAACGGGATGGGGAATATGGTTTTATAGCCATGGATCACATCCATGCCGAAGATAATGGGAATCTTGAGGCGCGATTGGTTGACCGCCAATTCCTGTGCCTTCCGGATGCGTGCGGGCGTGGTCATGCTGAAGATACCACCGATATTGCCGGCTTTGATCTTTCCTTCCACGTCCGTAGACACCACAGATCCTGTCGTGGCTTCTCCAGCCGTAACCAGGTTCAACTGCCCGATCTTCTCTTCAATGGTCATCTTTCCCATAAGGTCATCGATGAACCTATCCATTTTAGGATCCTGCTGCCCAAAGATCAATTGGCTGGATAGGACCAAGCCGCAGCAGAGTATACCTTTTATTAAATTCATGGACTGTATGCGTTATTTTGTTGTATGCGTTGGCTTGCTAATAGGTTCGTTCAAAAAAGTAAACAGCCCCGAAGGGCTGATTACAAACTAACCACCAATTTATTTCAGTTTAGGACTCTGAAATCCTAATTTTTTCAATCCTGCCTGTATTTCTGGGGCCTGCATGAAAAGATTCCATACCAACCCGGTTCTGTAATTTTCGATCATTACCACAATCGGGCCCTGATCGATCGCCAGATAGCGTTGTGGATACCAATTTTCCGTTTCGCTATAGGCATCGTAAAAACCGTATTTACCCCAAACCTTATCTTCCAGATTATTGAACAGATACCTGCCAAAGGCTAAACTTTCCTTCGGTGTATATGGGGTAGAGGATAATGCCGCAGTCGGGCTGATGACCGATTTGTCATTATCAGGGTGATGGGCATCGTATCCCGTGATGGAATAGGAAGCTGTCCATCCCCAACCTTTGTCTGCGCCGTACCCTTTGAATTGTTTCGGGTTGGCCTCCGCATAGGCGATATTGATCTTGGCGTGGTTGCGGACCACATCTTCATAGTTCACATATTGATCCTTCAAGCCCATAGGGTCAAGACCCATAAATGAATAGTGTGCCCAGAACAAAGGACCTACCTGTCCTTCCTGTGCATTGTGCTTGATGCCGATAGGGATATCAAATTTGGTCAGGTCGGATTTGATCTTTCCGTTCCGTGCCCATCCTTCTTGGTATACTGCGGTGTCGATAGGGTGTGTAGGAGACGATGCTGCAAGGACATAGGTGATCAGACATTCGTCATAGCCTTGGATAGGGTGGTTCATGCCGAAGTCATGATTGGGGCTCCAGTGCCAAAGCAAGACATTCTTGCTATTGGTGTAATGGTTCCAATCGATTTCACGCCACAAGGCATCCGCCTTTTTGGCAATGGCTTGCTGCGCATCCGTTCCGTTCTTGAAATATTCGCGTACCACGATCAGTGATTGCGTGAGGAAAGCCGTTTCTACGAGGTCACCACCATTATCCTTATCCGAGAAGGCTTTAACCTTGCCCGTGTCACCATGGTACCAATGGGACCAAGCTCCCTTAAACCGAGGGATTTTGGCCAGGTAATCCATGATCTTATTCAGTCGGGTTTCACCTTCCGTCTTGGTGATAAAGCCACGTTCCATACCGACTACCATGCCCATGATTCCGAAACCGCTACCACCGGTGGTAATAACCTGTTGGTCATTCTGCGGATATTCGCCATCGATATGGATTCGCTCGCGGGCGAGTCCCGAAGTCGGCTCGGCACCTTCCCAGAAATATTGGAAAGTCTGCTGCTGGATCTTGTTCATGAGCGAATCATCCGATAGCGCTGTAGTATCGGGTTTTTCGGTCCCTGTATCTGTTTGTTCTTGTTGTAGGGTCGTCTGACAAGCCGTAAATCCCCCGAAGCTTATCATTAAGGCAATAGTTAGTGTCCGTATCTTCATATAAGTGTATAGTAGCTAGCAATTTGGAATTGCTGGTTGGAAAAGTGATTCTTGTAAATATGGGAGGGCTTTCCTTGCCCTCCCGCTAACTGTATGATATTACCAACCCGTATTTTGGGTCATATCCGGAGTTTGGATCAGCTGATTGTCAGGAATAGGGAACAGTAGATTCCTTGTTTGGAATGTTTTACCATTCGCTTTCATGGCTGCTTCAGCTTGTTTAGTACGGATGAGGTCGAACCATCTGTCGTGTTCGAAAGCCAGCTCCAGGCGGCGTTCCTTCCATACCGCGGTACGGATAGCTGCTTGGCCAGATGCCGTCGAATTTGGCAATTTAACCCGAGAGCGCACGATGTTAAGCGCTGCCAAAGCCTCGCTGGAATTGCCCAACTCATTGGCCGCTTCCGCCTTGATCAGGTATACTTCACCTAAACGAAGGTACCGAAGGTTTTTATCGCCATCACCAGCACCGCCATTTGCGGACGAGTAGGCTTTTTCATTGTACATTTCATTTTCGGTGTTACCGATCGCACGTCCGTCGTACATGGTTTCACCACGGAAAATAATGGTCGCATCCCGACGGATGGCATCTTTTTCTGCATTAAAGGCATCCAAAAGGTTTTGGGATGGCGTATTGAAACCCCAACCGATTCCGGCGGTACCACCACGTGGTCCTTGTGTTTCCGAATATTGTTGGATACCATGGGCTATAGACTCACCACGTGCCTGGAATTCAAAGATCGATTCCGGACCGTTTTCTCCAGCCAATCGCCAGATGGTGTTGTAATCAGGCTCCAAGCTGTAATCGCCTGAATTGATTACCGCATTGGACAGGTCAAAAGCAGCTTGCCATTCCCCTTGGTACAAATGCACCTTGGCCAATAGGGCCTGAGCGGCACCTTTCGTTGCACGACCCAAATCCTTAGCTGGGTAGTTCTTCTTGGTAGGCAGGTTATCGATCGCAAATTTTAGGTCTGCTTCGATATAGTCATACACTTCAGCAACAGGGGCACGACGGATCAGGTCTTGCTCCTGAATAGGAATTTCACCCCAGCCACGCACCAAATAAAAGTAATTCAGGGCACGCAGGAAGCGCGCTTCAGCAATGTACCTGTTCTTCAATGCGGCATCCGACATTTCATAGGATTCCGTGAACTTGATGGTTTCCGTAGCACGGCCGATTGATTTGTACCAATGTTCCCACATGGAAGCAAAGGAGCTTGCCGTTGTGGTGTAGGTCAATGCATCGAGGATGTCCTTATCGCCACCGTTATCAGTAGGGGAAGACCCTTTGTCGGCATTGTCGGAAATAATCTCCGTAACACCTAAAAATGCGAAAGCATAGTTCCAATCGGTGAACATACCGTAGACGCCGTTGACAAAGGTTTCTGGAGAATACGTTTCCTCGCTGTCTCCAGCTTCCACAGCTTCCTGCGAGGGAACATCCAAGAAATCTTTAGCACAGCTGCTCATCAAGAGACCGGCAGCTGCTAAAAGGGATATATTTAAAGTTCTTAATTTCATGATTGATGTACGTTAATTGATTAAAACTGAACGTTAAGACCGAACAAGAAGTTTCTCGTTGTCGGGTAAGCGGATAACTCAATACCCGGCGTCAACTGTGGATTACCATCGCTGGCAATCTCAGGAGAGAATCCTGAATATTTCGTGAACATAAATGGATTCTGTGCCGTCACGTAAAGTCTAAGGTTTGACGTTGAATTGTATAATTTCTTGAACGTATACCCCAAGGTCATGTTGTTGATACGGAAATAATTGCCAGATTCCAGGTAATAGCTGGATGCATAGGCATCGCGGTCTGCTCCCGGATCAACATTGTTCGTGCCTGGACCTGACCAACGGTTGTTGAATGTATCTTCGGTAATGTTCTCACCACCATTGATACGTGTGCCTTTCAGCGCATTGTAGATCTTGTTTCCGGCAACACCGTAGCCAGCCATGGAGAAATCGAACGCCTTATAGTTGATGCCGATGTTGAAACCGTAGGTTGAAGAAGGCATATACGAGCCCAAGAATACTTTATCGCGGTTGTCAATGACACCGTCATTGTTCTGATCTTTATATTTCAGGTGTCCAGGGCGAGGAGAGCCGTATTTCGCGCCCGCATTGATCTCGTCTGTATTTTGCCAAACACCATCTGTTTCCCACATCCACCATGCATAGATCGGGTTGCCCACTTTGATCTGCTTGGTGATCTGACCATTCGATAAACTACCACCGGTCATACCGTCGTAAGTCGGTTTAACTTCGATCAGCTCGTTGTGGTTGTACGCATAGTTCACACCGATGGAATAGAAGAAGTCTTCAGAAACATTGTTCTTCCAGTTCAATGCAAATTCCAAACCTTGGTTTCTCACCTTACCACCATGGTCATAGAAGTTCGTGGAGAATGGGGAGTTCAAGATCGGGATCACGTTCATGATCATGTTGTTGTTCAACTTGTTGTAGTAGTCAATGGAACCAGAAAGCTTACGATCCATAAATTCGAAGTCTAGTCCTACTCCGGATTCGTATGTTTTTTCCCATTTCAATGGTAAAGCTGGGCTACCGAATGCCGTACCGAATATCATCGTCTGGCCAGGACCGAATACATAGTTGGTATTGCTACTTCCTTCACTGCTGAGTACTTGGCCAACATTCACTGGAATGTTTGCATTACCAAGGATACCCCAGTTTGCACGAAGTTTTAAGTAATTCACCACGGTATTGTCTTTCATGAAATCTTCGTTGGTGATGGTCCATCCCAAACCTACGGCAGGGAAGGTGTCAAAGTAATCACCTGTATTTCTGAATACCGAAGAACCATCATGACGAACTGTAGCCGTCAAATAATATTTGCTTTGGTAGTTGTACTGCACACGGCCAAAATAGGATGCCAAGGCAATCGGTGTGGTGTACGTTTGGTTCAACACTTTATCGTATTCAACCGAAGCCATATTGATGTTCCAATATTGTTCCTGTTCGGGAACATCATACCCCGTTCCAGAGATAAAGTTTCCAATGGATGATTTGTCTCTTGAAAAACCAGCTACAACGTTCAGGTTATGGCCACTGAAGTTTTTCTCAAACGTCAGGAAAGTTTCCCATTGCCATCTGAAATCTTCTGTTTTTCTGTAGGAAAGGCTGTTGTCTGCGTAGTCAACCACATTTTCACCTTTCAATTTATCAAAATCAGCATCTGTACGCAGCGGACTGCCATTCAACCAATTCGCTCTGATATCCGTGAAAGTACGTGCATTTCTGAAGACTTTCGTTCCACCGATACGGGAGTTGATCTTTAAGAAGTCTAAAATTTGGTATTCACCTTCAATACCACCTTGAATACGGGTTGGGCTGTTCAATTCATTATTGCGCAACACGGCATATACTGGGTTTCCGATGGAGTTTAAGTTACCTGTGTTTTCGCCCGGATTGGTCTGGTAACCTGCAACCCCAGTTGTAGAATTGTAGATGGACGTTCCATAGCGGCCATTATCAAACATAACCGGTGCCAAAGGTGTCTGGCGGTAGGCATCATTGAATGAACTGAAAGGCTTTGGAGTCGATCTGTTGAAGGATAAGTTTAAGTTCTGCGTAAATTTCAATTTATTGTCGAAGAACTTGTATGTATTGTTGTTGCGAACGGTATTGCGGACAAATTTTGAACCATCAAGGATACCGTTCTCGGTGAAGTTTGTGGCACTTACGAAGTAGTCGATTACTTCGGATCCGCCGGAGATATTCACGGAGTTATTGAACACCGTTCCGGTCTGCAACAATTCATCGAACCAATCGGTATCGTAAGGTTGCTGCGTCTGTAATTTCGTTCCGCGACCAACACCTGTGATATTTTCATTGTAATAGGTTACATATTGTGCCGCATTCGCCATCTTAACCTTATTCAACATGTTTTTCATGCCGGCATACGATTCAAAACCTATACGAACAGTTCCTGCTCTACCTTTTTTGGTTGTTACCATAACAACCCCGTTTGCTGCACGCATACCGTAGATAGAGGCGGAGGATGCATCCTTTAGGACATCGATGGATTCGATATCAGAAGGGTTGATGCTGTTCAGGTTGTCCGTAGGGAAGCCATCCACGATATAAAGTGGATCTCTACCGCCCAGGGCTGTACCTAGACCGCGGATAACGACTTGTGGGGTTGACCCCGGAGCATCTGAAGCGGTGATATTGATACCAGCTACTTTACCCTGAATGGATTGCATCGCGGACATTGCCGGTTGCTTCACGATCTCATCGGATTTCACACTTCCAATGGATCCTGTCAGGTCTACCTTTCTGGTCGTACCATAACCGACAACGACAACTTCCTCAAGGGCCATGTTCTCATCATCTAAAAATACATTGATCTGTGCCTTGTCGCCAATCTCGATTGTTTGACTGACATAACCTACAAAAGAGAATACTAAGGATTCGTTAGGAGCGGCCTCCAGGCTAAAACGGCCTGCCTCATCTGTTTGCGTGCCTCCTGATCTGCCACTAATGGATACAGAAACACCCGGCAGTCCAATCATCGATTGGCTGTCCTTTACTGTACCTGTTACAGTTTTGTTCTGCCCATATAACACCGTAATGCTACACAGAAAAACAAAGGTCAGCGTAAATAAATTCCTCATATAACAAATGGTTTTAATTGAGTAAATATTGTTTAGTTAATACATAGGTAAATAAAAGTGATTATTCACTTAACAAAGATGTGATGTATTAGTTTGGTTTGAAAATTTAGGATATATACATTACTACTACACCATATGGGTACTTGCTCATTATTTTCTGATAAATTAGGTAGAATATTGATTTATAGTGATATATCACTACATCAATCTCATGAATAAATCTTACTAAGTGTAAATTATACACATAGTATAAAACTTGCTGTTGATGTAGTGTTGTAGTAGTAGGTTGCATAAAATTAACATAAATTCTATGTTGATTTGATGTTAATTTTGAACGGGAAAGAAGGGAATAATGCAATTATTCCCTTTCTGATTTCTAGACTTCAAGAAGAAATTCAGATAAGTTCTTTTCGGTAGGCAGGTTCAATTTCTTACGGAGTCTATACCGACGGATCTCGACGCCCCGGGTGCTGATGTTCAAGAGGGAGGCAATTTCCTTTGAAGACATATTCAAACGAAGGTAAGCACACAACTTCAAGTCGTTCGGTACGAGGGATGGGTATCCGGTTTTCAATTTCTTGAAGAAGTTTTCATGGGCTTCATTGAAACTCTTTTCGAACAGGTCCCAATCGCGATCGTCGCTATGCGCTTCATCGATCAGTTTGCTGACTTTCCGCAATTGGTCGGAGCTCAGTTTGTTCCCATTGGAGTCGTTCAGGTTCGTCAGCTCATGGTGCAGGTTGTTCAGCATCTCGTTCTTGTAAACAATGTTCATCGCAGCATTCGCGAGTTCCCTGTTCTTGCTTTCCAGTTCCTGCTCCAATTGGATATTCTTTAGGGATATCAGTTTCTTTTCATTCGCTGCTGCTTCGCGCGCGATGCGTTCTTCCTGCTCGGCCAATAATTTTTCCTTAAGGCGTCGCTGGTGCTGCAAAAGTCGATGCTGGTACCATTTCCGGAGGAAATAGACCAAGGCGGCCAATATCAGGATATAGATCAGGATGGCTGGCCAGCTGAAATACCAAGGCGCATGTATTTCAAACGTCACGGTGGATATCTCGGATTGCATGCCGTTGGGGGCCATAGCCCGCACCTGGAACGTGTAAGTCCCAAATGGTAAGTTGGTAAAGTCCTTAAAGGAGATCTCATCCCAACTGGACCAATTTTCCGTATAGCCTTCCAGGTAGTACTGGTACTTTAATGGAGCAGAAGAATACCAAGGGGAGGCGAAGGCAATCCGGATGTTGTTCTGCTTGTTGTCTATCTGAAGTTCATCATAAATAGGATAGGGCTCACCCGTTGTGTTCCAGACGCTTGTGATGATAGGTTTGGGGAGCTGTTGCTGCAAGGGATATTTGTCAAAGTAGAGCGCAAATCCATTGTCGAGGCCAATGATGGAAAGGTTATCATTGACGTTGAGGATCTGTTCATAGTCGTTCATCATCTTGCCCTTCAGCGAATTCCAGGAGCTGGAGTCGATCTTCAGTTTGCCTTCATTCTTGAGTTCCACCCGGGCGATATGCGAATTCAGAATGAACCAATAGGCATTGTTGCGGATAGGGATAATCTTATTGGCATTGGCAAAGCTTCCCAATTGCTGGTTGAGTTCTTCATAGGGCTTAAAGGAACGTAGGATGTTGTCGTAGAGATAGAATCCGGAATCGCTCGCGAAGACAATGTTATTGGCGAGGTTGTAGATGCCGTTCAATTTGGTGTTCTGCGGCAATCCTTTGGTTTCCGGGCGGAATTCAACGGCTTCCTGCAGATCGGGCCGCAGACGGAAACTATAAACCGTTTGGTTGTTGCTCAGCCAGAATTCCGTTTCACCCCGTTGGATCATGTGGCGGACCGGTGATTTGTTGTAGCTGAACTGCTTGATAAAACGTAAGGGGTTATTTGCATCCATGAGGCCAATGCCGGTGTAATTGGCCTGCAGCCAATAGGGTGAGTCCGCAATCGCCATGAATTGCCAAGCGCCCGTCACGGTGGATATCTGCCTGAGGTTGCCATTTTCAACAAGGAATGTACCGTTGTTATGGCCACAGACCAACTGGCCGTTGATATTCTCCAATTTCCAAACCTGTCCCTGTGAACCTGGAACAATCCGGAAATTGAGCGACTTATACTGGTCCGTGCCGTGCCAATCACTGACGAACAGCCCTTGGTTGGTACCCAGGTAGATTTTGTTGTCGAATATAATGGAGGTATAGACCGTACCGATATTCCCGGTCAGATCGGCATAGTAATATAAAGGACTGTTGACATCGATCCGATCGATCCCGTTGTCCAAGCCTACCCATAGGTTGAACTGCTTGTCCACCGCCAAACTAAGCACGGTGTTGTTCTGCAATCCGTTGTTCTTGCTGATGTGCTGGACGATCTCACCCTGTTGATTGAGGATGATTACCCCGTTCTGGATCGTTCCGAAGGCGTATTGGTTCCCGAAAAGCTTAACGCCATTGTTGATCTGGTATTTTTTCAGGAAATCCGAAGCCTCCGTTTGCCATGGCGTAATATCACCTTGCGCATTCATCCTGAAAATGCCGTTGTTGGCCGTTCCGATCAAAACATCATTGCCCATGAATGGCAGGATGGTCAGGATATTCATGCCCTTCAGGACATCGGCATCTTTTACCTTGACCAATTTGCCGTTGGCATATTGGTGCAACCCGGAGGGAATCTGTTCGAAATAAAGCTTATCATTTACCTGAAAACCGAACAGAAAAGGTTCTCCGTCGGCGGTAATGGGCGTTATCTGGTTGTTTTCGTAGAGGTAGCTTTTTGAAAAGGTGTGGAAATAGATCTTGCGCCCATCGATGATGATGCGCCAGATTTCCTCATTCCGTAGGCTCTGCTGATCTTGGACAAGCCCCGTTAGGCTCGTGTAGGCCATCTTGCCGTAGGCTGAACGTGTCCAGTATCCAAATTCCCCAGCGCCGCCCACAAATATGCGACCCGATGCATCGATGTTGACACTTCGGAGCGAAGCTCTGTTTTTCATGGGGTGGAGTTTCCATTCCTGTCCATCAAAGGCCAACAGACCTTCCGTATTTGCGGCATAGATAAAGCCCTCAGGGCTAACCGCCAATCCCCAATTCTGGTTGCCCGCCTGGTACACGCTCTTGCTGTACTGTTGCACAAAGGGAGAGCCAACACGCGGAATATTCTGGCCAAATATTGTATGTCCAGTTACAAAAAGTAGGATCAAAAGAAGAAATCGCACGTATTTTACCATATTTCAAGAGTCAAATATACTTAAAGCTTCGTGGGAGAATCAAATTTTTATTGCCACATGCTGGAAAATCATTTAATTTGTATAATGCTTAAGTTCGCAAACGCTAAAATCAACATTGGTCTGCAAATTACCAATAAAAGAAAAGATGGTTACCATGATCTGGAGACCGTTTTCTATCCTGTAAAGATTTATGATGTCGTGGAAATTATTCCAGCGGATACATTGGAATTGCAGATCTGGAATTCAGATTTAGCGGCCGATGAAAACAACCTATGCCTTAGGGCCTTTCGGTTATTGGCTGGAAGCTATGCTGTAGATCCCGTGAAGATCCATTTGCTCAAGCATATCCCCATGGGGGCTGGTCTTGGCGGCGGATCTTCCGATGCCAGTGCGACCTTGCTATTATTGGATGATTTCTTCAACCTGAATTTGGGACAGGATAGGCTGATGGAATTGGCGGGACAATTGGGTGCCGACTGTCCATTCTTCATCGCGAACAAACCTATGTATGCGGAGGGGATCGGTACGGAATTGTCGCCCATTGATTTGGATCTGGAGGCATACCATATCATTGTTGTTAAGCCAGATGTACATATCTCGACGGCAGATGCCTATGCAGGCGTGGAGCCTAAGCCGGCTGCAATCGACCTTCGCGAAGCCGTTAAGTTACCCATCCAGGAATGGAAGTATGGCATCGTGAATGATTTTGAGCTGTCGCTTTTTGACAGATATCCGCAGTTGAATCGACTTAAACAAAAACTTTATGAAACAGGTGCTATATACGCATCCATGAGCGGCTCCGGATCTGCTGTATATGGCATATTTGAGGAGATCCCAAATATCAAGGAGTTGCAGGAATTCGGCACGGTCTATTTACCACAGCACCTATAGGACTGTCCTTCATAACCAAGTTCGGTTCGAAAAATAAAACAAAGCGCCCCGCTACTGATGAAATAGCGGGGCGCTTTGGGTATTGGTGCAATAACCTTTATATCGCTTTTTTCTCGCCCAGAATCCAATTGGGTTTCTGTTCTTTCAAATGGATAACCTTGTTGGCGTCGGCATACTTTCGGATATGGTCCACGGCTTCCTGGAGATCGTCGGTAAACAGAAGTAGGTCCTGATCTTCCGGGCTGATGGTCTTTTCTTCGATCATTAAGCGAACGTGTTCCCAGATATTCCTATGGTATTCTAAACCCATGATAACTATCGGAAACTGTGTGATTTTCTTAGTCTGAATTAAAGTTAAGGTTTCGAAAAATTCATCGAGTGTTCCAAAACCACCGGGCATAATCACAAATGCAAATGAATATTTCCTCAACAGCTCCTTTCGCACAAAGAAATAGTCGATGTTCACGAATTTATCCATGTAAGGGTTGTGGTGCTGTTCATGTGGCAGAACAATGTTGCACCCCACGGACTTGCCATTTACATCCTTTGCACCGCGGTTTGCAGCTTCCATAATGCCGGGACCACCACCGGTCATAATGGTGTAGTTCAATTTCGCCAGTTCGGCAGATACGGCACGTGCCTGTTTATAGTAGGTGTGATTCTCGTCAAAACGGGCGGACCCAAAGACTGTCACACATGGACCAACGAAATGGAGCGTACGGAATCCCTTCATAAATTGATACACCACACCGAGGGCATATTTCAGTTCATTCCACCGGCTCCGCGCGCCCTTGAAGAATTTAATCTCCTCTCTTACAAATTTATTACTCATGTGATAATGGGCTGTCTATTAATTCTTTTGCTTCTTTCAATAAAACTTCCTGTTTATCCTTAGGCAGCTGAATGGTGTTCAGGACTTCCGGTTTTTTAAGGAGGTCTTTCACCAGGATAATCTGGTTCTTGAGCAACATCGCCTTATCCTGACTGCTCAGGTTGGTCAGGCAGGTTACCGGATATTCACCGTTGTTATCCACGCGGGTCTTCAGGCATTTCCCCTCAGGGTAATTCCAGGAAAGCATGTTCAGCTTGTAATGATTGGCAAAGGCAATCGAATCCGTTGTGAAATAGGCATTGGTAACCAACCAACCATCAGAGAATTGGAGGTTCTGGCCGAAGAATGTATAATTGATCCCGAGAATATCTTCTTTTCTCGATTTATAGTACATCGGCGTGGTCACCGAGACCTTCGCGTCTGCATCGTTCCGGAATTTACATTCCACGGCAAATAATTTTCCGTCCTTCAGTGCTACCACATCCAATTCATGGCTTACGGCATGACCCTGTACGGTTTGTCCGGTAACGGCTTGGAAGCCATCTTCCTGAAATAAGCGTGCGATCCATTTTTCGAAATAGAATCCTTCGGGGCCCAGTTCCCGCAGTGCTTTCTTCAGGCTGTACCGGGCAGCATACGAGTCCTTTTTACCGCGCAGCGACGTGAAGGCCAATTCGTACAGCTCCTTGGTGCTGATGCCGTCGTAGAGGGAACCTTTGATATTCTCATAAACGAGGTTCACTTCCTGTTCGCTCGCTCCAGAGCGGGTCAGGGAACGTCTCAAGGCTGCTTCATCAAACGGAACCAGCTCTCCAGAATATTTCTTTACTTGCATAAATCCAATTTCTATTCGTGAATGTACTATAATATTCCCATCCCTAACAAATTTTATTCCCAATCGGAAACATTTTCCTTTTTCGAGCGTTTATAGGATAAGGTTTAAATAATGACAAATATGAGCGGTATATTAAATTTTGCAATTGATAAGGTAAAAACAAAGTTGGATGAATCCTGCGAATATGGAAACTTAGGTACATCGGAACGTATTCTATCGGTTATAGCTGGTGGTTTTATTATCGGTATGGGAGCACGTAAGTTGTTCTCCAGCCCGTTGACCGCTATTTCCGGATTGACACTCGGTGGTGCATTGGTATTCAGAGGCGTTACTGGCTCGTGTCCGATCAAGGAGGCGGTTGAAGGTAAGCAACCAGATGCTACCGTTGTTGAACATAGGTATTTTGTGAAATAACAATTTCACAACACATTTTTAAAATCGGTTTCATAACTTATGGAACCGATTTTTTTTAATTCAAGATTTTATGAAGAAGATAGTCATATTTACGGGAGCTGGCATTTCCGTGGAGAGCGGTCTGCCGACTTTCCGCGGGACGGATGGACTTTGGGAAGGCCATCGTGTGGAAGATGTTGCGACCCCCGAAGCTTGGGCGCGAGACCCCGACCTGGTACAGGAATTCTATAACCTACGGCGCAAGAACTGTATTGCCGCCCAACCGAACAAAGCCCATCTGGCATTGGCGGCACTGGAAAAAGACTACGATGTCCATATCATCACGCAGAATATCGATGACCTGCATGAGCGCGCCGGCAGCACTAAGGTGCTGCACCTGCATGGTGAAATACGGAAGTCGCAATCCTCGTTGGATCCTAATCTGGTCTATGCTATCGCGGGGGATGAAATTCGCAAAGGTGACCGATGCGAACGTGGGTCACAGTTGCGTCCGCATGTGGTGTGGTTCGGGGAGGCGGTGCCCAATATGGTGCCGGCCTACAAACTGGCGCAGGAAGCAGATGTCTTCGTGACCATCGGGACATCCCTGCAGGTGTATCCGGCGGCCAACTTGATTTATGAGACAAAACCCGATTGCCGACTGATCCTGATTGACCCCAATGCCGATGAATATCGCGTGCCACCTGTGGTGACAAAAATTTCCGAAAAAGCATCGGTAGGCGTGGATTATTTGGCGGATTTACTAGCCAAATAATATTTTTAACAAATGTGTATATGCATATTTATCAGTTAATTATAAAAAATATATAAAGTATAACTTTTAATTAAAGTGATGGTTTAATCCAAATAAAAGCCTGAAACAAAATAATATTTTGTTTCAGGCTTTTTAAATTATTAATGCTATTATATTCAGTGTTTTATCACATTTAAATCAACTGTTTATTGATATTTGTTGTAGGTATCTATAATTGCGGTTCTCATCTGGCCAAAAAGACCAACGACCTGCTGAATGAATTCTTCATCGAGCATTTCGAATACCCCATTGATACCGCCGACCACATCGGCCTCGGCTAATTTATAGGATTGTTCCAATGTGCCCTGTTCGAATTTGATGATAAATTTTTGATTCATACCAAAGATGGTAATCTTGCAATCTGGGTGGGGTAACTCTGCTAATACACGCATATTAAAAATTTTTATGATCAAGGATCTGCCTACCAAAACTGAAATGTTGGCGGCATAAAAAAGTTCCGACCATGCTGGCCGGAACTCCAAAAATATAAATTATAACCAATATAATTACACGACACCTTGCGCCTTCATGGCTTCGGCTACTTTGATGAAGCCGCCTATGTTGGCACCTTTGAGATAATTGACATAGCCATTGGGCTCTTTTCCGAAACGAACACAGGTCTTGTGGATGTTTTCCATGATCAACTTCAACCGATGGTCTACTTTTTCAGGAGACCATTGCTGCCCGATCGCATTCTGGGACATCTCCAATCCGGATACCGCAACACCACCTGCATTGGCGGCCTTGCCCGGTCCAAAATGGATTTTTGCCTGGTGGTAAACTTTGATGGCTTCCGCCGTGGATGGCATATTAGCGCCTTCGGCCACGATCGTACAGCCATTCTTCACCAGTTTCTTCGCGTCAGCTTCATTGATTTCATTCTGTGTAGCACAAGGCAGGGCTATATCGCACTTAAATTGCCATGGATTTTCCTTCGCATGGTAGCTGGCAGTTGCCGGATACTTTTTGGCGTATTTGGCCAAATCTCGGCCCAGCGTGCCTAGATAGATCAGCTTTTCGATAGTGAACCCATCCTTATCGTAGATAGTTCCCTGGCTATTGGAAAGCGTAATGACCTTGGCGCCCAGCTGGATTGCCTTTTCGGCTGCGTAGTACGCCACATTTCCCGCGCCGGAAATCGCGACGGTCTTGCCTTCGATAGATTCGTTGTTGTAGTCCAATATGCATTGTACAAAATAGAGTAGGCCATAGCCCGTAGCTTCCGGACGGATATAGGAACCGCCCCATTGGATGCCTTTGCCGGTCAGGACGCCTGTAAAGTTGTTCTGCAAGCGTTTGTACTGTCCGAATAGGTAACCGATCTCACGCGTGCCAACACCGATATCACCGGCAGGAACATCCGTTTCTGGACCGATGTGGCGCTGCAGCTCCGTCATAAAGCTCTGGCAGAAGCGCATGATTTCCGTATCGGATTTGCCTTTTGGGTCAAAATCCGAACCGCCCTTACCGCCGCCGATCGGAATTCCCGTCAGACTGTTCTTAAAGACCTGTTCAAATGCCAAAAATTTCAATATGCTCAGGTTCACATCCGGAGCAAAACGAAGACCGCCCTTATACGGGCCGATCGCGGAATTCATCTGCACCCGATACCCACGGTTTACCTGAATCTGGTGCTTATCGTCAAGCCAAGCTACACGGAAGGAAACGACACGTTCCGGTTCCACCATGCGTTCCAAGATCTTCAGGTCAATGAAATCACTGCGATGCTCGATCACATAGGGAATCAAATCCTCAACCACTTCGGTGACAGCTTGTAGAAATTCAGGTTCATTGGGATTCCGCTGGTCTACAAGTTTGATGAAATTCTTAAAATTAAGGGACATTTATTATTAAATATTTATTTGAACTACCGCAATATTACCAAAAATATCATAAAAATACCAATTATTTGTGTTTTTAATTAATGCATTGTATTCTTTAACTTTACGTATGAAAACAATTTCTGCATTCGATTCCCATATGGAGCAGGTCGGCTATGGTCGTTTATCGCTCCTGCAACAGGTCAGTCCTTTGGTACATCTCCGGCAGCTGAGTAAGCGTATCGGAACAGACATTTATATGAAGCGCGATGACCTGACAGATTTGGGACTAGGAGGAAATAAGCTGCGGAAATTGGAGTACCTGCTTGCGGAGGCCAAGAAACAGGGCGCCAACCGGATCATAACCGTAGGGGCAAGGCAGTCCAACCATGCTAGGTTAACAGCCGTGGCTGCACGCATGGCAGGGTTCACGGTCGATTTGGTACTCAAGAATGCCGTCCCTCAGGATACGGAAGATTATCAACTCAACGGCAATATCGTGTTGGATAATATTGTCGATGCACGCATCTATGAAATTCCAAATGACGGCACGGCATCCGCATATATCAGTTCCCTCATCAAACATTATGAAGAAGCAGGTGACCGGGTATATTTCATTCCGGTAGGTGGATCCAATAAGGTCGGCGGTTTTGGCTATGCACGTGCAGCCTATGAGATCGTGGAGCAATGCCGCTTTTTGGATTTGGATTTCACGAAGATTGCCTTGGCTACAGGATCTGGCGGCACCCACGCCGGTTTACTTGCAGGCTATCACCTGCAGGATCGAGCAGATGTACGCATCCAGACTTACAACGTACAGATCGATCGGGAGCCGTTGCTTACGGAGACACAGACCATCTATCAACAGATTCTGGCGGAATTTGCCGCAGGTTCCAAAACAGATATGGGAAGCATACAGGTGAGCAATGCCTATGTGGGCGAACAATACGGTATTCCATCCCCAGAAACACTGGAAACCATCAAATTATTGGCACAAACAGAAGGTATTTTCTTGGATCCCGTTTATACGGGCAAGGCTTTTGCCGGTATGCTGGGCGATATCAAAAAGGGGTTGTTTACAGCAGGGGAGCCCATCCTCTTTATTCATACCGGTGGTATTCCGGGAATTTTTGCTTACAGCAATTGGTTTTAATTTCCTATTTTAGAGACATCAACCTATTGCCAATCGATTTATGCACCGAAAAGAATTTTTAAAATCACTAGCACTCTTGACCGGTACGGCCCTCACTGCGGATGCATTTGCGGGGTTAACATCACCCATTCAAGCAAGCCCGTATAAAAAAGGAATCAGTTATTACATGATCAAGGAAGAGCTCTCCGTTTTGGATAAGTTTAAATTGGTCAAGGATCTGGGGTTCGATGGCATTGAATTCAATACCCCGCTGGAAGTCCCGATGAAGGAGATCCTGTCGGCGCGCGACAAAACGGGAGTAGCCATACCTAGCACGGTCAACAAGGACCATTGGAACAAGCCACTATCGGATCCCAATCCCGAAAACCGCAAATTCATCGTTGAGTCCATTGGTCGTTCCCTACAGGAGAGCAAGGAAATGGGGGCCGATACGGTTTTGGTCGTTCCTGGTGTCGTAAGTGAGCAGGTCAGTTACAAAACGGCATTTGCCAATGCCCTGGAGAGCGTTCGGAAACTCATTCCTTATGCCGAGAAAACGGGGGTGCGGATCGGGCTGGAAAATGTATGGAACAATTTTATCCTGAGTCCGATGGAAGCGCTGGCTTTTCTGGATGCGATAGACCATCCGATGGTAGGCTGGTATTTCGACCTGGGGAATGTGCTGCGCTATGGCTGGCCTGAACATTGGCTGGAAGTGCTCGGTGAACGGATTTTCAAGCTGCATGTCAAGGAGTTCAGTCGCAAGATCATGAATGAGGAAGGCATGCGTAAGGGATTTTCCGTTGAATTGGGCCAGGGCGATGTCAATTGGCCGGTGGTGATGAAAGCCATCCAGGCATCGGGGTATAAAGGGGAGTACCTAACTTTGGAACTCGGCGGTGGTGATCGAACTTATCTCGAAAAGGTATCCCGACAATTGGATATTATCCTCCTGAATTAGGGGAGAAGGACATAAAAAAACACCGGTAATCGAAAGATACCGGTGTTTTTGCATACCTAATAGGTAAGTATTCATTAAATAAACAAATTATTCGAAGTATTCCTTGATGCGCTCAAAGAATGATTTTTCGCTTTTTCCAGGTTGAGGTTTGAAGTTTGCTGAACCTTTCAGTTTTTCCAACAATTCCTTTTCCTCCTTTGAAACCGTTTTTGGCGTCCATACATTCACGTAAACCAGTTGGTCACCCTTGTGGTAGGAGTTCACCTCCGGCACACCTTTACCTTTCAGGCGCAAGATCTTGCCACCCTGTGTTCCAGGTTCGATCTTGATCTTCGCCTTTCCATCGATGGTCGGTATTTCTACGCTGGTTCCCAGCGCTGCATCGGCAAAATTCACGTACAGGTCATAGATGACATTGATGCCATCGCGTTTCAATGTTTCGTGCGGCACTTCTTCCACCAGAATGATCAGGTCTCCAGGGATTCCGCCGCGCGGCGCTGCATTCCCTTTGCCACTCATGGACAGCTGCATGCCTTCGCTTACCCCTGCAGGGATATTGATGGAGATGGTTTCTTCGCCATTCACCAAACCTTCGCCTTTACAGCTAGTACATTTTGCGGTGATCTCAACTCCTTCACCATTACAGGTCGGACAGGTGCTGGTGGTCTGCATCTGGCCAAGGATCGTATTGGTGACACGACGGACCGCTCCGCTACCGCCACAGGTATTACAGGTGTGGTAGGAATTCTTGTCTTTCGCGCCAGAACCGTCACAGGTGCTACATTTCACCTTTTTGTTGACTTTCACTTTCTTCTCTACACCCTTGGCAATTTCTTCCAGCGTAAGCTTTACTTTGATGCGCAGGTTGGTTCCGCGTTGCACGCGACGGCCGCCACGTTGGCCGCCGCCACCGCCACCGAAGAAGCTCTCAAAAGGGTTGCCACCACCGAAGATATCCCCAAATTGACTGAAGATATCCTCCATGTTCATGCCGCCACCGCCATAGCCCGAAGCAGAGTTCCCCGAATGACCGAATTGGTCATAACGACGACGTTTCTCCGCATTGCTCAAAATCTCATACGCTTCGGCAGCTTCCTTGAATTTGTCCTCCGCTTCTTTATCACCAGGGTTTTTATCCGGGTGATACTTGATCGCTAGCTTTCGGTAGGCAGTCTTGATCTCTGTCACCTCAGCTGTCCGGCTTACGCCAAGGACATCGTAATAATCTCTTTTTGACATGGTATTAATCTTATTGGCCTACAACAACTTTGGCAAATCGAATCACGCTATCGTTCATCAGATAACCTTTTTCGATCACATCGATTACTTTATTCTTTAAATCGTCCGAAGGTGCAGGGATGGAGGTAATGGCTTCCTGGAATTCAGGGTCAAAAGGCTGACCGATGACATTGATTTCCTTAACACCAAGTTGGTCCATTGTTTTTTGCAGTTTATTGTACACCAAATCAACGCCCTGTTTTACCGGGTCATCGTTCGGGATATCTTTCATGAACCCTAAGGCGCGATCAAAATCGTCCAATACAGGCAATAATTTGATGATCACGTCCTTGCCAGCCGATTGTAGCAATTCTACTTTCTCTCTGGAGGTCCGTTTCTTATAGTTGTCGAATTCCGCAAATAGACGTGCATATTTGTCATTTGCTTCTTGCAGTTGGTTTGTCAGATCTTGGGTCTCGGTAGAAGTGTTCTCTACGTGCTCATCCGAATTGAATTCCGGGTCTTGCATATTCTCGTTTTCGTTCATCATCGCTCTGATAGGTATTAATTACACTTATGAGATGCGTAGCAACAATTTTGTTGCCAACACAAAAAATCCGACATGCTGTCAGTATTTCCGAAGACGTACTGGCAAATATGTCGGATTGTAAATTTATTGTCAGCCTTTAGATGCTGACATTGTCATGCAGGCCTCCATCAGCAGTCTTCAGGATACGTGCAGGCATGTTTCTGATAATTTGGTAATCATGTGTGGCCATGAGTACAGCCGTTCCGGAAGCGGCGATATCGCGCAGCAACAGGACGATTTCCTCGGAGGTTGCCGGATCCAGGTTTCCTGTCGGCTCATCCGCCAGGATGATCTCCGGATTGTTCAGCAAGGCACGGGCAATCACCACGCGCTGTTGCTCACCACCCGATAGCTCGTGTGGCATTTTCTTCAACTTGGAGCGAAGACCTACTTTTTCAAGTACATCAACGATCCGGTTCTCAATCTGCGCACGCTCGCGCCAGCCCGTCGCACGTAGCGCGAACTCCAAGTTCTTCTCTACGGTACGGTCGTTCAATAAATGGAAGTCCTGGAATACAATGCCCAATTTACGGCGTAGGAAGGGAACATCGTTCTCGTGGAGCTTCTTCAGGTCAAAGCCTGCCACCATGCCCTCGCCGTTCGCAATGTACAGGTCACCATAGATGATTTTCAATAAACTACTCTTACCAGAACCTGATTGACCGATTAAATATAAGAATTCGCCCTGCTCGATATCCAAATTGACATTGGATAGCACCAGGTGCTTCTGTTGGTATATTTCTACGTTCTTCAGCTTGATAACGGTATTTGTTTCTCTCATGGTTCTTTTATAGTTCAATTTTTTTTATCTGGCCAAAAGGAAGTTCCCGGACAATATCCATGATATAGTCCGCTTTATCTCCTAAGCCAATCTTGTCTAATGATTTGTCTGGTCTATCTACGCGGAAATAAGCCAAAAGTGTGAATGCATCGTCGCGCAATTGCACATAATCTGGAATCTTCGCCACACCTTTCACCTTAATAACATACATAGTCAAACAAAATTATAATTTTTTACGAAATCCCAATGATATAACGTTAATAAATGCGATTTATTGGTTCGCCACTAGAAAAGCCAAGGTATCCACATTATCGGCATAGTCGTCCAAAGCCGGGCATTGGCTGTTCCCCAACGCGAATACCGGAGATTCAACTCCTTGCAGGTCCATTTCCGTAGTTACGCATTGGATTTCTTCGCTATGCGAATTGATGTATTCCTTCACGTCCTGGATGTTCTCGTAATAGGCATAATGCACCACGGCAAGGGGAGAGGCCAGGGCATCATCCTCCTTCAACAGCAAAAAGCCATTGTCGAAATGCACATTCTTATTGATCAGGTAGATGGATTTATTGAAATCGTAGTTGTTGTTGTACTTGAAGTGATCCTTGATGGGATGGAAACTTTCCAACTGATCGAATAGGTGCGGAATGGAGTATGCTTTCGGTAGGAATATTTTGGATACGGAGCGGCAGCCCAATCCGAAATAGTCAAAGATATCGTGTCCCAGGGCTGTCAATTGTTCAGGCGTTTCCTGACCGGAAAGAACCGCCAAGGAGTTTCTGTTCTTGCGGATAATGTGTGGGTATTTGCCGAAGTAATGTTCGAAGTACCGGGCGGAATTGTTGCTTCCCGTCGCAATGACCAGGTCGAAATTTTCCAGGCGCTCCACCAGTTTTATCTTTTCCCTAAATTGGGGTTCGATTTCTAGGAGTTTATCGAGAACAAAATTGGTCAGTCCGGCATCGTCGGATGAGGTTTTGATCATGGCGGTAAATCCAGCGAGCAGCACGGTCATGATATCGTGGAAGCCCACCAATGGGAGGTTTCCTGCCAGGACAAGACCTACTGTTTTCGGAACATCCTGCTGGGGGGCATTTGCGAGCCACTGTTCCAATTTTGCAGCAGTCAGGTTGCCGGCAATCGCTTGGAATTGCTGCAGCACATTTGCACGAGTATACCAGGGGTTCTTTGTCGATACGGCATGTAAAATAGGGGATTCCGCTCCTTCGGCCGAAGCGAGGAAGGACCCAAGTTTAACGAAGGCATCTATTCTCTGTTGTAGGATCAAAATCTTGCTATTTAGAATTATTCTCTTATTATTTTGCTGTATATTTGCCATCTCAAAGTAATTAACTACTAAATTTATATACTTTTTTTTCGGAGAATATGGCAATAGTAGTACCTTTGAGAGTGCAAAATTAGTTTATTATTTTATTGTAAGGACATAAATGGCAATTAAAATTACTGATGAATGTATAAATTGTGGGGCTTGCGAACCAGAATGCCCAAACAATGCAATTTATGATGCAGGTGTAAGCTGGAAGTTTTCAGATGGTACCGCCTTGGAAGGTGTTATTGATTTCGGTGATGGCGTTACTCTTGATGCGAGCGAATCCCAGGATGCGATCTCCAACGAGGTCTATTATATTGTTTCGGATAAATGTACGGAGTGTGTCGGTTTCCATGACGAGCCGCAATGTGCTGCCGTTTGTCCGGTGGACTGTTGTGTGGAGGATGAGGACGTCGTGGAATCAGAAGACGAACTATTGGCGAAGAAAGCTTGGTTACACGCTGAATAAGCGGATATACGATATTTCCCGAAAAGGGGTTGGTCTACGCCAACCCCTTTTTATTTTCGGTAAACCGAATTGAAGACCGTAATAAATTTGGTTTCCACGGCGATTTTTTTATTTTTGTTGGTCGAAAAACAAGAAATGAAATATATAATAACCCTAATAAATCTTCATGTCTAAAAAAACTACGGGATACGTATTATTACTAACCATTGCGATAGCCTCCGTTATTACCTTGCTCTATGAGTTCGATCTAGTTGCCGTTCCACCCGCAGTCATGATGGCTGTCCGTTGGATTACCGCAGCGGTTCTGATATGGAATGCCATTGTTCGCAAGGGCCTGACCACGTGGATCCTGACCTGTATGGTGCTGGGTATCTTTGTGGGTCTTGATTTTCCGGATGTGGCCAAGGCGCTGCAGCCCCTCAGCCAAGGATTCATTAAATTGGTGAAGACCATCGTCGGTCCGATCCTATTCTCCACGTTGGTGTTCGGTATTGCTGGCCATTCAGATCTTAAGCAGGTCGGTCGTATGGCTTGGAAATCCATGCTGTATTTCTTTTGTGCAACCACGTGTGCGATATTTATCGGTCTGGCGGCCATCAACCTGACAAAAGCAGGGGTCGGCATCGATATTGAGCACATGCCACACGAGGAATTGCCACAGACGTCAGCGGTATCCGATACGGATAAACTGGCGCTGGAGCATATCGATGAGAGTGCACATTGGCTGTACAAATTCACCTCCTTTTTCCGTGATACTTTCCCGGAAAATATCGTGAAATCAGTCTACGAAAATAAAGTTCTGCAGATCGTCGTGTTTGCCGTCATCTTCGGTATCGGCTTGGCGATGGTGGATGAGAAAAAGCGAAAACCCTTTGTGGACTTCACGGAGTCCCTCTCGGAGGCCATGTTCAAGTTCACCAATCTGGTGATGCTCTTTGCGCCGATCGGTGTGGGGGCAGCGATGGCCTATACCGTCGGTCACTTGGGGGTCGACATCCTCAAGAACCTGTTTATGCTCTTGGCAACCCTTTACCTGGCCTTGATTTTCTTCCTAGCTGGGGTATTGCTGCCTGTAGCACTTTACTTAAAGATCCCGATCAAGGAATTTATCAATGCCATTAAGGAACCTGTATCGATCGCTTTTGCGACAACAAGTTCCGATGCGGCTTTGCCTAAGGCCATGAGTGCGATGGAGCGCTTCGGTGTGCCGCGGAAGATCGTATCTTTCGTTATCCCGACGGGCTATAGCTTCAACCTGGACGGTACATCGCTGTACCTTTCTTTGGCGTCGATTTTCGTGGCGCAGGCCGCTGGAATTCACCTGTCTTTCGGACAGCAGCTCCTGATTGCCTTTACCCTGATGATCACCTCCAAGGGGGTCGCTGCCGTACCGCGTGCATCACTGATCATCCTGATTGCTACCGCCGATCAATTCGGTCTGCCGGTATTCGTCATTGCCGCCATCTTGGGAATCGACGAATTGATGGATATGGCCAGAACATCCGTGAATGTCATCGGTAACTGTTTGGCAACTGTTGTGGTCGCCAAGTGGGAAGGGGAATTCGATGAAACCGCACCGTTCCGAAAGGATCACGACGAGGACGGCATCGAAGAAATCGTGGAAACCATTGAGGAAGGTCCTGAAGGCGAAACACGATCCTAAACAAAAAAATCAAGCACATGCCTTGCAGGCATGGAATACAAAACATACAAATAGGGCGTTTATCGCCCTATTTTTTTCTATTTGCTGTGGTACATTTTGAATTTCAATCAAGTAATAGCATTAAAACGCCATAAACTTTCCCTACGAAATAAACCCTTTCACATATTGTTTGGTCAGTTCATGTTGTGGATTCAGGAGGATTTCCTCGGACGGTCCGAATTCCACGACTTCCCCTTGATACAGGAATAGGATGTAATCGGATACGCGTCTTGCCTGCCGCAGGATGTGGGTCACCAGCACAATGGTATATTCCTGCTTGAGCTGGATGAGCAGGTTTTCGATGACCTGTGTGGAGATCGGATCCAGGGCGGAGGTCGATTCATCGCCAAGGATGATCTCGGGTTCCACCGCCAGCCCTCGCGCCAGACACAGGCGCTGCTGTTGGCCAATGGACAGTTTTCCAGCCGAGCTGTGCAGCCTATCCTTAACCTCATCCCACAGGCCGACGTTTCGCAATTGCCGCTCAACGATCTGCTGCAGGGCTTTCTTGTCCCGTAGGCCATGGATCTTCGGTCCGTACGCAATGTTATCGAAGATGGACATGGGCAGCGGAAAGGGTTTCTGTGATAGGAGACCCATTTTCTTACGGATATGGGTGACCTCGGCATCGGCACCATACAGGTCCTCGCCATTGACCAGCACAGAGCCTGAAACCTGCACCTCCGCCGAATCATCCATCAGCCGGTTGAGGGTCTTCAATAACGTGGTCTTCCCACAGCCTGACGGGCCAATGATGGAGGTGATGCAGTTGTTGGGGATCTCCAGGTTGATACCCTTGAGAATGTGCTGTCCCTCCACATGGACATGCAGGTCCCGTATCTGTATATGTGGGGTTGCCTGAAGGATTATCCCCGGTTTTTTCGCTGTTTCGATGCTAGGTATTGCGTACATATTACGATTGATAAAATGATAAATGTTAGGATCAGTGCGGATGCATAGGCGCGGCCCTGCACCTCTGGAATAGGACTGCTGAGCTGGAAGAATATCGCCAATGGCAGTGTTGCCGTCGGCTCATCCAGGTAGACGGGAATGTTGTCGCTGAAGCCTGTGGTCAACAGGACGCCGGCCACATCGCCAATGGCGCGCCCGAAGGCCAATAATATGGCCGTGAACAGGCCGGGTTTGATGTAGCTGAGCATAACCTTGGCCGATTCCCAGCGTGTGGCACCCAGGGATTTGGTGATCTGGTTGAGCTCGGCGGGGATGGTCTGCAGCAGCTCATCGAGCGTACGCACCACGATCGGGATCGTCAGCAGGGTGATGGTGATTACGCCCCCCAGCAGGGACGCCCGCACACCCAGCCAGATCATGATGCTGAAGGCGATGGCACCATAGACTATCGATGGAATGCCGAACAGCACGTCAAAAATCAGTTTGGCTGTTTTGGCCAAGGTAGAACCCTTCTTCACGTACATGTTCAGGTAAATGCAGATGGGAATACCGATCAGGACCGCCAATAGGGTGGACAATCCTGCCAGATAGAGCGAGCCCAAGATGGCATTCAATATTCCCCCATCTTTACCGATATAAAATCCGCCCTTTGGCGTTTGGGTGATCATATCCAAGGTCAGGTGCGGCAAGCCTTTGTACAGGATCGTGCCGATAATGAAAAATAGCGATCCGGTAATCAGGATTCCGGAGAACTGCATCAGCAGCTTCGCAATTTTCTCTTTGCGCAGTCGTTTCTTGATGCTACTCATATCTTTTCTACCTCCATTTTACGTAATATGCCCCGTGATAATAGGTTAAAGCCCAGGATAATGACGAACAGCAGCAATGCAGCTAACATCAAAGCGGAGTCATACAGCGGGATGGACATCATTTCTCCGAAATTATTGGCAATGAGTGCCGGCAGCGGGTATCCCGCATCAAAAATAGATTTGGGGATCTGCGGTATATTCCCACAGACCATCAAGACGGCGATGGTTTCGCCAAATGCTCGCGACACCGCCAGGACGATGGCTGCCATAATCCCCGGACGGGCTTTCTTCAGGACCACATGCTGGATGGTTTCCAGGCGGGTGGCGCCCAGCGAGAGGGAAACGGACCGCAGCTCTGCCGGAATGGTCTTCAGGACTTCCACCATGATGCTGACCATGATCGGGAAGATCATCACCGCCAGTACGATACCACCGGAAAAAACGGAGTAGCCACTGCTGCTGACGCCGAAGATGGGGGCAACATAATCGCTGATGATCGGCACCACGAACAGTACTCCCCAGACACCGTACAGCACCGGAGGAATCGCCGCCAGCACATTAACCAGGGGCAGTACCAGTGCGCGTAATCGCTTGGAGCCATATTCCACGAGGTAGACCGAGGCTGCCAGGCATAGGGGAACCGCAATGAATAAGGCAATCACCGTGACCCATACCGTCCCCATAATGAAGGACAGGAAGCCAAAGCGGCCTTTCATCGGCGCCCAAATACTCGTTGTGAGCACCTCCCAGAGGGAAACCTCCGAAAGCAAAGGACTGGATTTGATGCTCAACCCAACCAGGATGGCTAAGATGACCAACAAGCTGACGGCCAGAAAGGTGCCGGAAAGGTGCTTGATCACGCGATCTGTTGCTAATCTATAATTCACGGGCATGTATTTTGTTGTTTTCTTCTTCAATCTTTTGCTTGTCCAACGGGACAAATCCATTCTCCAGCAGGTATGCCTGCTGTTTTTCGGTCATGACAAAGCGTACAAATTCCTCCAGGAGTTTGGATGTATGCTGTTTATTCAGGACGAACATCAGTTCGCGAGCAGGTGGAGCAGGGTATTTCCCGGTCGCCACCGCTCGGGTCAGACTGTCCAAGTGTGTATAGCAGGATTCGGCAGGTTCGATGGATCCATTGCCGTTTATATCCAGGGGCAAGGGCACAATGTGTTCGCTCGGCCTCTTGCTCTTCAGGTCGTAGATGTAATTGATGTTGTTAAAGCCGATGGCCAGGGGGTGGTCCTTAATGGCCTGCGCCAACCCCGGGTCACCAAATATACCGATGCCCTGCAGGTCCTCTTGGCTGGCACCCAGGTATTTCGCCCAAGTCTCCGCAGCGCCTGCAGCATCCGATCGGACATATACCTCGATCTGCTCATCCACAAATCGCGCATCCAATTGTTTCCAGGTCTTGATCGTTCGGGTCAGGAAAATTCCCTTGAGCTCTTCTTGGGAGATGCCCCGAGCGAGCAGGAGATCGATATTGGGATGGGCGCTGTTCAGGCTGCCCAATACGGCGTCGTTCGCCACGACGATGGGCAGCGCACCGCGTTCGATCTCGATGGCATGCAGGTCCCGCGATACCAGGCCGATATCCACCATATTGGTCAGCACATCCGATATCCCTTTTCCGGCACCACCTGCGGAAATGTTAAAGCGAACATGCGGGTGAATTTTCTTGAAATCTTCTGCCCATAACACCGCCAATGGATAGAGTGCAAAGGCTCCGGAAATGGAAATTGTACCCATATATCCTTTCTCTTTATCAAACCCTTGTTCCACTTTCGGTGCGCAAGAATTTGTTGCAAAGAGCGATAGTATGCTGTAAATCAATTGTTTGTGCCTTTTCAAATGCCGTTGGTTTATTGTATAAAATCAATTACGACACAAATATATAGTAAATTGGTAGATATTATATAGTAATTAAATGAATTATTTATACATTTGTCAAGTCATCACTGACAATAACCTAATGGATAGGGGTAGTTATTACCTTTTTAATAAATTATAAAAAGAGAATATGCAGAGTTTTAGGACAGAATTGGAGAATCCGATCGTAGAACAGGAGATCATTGAACTGGAGCAGAAGATCCGTTCGTACCAGTCGGGCCAGGTTGCCGAGGAGAAGTTTCGCTCCCTGCGTTTGGCGCGCGGTGTGTATGGGCAGCGCCAGGCCGGCGTACAGATGGTCCGTATCAAGTTGCCGTTTGGTAAAGTCACGTTTCAGCAGTTGTTGAAGATTGCGTCCATTTCGGATGAATACGCAAGCCGCAACCTCCACCTCACGACGCGCCAGGATATACAGATCCATTATGTCAGCCTGGATAAGACACCGGAGCTATGGGCGAAGTTGGCTGCGGACGACATGACCCTGCGCGAAGCCTGTGGCAACACGGTGCGTAATGTCACAGCATCCGCTGCCGCCGGTATAGACCCCGAGGAACCGTTCGATGTCTCTCCATACGCGCATAAAACCTTTTCCTATTTCCTGCGCAATCCGATATGTGCCGAAATGGGCCGTAAATTCAAGATTTCCTTTTCCTCAAGCGACCGGGATACGGCATTTTCCTATATCCACGACTTTGGCTTTATCCCGAAGGTGCGTGTGGTGGATGGGGAGGAGCAGCGCGGATTCAAGGTCATGCTCGGTGGCGGGTTGGGGGCACAGCCCATCCTGGCCGAAGAGGTTCATGATTTTTTGCCCGAAGAGGACATTATTCCCTATATCGAAGCGACCCTACGTGTATTCGACCGCCATGGCGAACGCAACAATAGAAATAAGGCACGATTCAAGTTCCTGGTTCAGAAACTCGGCCTGGAAACGGTTCTACAGTTGATTGAAGCAGAGCAAATCGCCGTAAAAAATAAAAAAGTGCCGATCGATCGGGATGCTATCGAAGCTCCGGTACTCCCGAATGCTGCAATCCTTGCGGAATTGCCGGTAGATCCCTTGGCATTCGAACTGTGGAAATCCACCAATACTTTTGAGCAGAAACAAAAAGGCTTCTATGGCGCATACGCCAATATCCAGACCGGCGACATCTCGACCGAAAAGGCCCGCCTGCTGGTGGATGGGATCCGCGAACACGTGGCGGATGATATCCGTATCACCCAAGACCAGAACTTGCTCTTCAAATATATACGGGAAAGTTCATTGCCGGCTGTATACAATACCCTGCATCGGTTGGGCTTCGCCAAGCCGGGGTACAACAGTACCGCAGATATCACGACCTGCCCAGGTACCGACACCTGTAACCTGGGGATCTCCAATTCCACGGAGATGGCACGCGTCCTGGAAAACTATATCCACGAGTTCCATCGGGATTTCATCCAGGAAAGGGAGTTGAAGATCAAGATTTCGGGATGCATGAATTCCTGTGGTCAGCACGGGTTGGCCCATATCGGTTTCCATGGCAGTTCCCTCAAAGTGAATGGGCATGTGGTGCCCGCAGCACAGGTCATGATCGGCGGCGGCACCCTTGGGAACGGACAGGGGCGGGTGGCCGATCGTGTCATCAAGGTGCCGACGAAGAGAGTACTTCAGGTGGTGGATGTTATATTAGCTGATTTCAAGGCGAATAAGCAGGATGAACAACACTTTATAACATACTATGAACAACAGGGCAAGGACCATTTTTACCGGTTGCTGAAACCCCTGGCAGACCTGACCAACCTCACAGCGGATGAACACATCGACTGGGGACACGAAGAACGATTCGAGACAGCCATCGGTGTAGGTGAGTGTGCGGGTGTGGTGATCGATCTGGTGGCCACCCTGTTGCTGGAAGCCGAGGAAAAGGTGCAACTTGCCGAATTGGCACTCGAAAGGGACCAATATGCCGATGCCATCTACCATGCCTACAGTTCCTTTGTCTGGACGGCGAAAGCCTTACTGTTGGATAAGGGCATCAATGCATCGACGCAGACAGCTGTCATTCAGGAATTTGATGGGCAATATGTGGCAACAGGGGATTTCCAATTCCCAACGACCTTTGCCGATCGGGTCCTGCAGATCAACCGCTATGCCCCAGAATTGGAATTTGCCCGGGCGTATCTGCGGCAGGCCAAAGCCTTCCATGTGGAAGCCGCCGCACGGCGGGAAGCGTGGAGAACCGTAAACCTATAATGAAGAGAAACATGAAGAAGATACAACCCTTGGTTACCCTGGTCGGTGCCGGTCCTGGCGATCCGGAACTGATCACGTTGAAAGGAATAAAAGCCATTCAAGCAGCTGATGTGCTGTTATATGATGCCTTGGTCAATGAGGAACTCCTAGATTTGGCCAAAGCGGGCTGCACGAAGGTGTACGTCGGAAAGCGAGCCGAGCAATTGTCGACAGCACAGGATCAGATCAACCAATTGCTGGTGGATTATGCACTGACGCATGGGCATGTGGTGCGCCTGAAGGGCGGAGATCCCTTTGTGTTTGGCCGTGGCGGTGAGGAGATCGACTTTGTTCGGCAGTACGGCATTCCCACCGCGGTTGTGCCGGGCTTGTCGTCCTCAACGAGCCTCACCGGCCTGCAGCAGATCCCGTTGACCTACCGTGGAATCTCCGAATCCTTCTGGGTAATCACGGGTGCCACCCGCGAAGGGGTACTGTCGGAGGACCTGAAGACGGCCGCAAACAGCAACGCCACAGTGGTGGTATTGATGGGCTTCGCGAAATTGAAGCAGATCATCGCTCTTTATCAGGAACAGGGAAAAGGTGCATTGCCCATTGCCCTGATCCAGAACGGCTCCTTACCGAACGAACAGCTGGTTCTGGGGCATGTGGATGATATCCTGGATCGCGCAGCGGCATCCGCCATTGGCGTGCCTGCGATTATTGTGCTGGGCGAAGTCGTCGCCAAGCACCAGGCTTTCGAACAGATCAAAAACGAAATACAACAGCTCGCTTACGCATGAATACCCTTTTTCCCATATATGTCAAATTAGACCAGGTAGAGACCCTATTGGTGGGGGCAGGACCGGTGGGATTGGAAAAAATCCAAGCCCTATTGGCCAACTCACCCGCAGCACATGTCCAGGTGATAGCCGAAACGGTATCCCCAGAGTTTTACGCCTACATCCAAAACAGGACCAATGTCCGCGTGGCTATCCGATCCTTTCAGGCGGATGACCTGATCGGGAAGTCGTTGGTGATCCTGGCGACGAACAATCCGGAGTTGAACCTGTTCGTGCGTGCCCTGTGCATCGAACGTCACATCTTATTGAACGTGGCAGATAAACCAGCGCTCTGCGATTTCTACCTCGGTTCGGTGGTGCAGAAGGGAAACCTGAAGATCGGTATTTCCACCAATGGCAAATCACCGACCATGGCCAAGCGCATCAAGGAATTTTTGCAGGAGCTGCTGCCCGAGGAGATCGATGAGACCCTGGACCTGCTGTCGGACTATAGGAATCAACTGCGTGGCGACCTTCAGGATAAAATAAAAGTGCTTAATGCACATACTGCGGACCTTTTAAAACAGCAACGTTATGATCGAGCACATTAAGAAGGCGCTAAAAGGAGCGGATGCAGCGACCATTATCGCTTACATTCAATCGGAATTCGGCGGTAAGTCGGTATTTTCCACCTCCTTTGGAATTGAGGATCAGGTCATCACGCACCTGTTGGCTCAGGAAAAAGGGGAGATCGAGATCTTTACCCTGGATACCGGCAGGCTCTTTCCGGAGACCTACTACGTCTGGAACAGAACCCTGGAACTGTATAAGCTGCCGATCAGGGCATATTATCCCCAACGGGAAGCGCTGGAGGACCTGCTGAGCAGCAAGGGACCATCCAGTTTTTACCATTCGGTGGACGACCGAAAGGCTTGTTGCCATGTCCGCAAGATCGAACCCCTGCAGCGCGCGATTCAGGGCTACCAGGTCTGGATCACTGGGATCCGTGCCGAGCAGTCCCCGAATCGGGATCAGATGGATTTCGTGGAATGGGATGAGGTGAATCAGATCATCAAGATCCATCCCTTGTTCGATTGGTCGCTGTCGGATGTCGAGCAGTACCTGCGGACGAATTTTGTGCCCTATAATCCGCTGCATGACAAAGGATATATCAGTATCGGTTGCCAGCCCTGTACACGGGCGGTACAGGCCGGGGAAGATTTCCGGGCTGGAAGGTGGTGGTGGGAAGATAAGTCAAAGAAGGAGTGTGGTTTACATGTTACACATAAATAAAAGGTAGAACAATGGATTATTTAGATCATTTAGAGGCAGAGGCCATATATATTTTGCGGGAAGTGGCCGGGCAGTTTGAGCGTCCCGCGCTGTTGTTCTCCGGAGGGAAGGACTCCATTACGCTGGTCCACCTAGCGAAGAAAGCATTCCGTCCGGGCAAATTTCCATTCCCCTTGGTGCATATCGATACGGGACATAACTTTCCCGAAACGATTGCCTTTCGCGATTGGTTGGTCGAGCAGACCGGTGAACGCCTTATCGTAGGCTATGTGCAGGACAGTATCGATGCCGGTAAGGTTGTTGAGCAACGCGGAAAACATGCCAGCCGGAATGCGCTGCAGACGGTAACCCTTTTGGATACCATTTCGCAGCATGGATTCGATGCCTGCATCGGTGGTGCCCGCCGGGATGAGGAGAAAGCACGTGCCAAGGAGCGCATCTTCTCCGTACGAGATGACTTTGGCCAATGGGATCCTAAGCGGCAGCGGCCAGAGCTGTGGAACATCTTCAATGGACGCATCGAAAAAGGGGAGAATGTACGGGTATTTCCCATTTCCAATTGGACGGAGCTGGATGTATGGAATTACATCAAACGGGAGCAGATCGCCCTGCCCTCGATATATTTCAGCCACCACCGGGATGTGGTGCTGCGCAATGGCCAATGGATGGCCGCCGATCCGGCATTGCAGATCGATGCGGAGGATACGGTAGTACATAAGTCGGTACGTTTCAGAACAGTAGGTGACATGACCTGCACGGCAGCGGTAGATTCCGAGGCGACGGAAATTGATACGATCATTGCCGAGATCCGGGCGTCGACTGTGAGTGAGCGCGGTGCCAGGATGGATGATAAAGTCTCCGAGGCCGCCATGGAGGACCGCAAGAAACAGGGCTATTTTTAAACCGTTATTAAAAGAATCGAGCATGAACATACTGAAATTTATAACCGCAGGTTCTGTGGACGATGGCAAGAGTACCTTGATCGGCAGACTGCTCTACGATACGAATTCCATACTGGACGACCAATTGGAAGCCATCCAACAGGCCAACAGGAAGAACGACGATGGCACGATTGACTTGGCGATCCTGACCGATGGCCTCAAAGCCGAACGTGAACAGGGCATCACCATCGATGTAGCTTACAAATACTTCCAAACGGATAGGCGGAAGTTTATCATTGCCGATGCACCCGGGCATATCCAATATACACGCAACATGGTCACCGGCGCATCCAATTCCGATTTAATCATTATCCTGATCGATGCCCGCAAAGGGGTGATCGAGCAGACCAAAAGGCATTCCTTTCTCGCCAAGATCCTCGGCTTGCGTAAGGTATTGGTCTGTGTCAATAAGATGGATATGGTTGATTACGAACTGGCTGTTTACGAGAATATTAAGAACGATTACCTAAAACTGGCCGCTAAGTTGGAATTGCCTGATGTCGATTTTATTCCTGTATCGGCATTAAAGGGGGATAATATCGTGCAGAAGTCCGAAAGGATGCCTTGGTATCATGGCGCTTCGCTGTTGGATTACCTGGAAGAAGTTGATTTTGAGGAAGTTGAACAACAAGGCTGGCGTTTTCCGGTTCAATGGGTGGTTCGTCCGCAAAGTGCTGATTTACATGATTATAGAGGATATGCAGGACGCGTGTTAGGAGAGGGGCTACGGGTAGGGGAAGAAGTCCTGGTATTGCCGAACGGCTACAGATCGACCATAAAAGCGATCGAATTGGATGAAAAAAGCCTAAATGGAGCATCGGATGGTGCTTCGGTTATTGTCCATTTAGCGGATGACATCGATATTTCCCGTGGCGATTACATTGTCAGCGCAAAATATCCGGCAAAAACGGAGAAATCCATTGAAGCCAATATTTCATGGTTTGAGAATCGCGCACTTGATGTTGGCCAGGTTTATCTGTTGCAGACACACGCTAAGGTCAGCAAGATTAAGATTCCTGAGATCCTGTATACTTTTGATGTACACAGCCAGGAAAAATTGCTCGATCAGGAGATCGGTTTGAATGCAATTGGTCGCGTGCGTATAAAATCCGCGGATGAGATCGTTTTTGATGAACAACAGGATTTTCCGGCAAATGCCAGAGGAATTATTATTGATCCCAGAACAAATCTGACAGTAGCGGCCGTGCTGTTTCAATCAGCCTGAGAAAATATAACATTTTTAATTGACTGTAGTAGGTCCCGGTATGTATAATGGCATTCCGGGATATTTTGTTTAAAAAGGATTATAGTGCAGGGATAAGGGGATGTCCTGCACTAATCTATTTAACATAATATAAATTATAATGATTATGGGTGATTCTTTTTAATGGAAGTATTTAGCGTAATATTTGTTTATCTTTATTTGTAATTGACGTCTTAAAAATTGAATGACATACTAGAAACACTTCAGCATCAAACCACATCTTGCAGTCGTTCCGCATGGTATTCCTGATAATCTTTCCAGGTTCTATAGATCAATACGGCGATGAAGATCGTCAATTGCCAGGTCGCGTCCGCTCCAAATAGCGTTAATTCTTTATTCCTGACCAAATGGTTAAAAAATCCATTAACCACAAAAAACACGAAAAATCCGTAGATCAGGCTGCTCATAACGCTCAGGATCATTTTCTTTTGGATAGTTGTCAGGCTTTTTGACCAAATTTTCACTAACTGTTGAGACAGCATCGGAATAACAAGTGATAGTATATAAATTCCGGCGACAGCAAAAACGAGCAACATGATCTTGTTGAGGATTAGATTTCCCGAAAACAATACGCTTGACGAATGATCAGCATGCATCAGCAAGGGATCGATCAAAAACAGGTACAACAGGACAAAGACCCCAAAAAGGAAGATTTCCCGATTTTTGCTGATGAAATTTTTACTGGCTGTCATAAGTTTTATTATTGGTTTCGTTGTTATGAATATAGGGAATTTTCTTGAAGATAAAAAAAATATATTTTTTGTTTTAAAATGGGTGATAAATTCGGTTTTCAAGCAAAAAATGATTGGTTTCGAAGGAATAATGGATGATTTTCAGGATCAATAGGGTGTCGTTCAAAAATAGTACCTCCCCCTCTCCCCTTTCAGATTCCCAAAAATCTCCAAATTGCATTGATGAGTTGAACAGATTGGGTTTTTATTCCATCATCAAGAATTAAATACTTAATACGCAGGTTTTTATTGGTTTTTGTTTATATTTAAGCAATCTAAGCCCAAACCGAAAACTTTCCATCTATTTTAATGATTTCATCATGTTTTTGTTGAATTGTCGCTGAAATGCTAATGCCAACACGCTCTGGTATTTTTCTATTTGCAGTGTAATCCCCTTTTTATTTCTTTTTTCGTAAATGAGAGGATGCCTTGGATTGCGTTTCAAGGCTATCTGGACCTTGTCTGACATGCGTCCGAGGTGCGTGCGTGGTGTTTACGAGGTGAGAACGTGCTATAGACACGCTCTCACCACGCTCTGAGTACGCTCTCACCACGCTCTCATGTCGGACAAGGTCGGTAGTTTGATGGGGTTGGAATGGAAAGGGATTTTGGGTCGGTAACGTTTTAAATGGTTGTGGGGAGGTTTTTTGGGGGGGGATTTGGTTATGTAGTTTTTATAGTTACACCTCTCCGAGGTTGTATGGCGTATTATATGGCAATGCTAAAATAGTTACACCCCTAGTGGGGTTGCAAATCGTATTAAATTTCATTGCTAAAATAGTTACACCTCTCCGAGGTTGGATGGCGTATTAAATTGCGTAAGCTAAAATAGTTACACCCCTAGCGGGGTTGCAAATCGTATTAAATATCATTGCTAAAATAGTTACACCTCTACGAGGTTGTATGGCGTATTATATTGCCCAAGCTAAAATAGTTACACCCCTAGCGGGGTTGCAAATCGTATTAAATATCATTGCTAAAATAGTTACACCTCTACGAGGTTGTATGGCGTATTATATGGCAATGCTAAAATAGTCACCCCTAGCGGGGTTGCAAATCGTATTAAATATCATTGCTAAAATAGTTACACCCCTAGCGGGGTTGAAAATCGTATTAAATATCATTGCTAAAATAGTAACACCTCTACGAGGTTGTATGGGTGTTAGGTGATTTGCTAAAATAGTTACACCTCTAAGCGGTTTTTGGTTTGTAGCCTAAATAATAAATTAATTAAACCAATATGTGGGTTGTATTTAATAATACATATAAAGGAATCTAATTCTACCTAAACACATTTCTAAAAAATTACACATCTGGCAACCCCGGAGGGGTGTAACTATTTTAGAAAAGCCCCGTAACACACTCTACAACCCCGGAGGGGTGTAACTATTTTAGCAAAGTTGCTAGCAAACCATACAACCCCAGCGGGGTGTAACTATTTTAGAAAAGCCCCGTAACACGCTCTACAACCTCGGGGGGGTGAAACTATTTTAGCAATGTTGCTAGCAAACCATACAACCCCGGAGGGGTGAAACTATTTTAGCAATTCCCCCCATCCTACTCCCCTTTCAAAATCACATTGTCTTTAGGCTCCAGCAGGAGGATGCTTTCTTCGTTCAGGTAGTTCCTTAACTCACTATCCGTGCTGTCGTCCAGGGACTGGTACCGGAGCTCATAGCGTTTCCGGCGCTGGGCGGATTGCCATTCGATGATCTTGCACTGGCAGGCTGCATTCTGTTGGGTATTTTCGATTTCTTCGAGGGTGCCGCCATCGGCGATTTTCTGGTAGATGTTGCGGGTGGCGATGATATCGTCGCGATTATCGGATTCGAAGCTCCAGGTTGCCGAAATGGAGACCATGCGTTTGCTGCTGCTGTCCAGGCGGGCCAGGGAGTGGCTCGGTGAGAGGATCTCCCCGGTGGGAAGCCGACGGACGTAGCTGTGGATCGAGACGATTCCCGGCGAGTTGAAGGTCATGTAGCCGTAATGGTTGATGCTGGCGCCGTGGCGGATGAACTCGAAGCGCCCATTGCGGAACTTTACCTCCATAATGTTGTTGACATAGCGCCTGTAGCGGTCCTCTTCATTGGCGCGTGCCTGGGGTGCACCCGTATAGTAGAGCCAGATGCCCTCCAGCGCCTTGATCTCGGTCGCCGATGGACGGTAAGCCTCCGTATCGGCCGGCACCTGTTTACCCTGTTGCAGGTAGGCGAACAGCACGAACAGAAAGCCCAGGATACAGATGACGAGCATCCACAGCAAGGTATTGTAGGACACCCGGTCCTTCATCCGTGCCAATGCGGAAGTGGCAACTTCGGGATCAGTGGTGGCATTGGCGAGGCTTGCCGCACGGCCCTTCCCCGTCAGGTAGATGTAGCAGGCATCCAGCAGGTAAGGACGCGGCGATTTCACGATGCCGAAATAGGCATCCTTCAGCTGTCCGCCCGTGATGTCGTATTTGCGGTTGGGGTACTGCAGGTCTGCGCGCGGATCCGGCTCATAAGGGTCGTGCTGCAACTCCGCAGCCGTCTGTGGCAGCTTGTTGCTGATCAAGCTCAGGGTCTTTGCCAGGTTGCCGTAATTCTCCCGGTTGGTATTCTTGTTGATGAGGTCCCCCGTCTCCTTTTCATATTTCTCGATGACAAGGGCGAGCAATTCGCTCAGGTCTTCCCTGCCTGACAATGGATTCATAGCCTATTGGTATTCAATTTATTACTGGTTTCCGTAAAATTTCCGAAACTATCCTGGCGATTCCGAAACAACTTAGAAAGCGGCCAAAAGCCGATTATAGTGCTGTGATTTCTATATTCACCAAAATAAGCGTAAAGATAATTAATTCACTCGGCAAGGAGATTAATTATTTATTATGCAATTATTATTCTATAACCAATCATTCCAAATTCTATGTTAAGTATTATCGGTTTACTCACTATTTTCCTGATTGTTGTGCTGTTGATGGGCAAGCGGTTCTCTCCTGTTGTCGTGCTAAGTATCGTCCCGGTGCTCGCGGCGCTGCTGACGGGATTCTCCTTCGCCGAGATCGGCGAATTCTATATCGAGGGCATCAATAAGGTCACCGGCATCGCTGTGATGTTCATTTTTGCGATCCTATTTTTCGGAATCCTGCAGGATATCGGATTTTTTGATCCGCTGATCCGTTGGGTCCTTCGGTTGACGGGGTCCAACCCCATCGCGATTACCTGCGGTACGGTCGTGATTGCGGCCATTGCGCATATCGATGGGTCGGGAGCTTCGACCTTTCTCCTGACCATTCCCGCGCTCTTGCCTATTTACCAGCGCCTGCGCATGAGTCCCTACCTGCTGGTGCTATTGGTTGGCCTGAGCGCCAGTGTGATGAACCTGATTCCCTGGGCAGGCCCGATGGGACGCGCAGGCATTATCCTCGACCGGGATCCTTTCGATGTCTGGAAACCCTTGATCCCCGTGCAGATGATCGGTATGCTCTTCACTTTGGTCATGGCCATCTATTTTGGCTGGCGGGAAAAACAACGGATGTCTATTGCACAGGCTGCAGCAGAAGTTCCTGGAACGGAAAACAGTCCTCAAGTGCTGGATCCTGAAAAGCAACCCGATCGGAGGCAGGTCAAACCCCTATGGATCAATGCGATCTTGACCTTGGGAATTTTTACGGTGCTCTTTGCTGGGCTTCTTCCACCGGGTTTGCTCTTTATGCTGGGCTGCAGTGTGGTGCTGTTCCTGAATTTCCCGAAGAAGAGCGAGCAGATGGCCCGTCTGCAGGCCCATGCCCCAAATGCCCTACTGATGGCTTCCATTATTATGGTCGCCGGTTCTTTTATGGGCATCCTGAGTGCCAGCGGCATGTTGGAGTCGATTGCCAATGACCTGGTCGGCATCCTGCCCAAGGAGGCCATTTCCAACCTCCACTACATCATTGCATTCCTGGGCGTACCGATCGAATTGCTGCTGAGTACGGATGCCACCTATTTTGCGCTGTTCCCCGTTATTCAACAGATCGTCACAGAACACGGCGTCAATGCCACCACGGCGGTGCAGTATATGATGGTCGGCAATATCGTGGGCACATTCATTTGTCCATTTGCCCCTGCCGTATGGCTCGCCGTTGGCCTGGCCAATGTGGAACTGGGGAAATACATCAAATATGCCTTCTTCTGGGTTTGGGGACTTGGCATAGCCATGCTGATCACGATGTTTATGCTTGGGCAGTTCGTTTAAAGCACATGCCTCAATCCGCTGTTGTCCCTATGGGTATGTGGCAAATAGGATTGGGGGATTCTATTTCGTTCGTCAACCCTATGGAAAATTTAGGGGGTGGCGACCTGCCCTATCCCCTTTTTGTGCCCACCAAGAGCAAGCGCTTGAAGGCATAGATTGCGGGGAATTTTGGCCATGCGGCTGCGACGCGCTGCTTGAAAGCTTCGGTGAATTCGGCTGCCTGTTCGCTGTTCAACCGCTCCAGATAGGGAATCATGGCCGAGCCGGATATAAAATCCACCAATTCCTGGGGATCCTCGGCGATAATGGGATATACACGCATGCTGATATCCAGATCCAGCAGGCCTTCGTCAAAAAGGAGCTGTGCATAGGCATCCAAGTTGAGGACGGGTGACTCGCGAACAAACCCCTGCAGATAACCAGTAAAAGGATCTTCTTTGGCCAATTGCAGCAACAGCTGATTGAGTTTGTTTTCATCTTGAACGGGCATCTGTACAGCCAGCTGGCCTCCCGGTTTTACCACGGAAACCAATTCCTTAAAAAGCTTTTCGTGGCCATCCACCCATTGCAGAGCAGCATTGCTGAAAACCAGGTCCCATTGCTGGCCGGAGGCCAGGATCTCTTCGATGCCGATGTGCTGGAAGGTAAGTCGGCTCAAGTTATACGCTTGCGCTTGTGCCAACATGGTTGCCGAGGAATCGATGCCCAGCACGCTTGCTTCCTTAAAGTGCCGGGTCAGTATGGCCGTCTGCTCTCCGGTGCCGCAGCCTAGATCGATAATGGTTTTTGGATCATACTCCTTGAGTAAGCCCAAAAGGTCGTAGAAGGGTTTATACCGGATATCTTTAAATCGATTGTACAGTTCGGGGTTCCAGGGCATCACTTGCTGTTTAACGCGTTTAACTTATTATTTCGATTAAGCCTGCAAATTCAATTCCAAAAATATGATCCTGAATTGAGTTATTCGAATTGGGATCCGCTGAATCTTCCGGGCAGATGCTTGGGACTTAAACACAAAAAAGCCGGAAGATATTCCGGCTTTTTCAATTTACCCATAATCAACCCGTCAATCGATTCACCAGATTGACAATCATCTTGTACTTATCCGGTTTGATTTTCTTGAGTCTTAATTTTCGGAACGGCTGTGATACAAATCGAAGTCTTATCGATCGGGATTCGGCATGATATTCTTCTATGATCTTTTCAAGGTAATTCATGGTTTGGAGGTATTCTTGATGAAGCTCGACCATCCGGACTTTATTGTGTATCAAAGCATCTCGGTCCTTATCACGCCCCTCCTCAGCAAATAAAACCTCCATCTCTCGGATAACGTAGATGAGCTCGGCATGTTTGGATGAATTGATGGGACGCATAATTATTTGGATAAATACAATTTTAAAGGAAATAGGGTGGATACAGCACCATTTGGAAGCTCCATATAACTATTTGAATCCCAGTTATCAAGATTGACCTCCTTAATTTCTTTATTGTCAATATATGTATAGAGAACTTTAACGTCCTTAGAAAAAGGTATGTAGAAATACAAATCGTTGCCATCTGGAGACTTTACTGGAGTTTTATCTTCTCGAAGAACTTTTGCTTTCCATTTACCTACTCCACTATCTGAATAGTAATTTAAATATTTTATTTTTCTAAATCCTTCATTAAACTGGGTTGTAATATTAAAGATAGTATCTACAGGGTTTTCCGTATAGGTTGGATCCCATTGATTCCACTCTCCTACTCCGTCATAAAGTGCAATGTGAATTGGGCTTCCATCTGGTGAAAAGTATTTATTCTCATTATAAATATTTAGATAAAAACTATTATCGTCAGGTACTTCTACCCCATCCATTGGATGGTTAGTGAGTATTGCCAAGGAATCTATATTGTTTCCCTTTGCAAAGAGATAATAACTTTGGTAGGCTTTACTCATATCAAATTTTTTAGTTAATGTATTCTTTCCATAAACTAACGTTAATGCTAACGAATCTTCCCCATGGAACGGAATCTGATATGCCCCCCCAAGTTGGGATATTTCGAGAGGTTTCCCACTTAATAACAATTGTGAAATGTTTGCCCCACCTACGCTTTCGAATTTTATATATTTGATAGTTAGGGGGTTTTCAATATATTCTCCCTTTTTACAGGAAGTAACACAAGTAATGCAAAGAGCAAAAAATAATTGAATACAAATGTTTTTTTGAGTCATTGTGTTTTAAATTATGTGAGAATATACCTTACGGTATATCCTCACATGTGATTAGGATTTTACGTCATTAACCAATGTTAATAAGATTTAGGTGTAAACTGAGTCCAGCCAATGGTCCAAGGAGCTTGTTTAGGGTGAAATGCACCTTTATATGTCGTGGAACCATCGCCATACGCATGAGAACCAGCATTTGGACGTAAGTTAGCAGGATCAAATATTAAACTTGTAGCTGTTGTATAAAAAATATCGTTTCCTCCAGCCAAATTCAAATATCCAGCAGCTGTACCAGTAATACTTTGCTGATTTCCGGTTCCTGGTACTGTACCAACGAAAGCAGCAGTGTATGCATGGACAACGTTGTTGCTGAAGTTACCATTAGGACCGATGTTTTCAAAAGCGGCGCCTGTTCCATATCCTGCTATAATTGAATTGGTAATGTTCAACGATGATTTTCTTCTCCAACGGTTACCGAACTTCAAATTGGTCTTAGCTTTATCTGCGTCAGCATAACCCAGGAAAGTGAAGTTTTTCAATGTTGGTCTAGTGAATGGCAAAACTTCAGCACCATAACCATTGTTATCGGACTCTAAACCATTTGAATCTGAACGACCAGGATTCGATGTACTGAAGGTTGAGTTAGGATCCTTTAGGGAAAGACCGTTGGTGATCGTTCCGGTGTAGCCATAATCAAAGTCAAAATCATCGTCGTCATTGGATAATGCAACAAGGTTTTTGGCATTTACGGTTCCACCCAAGAATTCAAAACCATCATCTCTACCCCAAGACACCTGGATGTTTTCCAGAACTGTAGCTGAACCAACACCGCCTAAGGTAAGACCATTGATTTCGGTGTTTTCATTTAGGTGGTAACCTGCGAATTCAATACGAACATACTTCAAGGTTCCTGAATTATCGGCAGCATTCTTACCTCCATATGTAATATCAATAGGCAAAAGTTGTGGTAAACCCTCCATACGCATATTAGCCGGTTGGTTCGTAGGGGCTTCACCCATTAACATCAATCCTCCAAAGTCTCCAGACCATCTTTGCCCCACCGCTTTGTCCGAGGTAAAGACAATAGGTGCAGACGCTGTACCAACGGCCATGATTTTAGCACCTTTAGGGACCACAAGGACACCTTTAATGTGATGCACTTTGCTATCCATTGGGTCTAAATATTCCTTTACGGCTCCTGCCACCAAATACGTTCCCGCTTCGATGGTCAGGGTTTTGCCCGGTTTTACAAAGGATACGCCCGGAATCATCCAAATGGTATCCTTGGACAGGAAGTCTTTGGTGATAATTCCATTTACGTCAACCGGGATGGAGAATTTCGGCTTGGATGGAAGACCAGCATTTACATCACCCATTGGTGTGTTGATTGCATCTTTGTTACAGGCTGTTAAACTCGCCGCAAGTAGCGCAAAGAATAAAATTGAGTTTTTCATTTTTTAGTTTTTTTTGTTGACCGAATTTTCTGTATGCAAAGTAAATTAAGGGACGGCTTTAACCTTAACTCACTTTTTAATTACAGCGTTTCTTTTCTCCTTTGTTGTTTTTTTGTTTTTCCTGGTTCTTCACTTTTAAAATGGCCCAACCTTTGGGAACTTTTCTTGTTTAAAGAATTCAAGCGTTTACTGTAATTGTTGTTTCTTAAAAATTATAGGTGACGGAAAGACTAAATCGTCTTCCATTCCTTTTTCTGTAGACGATGTAATCGTAATCGTCTTTATTGAACTTTAAATCGCCCTTAATACTATTAACTTTTTCCACATCCCTACTATCGTGTATTGGGTTTAAATAATAGGATGTCCATTCGTTCAACAGATTGGCCATATTCAGTTTGGCTTCCATTTTTCCTTTGAGGAACCGCCCATAGATTTGGAAATCCACTTGTCGGGGAGCATTTTCAAATTGTACCTGAGATATGTCCCGTGCTGTCAAAAAGGTGCGGTATCCGCGATGGTTGTAGGATGCGGTTGCGCCAAATGATTGCCCCCAATAACCGATACCCAGATTGATCAACCAGGGTGATTGACCCAATAGCGGGCGATTTTGATCGGGCATCTTTTCCTGATACCTCACCGCCTCTTTATTGGGCTGGAGTTTAGTATCATAAGGTGACAAGACTTGCACCGTTGATTTCAGTAAGGTTCCATTGGCATACACAAAGAAATCTGCCAACCAATCTTTATCCCCCAAGAAGGTCATATTCTTCCGAGCTTCGAATTCCAACCCTAAATTGGTTGCAGATTCCATATTTGCAAAAATGTAGGCTGGGTACGCCGTATTGTCACTAATCAGTTCAATAGGTTTATCCAGGTATTTGTAATACCCTGTCACCGAAATGATTTCCCCCGGGCTGGGGTACCATTCAAATCGAAGATCCGTGTTGTCGATTAGTGTACTTACGACATGCTCTCCTGAAATGGTGGCATCGTACTCAAAATCATAAAATCCGAAGAAGGAAGTTTCCCTAAAATCTGGGCGGATGGCCGTCTTTGAATAGGAAGCTCGAAGATTGATTTTATCGGTGAGCGAAAAGGTGGCATTGATGGAAGGTAACCAGCGCACATCCTTATCCTTCACCAAATCTTTTGCATAAACAGAATTTCCCTCTTCAAGTGTGCTAGGAATTGGAGAATCATCCCTTTTTGAGACCATATCCTGCCTATTGGAGAGATCAAAGTATTCCAACCGGACCCCATACACCAAGCGGATAAAGTCATAAATTTTTTGGTCGGCCATCACATAGGCAGCATGTGATTTCATGGCGCCGTCATAGACCTTTCCGCCTGACACCTCGGGCATGTATATGGCCTGAATTGGACCAAACCCGATATTCGGCTCCCGATACAATTGATCATATTTCATATTTGCTGAAGGGACTACATTATTCGTGTTTTCTATCCAGGAACGGGTATAGGGAAATACGCGTTGTACCCAAAGGTTTCTGTTCTTGCTCCAGCCTTGGTAACCAACTTTAAAGAGCGAAGAAAAGTGGGTGGAAAAATCTATGCTTCTGGAAAAACCAAGTGCCCAATTGTAATCGGTTTGATTAATGGACGTCCACATTCTGGAATCTAAAGAAACCAAATTGTTACCTATCGAATTCGCTTGCATTATATTCGGCCTTTGGAATAGGTATTCTCCATCAAGGATGGTCGTAAGCCAATATTTAAATTTTCGCTCATCCAAGATCTGTTGCTTGATCTTATTGATCGTAAACATCGCATCAGCCTTGATATTCCATGGCAAGAGGTAATCGCCCGTTAATTGATGCTGCTGCAAGGAAAGAGCTTCTGGTAGTTGGTAGTTTTCTAGGTGTATCCCGCCATTATTTGATAAATCATTATAGGTTAGCCGGATACTTTCATTGTAATTGTCAGCATAGGTACGGGCATACATATTTTTTAATGCGACCTTAAAGTTTTTACCCTGCAAGCCAAGGTTTGCAAGAGCGCCGGAACTGCTGTTGAAGCGGTAGGATTTACCTCCACCGGCTTGCCCGATTCCCGTACTGTCTATCCAGGTTAACGGTTTGGACTCGGAATTTGGAGCTGAATTGCGTACGTTGTTGAAGTCAATTATATTTTGTTCATTTCTAAAGTTAGCGCTTGCTGAAAAGCCAAACTTCATGTCGTTCTTCAGGTCGTACAATCTACCCATGGATAAGCGGATATTTTGGTTAGGCATCCCCTTATAGCTATACTTTTTTAAAGGTTCTGAATTAAATCGCTTCGTCTGTTCCACTGCATCCAAGGAGCCGTAGGTTAAATCTTTTCGATCAAAGCTTAATGGCAAATCCTTCACCCTTGGATCGGTTTTATCGCCAAGTGGCATTAAGTCAGATCTTAGGGCATCTTGGTGCATGTACCAGGATAAGATCCCTTCTGGAAGCTTTGCAGATTTATCGAAGAAACCAAAATACTCTAGGTTTGATCGTTCTCCCAATCGATAGAAATTTTTGCCCGTTGTCTGGGAATTCCCGCCGGACCCGATCTGTATAGAGGTAAAGTTCTTGTCCGGGATGTCCATGGTATTGATCGAAACCTGTCCACCGGAGAATTCCGAGGACACATCGGGTGTTGCAGTTTTATTGACGACCACAGCACTGACCATTTCCGTTGGGATGATGTCGAAGGCGAAATCCCTTTTACTTTGGGAAGTACTCGGCAGCGTAACGCCATCCAGTTGTGCCTGATTGTACCGGTCGGACATACCGCGCACCACTACGGAGCGGTTATCGATGGTGGTCAACCCTGTAATGCGCTTCAGTACCTGCCCCATATCGTTGTCGGGGGTTCTGGCGATCTGCTCGGCGGAAATACCATCTGTCACCGTGGCAGCGTTCTTCTGTGCTGCGTACAGACCGGCCACGGACGCTTTCTTGAACGTGGAGCGAACCGTTATGGTTTCGATGGAAGCATTGGATTCTTTCATGGTGATATTCAGGCGCTGGGTTTCGCCGGCGGAAATCCGGATATCGGAAATCTGCTGGGTCTGGTAGGAAACATAGCTGACCTGAATGCTATAGGTGCCCACTGCCAAAGGAATGGAATAGGTACCGTCAATGGCGGATTGTACGGAGACATTGGCGCCGAGCACACGGATGGTAGCTTTCGGTAGCGGATTGCCACGATCATCGATAATACGGCCCGATAGGCGTCCCGGTTGCTGTACGACAGGTCTGTTTGCTTCCCGCTGGACGGCGATCAGGTTTCCTTTGGGTATAAACTTAAGGCTGTTGCGCTTGCCCAAATTCTTGAACAGACTTTCCAAAGAATAATCTCCCTTGGGGGTAAATCCGAGGTTCATGCTCCCGATTTCCTTGGTAAAGGCGAAGGCGTAGTTGGTTTGTTCTTCAACGGAATGTAAGACCTGATTGACGGTACGCTGTTGGCTTGATAGGCGTACATAGATCTTATCAAAATTTTGTGAGTTTGCCCGCTCGGCCAGCAATACTCCTATACCACTCAGGTGTAGGACGAGTAAGATAAATGTGAATCTTGTCATGCGAAACAAGAGGTTAATTGCATTCTTTTTTGTAAAATTGTGCATACTTTATTTTTGGTTTGTTTTTGAGAAATTGACGAATCGAAGAATTTTGTAGGGCGGAGGTGTGGCAGCACTTTCGCCTCTTTTATTCTTTATGTTTAGCAATCGTTCACATCGTTTTTCATTGTTGTTCCTGTTATAATTTCATTACTTATTTTCCCCAGATCAGGATCCGATCCGCCTGCTTCGTATAGCCAAAATTGCCGGACAATTGCAGGACATCCAAAACTTGGGATAGTGCCTGATCCTTGATCGTTATATTTAGTTTCTGCTGCGCAATGGCGGCATCTTTGAATGTTATGCTGATGTGGTAGCGACGTTCGAGTACCTTAGCGATATCGGCAAGGGATTCATCCATAAAAACGAGCTTTCCTGTTTTCCAGGCGGAGATGGATTCGGGATTGATCTCCTGTCTTTCCCAGCTGCCCGATTCGGCCATGATGCGTACTCCCTCACCCCTATTGAGGATAATCTCCTCCTGGTCCTTATTGGAAACCGCGACACGCCCGGTCTTGACCGATACACTGTATGTAGCATCCGCAGGGTAGGATTTGATGTTGAATGAAGTACCCAATACCTGAACATCAAAGTCCTGCATCTGCACCCGAAAAGGTTTTTCGGGATTCTTGCTGACCTCAAAAAATGCTTCTCCGGTGAGTTTCACCTCCCGGCTGTCGGCATGGAATTTTTTTGGATAGGCCAATTGGCTCTGGCTGTTGAGAATAACTTGGGAACCATCGGATAGGCTGATGGTTTTCTGCTCCCCTATGCCTGTAGCAACCACCTGCATGTCTTCCGCAGCGGCCATTACCGACTGGCTGTGCTGGCTATCCTGATAGTACCAAAGGCCCAAACCCAACATGGTGAGTACGCAGGCCGCTATCGCGGCAATCTTGCTGTATAGGGAAAATAAGGGTCTAACAGGCTTGGGAAAATACTGTTGCCGGATTTCCTGAATGGATCGCTGCTCCATCGCATTTACTTCTGTGGATGGAACCTCCCCTTCTTGGCTATCCAATTTGGAAAGCCATTGCGCTACGGATTTCTTTTCCGCATCTGTTAAAGTACCGGTCTGGTATTTCCGGAGTATTTTTTCGCTATGTCCTTTATCTTGCTGCATACATAAGTAATAAGCGTGAAATGGAAAAAAGACCTAGTCCTGAAGGGTTAACTTTCTATTAAGAGTTTATTAACCAAATAAGTACAAGCATTTCCAGCATGCCAGGGGAATATTCGGCCATTTCCAGCTTCATTTTTTTCATGGCGGCGTGGAGGTGATTCTTCACGGTCTTTGGAGAAATATCCAATTTATCGGCGATTGCCTGTACGCTGAGCTGTTCTTCCTTGCTCAGGATAAATACCGCTTTCATCTTTTCGGGCATGGTTTCGATAACTTCAGCGATGCGCTCCATAATTAGATCATATTGGTGCTGTATTTCCTGCACTTCCTGTTCATTGAACTGTTGGTGTTCCTGACTTTGCAGAAACTCTGTGAACTTTTGGATATGCTTATCCTGGAATCCCTTTTTCCGGAAATAGGAACCAATCTTGAACCACAGTCTATTGCGCATGTAGGCCTCCAGGGCGTTGTTCATTTCAAATTCTTCCCTCTTTTCCCATATTTCAATAAACATATCCTGTAGTAGATCGTATGTTTCTTCAGCGTTACCGATCTTGCGTATCGCCAATCGGTATAGGCTGTCATAGAACCGCTTATGAAATTCTTCAAACGCGATGTAGTCTGAATTGCGAATACGCAGCACAAGATCTTGGTCAATAGTTTCTTTCATAAAATTGGAATTACCCAAAACTATCGAACAAATGTTAAATAAGTGTTAAATAATTATAGTGTTGTTGGGTATGCAGGATTAAGATGATGCTTTGGCGGAAAATTCTAGTCACTAGAAGTACAAAGTGTAAAGATCAACCTATTCAGGTTCCGCAGATCTGGAAATAACAAAAGAATTGATTGCTTTGGCATTCAATTCTTTTGTTCGGGGGAAGTATGCTTTACTTGGTCTACACAATATTATATCCTTAGGTTTTAATGAACGCTTTTGAAGACCGGCATCAAATCGCGCTAATCTAATATGTAGAATTCTTGATTTTGGTCGAATTGGTTTAATTCCCCCTCCCTCCCTACAGGTAATTGCATAAAAACAGGAATCAGCCATAAGGAAAATATCTAACCATCCTTATTTTTTGTGGTTGTACATATTTCCTTATAAGCATAAAAGTCTTGATAAAATAAGGCTCGATTCACCCGGTACATAATCCCTATTCTACAGCGATTTTTGGTTATGGGGTAATGTGAGGCTTCTTATTTTTTATTTCTGACCATATAATAATCTGAACTAAGGCCTGAATAACCACCATCATCCAAATCCAAAAAATAATTAAAGTCAAAATCATCAAAAACGTCGAATTTTATTTCAACTATAAAAATATCGGATTTTGGATAGCTGAATGACGTATATAAGTAGACATTTTTTCCGAGATGTTGGAAAGGTGTAAAATCCGCATTCAAGATTTTAGCTTTCCAAAGCATTGATTTTTTATTATGTTTAAACACACTGAATGTTTCAGGTATGCTGGTTCCAATATTTTTTATCGTATCCATCGGATGCTCAGAATATAAAGCATCAGATTCTGCATTCCAATCCCTGAAATCGTAAAATGCTAAGTGAATAGGTTTGTCTTTGGGAAGCAGTGGACTGTTGTTTATAAATTTGACTAAATATTTTCCTTCTGGTACTTTTATATCCTTCAAAGGGTGGTCACCAATCGTAGCAATTGAATCGACCGGATTGGAATAATACATATACGTGGAGGTGCCACTTGGATTGATCTTTATTTTTTTTGTGATGGTTGGCTTATTGTCGTGATATTTTACGGCTATGGTGATAGAATCTTGCCCAGTATACGGTATTAAATATCCGTCTCTACTCCAGGTAATTAGCCTTTCGTTGTAGACTATGGATTGTACGCTTAGGCCGTTATTTAAGATTTGTATCTCAAGCGTGGTGAACCTGATCTTAGATTCTATATTTTCTCCCTTTTCACAGGATGAGGTTAAGCTGAGCAATAGAGTCAGTAAAATTAAATGGTAGAAATATTTCATGATATTCAATTTAAAATGGTGAGCTAATGGCATAGCTCACCATGATTAATTATGACTTAATATGTATTAGGACTAAATTGAGTCCAACCGGTGGTCCAAGCCCGCTGATTCGGGTGGAATGCACCTTTGAAGGTTGTTAAACCATCGCCATAAGCCGGTGATCCTGCTCTTGGCCGTAAAATTGCAGGATTATACCTTGTGATTTCCGGATCATTGCTTTTATAAAAAATTAAATTTCTACCTGTTAAATCCAAAAATGAAGCTGCATCATTAGAAACATGGACAATATTGCCTGTTCCTGGTACAGTGCCTATAAACGCTTGTTTGTAGGCATGGATTACATTATTCGAGAATATCGATCCGTTGTCTGTAATATCTTCAAATGAAGCACCAACGGAGTAACCTGCAATTATAGAATTGGTGATATTCATGGATGAAGCTCTTCTCCACCGGTTTCCGTAGCGTAATTTTTTATCTGCAACGGCAGAATCCTGGATACCGATAAATGTGAAATTTTTCAAAACAGGTCTGGTCGTAGGATCTCTTTCAACGCCTTGTCCATTGTTATCAGATTCAATACCGTTGGAGTCTGAGATTCCTCTGCTGTCCAAACTATTTGTAGACTTTGGATCTTTTAGGGAGAGGGCATATTGAATTGTTCCTGAGTAGCCAAAATCGAAGTCATAATCATCGTCATCTGTGGATGAAGCTACCAAATACTTCGCATTGACGGTTCCACCGAAGAACTCGAATGCATCATCACGTCCCCAGGACACCTGGATGTACTCCAATAGGGTTCCATTTCCGACACCACCACAGGTCAAGCCATTGATTTCATTGTCCTGAGCCAGGTTATATCCGGCAAATTCAATCCTGACGTATTTCAGAATGCCGGAGTTATCATTCGGTTGATTTCCCCCATAGGTCACATCCACTTCACCAGGTTGGGGGATCCCTTCAATGACGGTTGGTTCTGTTGGATTGATGGGTGCCTTTCCCAAGAGAACAATGCCTCCGAAGTCACCTGTTTTCCGTTGGCCGGGTGCTTTGTCCGAGGTAAAGACGATCGGTTCGTTGGCCGTTCCTTCCGCGATGAGCTTCCCCCCCTTGAGGACGACGAGTACACCCTTAATATGATGGTTTTGCCCATCCTCGTGGGTGTACATCTTCGTTTCCCCGGAGACGACCTTGGTTCCCTTTTCAATGGTCAAGGTAAAGCCGTCCGGTACGTAAGATACACCATCGAGCAACCAAACCGTATCCTTGGACAGGAAGTCTTTGGTGATCATGCCGTCTTCATCCACAGGAATGGAGGCTTCTGGCGTGAGCTGCTCGGCGGCAAGTTCCACATTAACATGATGGTTATCCATGTCTTTGTTACAAGAGGTCAAGCCTGAACTTAATAAAATGCTAGTGAACAAGCTTAAGAAAAAGAATAGATTTTTCATTTTTTTTAAATTAAATGGGTTAAAAATTCCGCCAAGTTTCCATACAATCAAGGCCGGCGGTCAAGCCTTGGGGTATGTTTTTTTCGATGCCGTTTTTGCCAATTCCCGTCACTATGCAGCTCCTTAAAAATTATAGATCAAAGAAATATGGAACCTTTGGCCATCCTGCCTCCGGTAGAGCATGGTATCACCGTCCTCCTTATTGAAGGTCAGATCACCGCGTCGCGGATTTGGGCTGCCTATTTCCAATTGCTTTTCCACTTCCGCATCGGAGTAATAGAAATCATTTCTGTAGAACTGGGTCCATTCGTTCAGGAGATTGGCCATGTTGAGGCGAGCTTCCACTTTCTTTTTCAAGAATTTGCCATAGAGCTGAAAATCAACCATTCTGGGCGCCAGTTCGAATTCCACTCTATTGATACTTTGGCTGATGATGGCTGTCCGCGGCCCGCGGTGGCTGTAGCTTAACGTAGCGCCGTAGGTGTCGCCCCAGTAACCGAGACCGAGGTTCAATAACCACGGAGACTGCCCTACCAAAGGCCGATCCTGCGTTGGCATCCGCTCCTGCCTCCTGACAACTTCTCCGGAATCCACATTTCGCCACAGCCATGCTGAGAGGACATCTACACTTGATTTGATCAACGTGCCGTTCGCCTGAACAAATAGGTTTTCCAACCACGGGCTTCCGCCCAGGAAACCGAAATTCTTGCGTACCTCCATTTCCAGCCCGCGCACGCGAGCAGATTGCATGTTGGCAAATACATACTGGTCCGTGCGCTGGTCACGCATGGTCAATTCAATGGGTTTATCCAAATGTTTGAAGTAGGCGGTAAGTGTAATCGCTTCACCGGGACTCGGGTACCATTCCAAGCGGGCATCGACATTGTCGATTAACGTGGTCACCACCTTCTCACCAGAAATCACACCATCCAAGATATAATCGTAAAAACCGAAATAGGACGTTTCCCGGAAATCAGGACGGATGGCCGTCTTTGCATACGATGTTCGGAAATTGAGCTTATCCGTAAGGCTGTAGGTGAGGTTGACCGATGGCAGGAAGCGGGTGTCCTTTTCCCCGACGGTCAATTGGTAGTTGAATTTAGAATTGGTCAAGTTTTCCTCTCCAAATGTCCGAATGAAGAGCTCTTCCTGCCTGTTGCTCAAGTTGAAATATTCCATCCGGACACCATACACCAAACGGAGTTTGCGAAACAATTGCTGATCGAACATGAGGTAGGCGGAATGGGACTTCATGCTTCCGTCATAAATATTCCCACCCAATCGGCTCGGGTAATAGATCACCTCATTGTTACGTGTCCCGATCTGCTCATCGAAAATTCGTGCATAATTGCCACGGATACTAGGGGGTCTCGTGCTGGGTTGATTTTCATCGAATGCCCTGGTCATGGGAATAATGCGATGGACAGCCAGATCCTGAGTTTTTAGCCACCCTTGATAGCCCAACTTCACCATGGTACTGTAGTTTTTATCCGCAAAGAATGTCCTGGATAGGGACGTTGCCCAGTTGTAATCCGTTTGATCCAGGTAACTCCACATCCGAGAATCAATCTGACCGGTCAAATTGGAGAATTGCGCTGTGCTCAATATCCGAGGGGTATGGAAATACCGCTCCCCCTCGATAATTGTAGTTAAGCCGTAATTCAGCTTCCTTTCATCGAGAATTTTCTGTTGCACACTGCTGACGGTGAACATCCCGTCAAATTTTACCTTCCAAGGCAGTTGATATTGGCCAGTGATCTGATGCTGACGCAGGGAAAGTGCTTCCGGCAATTGGTAGAGCTCCTTATCGTATAACCTAATATTGGAGTTGTAATCCAATCGATGCGCTTCGTTGTATTGATCACTGTAGGTGCGGGCATACATGTTCTTCAGGGCAATCTTGAATTTCTCATGCTGTACCCCCAAATTGGCGACAAGTCCACTGGAACTGTTGAACCGATGGGAAACACCCGGACCGTTCTGGGCAAATCCGGTGCTGTCCATCCAATGTACCGGATTGGTGGAATTGTTATTAGGTCCACCGCGGACATTATTGAAGCGGATAACATTTTGTTCATTCCGGAAATTGGCGCTACTGCTGAATCCGAACTTCAGTTTGTTCGGGAATTCATAGACCCTACCGATGGCAAAGCGGAAGTTTTGTCCCGGTCGACCCTTGAATTTGTGGAGGTTCATGGAGGCATTGTTGAATTTTCGGGACTGCTCCAAAGCATCCAAATCGCGGAAATAGTAAGGTAAGTTCGGCGTCAATTTCCAATCCAAGAATCGGGGGTCGGTTTTCTCGCCCAATGGGATGTGGTACCCATCAGCAATTTCGGTGTACCAGGCCCAAGGTTTTATGCCATCCGGAAATTCGGCATCCTTGCTAAAGGCACCAAAGTACTCCAGCCCATTCCTGGCGCCGAGGCGGTAAAAGTCCTTGCCTATGGTCTGGCTGTTCCCTCCGGTCCCGATCATGATGCTGGTGAAGTTCTTCTCGGGGATATCCAGCGTATTGATGGAAACCTGACCCCCGGAAAATTCGGAAGATATATCCGGGGAGGCTGTTTTATTGATGACAACGGAGCTGACCATCTCTACGGGGATGATATCAAATGCGAAATCGCGCCTGTTCTGGGAGGTACTTGGGAGGGTGACCCCATCCAGCTGGGCTTGGTTGTAGCGGTCGGACTGGCCCCGTACAATTACCGACCGGTTGTTGAGGGTGGAAACACCGGCGACCCGACTGAGTACCTGACCCACAGAGATATCGGGGGTGCGTTCGATCTGCTCGGCAGAAATACCGTCGGTGACCGTGGCGGCATTCTTCTGTGCTGCGTATAATCCGGCAACGGATGCCTTCCTATAGGTGGTCTGTACGGTGATCTCCTCGATTCTAGAGCTGGTTTCGCGCATGGCGATATCGAGTCGCTGATGTTGACCGGCACGGATCTGAACATCATTGATCACTTGGGTTTGGTGGGAAAGATAACTGACCTGTACGGCGTATGTTCCGGCAGGCAGGTTGATGGCATAGCGGCCGTCAATGCCGGTTTGGATGCTATGTGCAGTGCGGAGGATGCGGATGCTGGCCTGCGGGAGGGCCTTGCCCCTGCTGTCGAATACGCGCCCCGTCAGGCGGCCGGCCTCCTGGGTTTGCCGTTTCTCCAACAGGATGTAGCCATTGCGTTCGCGGAAGATGACAGGTGTTCCTTTCAGACTCTCCTTCAAAACCTGGCGCAGGGATTTATCGCGGATGCCGTGCTGCTGGTATTTGACGCGCGAAAGCCCCAAGGTTTCGTCATCAAATACCAACGGGATATGCTGTCCCTGGAGGTGCTGCATCAGGTCGCCTACCGATCGGAAGGTCTGGTTGATGGACAGCTTTTTCTCCAGCCACTGGCTTGGCGCAGCATATCCCGACTGGGGCTGCTGCAACAAAAGGAAAATCCAGCACAAGAGAAAGGTGGCGCGATGGATGTAATGTAGTAAAATTGTAGTCATGTTTATACTGTTTTTTTGGTTGTTAGCTCTGGTTATGTCTTTCGAATCATCAATAAAATATAATACTGTCCCCAACGGACCGATACCTGTTCTTGTGGAGGTCTGCAATGGTCTGCAGCAGATCCGCAGGTGCGCTGTGCCGGTGTATGGGCAGGCTGTAACGCTGTTGCCGAATACGTGCGGAGGCGGTATGGATGTGGATGCCGAGGTAATTTTTCAGGTAAACCGACAGTTCCTGAAAATCCGCCTGCTGCAGGATGACCTGACCATGGACGCGCAGGTCTGGTAAGGCTGCGGTCTGTCGGGTTGATCCAAATAATGCCCGTTCCTTGTCAAATGTGATCTCTTGCCCTGCGTTCAGGATTTTGCTGGAGTCAGGTGTGGCTACCTGCACCTTTCCGGAATACACCGTGATGTGCGTCGTGGGGAGATTCGGATCGCTGAGGATACGGAATTGGGTGCCGAGGACCGTCGTGACCAGGTGATCGGTCTGGACGATAAAGCGGCGTGTGGTATCGCGAGCGATATCGAACAGGACCTCGCCATGCAACAGGAATACCTTTCGGAGGTCCCGCTGATTACCTTTGGCCATGATGGCGACCCGACTGTTCGGGAACAGGGTAAGTACGCTGCCATCGGCCAAATGGAGGTTCTTGCGCTCGCCTATGGCCGAGCTAAAGAACAGCAGCTTATCCGGCTGATGTCCGGGTTCGGTTTCCCTAAAATGATATTGCAGCCATCCATAGCCCAAAGCCAAGAGGACAATGGCCGCGGCTCCGACCTGAATCAAGCGCAAGACCTTATGCTTCCGGTGCGAACGTTGCGCGCCATCAATTTGGACCAGCAAGCGATCCAACAGGCGGCGCTTATCTGCCGCCGACAAAGTCGGAACTTCCATTGGTTCAACGTCCTCCAGATCAGCATACCATGCCTCCAGTTGCTGGCGGTCTTCCGACGCCATCCGCCCGTGCAGATAGTTGATGTAGTGAAGGAATTGCTGTTTGTCATCCATGATAATTGTGGCTTGTTTACCCCTATATCTGTGGAAATGGCGGAAAGTACTTCAAGAAAATATTAAGGGTAGATGAAGAAAATATTAACAAGCCCCCGGGCAGGGAGTCTTAGCCTCACTAAAACGGGTTTACGGATTTAACAGCGGTGCAGGCAGGAAAGGTTTTGGCAGGTTCCGTAAAACGGACTATCCGCATGGGTGAACCGGTGGATGTTCCAGCATCCAATGGATGAGCGCAAGGTGGGGAAAGAGCAAGGTGTAATAGCGGTTATTCTGAAGATTCTGATCCGATAGGCAACGTTGTATCCGTTGTTTTGCTTGATTGTAATTGTTTTTGACGGTCTGCTCGGATAGGTTGAGCAGCTCGGCAATCTCGGCATTGCTGTAGCTGTTGCTGCGCATTAAAAATACCATGCGCATGTTCTTGGACATCGCGTCCAGCTCCTGTTCGATCAATGCTTCCAGGTGGCGGTAGGTCTCATGGACATTGTTCAGGGATTGCGAATCGTTCGACATGTGCTGCTTCAATTGGTTGGAGAATTGGGCTCGCTGTTTCAGTTCCGCATAATGGTCGATCACTTTATACCTGGCTGCGCCAAAGAGATATTTGCGAAGCTCCTCCCCCTCCGGCCAGGCCGTCCTGCGGGTCCAAAACTGCAGGAATAGTTCCTGCAAAATGTCCTGCGCGACTGCCGAGCAAGATACGCGCTTGACGATATGGATGTACAGTTCATCGGCGTATTGCTCATAAATCTGGACGAACAGGACCCTGTCCTGCCGGTCGCGAACGGAAGTTACGTGAAGATTCGTCATTTTTGGTCAATGTTTGGTACCCAAAATTAAAACTACTAGTATTAATCACAAGTTAAATTTTGTTACCTTTTAAATATAAATGTTTAATAACGGGATATTTATTTTGGGAGGTTGTTGTGCGTTCCCAACAAGGTTTGGTATATATTTTCACAGATTAAGGCAGTATTATTTAGATATTAAGTTTTTGGTTACCAGCAGGTAAGCATGGTTAACTTACCTAAAAATCAGTATGTTTAAGGAGATGAAAAAGCTGATTATTTTTTTCTTTGCCGGTATGGTTCTAGCCCTTTGCTCCTGCAAGAAGGATGAGGAGTCCTTTGCCCCAGGCAGCAACCGCGCCATCAATGCGTGGATCTGGGAGACCATGAAAAAACAGTATTATTGGGAGAACACACTGCCCGGGCGACAGCGCATCGACCAGGACCCGCAGAGCTACTTTATGACGCTCCTGCATCCTCAAGATCGGTTTTCAACCATCCTACAGAACCAGAATAGCGAGACGTACGGATACAGTTTCGAGAATACCTTCGGCTTCGATTTCGTGCAGTACGAGCGATCCGGCAGTTGGACGACCTTGGTGACGCTGGTTGTCCCTGGCAGCCAGGCGGATCAGCTTGGCCTTAGCCGTGGCGACACCCTGCTCCGCCTGAATAATTTGAACCTTTCCCAACCGATCCAACCATCGATACCTGCGCTCCTGCGCTCGAATGTAATAAACCTGACGCGGAAGGATGGCAAATCGTTTGCTATCGCATCGGCGATAATTGCCCAGCCGGTGATCTATCGCCATGCCGTACTGGAGCATGACCACCGGAAGTACGGGTACCTCAATATCAGCCACTTCGATTTCTCGGGGGGCTATGCCTTGTTGGGTGCCATTGAGGGCTTCCGTGCCAACGGCGTGAGCGAGCTGATCCTGGACCTGCGCCACAACCCGGGTGGGCAAGTTTCCTTTTCGGCATTCTGCGCACTGCTCTTCACCAAGGTGAAACCGGCGGATGTATTCGTGGAAATGCGCGGCAACAGAAAGGTCGGCATGCGCCAGTTGTCCTTCGACGCTGCCCTCCAGAATCAGCCCGATGGCTACAGGTTCCGCTCGGCCGACCTGAAAGCCAAGTCCTTGAACCTCTCCCGGATCTTTATCCTCAGCAGCGGCCAGACGGCCTCCGCAGCAGAACTGCTCATCAACAACCTGAAGCCTTACATCGATGTCCGGCAAATCGGCCAGACGACCATGGGTAAGGACATGGGCAGCAGTAGTGTTAAATCCCCGCCGGAAGTCTCCGGCAAGGAGTCCTACAATTGGGTGCTGCACCCCCTGGTATACAAGCTGTACAACCAACAGGGCCACGGCGACTATAGCACCGGCATCTCCCCGAACACCCTGCTGGATGAATACGCCAGCGACCGGATCTTTCCCTTCGGTGATCCGCAAGATCCGATGGTGCGCGCGGTTTTGGAAGGGAAAGTGTTGCGTGGAGATGCGGGAAAGAGGTCGGAAGGGAAAGGAAGGGTTGTTTATGAGCGGGATTTTGTGAGGGCGATGGTTTTTTAGGGGGGTAGAATCACAGCATTATGCTTAAAATAAGGAATGAAAGCATAAAAAATAGATCATGAGCAATAAATATAAATTCAATGGCAGGAATCTGATTTATTTTGTGACCATAACTGTTGTTTATTGGATCGATGTTTTTACCCGCGAAGAATATAAAAATATAATCATAGAAAGCTTAAAGCATTGCATAAGCGAAAAAGGACTGGTTATTCATGGATGGGTCATTATGACCAACCACCTCCATCTCATCGTCAGCGCAGAAAATGCCATCCATATTTCGAATATATTACGGGATTTTAAGAAATACACAGCAAATCAGGTGCTCAAAGCGATTCAAGACAATATCCATGAAAGTCGGAAATCCTGGATGCTTGCATTATTTAAAAAAGCGGGGAAGGAAAACACTAATAATGTACTATATCAATTTTGGATTCAGGATAGTCATCCAATCTATGTTGATGATTCAAAGGATATTTATTTAGAAAAACTAAATTATATCCATCAAAATCCCGTAAAAGCTGGTTATGTCAGACAGGATCATTTTTACAAATATTCCAGCGCAGGTGATTATGTAGGTAAAAAAGGAATGTTGCCAATTAAATTTTTGTAGGCATTTTGGGGTAAAGGATTTGAGCCAGCGTGATAGGCCGAGGGCACGCTTAAACGACACGCTGGCGCAATGTCTTTTGTAGTGGGTTGTGTGGTGGCGGACTTGTGCCAAAAAACATGCCGTAGGCACCAAGGAACAGCGTAATATCCCTTCCACACAACCCTTGTGCCAGTGTATTTGTCCGAGGGCACAAGAGATCAACCGCACAGGCAGTCGCACAACTCTTGCGCCAGCTTGATGGGGCCTTTCGCACAACTTGTGCCAGCGTTATGGTTCCACCCAAGGCACAAGAGATCAACCGCACATGCCATCCGCACAACTTGTGCCAGCATGTTGGGGCCTTTCACACAACTTGTGCCATCGTTATGGTTCCACCCAAGGCACAAGAGATCAACCGCACAACTCTTGCGCCAGCTTGATGGGGCCTTCCGCGCAATCTGTGCCAGCGTTATGGTTCCATCCAAGGCACAAGAGATTAACCCACATGCCATCCGCACAACTCTTGCGCCAGTATGATGGGTCCTTCTGCACAACTTGTGCCAGCGTTATAGTTCCATCCAAGGCACAAGAGATCTACCGCACATGCCCTTCCGCACAACTCTTGCGCCAGCAAGTCTTTAGGACGTTTAGTGGCAAAAAAATAGGATAAAAGGGCGAGCTTTGCTCGCCCTTTTATCCTATTTTTTTGCCACTTTTTAATTCGTGAACCGCACGCTGGCGCAAGTCTTTTGATGTGGGCTGAGCGGTGGCGGACTTGTGCCAAAAAACATGCCGTAGGCACAAAAAAACAGCCTAATATCCCTTCCGCACAACTCTTGCGCCAGCATGATGGGTCCTTTCGCACAACTTGTGCCAGCGTTATAGTTCCATCCAAGGCACAAGAGATCAACCGCACATGCCCTGCACACAACTCTTGCGCCAGCTAGTTGGGGCCTTCCACACAACTTGTGCCAGCGTTATAGTTCCATCCAAGGCACAAGAGATCAACCGCACATGCCCTTCCGCACAACTCTTGCGCCAGCTTGATGGGGCCTTCCACACAACTCTTGCGCCAGCTTGTGTCCCCTAATCCCGATTCGCTTTCCGAGCCACCTCAAACAAATCCTGGCCGATATGGCAGTACCCTCCTGGGTTCTTGTCCAAATAATCCTGATGATACGTCTCTGCGTCAAAGAAATTCTTAAGTTCTTCATTTTCAACCACGATTGGGCTGTTAAATGAAGTTGCCAATCCTTTGATTTTCTCTGTGATCAGGGCTTGGTCATTTTTGTCGGTGAAGTAGATTCCCGTGCGGTATTGGGTGCCGATATCATTTCCCTGTCTGTTCAGGCTGGTTGGATCGATGGTCTTGAAGAACAGGTCGATCAGGAGGTCCAGATCGATTACTTCAGGATCATAGACTACTTTTACGGTTTCTGCAAATCCTGTCTTTCCGGTGGTTACATCCTGGTAGGATGGTTTGTCCACGATACCATTGGCATAGCCCACTTCCGTGGAGACAACGCCGTTGACCAATTTGAAGAAATGCTCTGTTCCCCAGAAACATCCTCCGGCAAAATATATTTCCTTCTGCATTTTATTTGTGTTTAATGAACTTTCTCTATGGTTTGTTACGTCAGTTTCCTGCTTTTTGCCCGAAAATCCGAACGCCAACAGGACTATCCCTGCGACCAGGACTACGGCGATGATGATTGTATTTTTCATAAGCAATCTCTACTTTATTAATAGGGTAAAGTTACGGAAATATGGGCAGATGAGGAAAGTGTGGCGGCTTATACCCGGCTGAATATGACACTTTCTTGGTAATAATGCCGAAAAAAATGCGGATAGACCAATCCCATCGTGGTCGGGAAACCTTCCAACTTCCATGGCATGGCAAAAAAAATCCGCAGAAGAAAATTATCTAGCGATAAGATTCTTCTGCGGAGCTATGCTATATCAACAGGCGCTGTAAAACCGTGCCCTGATCCTTAGACCACGATATTAATGATCTTTCCTTTGACAAAAATCATTTTTTTGATGGCTTTCCCATCCAAAAGGCGCTGCACTTCGGGATTTTCCTTGACGATCGTCTCCACTGCGGCTTGATCCAGGTCCAACGCCAATGGCAGGTTCATCTTCATCTTACCGTTGATGGACACCGGATAGGCGAATTCACTTTCTACCAGATATTCCGGATTGAAGGTTGGAAAGGTTGCATAGGAAATGGACCCTGCCGGATTTCCCAATTGCGACCACAACTCTTCTGTTATGTGCGGTGCATACGGTTGCAGTACAACCAATAGGTCCTGAAGGATCTTGCGCTTATTTGTCTTCAGGTCCGTCAATTCATTGACACAGATCATGAATGCGGATACCGACGTATTGAACGAGAAACGCTCAATATCCTCTTCGACCTTTTTGATGATCTTATGCAAGGCTTTATATTCCGCTTTGGTAGGTTCTTCATCGGATACATGGAAGTTTCCTTCGGCATCGTGGAAGAGACGCCATACCTTACGTAAGAATTTATATACCCCTTCAATACCGTTTGTGTTCCAAGGTTTTGCCTGTTCCAATGGTCCCAAGAACATTTCGTATAGACGCAGGGTATCTGCACCATACTGTTCGATGATGTCATCTGGATTCACGACGTTGAACTTGGATTTTGACATCTTCTCTACCTCTGTACCACAGATGTATTTTCCGTTTTCCAGGATGAATTCCGCATCCGCATAATCCGGACGTGATGCTTTGAATTTCTCCAGATCCAGTATGTCATTCTGCACGATATTGACATCGACATGCAATGGATTGACCTGATATTGATCCTTTAAACCCAGGGATACGAATTGGTTGGTGCCGCGGCCTTCGTTATCCAATACGCGGTATACGAAGTTCGAACGCCCTTGGATCATCCCTTGATTGATCAGTTTCTTGAACGGTTCTTCTTCATTATGAAATCCGAGATCCTTTAGAAATTTATTACAGAAGCGTGCGTAGAGCAAGTGGCCTGTAGCGTGCTCAGAACCACCGATGTATAGATCGACGGACTTCCAATAGGCTACCGCTTCTGGGGAGGCAAAGTAGCCTTCATTTTTTGGGTCCATGTAGCGGAACCAGTACCATGAAGATCCTGCCCAGCCCGGCATGGTGCTCAGCTCGTATTCGTATTGATCTTGATATTTCCAGTTTTCGGCACGTCCCAATGGTGGCTCCCCTGTTTCTGTCGGCAAGTATTTGTCGACTTCTGGTAATAACAACGGCAACTCTTCTTCTTTGATCAGGTATGGCAATCCATCCTTGAAATACACCGGAACGGGTTCTCCCCAGTAGCGCTGTCTGCCGAAGATGGCATCACGCATACGGAAGTTGATCTTCGCTTTACCCAACTTCAGGGATTCCAAGCGTTCAATCAGTGCCGGAACAGCCTCCTGGTAGGTCATGCCATTGATGAAATCGGAATTGATGTACTTTCCGTCCTTGTTTGGGTCGGCCTGTTCTTCGATATTCTGTGTATCGGAGATCGGAACGATCGGAAGATTGAAATGCTTTGCGAATAGGTAATCGCGCTGGTCACCCGAAGGCACGGCCATAACGGCACCTGTACCATAGCTGGCCAGTACATAATCGGCAATCCAGATCTGTACATCTTCACCGGTGATGGGGTGCTTCGCATAGGAACCAGTAAAGGCACCTGAAACGGTCTTCGCATCCGCCATCCGATCCAGTTCGGATTTCTTCGCTGTTTTTTCTATATAGGCCTCAACTGTAGCTTTTTGATCAGCTGTTGTTAAAGCAGTTACTAACTCATGTTCAGGCGCCAAAACCACAAAGCTGACACCGAAGATCGTATCCACGCGGGTGGTGAACACTTCGATGTTTTCCTCCAGCTGCGGCACAGGGAATTTGACACTTGCCCCTACGGATTTCCCGATCCAGTTGCGTTGCATTTCCACCAAAGGCTCTGGCCAATCGATGGTATCCAAGCCACGAAGGAGGCGATCGGCGTAGGCCGTAATGCGCATGGACCACTGCATCATTTTCTTCTGCTCCACAGGGAATCCGCCGCGTTCCGACACACCGTTGATCACTTCATCGTTCGCTAAAACCGTTCCCAATGCAGGGCACCAATTTACGGTACTCTCCCGCAGGAAGGCCAATCGGTATTTCAATAATTCGCGTTGCTGTTCCGCTTCCGTGAAGTTCTTCCAAGCAGCAGCAGTAAATTCTTGGGTATCATCATCTGCCACGGCATGAATGCCTGCAGAACCATTTTCTTCAAATTTCGCCACCAAGGTATCGATCGATTCCGCCCTGTCGGTATCGGTGTTGTACCAGGCATTGAACAGCTGCATGAAGATCCATTGGGTCCAGCGGTAATATTCCGGTTCGGAGGTCCGCACCTCGCGGGACCAATCGAATGAAAAACCGATATTGTCCAGTTGCTCGCGGTATCTCTTGATATTGGCCGCTGTGGTGATAGCCGGATGCTGTCCCGTCTGGATGGCATATTGCTCTGCCGGTAGGCCAAAGGAATCATAGCCCATGGGATGCAATACATTAAAGCCTTTCAATCGCTTATAGCGTGCAAAGATATCGGAAGCGATGTATCCGAGCGGATGGCCAACGTGTAAACCTGCCCCCGAAGGGTATGGAAACATATCCAAAACATAATATTTTGGCTTGTCCGTTGATTCCGAAGTTTTATAGGTCTGTTGATCAGCCCAAAACTTTTGCCATTTCTGCTCGATAGATTGATGCGTATACTCCATTATAAATTATAAAAGTAGGGTACAAAGAACTGCGAAATTAGCGAATTTAGGGTAAATTCAGCATAAAAGTTTTTTATTCTATACAATAAATTCTGATATTCGTTGTTAGAAATTTAGGTAATGAAAATCCCTTCCGCTAATATTGAATATAATTTCAATAATTTTCATGGAATGGATCGAAATCGTTACTTTCGCATGAATTAATACAGATTAAAACTATATGTCAGTGATCGAACAGGGTTCACCAAGAAAAAAAACTAAATCGGTATACATTTCAACAGTGATCAGTATTGCGCTGGTTCTCTTGATGATAGGTCTATTGGGACTGATCCTAGTCCATGCCAAAAACCTCTCCCGTTATGTAAAGGAAAACATTGTACTGAATGTCATCGTCAATGACAACGTCAATGAAGGTGATGTGCTTTCTTTGCAGAAAGATCTGGAAAAGGATCCTTATGTCCTGCGTTCGGAATATGTGAGCAAGGAATTGGCCGCGAAGAACCTGAAGGAGGATTTGGGCGAGGATTTCGTGGAATATCTGGGAAGAAACCCACTCCTACCGTCGATCGATGTGTACATGAAAGAACAATATGCCAATAGCGACTCGATCCAGACGTTCATCAATAAGATCGGGAAAAACAGCCGCATCAAGGAAGTAGTCTATCAGGAATCCCTGATCGATATGGTGAATAAGAACATCCGCGTGATCAGTATCGTGATTCTGGCGTTCACCGTTATCTTATTGATCATTGCAGTAGCCCTGATCAACAATACGATCCGCTTGGCGATCTACTCACAACGCTTCCTGATCAAGAGTATGCAATTGATCGGTGCGACCAAAGGGTTTATCCGCCGACCGTATATCCTATACGGTATTGCGCATGGCTTGATCGGTGCCCTGATTGCTATCTTGCTCTTGGTGCTGACGCTGCAATTTGCGCAAAAACAGGTTCCTGAATTGGTTTTCCTGCGCGATTGGTATGAATTTGCGATCATCTTTGTGATTGTATTGGCCATTGGGATTCTTATTTCCAGTGCAAGTACCTACTTTGCTGTTACCAAATATCTACGCGCTAAATCAGCGAGTCTTTACCGATAGATCAATTATTAATATTTTTAGAAATGAGTCAGACAACAAAGAATATAAAATCAACGACCAACGAATCCAATAAGCAGGGATTCGTATTCCAGAAAATCAACTACCAATTGCTGATCCTGAGCCTGGTCATAACGGCTGTAGGATTTCTATTGATGATGGGCACGGAAGATATTTACAGCTTTACCAAGATTACCTTGGCACCTATCGTTGTCGTGGCGGGTTTTGCTCTAGGATTTGTAGCTATTTTATATAAACCGAAGAACAAGATCAACTAAGCAGCATGAATTATTTTGAGGCGATTATCCTTGCAATTGTAGAGGGTTTAACGGAATATTTACCGATTTCTTCCACCGCGCACATGGGATTTACCGCTGCGCTGATGGGTATGGAAGAATCGGAATACCTGAAGATGTTCCAGGTTTCCATTCAATTTGGTGCCATCCTCTCGATCGTGGTCCTGTACTGGCGACGATTCTTCGATTTCAAGAACCTGAAATTCTATTATAAGTTGGCGATTGCCGTTATCCCTGCCCTGGTGTTGGGGAAATTGCTCGATGATAAGATCGAAGCTGTTCTGGGCAATCAGATTGCCATCTCTACGGTACTTGTCCTAGGTGGTGTTGTTCTCCTGTTCGTGGATAAATGGTTCAAGAACCCGACCATCACCGACGAGAAGGAAATTCCGGTGAAGAAGGCGTTTATCATTGGTTTTTGGCAATGTCTGGCGATGATGCCCGGGACATCGCGTTCTGCGGCTTCCATCATTGGTGGATTGACCCAGGGACTCGATAGAAAAGCTGCTGCGGAGTTTTCATTCTTCCTTGCCGTACCGACCATGCTTGCCGTGACGGTATATTCCATCTTCGTAAAAACTTGGGGTGAAGGAACGGCACATGCACAGAAAGGTTATGAGATGATCATGGCCAGCAACGAGAATATTATGGTGTTCATCATCGGAAATATCGTGGCCTTTATTGTGGCGATGATTGCCGTGAAAACCTTTATCTCCGTTTTGACAAAATATGGATTCAAATTCTGGGGTTGGTACAGGATCGTGATCGGTATCGCCCTGTTGATTTTCTTCTATTACCAAGGGTAAGAGAGTATATCATTAAAAAACGATATGAAAGCGGCCACCGAGCCGCTTTTTCTATGTCCGTTACTCGAGAAGCTTATTTCCTCCTATCGCCAGTTAGCAAGGCCCCAGCTTCCTTGTAAAACATGACCATGGTCAAAGGATACTCCTGGAACTATTCCTGATGCGAATTAGCACCTTCCTGGACAAATCTCACATCTCCAATCCGACTTGTGAAATAATATTGCTACTTTTGCAAAAAATTAAAACCATATTTTCCGCTATACTGCTGTGAAGATGGCCGCTTTGGAATACAATTAAATGATGGAGAACACAGAAGGACAGGCAAAACCTCAATTTTCATTTGCCGAAGGCGAAGTGCTATTGATCGATAAGCCTTTGACATGGACGAGTTTTGATGTTGTTGGGAAATTACGTAACAGCATTAAGCCAATGAAAGTGAAGGTTGGCCATGCCGGTACGCTAGATCCGTTGGCGACAGGCCTTTTGATCGTCTGCACGGGAAAGATGACCAAGCAGATCGATGGTTTTCAGGCAGAGGACAAGGAATACACCGGGACGATTACTTTAGGGGGCAGCACGCCGTCCTACGACCTGGAGACCGCAGTCGATGTCACCATGCCTACCGATTCCATTACCGAAGAAGCGATCTATGCGGCAGCAGCAACCTTTCTCGGTCCACAGGAACAATACCCGCCAGCACATTCGGCCATTAAGATCGGTGGTGAGCGCGTGTATGAAAAGGCACGGCGCGGCGAGCAGGTGGAATTGAAGGCACGTAAAGTGGATATCATGGCTTTTGATGTGGTGAAAATCGAGATGCCCGTGGTGCATTTCCGGATCAAATGCAGCAAAGGAACCTATATCCGTTCGATTGCCCATGACTTTGGGAAAGCCCTCGGAAATGTAGCGCACCTCTCCTCCCTCCGTCGGACCAAATCTGGCGATTTCGACGTGAAGGATGCGTGGGACCTGCAGGAATTGATAAACCACGTAAGAGAACAGAAAAATCAAGTAGTATAACCTACTAATCAACTTATAATGAAGATATACCGAAATCTAGAAGAGTTTCAACCTTTAGATTATGCCATAGTGACAATCGGAACCTTTGATGGTGTACATGTTGGTCACCAGAAAATTCTGAACAAGGTAACCGAATTGGCGAAGGATAATACCGGCGAGACGGTACTCCTGACGTTCTTCCCCCATCCCCGCTTAATCATCAATCCGGACGACGATTCCCTCCGCTTGATCAATGATATTGAAGAAAAAGTCGAACGCCTGGCCATTTCAGGTCTGGATCATTTGATCATTACCCCTTTTACTCGCGATTTCTCCAACCAGACACCGGAGGAATACATTTCCAATGTATTGGTCAATAAGATCGGTTGCAAGAAGATTGTAATCGGGTATGACCACCATTTCGGGAAGGACCGGAAAGGGACGATCAAGGACCTGATCCACTATGCACAGATTTTTGATTACGGTGTTGACGAGATTCCGGAACAGGATATCGAAGATGTTGCCGTATCCTCCACCCGGATCCGGGAGTCCCTGATCAAGGGTGATATCACCACAGCGAACAAATACTTGGGTTATCCTTTTGAGTTGACCGGAACTGTTATTAAGGGCGATCAGATAGGCCGCGAGATCGGATTTCCTACGGCTAATCTGCATGTGCATGAATCGCACAAGCTGATCCCTGCGTACGGTATTTACGCCGTGGAAGTGGAAATTTACCCGAGGACCACAGAAATTGTAACCGGCGATTATATCCAACCCGCTCCAGAACGCATCGCGAAAGGCATGTGCTATATCGGAACCCGTCCTACCGTGGACGGCATGAACAGAAAGATCGAAGTCAACCTCCTCGATTTCAACGATGACCTCTATAGCAAGACCATCCGCGTGAAATTCCTGGAATTTATCCGTCACGATCAATGGTTCGAAAGCCTGGAACTGATGCAGGAACAGATCAAAAAAGATGAAGAAGCCATCCGTCAATTCTTTACCACAAACTAAACAAAAACAGAAAGGATAAGATAGCCCAAACTATACAACGGCTCTCATTCTCCTCAATAAAATAAAAGGAAAGCCCCGAGCAAAACTGCTCGGGGCTTTCTTATGTTTTTATTTAAGTAAAACATATAAGACGTTAAAAATCAATAGAATTTAAGAATTAACCATAAGCATATGATCGAGAATCAACCTGTCTTTTCATCTCCATTCTATCGCTAAACTCTTTCAAATGTCAATCCTCTTCACCCATACTCACCCTTCCTATCTCACATCTCATATCTCAAATCTAAACTCTATATTAAGTCAAATATATCCTTCACCCCCAATATCTTTCTACTGGTAAATCCTTCGGCATACTTCACCTGTATCGATCTGCCAAATTCGCTTGCTCTGGCTTTTGTGGATTCCATAAAATCTGGATTAGAAATATACGTCTGTGGTTCGTCATCGGCAAAACCAACATTGAACTGAGAGGTGTATGCCAGGATAGATTTTTCCTTGATCGCCCAATATGGGGTGATATCGATCAGGATATCGGGTTGTATATATTTATCCTGTACCAATTGCAGCTGCAACCGTGGACGGAATGGTTCCTGAGCTTGTCCATCCAATTCGGTCTCGATGCGTCGCAATCCGGCAAGGAACAATGCATCATTCACCAATTTGCTGGCGCGGCCATGGTCTGGATGGCGATCGTCCAATGCGTTGGTGACAACGATTTCAGGTTGATATTTACGGATCGCACGGATGATGGCGAGCTGTTCTTCTTCTTTGTTCTCGAAAAAACCATCCCGTAGGAAAAGGTTTTCGCGGACCTGTACTCCTAATATTTCGGCTGCGGCATGTGCTTCCTGCAATCTAATTTCGGCGGTTCCGCGTGTTCCCAATTCGCCTTGGGTTAAATCGATGATCCCAACCTGTTTTCCTTCGGCAACATATTTGGCAATAATACCGCCAGCACCCAATTCGGCATCGTCAGGGTGAACGGTCATTACTAATAAATCTAATTTCATGGGCATGTGTATTTTGTACAATACACAAAAGTACGAAAAAGAAAGGCTAACCTTTGTCGTAAAGCAGTTGCTCGATACGATTGTGGACTTTCTTTGACATTGGGCTGGTCATGGAGTAGAAATGGTCGACTACCTCTCCCTTTTTATTGACCAGGTATTTGTGGAAGTTCCAGAAGGGCACTGTACCCACTTTTCCGTTTTCTTTGATATCCGTCAGGTATCTGTATAATGGATCTGTGAACTCCCCCTTGACATGGATGCGCTTAAATACCGGAAAGGAGATCTGTCGGTTTACCCGGCAATAGGTTTCCAGTGTCCGGCCCGTTAGAGGTTCCTGATTCCGGAAATCATTGGACGGAAATGCCAGGATCTCAAGCCCCTGCTCGCGATAGCGCTTGTACAGATTTTCCAGTGACTTAAATTGTTTATTGAAAAAACAACGCGATGCTGTGTTTACAATTAATAAGACCTTTCCTTCGAAATCGCGCAATGATTTCTTCTGTCCGCTAAACTCCAAAACTTCATAATCATAAACTGTTTTATTCATAAATTCAGTATTTAAGGTTTTCTCATTGGCCGCGAACGTTCGTATTCGCGAATTATGTTTTCAATCTCATAGTCTTCTTGAGGATCGTAGGTGCTTTTTAAATTATGGCCGAAGATCTTGGCTACGCCTTGGTACACGAAAGCGGATATCCCTCCTTTCATATCTTTCACCAAATCGTAACTGGTGTTTCCGGTCTGTCTTTCGATCAGTTTTATCAATATTTTCCCTTGGGAAACACTGAGGTTTTTAACCTCAGAGGTGATCTTTTCCTTGATTTCGCGCTCACATTCCTTTATGAGCCTTTTTTCTTCACGGCTGGAATTGGCCAATGCGAGATCACGGTCCAATTGCTCATACCGTTTCTGCGCATAAATGGCATACGGCAACACGCGGATTACATTCCTGCGCAGGCGCAGGTACTTCTGCCGTTCATCCTCTGTCTTGAAATTCCGGCGGCCATAGACAACTACCTCTTCAATGGGGAACCAGGGCACCACTTCGCCATTGTCTAACGTCGTGGTTGCATAATGATCAACAACCTCAGGTTTTCCACCTCCATATTGTGGTTTCTGCAAGGACTGCGCCTTTCCCATGGTCAGGGAAAAAGTCACCAGTACAAGCGCTACGAACCACTTTTTTAGACTTCCACACATCATCAAATTATTAAACCCTATCCGTTAAATGTTTAAAATTATTCCGTATATTTATATTTTACCAGAGAACATCAAATCCTCTGGATTTCGAACACTTAAATATAACAAAAATAAAATTATTTTATATAGATAGCAGGGCATTTTTATGGAAGAATATGTGATTGATATTGAGGCTGAAAATAAGGAAATCCGTAAAAGATATAGAGCATTGTTACGCGCGTGTAAACCCACGCTTCAAAAAGGCGATAAGCAGCAGATCCGTAAGGCCTTTGATTTGGCCCTGGAGAGCCATAAAGATATGCGCCGGAAGTCGGGTGAGCCGTACATTTACCATCCCATCGCGGTAGCCCAGATTGCTGCCGAAGAGATCGGCTTGGGAACTACCTCTATTGTCTGTGCATTGCTACATGATGTCGTTGAAGATACCAGTGTTACCTTACAGGATATCGAGGAGCAGTTCGGCAAGAAAGTCGTGCGCATCATCGATGGCCTGACCAAGATATCGGGCATCTTCGACCCCAACAGTTCCATGCAGGCGGAAAATTTCCGGAAGATGTTGCTGACCCTGGCGGACGATGTCCGGGTGATCCTCATCAAATTGGCCGATAGGCTGCACAACATGCGCACCATGGAGTTCATGGCCCGCCATAAGCAGTTGAAAATCGCTTCGGAAACAAGTTATTTATATGCACCCCTCGCCCACCGCCTGGGGTTGTATGCCATTAAGTCGGAATTGGAAGATCTGTCCATGAAATTCACCGACCCGGATACCTATAAATTCATTGCCAAGAAGCTGAACGAAAAGAAAGCCGAGCGCGAAAAGTTTATCGTCGATTTCGTAACACCAATTCAGGAGATCCTGGCCGATGAAGGGATTCATGCTTCCGTGTTCGGGCGTCCCAAATCCATCCATTCCATTTGGAACAAGATGCGCAAGAAGTCCATTCCGTTTGAGGAAGTGTATGATCTTTTTGCCATCCGGATCATTATCGATACGGACGATGAAAAGGAAAAGACCGAATGTTGGAAGGTATATTCCATTGTGACGGATTTGTACCGTCCGAATCCCGATCGCCTGCGCGATTGGATTTCTTCCCCTAAGGCTAATGGTTACGAGTCCCTGCATACTACCGTAATGGGACCCCGCGGCCAGTGGGTGGAAGTGCAGATCCGGACACGCCGCATGAACGAGATTGCAGAAAAGGGCTTTGCGGCCCACTGGAAATATAAAGAATCCAACTCAGACAACGGTCTGGATCAGTGGATCCAGAAAGTGCGGGATATCCTGAGCAATCCGGAGTCCAATGCCATGGATTTTGTGGATGACTTCAAGATGAACCTCTTCTCGGATGAGATCTTCATCTTTACCCCCAAAGGGACATTGGTGCAGCTGCCGAACGGAGCAACAGCCCTCGATTTTGCCTTTGAGATCCATACGGACATCGGTGCGACTTGTATCGGTGCCAAGGTAAACCACAAGTTGGTGCCGTTGAGCCATGAGCTGCAGAACGGTGACCAGGTGGAAATCATTACGTCCAGCAAGCAGACACCGAAAGAAGACTGGTTGAACTTTGTGGTGACCGCCAAGGCGAAATCCAAGATCAAATCCTCCCTGAAAGAGGAAAAGAGAAAGGTAGCCGAAGACGGCAAGGAAATCCTCGAGCGCAAGTTGAAATCGCTGAAGATTACCTACAATACCGAGAATATCAATAAGATTTCCAATTTCTTCAAGTACCCAAGTTCTCAGGAACTGTTCTATAATGTTGCAAAGGGTACGATCGATATCAAGAATCTGCGTGATTTCGTTGCCAATGAACGTTCAGAGGATGCCAACCAGAACCAATTCCAGTCCCATATCAACGGGCTGGTGGAGAAAATCAACAAGAAGGATGACACCATCCTGATCGGGGATGATTTCCAAAAGGTGGATTATACGTTGGCACCTTGTTGTAACCCGATTCCGGGTGATGATATCTTCGGTTTCCTTACGGTCAACGACGGCATTAAGATCCACCGGACAAGCTGTCCGAACGCCTCCAAGCTGATGGCCAATTACGGCTACCGGATCCTGAAGGCGAAATGGGCATCGCTACATAACAATGTGGCCTTCCTGACCGGCTTGAAGATTGTGGGGATCGATGATGTGGGTTTGGTAAACAAGATTACCACCATCATCTCGCAGGACTTCAAGGTGAACATCCGTTCGCTTTCCATCTCCAGTAACGAGGGGATCTTCGATGGGGACATTATGGTCTTTGTGAACGATACGGCGCAATTGGACAGCTTGATCAAGCACCTGAAACAGATTCCAGGGATTACGGGCGTGACGCGATACGAATCAGAGAACTAAAGACTTACAAGCCATTGACAAATGTTTCGGGTAAAACCGTTAGAAAATGGTAAATTTGAATTTTAAAAGAGGAATACCTAATGAGACAAGGTGAAAATTACGAAACCGTAAAAAAGATTTTTGAGGCCTATCTTGAAAACAAGAACTTAAGGAAGACCCCAGAGCGCTATGCCATTCTTGAAGAGATCTATTCTCGGAACGACCACTTCGATGTCGAATCGTTGTACATTCACATGAAGAATAAGAAATACCGCGTAAGTCGTGCTACGGTCTACAATACCCTGGAGTTGTTGGTTTCCTGTGACCTGGTGACCAAACATCAGTTCGGCAGGAACATGGCGCAGTTCGAAAAGTCTTATGGTTACAAGCAGCATGACCACGTGATCTGCATCGAGTGCAACAAGGTGGTTGAATTCTGCGATCCCCGCATTCACCAAATCCAGTCGATGATTGGGGACCTGTTGAATTTCGACATCAAGCACCACTCCCTGAACCTGTATGGCATCTGTGCAGATTGCCGCAAGAGCAAGAATGCTCCTGAGCAGGCACCAAAGGAAGCAGTAATTTCAAATTAATTTAACATTCGGATAATTAATATATACCTTTGTTCGGAAAAAGGCACTGATGACCTTTTTCCGAATTTTTTTTTGATTCGAGGAACAAACAAATAAAATTTTAACAAATAAATTTCAAGTAATACTATGCAAGTTGATGTGCTTTTGGGTTTGCAATGGGGTGATGAAGGAAAAGGGAAAATCGTTGATGTTTTTTGTCCAAAATATGATTTGATCGCCCGTTTTCAAGGTGGACCAAATGCAGGACATACATTAGAGTTTGACAACAAGAAATTTGTATTGAACACTATCCCATCCGGGATCTTCAACGAAGACACACTGAACCTGATCGGGAACGGCGTTGTTATCGATCCGATCATCCTGAAAAGAGAATTGGATAATCTAAAGGCTGCCGGTTTCGACCCGGTTGGAAAAGGAAATCTGGTGATTGCCCGTAAGGCACACTTGATCCTGCCGACGCACCAATTATTGGATGCGGCATCTGAATCAAATATGGGTGCAGGTAAGATCGGTTCTACCTTAAAAGGTATCGGTCCAACTTATATGGATAAAACAGGTCGTAACGGTCTTCGCGTTGGGGATACTACCCTTCCGGATTTTATGGAGCGCTACGAAAAACTGAAGCAGAAACACTTGTCCATGCTTTCCCATTATGGCGAAATTCCTGACTTCTCTGAAAAGGAACAAGCTTTCTTGGCTGCGATTGAATTCTTGAAATCCATTCCACATGTTGACTCGGAGCATTTGGTAAACCAATATCTGAAAGACGGCAAACGTGTTTTGGCTGAAGGTGCACAAGGTACTTTATTGGACGTTGACTTTGGATCCTATCCATTCGTTACCTCTTCCAATACCACAACTGCTGGTGCATGTACTGGTTTGGGTATCGCGCCGAATAAGATCGGTGAGGTATTCGGTATTTTCAAGGCTTATGCAACACGTGTCGGTGGAGGTCCTTTCCCTACGGAACTGGAAGATGAAACCGGTGAGAAATTGCGTCAATTGGGTCATGAGTTCGGTGCTACCACAGGTCGTGCCCGTCGTACGGGTTGGATTGACCTTCCAGCATTGAAATATGCCATCATGATCAACGGTGTGACCGAATTGATTATGATGAAAGCGGACGTTTTGGATACCTTCGAAAAGATCTACGTTTGTACACACTATAATTACCAGGGCGAACAAATCGATTACATGCCGTATGAGATCATTACACACAAGCCTGAGCCGGTATTGAAGGAACTTCAGGGTTGGAATACAGACTTGACCGGTATTCAAAGTAAGGATGAGATTCCTGCAGCATTGGCGGATTATATCGCTTACCTGGAGCAGGAGTTGAACGTACCTATTAAATATCTATCCGTAGGTCCAGATCGTAAGCAAACGATCGTATTGTAAGCAATATGGCAAAAGCCATTTTTGAAACCGATATTTCACATTTCCTGCTACAGGCCCTGCAGTGGTCTAAAGGATTTGATGTGGTTTGCCTGTTTCAATCGAATGGTTTTCAAGATCAATATTCGCGTGTAGACAGTCTGTTGGCCATTGGTGCCACAGCTGAATGCTATGCAAAAGAGGGCGACGCCTTTGCCGCACTCGAAGATTTTAAATCCCGGTATCCCGAACAGGTGATCCCGGGATTTCTCAGTTATGACCTCAAGAATGAAGTCGAGCAGATCGCGACATCCCACCCCAATCCGCTGGAATTTCCTGATGCCTATTTCTTCGTTCCGGCTATAACGATAGCCTTCAGTAAATGGTCCGTTGAAATAACGGCCGACAACCCGGCGGCCATTTTCGAGGAAATCCGTACAAGGGAAGTGTCCACAGAGAAAAATACCTATACCGGCATGATCACGCCAAGGATGGATCGCACACAGTATTTTTCCGCTTTTGGCCATATCCAACGGCACATCCAGCAGGGTGATATCTATGAAGCCAACCTGTGCCAGGAATTTTACGATGAAAATGCCGTGCTGAGTGATCCTGAAGCACTGTATATGGAATTGAATACCGTCTCTCCGACCCCATTCTCTTCTTTCTTCAAGATTCGCGACCATTACATCATCTCGGCATCACCGGAGCGCTTTCTGGCGAAACGTGGAAAAACCTTGATTTCCCAACCCATCAAAGGAACTGCCCCACGCGGGGAAACAGCAAAGCAGGACCAGAAATTACGTGATAATCTCGCCAATAACCCGAAGGAAATTGCGGAGAATGTCATGATTGTTGATCTGGTGCGCAACGACCTCACCCGGAGCGCTGTGCCCGGTACGGTCAAGGTCACCGAAAAACTGGGCATCTATACCTTTAAGCATGTCCATCAGATGATTTCAACAGTTTCCTGTGAAATGGATCCGCAGTTATCGGATGTGGAGGTCATTAAGAACACCTTTCCGGCAGGTTCCATGACCGGAGCGCCCAAGATTTCGGCGATGAAGCTCTGCGATCAATATGAAACATCCAGGCGTGGTGTGTATTCCGGTGCAATCGGTTATTTCGCTCCGTCCGGTGATTTTGACTTCAATGTAGTCATCCGTACCCTCCTGTACAATAAAGCCAATGGCTACCTCTCCTTCCATACTGGTAGTGCCATTACGATTGATGCTGATCCTGCCTTTGAATTTGCAGAATGTTATACCAAAGCAAGTGCAATTTTAAAAGCATTAGGGCAAATCATTAAATAAATTCATCAGACATTCTGCATTTTAGCGTTATTTTTGCAATAAAATAGTTATATCATTAACATTTTGTTATTTTTGTGGTGATTATGAATCTTTGGTCCTCAGCTGGACGAAAGAACGATGTTTATTTTGTAGAAATTTAATGGGACGTCATATTTTAAAACGCGAACAAGCGATTACGTTTGTTAAGGAGACATTTGCCTCTCACCTAAAGAAAGTATTAAACCTTACACCTGTATCCTCTCCCATTGTGGTTTTGGATGGAACGGGTATCAATGATGATCTGAATGGAATCGAAAGACCTGTTTCCTTTCCGATCAAATCCTTGTCCGATCAACGCGCCGTCGTGGTTCATTCCTTGGCCAAATGGAAGCGGATCCGATTGAAAGAATTGGAAATGGAACCGGGCGAAGGTATATTGACGGATATGCGCGCACTGCGCCCCGATGAAGATTATTCTCCCATTCACTCCATCTATGTGGATCAATGGGATTGGGAAAAGTGCATCACACCTGCCGATCGGAACCTGAATTTCCTGAAGGAAACGGTAGAGAAAATCTACCAGGTTATCTATGATACGGAACAGGCCGTAGCGGAACACTATCCACAGGCACAGGCGATCTTGCCGAAGGAGATCAAGTTTATCTCTTCGGAAGAGTTGTTGCTAACCTATCCTACATTGACAGCCAAAGAACGCGAAAATGCCATCTGTAAGGAATTCGGTGCCGTTTTCGTGTATGGTATCGGTGGTGAACTGTCCAATGGTTTTGCCCATGATGGCCGTGCTGCAGATTATGACGACTGGAGTACAGATAATACCTTGGGCTTCCGTGGACTGAACGGCGATATCTTGGTCTGGAACCCTATTTTAGGTACTGCCTTCGAGCTTTCTTCTATGGGGGTCCGCGTCGATAAGAAAGCGTTATTGACCCAATTGGAAATCCGCAACAGTATGGATAGACAAAAGTTGACCTTTCACCAGATGTTATTGAACGATCAGTTGCCGGAATCTGTTGGCGGCGGCATTGGTCAATCCAGAATCTGTATGTTCATGTTGAAATTAAAACACATCGGTGAAGTGCAGGTGAGCATCTGGGATCCCAAGAAAAAAGAAGAACTGTACGACCAGGGTATCGAACTGCTATAGTACAGCCTAAGTTTAAAAAATAATACTAATAATTTTAGTAGTCTAATTATTAGTATTATTTTTGTGTTGCATGAAGACTTCACACTACGCCATTGTCGATATTGAAACAACGGGAGGATTTGCTGCGGCAAATCAGATTACCGAGATCGCGATTTTAATAAGCGATGGTTCACAGGTGATTGAAGAATTCAGTACCCTGATCAATCCACAACAGCCTATTCCCTTTCACATTCAGACGCTTACCGGGATTACGGACGATATGGTAGAAAATGCCCCTGTCTTTCGGGAGGTGGCCGAACGGATCTTTCAACTCTTAGATGGAAAGATTTTCGTGGCCCACAACGTCCATTTTGACTATTCTTTCGTATTGGCATCACTCAAGGATGCCGGATACAATTGGAAGGCGAATAAACTTTGTACGGTTCGGCTTTCACGGAAGATTTTTCCTAATCTAGGCTCCTACAGTTTAGGTCGGCTCTGCAAATCGTTGTCCATCGCTATACAGGATCGGCACCGTGCATACGGAGATGCAGCAGCCACCTTAACGTTATTCCACCAACTTTTAGCCGCGGATAGCGAGCAGTTTATCCTTCAGGCCGTTCAGGCTAAAGCGAAGGAACAGCGACTACCAACCCATATTCCGCGTGAGGATTTCGACCGGCTGCCGGATAGCACGGGTGTGTACCTATTCAAGAACGCCAGTGGCAAGATTATCTATGTCGGTAAGGCAGTAAACATCCGGAAGCGCGTCATCAGTCATTTTACAGGGAATAATATGGGGCAGCGGCGGCAAAAGTTTGTCAATGAGATCTGTGCGATTGATTTTGAGGAAACCGGGACGGAACTGATGGCTTTCCTGAAGGAATGCCACCTGATCAAGAAAATTTGGCCGGCATACAACAGTGCCCTCAAAAAATTCGAGCCCAAGTATGGTCTGTTGGACTATGAAGATGTGAACGGCTATTTACGGTTATCGATCTGTCAGGTCCGCAAGCATGTCCAACCTACCTTTTACTTCAATACGGTCCACGAATCAACCGTATTTCTGTTAAAATTGGCGAATGATTTTGAACTTGATCTGCGGCTGTGCAGTTTCTTCAGTAATCCTGCCCTGCCAAAGGAACCCAAGATGCAAAATCCAAGTACCGAATTACCTGACCAAGCAACTTACAACGCCCGCGTTACGGCAGCCATTGAGGCCTTATTGGGCCATAAGCGCTCCTTTGTCATCCTGGATCGCGGCCGACGGGAAGACGAATATAGTTTTGTGTACTACCGGGAAAATAAAGTGTACGCCATTGGTTTTATGGACAGGGAGACTGCTGTCGAAAATATTGAAGACTATATCGAACAAGAGCATAAAGTGCTCAGCAATTTCTACATGAACAATCTCGCGGAAAGCTATGCCCAGAAGCATCCCCGCAAAGTAATTTACCTACAAGGACAGCCGTTAGAAGAGGCTTAGTTGTATACCGACCTCATCAATGGTATCCTGATCATGGAAGTTGGAAATGGTCACACCCAGCAACCGAACGCGCTGATCCTGCATATCGACCTTATCGAGTAATCCCAAGGCATGGCTTTCAATCAATGCTTGGGAATCTAAGCTAAAAACCGTGGTTTTACTGCGCGTGATCTGGGTGAAATCAGCGAATTTGATCTTTACTGTCACGGTCTTTCCGAACTTCTCGGCCTTATCCAGGCGTTTGTATAATTTTTCGGCGATGCGCTTTATTTCAAAGACCATATCTTCATATTCATGCAGATCGGATTCGAAGGTATCTTCCACACCGATGGATTTACTGATCCTGTTTGGTTTAACGGGCCGGTCGTCCTCCCCCCGAACAATACGGTAAAAAAAACGGCCTGATTTCCCAAAATGCTGCACCATTTCCAGTTCCGAGAACCGTTTGAGATCCTTTCCCGTGAAAATGCCCATTTGGTTCATCTTCTTCGCCGTTACCTTTCCCACGCCGAAAAATTTATGGATAGGCAACTGTTCCAGGAAGGTGACGATTTTGGAAGGGCCGATAAAGGTCAGACCATTGGGTTTGTTGATATCGGACGCAATTTTGGCCACGAATTTATTGACGGATACACCTGCGGATGCCGTCAGGTTCAATTCGTCCTGGATGGCCTGTTTGATTTCTTTGGCGATCTCGATGGCGGATCCAATGCCTAATTTATCGTCAGTGACATCAAGATAGGCTTCATCCAGAGATAGGGGTTCGATCAAATCGGTATACCTGCGGAAGATGGAACGGATATGATTGGATACCTCTTTATAGACCTCAAACCTGGGATAGGTAAAGATCAGATCCGGGCACAGTTGAAGTGCATTGCGGGAAGACATGGCAGATTTTACGCCGTACTTGCGGGCTTCATAGCTGGCCGTTGCCACCACCCCACGCCCATCTGGCGAACCGCCGACAGCCAATGGTTTCCCCCGCAGTTCGGGGAAGTCACGCTGATCTACAGAAGCATAGAACGCATCCATATCGATATGAATGATCTTTCGCATATACAAATGTAGAAAAGCTCGTTGAATCCTAAAACTTTTAGCAAAAAATGAATTTCCTGACGGTACTGTGATGGAAAAAGTATATCGGCAATGTGGTTTTCCCCGGTAACCTCATGAATTTATAGTATCTTTGCGCGTATATCATAAAAAATTTAGAAGATGAGTAAAGTTAAAGTTGGTTTAGTTCAAATGTCCTGTGTGAAAGATAAGCAGACAAACTTGAACAAGGCAATTGAAAAGGTTCGTGAAGCTGCCGCTAAAGGTGCGCAAATCGTTTGTTTGCAGGAACTTTTTACTTCTTTGTATTTCTGTGATGTGGAAGATTATGACAATTTCGACCTAGCAGAAGCTATTCCTGGCCCATCTACCGATGCACTGTCTGCAGTGGCGAAGGAATTAGGAGTTGTAATCATTGCCTCCCTATTTGAAAAAAGAGCACAAGGCTTATACCATAACACCACGGCCATCTTGGATGCCGATGGATCCTACCTTGGAAAATACCGTAAAATGCATATCCCTGATGATCCAGCATTCTATGAAAAATTCTATTTCACGCCAGGTGATTTAGGCTACAAAGTGTTCCAGACAAAATTCGGAAAAATCGGTGTGTTGATCTGTTGGGATCAATGGTATCCTGAAGCTTCCCGTATTACAGCTTTGATGGGTGCTGAAATCATGTTCTACCCGACAGCAATCGGTTGGGCAACAGACCAGGATGAAGAAACAAACAAAGACCAATACAACGCTTGGCAGACGATTCAACGCTCGCATGCCGTTGCGAACGGTGTACCTGTTGTTTCAGTAAACCGTGTTGGTTTCGAACAGGACGGTGCCATGAAGTTCTGGGGTGGTAGCTTTGCAACCAATGCGCAAGGTAAATTGTTGTACCTGGCCTCCCATGACCAAGAAGAGGTTGAGGTGGTGGAAATCGATTTGAACGAATCGGATTTCTTCCGCAAACATTGGCCATTCCTACGCGATCGCCGCATTGAAACCTATGCGCCGATTACCAAACGTTTTATCGACGAAGATTAAGACGAAGATTAAAGATACTATTGCCAAACAACTATGCTTTGTCCTCAAGGCATAGTTGATTTTACTTAATATTTCACATGACAAGCTCTACGAATTCAGCACTTTATACGTTTGAAGAAACACCTAAAGCGCAGGGGTTTTCTTTTCCTGCGGAGTGGGAAAAACAGGATGCCCTATGGTTAAGTTGGCCGCACAAGGAGGAATCCTGGCCTGGGAAAATCCACAGCATCTATGGCCCCTATTCCCAATTTATCAAGTTGGTGGCGGCCGATCAATTGGTGCGGATCAATGTGGCAGATGAAGCGATGAAAACATTTGCCATGGGCCATATTATGGCTGCTGGCGCCAATATGGACAACATCAGTTTCTACTTCCACCCGACCAATGATGCTTGGTGTCGCGACCATGGTCCGGCATTCGTAATCAATCGGGAGACGGGCGAAAAAGCAGTTGTCGATTGGGGATACAATGCCTGGGGTGGTAAATACCCACCATTTGATCTCGACGACGTGGTGCCGACAAAAATTGCCAAAGAATTCAACCTCAAGCTTTTCACCCCGCCGATCGTTATGGAAGGTGGTTCCGTGGAATTCAACGGAAAAGGAACCGTACTGACGACAACAGCATGCCTATTGAATGAGAACAGAAATCCTCATTTGACCAAGGAACAGATCGAAGGGTACCTGAAAGATTATTATGGACAGGAGCAGGTCCTTTGGTTGGGCGATGGCATCGTCGGTGATGATACGGACGGCCACATCGATGATATTACACGCTTTGTTGCAGAGGATACCGTATTGACGGTTGTCGAGGAAGATCCGAACGATGAAAATTACGAACTCCTACAGGAAAACCTAGCGGCACTGAAGGAAATGACGCTATTGGATGGGCGACCTTTGAAAATCGTGGAATTGCCTATGCCAAAACCTGTCATTTATGAAGACCAACAATTACCGGCTTCCTATGCAAATTTTTATATCGCAAACAAAGTAGTGGTTGTACCTGTATTCAATGATGCGAACGATCAACGTGCTTTGGATATTATCCAAGGCTGTTTTCCGGATCGGAAAGTCGTAGGTATTGACTCGGTCGATATTATTTGGGGATTAGGAAGTTTCCATTGTTTAAGTCAACAAGAACCATCCATCTAACTAACTAAGCCTTATGAATTATAAATTCTTACTTACTCTACTCGTTATCATCCTATTAGCTGGCATCGGGCAGCTCCACGCACAGGAACGTGATGACCGTGCAACGATCTTAAATTTCAAAGGGATCCAATACAAATCCAGTGACTCCCTATTCTATGTGAATTTCCGTTTCCGGATGCAGAACCGTTTAGGTTTCAAACAGACCTTGGACGATGAAGATGAAGGAAAATTTGATGCTCGGATCCGTCGCCTACGCTTGCGTATGGATGGTTATATCTATTCACCGAAGATTTCCTATTCGGTGCAGTTGGCCTTTACGCGCAGTGATCAGGATTTTGATGATACGGGTATCGCGAATATTGTCCGTGACGCGGTCTTATTCTATAATTTTACGGATGATTTCTACATTTCTTTTGGTCAGAACAAGCTTCCCGGAAACCGTCAACGTGTTAATTCATCGGGACAATTGCAATTTGCGGATCGTTCCTTGGTGAATGAGAACTTCACGTTGGATCGTGACTTTGGGGTTTCGTTGAACTTGAGCAAGAAAATTGGCGATATGCCTTTCAATGCTAAAGCAGCAATTTCCACAGGGGAAGGTCGTGCAGCGGCATCTACCGATCCTGGTTTAGCCTATACAGGCCGTGTGGAAGTGCTTCCATTGGGTGAATTCACGAATGACAACGATTACCAAGAGGGTGATCTGGAGCGCGAAGAAACACCAAAGCTTTCCATCGGTGCCGGTTATAGCTATAATGATAAAACCAAACGTGAGGCTGGTCAGTTGGGGCGTTTTGTGCAGAATCCGTTCACCTTTAAAACTGCTTTTGCAGATGCGATCGTAAAATACATGGGTTTTGCTTACCAAGCGGAATACATGCGTCGTGATGTCGACAATCCATTCAATATGACCGATTCCGATACGCCGGAAGAAACCTACGCTTATAAAGGTTGGGGTTTGAACCAACAGGTTTCGTATCTATTGAACCATGGATATGAAGTTGCCGGCCGCTATACCTATGTAATGCCACACAAGGATATCCGTGCCTTCGAATCACAGACCGAATTGATCGAGTTGGGTTTGACGAAATATGTAAAAGCACACCGTTTGAAATTCCAGTTGAACGGTACCTATACGTTTAAAGATGGGTACTTTAACAATGCAAATGATAAAAGCGCTTGGGGTGCGATGTTCCAAGTGGAATTGGGAATTTAACATTTGAAAATTCACATAAGGAAAGGCCCTTCAATTATTGTTGAAGGGCCTTTGCTTTTTAGGATAATATCGAATAGTATAATCGGGCTTTGAGCAATATCAACTCTCCTCCTATTTTGTACGGTTCATATGCTAAAGTGCATTAACAAGGATTTTAAAGCTTATTTTTTGCCGCTTATCTTAACGGGGAATCCAAAAAATCCTCAATCCGTCGAAATCCCCTACCTTACCCCACTATATAACCGCTTAACGCCAAAATTGAGAATTTCTCAAAAAATAACTTAACAGGCTGTACATCAATACATTATTACAAATTATTCATGTTTTCGTCCCAAAATGGAACTACTTTTTACCTAGACCTTGTCTGAGGTGAATCCGAGGTGAGAGCGTGGTGAGAGCGTGGTGAGAGCGTGTCTATAGACACGGTTTCACCTCGGTTACAGTACGGTCGCACCACGCATGCACCTCAGACAAGGTCCCGAACTGTTAAATCAGATTTTGGTTGTTCATCATCATTCGGGAAATTCAAGATAAGAAGGTATAGCGGACATGCCATCTTGCTTTATTGGATTTTGAGTTTCCATTGCGCACATTAGTAAAAATAAAGCAAAAGAAAAGCCCTTCAATTTTTGTTGAAGGGCCTTTACTTTATTTTATACTATCAAATAATCTTATTTTGCTTTGATTGTTACCTTTCCTTCTTGTCCAGGTGATCCGGAGTAGATCTGCCCCTGAGGAACTCCACGCATACCTGGAGCCGACATAGCGATCTGTCCGTAGATCCGGCTAAGGTCAGAGTGTGGATTGACGCGCAGTCCACCCGGTTGCACATCCACAAATAAAAAGCTCTTTCCTTTCTTATCCGTAGTTTGTGGTGCTATGCCCTTTCCGTCATAGGTCAGGGTAACATTTCCGCCATCACCATTCGGATGGGTCTTGGTACCATTCATGGCATCCAAGCCACGGGCAATGATAAACAGGGAACCCAGCTTATTAAAATTGATATCTATATTCAAGTCTGTTGCATTGTTCTTGCTATCCTGACCGGTAATAACAACGTTGTTCCCGATCTCAGCATAGCCAATTTCAAGCTTTACATCCTTTTTCGCGTAGAACTCCAATTTCGCGCGATCCTTCATGATCAGGGTGTCAATTTTCAGCACCATGGATGAATCGCCTTTATTGAAGACTTTCTTGTCCTTTCTGCCCAGTTCCAATCGTTGGATATGTTCGACCTGTTGACTGAATCCGAGAAAGCCCACCATCAGGAAGGCCAATGTCATAATATACTTCATGTTGATAATCCTCCATATTTAGGACAGTTTGCGAAACTAAAAGTTTAATCTTCTCCCCGTAAATACTTAACGATCAGCTTAGCTGTTTTTTCAGAAGCTCCCGGTGTACCCATCTTCTCCATCAGCACATCGTAGTTTTCAAGCACACTGGCGCGATGTTCCTTGTTGCTGATCAATCTGCCGAGTTCATCGCCGATCGTCTCCGTTGTGCAATCTTTCTGTATCAGTTCGATGACGGATAGGTAATCGTTGATCAGATTTACAAGGGAAATGAATCGAACTTTAATCACTCTACGGGCGATCATGACCGATATCGGGTTGGCTTTGTAGACCACGACCTGCGGTACACGCAATAGCGCAGCTTCCAGTGTCGCTGTACCACTCGCTACAACAGCAGCTTCGGCATTCTTCAGGAGGTCGTAGGTTTGATCAAAAACAACTGAAATCGGGTAATTGCCGATATAACGCTGGTATAGGGATATGTCGAAATTAGGTGCACCCGCAACAACCAACTGGTGCCCAGGAAAGCGGTGGTACAGATCAATCATTTCCGGTAAGAGGTGCTCAATCTCCATCTTCCGGCTACCGGGCAACAGCGCAATAATCGGCAGGTTGTCCAAGCCATTCTTTTCCCGAAAGTTTGGTTGAAATTCATAAGCGGAAATGGCATCAAGCAATGGGTTTCCGACATAATCGACGGGATAATGGTACTGCTTGTAGAATTTCACCTCAAACGGTAGGATACAAAACATGTGGTCGACCAAACGCTTGATTTTATACACCCGCTTCGTATTCCATGCCCAAATTTTAGGAGAAATATAATAACAGACCTTTAGTCCCAATTTCTTGGCAAATTCGGCAACCTTCAGATTGAATCCGGGGAAGTCGATCAGGATCAAGGTATCCGGCATAACCTCTTGGATATCGGCTTTCACCTTCTTTAAATTCTTCGCAATGCTTCCCAAATTCTTAATCACTTCCACAAAACCCATGAAAGCCATTTCTGATGTATGGATCAGGGCTTGCTCGCCCGAGGCCGCCTGCATCTGATCGCCACCCACAATTCGGAACGTCGCTTCCGGATCTTCCTTTTTCAACGCTTTGATCAAGTTCGCCCCGTGAAGATCACCCGAGGTCTCCCCTGCTATAATGTAATAATTCATCTTTCGTAATAAGCTCTAAATATAAGCAATTCAAGGCTAGAATTTACCTATCAACCGGCCAAATCTGTTGTTGACAGCCTTCCAGCGATTTCAATTGGAAGCTATCCATGCTTTTGTTTGCTGAAGGTAATCCATGGACAGATCAATATTTAGGTACAAAAAAAGCGCCCTATGGGAAGGGCGCTTCAACAGGTTGTTGTTAAAAGAAAAAGTTAAACTGATGCTTCAACCTGGATGTTTTTCTTAACCTTTCTGATCTTTAATTGCAGCAGTATGATGGAAGCGATAAGGGTTACGATCGCAATGATTGCCAATCCCAATACCGGCCCATGAATGTAAGCCCCACTGCCCTTCTCGATGATCAATGTCCTGAAGATCTGTAAGTAATGGGTTAAGGGGATCAACTTAGCAATGCCCACAACCCATTCTGGCATTTGGCTCAATGGCCAGGTAAATCCGCTGAGGATAAAACTCGGTGTGGCAATGACCATCAGGATTTCTGTTGCTTTCAATTGACTCGGTATAGCGATGCTGACCAAGATACCGATAAAGCTGACGGCGAATAGAAACAGGACGGTCGATCCAAAGAATGCCCATCCTTCAACCTGTAACGGCATCCGGTACCATAACGAATAGCCATAATACAACGCGAAAATAAGTGCGGACATCAACAGGTATGGCAGGATTTTGACCAAGATCAGCACGAAGACATTGCTGCATCGATTCACGAGCTCGCCGAATGTGTTGTTCTCAAATTCCGAAGCAAAGCTCAGGGCCAGGCCCAGCATCATCACCTGTTGCAACACCGTGAACAGCACACCTGGAAGCATGAAATACAGGTAGTTTCCACTCCGAATATTCTGCTTGATCATGGTGATCTTAAAGGGTTCGAACTGCTGGGTTGCCACAAATTCAGGAACGCCTTTCTTTTGCTGCGCTTTGATCTGAATCCCTGCTTTCATAGTCGATGCCGCCACGTTGGCCGCCATCATGGCATAATTCGAGGTCAGCGTATTGGAGGCATTCACGAAAAGGGTCAGTTCTGTTCCTCGGTTGTAATTCACATCGGACGAGAAATTCCTGGGGATCTGAACCACGACCGTGGATTCCGTTTTCATTGCCTCTTCTTTTGCGTGAAAAGGGTCGTTTAAGACTTTCGCTACATAGATCACCTCGTTATCATTGAACATATCGATCAATTGGCGGCTCAGGGGACTGCGGTCCTCATCCACGACAATGATCGGCAGGTTCGTTACTTTCCCCTTTTTATATACCCCACCGACCAGAACGCCATACAGGATGGGGGCACCAAGGAAGAGAACCAGCAATACTTTATTGTTAAAGAACAGCTTGAATTCCCTTTTTAATAAGCTTAAAAAGTTTTTCATGATTGGCCTCATTAGTTTTGTTTAACAATGAACGTTGCTTTTGTCAACAGTTCTTTTGCCTCGGCTTTGTTCACAGGTTTCATGCGGACCTCGAAAAGGGTCTGCTGTTCTTCGAAATCCGGATAGGCCGTTGCGATGTTCGCGTACGAACTCAATGGTTTTATGGTTTCAATGGTCGCTTGGACCTCCTTATTTTCCAGATACGGGATTACCAACGTTTTGGTGCTTCCTTTCGCAAAATCCTTCACCTTGTCTTCCGGAATGGTTACGCGGAAGAAACTGCCATCATTGATGTATCCGGAAATTACGCTGTATCCTGCCAATGCGAGTTCGCCAACTTGCAGGTTGATATTTTCCACACTCATATCTTGGGGAGCAATGATGTAGCGTTCTTTCGCTGCTACATTCACCTCATCGACAGCACCAAGCGCACGTTCCTTCTGCCCCATCGCCATCCGTTGCTGTTCGATGCGAGCACCGTGCTGTACATCTGCCAACTCAGCTTGCGCCGCTAGATATTGGTTCTTGGCACCTTGGTATTTCGCATACACCTCATCGTATTTCTGTTGGGCAATCAAGGAGTCACGCAATAAGTTGTTCATGCGGTTGAGTGATTTCTGTGCAAAATCGTATTGTTCTTTCAGTCCTGCAACCTTGGCGTGCAATTGTTTCATCTGTCCATCCGTAGCCCCTTTTACCGCCATGTCGTATTGCGCCTGTGCGGCGTTTAATGCACCCTGTGCCTGAATGGATTTGGCATCCACCTCTGGCAGTTCCAAGATGACCAAGGTATCTCCCTTTTGGACTTGCTGGCCGACTTCTACCAAAATCTTCTGGATTTTTCCCGGAATCTTGGTCGTCACTGCGATCTGATCCCTATCGATTTTTCCTTCCAGTTTTCTTTCCTGTGTTTTATTTTCGTTCGTACAACTTTGTAGGACGAGTATTGCTGCTATGCTGTATAGTATATTTTTCATGATTATTGGGTAATGGTTTGATAAAGATTGCCGTTCGCTTTCAATAACTCCGAAGCGGCTTGACGATGACTAAGAACTTGATTGTAATAACCTAGCGATTGCTTATAGAATTCATTTTCCGCTTCCAAGCGCTCGGTTACATCGGCCAGGCCTTCTTCAAATTGACGGGATGCCAAATGCAGGTTGTTCTGCGCGATGGCCATCTGCTGTTCACTGACCTGAATCTTTTTCAGGGAAAGGTCGTAGTCCACTTCCGTCTTACGTTGTAAGAGGGCTAATTTCTCCTTCGTGTCCGTCAATTTATTCGCATTGATCTGCACATCCAGATTTGCCTTTTCAACAGCAGTCTTGTGCGCTTTTCCCTCAAATATATTCCACTTCATGCCTATGCCTACAGCAAAACTTGGCGCCATGCGCATGTGGTTGCTCTCAATTTTCAGATCGCCCACTTTCGGTAGGTCTTTTACGGTGATATCGGTTCCGAAAGCATTAAAATAGGACATGTTACCAAAGGCAAATACCTGCGGAAGTTGCGCGCCTTTTTCTTTTTTCAGCACATATTCATATGCTTTTTGCGATGCCTCAAGCGCAGCCAATTCCTTTCTGTTCATGGTTTTGGCAGCGGCCATATCCAATGGAAGCTGATCAAGTTTGTAGTCGATGGACCGCAGTTCTTCGATGGACATGCCCGTTAGCTCTTCCAATTTGAAATAGAGCAGCTCCCGGTTGCTTTCCACTTCGGCCTTTTTGCTTTCCAGTTCGAGCATCGCCAATTTAATCTTATCCCGGTCATAGGGAATCGCGAAACCATTCTCAATACCTTTTATAACTTTATCATGTTCTTTGTTCAGGCGTTTCTCGGAATCCTTGATCAGCAGATCCACCTCCTTCAAGAGCATCAATTGATCGAAGCTCAACATCACTTCCTGTGCTAACTGGTCATAACCTGCTTCGCTCATGAGTTGTTGGGCCTTGAATTTCTGTTCCAATGCCTTTTGGCCATTCGTGATCTGCAATCCGCTGAAGATAACCTGGGTGGCTGTTACCCCGGCAAGGCCCACCTGACTGGAAATGTTCATTTTCTGGGAACCCTCAAATAAAGGGGTACCCAACAACGGTAAAGTCTTAGTGGGTATATCCAAGTCGATGGAACTGTTCAGGTAGCCGTACATGGCATTGGCGGAAACATGAGGCAATAACTTGCCTTTCACATTTTCGCGATCCAGCGCTACTTTTTGGTTTTCCAGGTTGGCATTGATCAACGACTTATTGTATGTGACCGACCTTTGGACGGGATCCTTAAAATAATGCAGGCCATCCTGCGCAAACGAGCTGACACTCGTGAGCAGCATAATGGCTAAACTAGATAATGATTTTTTGACGCTTAAATCCATAATGAATCAGTTTGCTATTTCTTTTAACAAGACAAAGGTGCAAGAGTTTTTCGCGGATTCTTTTCAGATATCTTAAAAAACACCTTTGCGGTTAATAATTTGGGTTGGTGGTGCGATTTGGTGTCGCTATACTTTCTTTGGGTTAAAATTAACGAATTACTTATTTCATTCCTCGTATTACGGAAAGTGTTTGCTGAGAAATGCCTAAATACGAGGCGATATGGCCCAGTGAGGCATTCTGAAAGAGTTCCGGATTTTCCTCGATCAGCGCATTGTAACGTTCATGGGCGGTCTCGAATTGTGTTTTATAAAATCGGTTTGAGAAATTGATCAATGAATCCAACAATACTGTTTGGATAATTTTATTCACCGTAATATCGGTGTCTGCCAATTCCTGCACCGGGGCAAAAGGAACGATGCAGATGCGTGAAGGTGCAAGCGCCTGAAAACCAAAGATGGTGGGTTTGCCATAAAATACACTCTCACTTCCCGAACTGAACGTATTGGGACCGAAAAAGTAATGAGTAATTTCCCTTCGGTTTTTATAGTAGTACATCCGCGTGAAACCCGATTCAATAAAATAAAAATATTTCAGGTAAGTGCCCGGTTCAAAAATGAGCTCCCCTTTTGCAAAATCCCTGACCTCCATTATGGAATCAAAGAATTGTTCCAGATCGTCATTGATATGATAGAGTTCCTTAAAATAATCCAATAGTTGCATGGTCGTGATCCCCGTTGTTAGATTGCTGAAATTATATGTTTTTGACCGACTAACAAAATATAATCCCCTGTAATATGGAAAATTACCACATCCGCATAGCAAAAATTAGCTACTGTGCCATTTTGATTGCTGGACATGAATACGTATTTTTAATAGACAATAATTTATTAACCTCAAGAAAAATAATTATGAAAAAATTGTTGACTATTGCCTTGTTGGGATGTGCAACACTCACCTATGGCCAGCACAAGGAAACAAGGAAAATCGGTCAGTTCAATGGTATTTCGGTATCACAGGGCATCCGCGCAGAATTTGTTCAATCCAACAGAAATGAAGTTGTTGTAGATGTATCCAAAGCGGACTTGCTCGCGAAGATTGAAACCAAGGTGAGCAACAATACCCTTGTGATCCGTGTGAAACCGAATTCCAAAATTTACAATGCCAAAAACTTAAGCGTAACCGTCTATAGCAACGCGAGATTACAGCAAGTTTCTGCGAGCTCTGCTGGGAAATTGACAAGTACTGCAGCGATCCACACGGAAAATTTCAAAGCGGATGCCTCATCTTCCGGATCAATAGCATTGGGTAAAATCGAATCCCGCACGGCTACGATCCATGCCAGTTCTGCTGGTAAGGTGCATGGACAGTTACGTGTAAAGGAATTGCAGATCGATGCTTCCAGTAGCGGATCAGTAGCCTTAAAGGGTTCAGCAACAAATGCGAAAATAAATGCTTCATCAAGTGGAAGTGCATTGCTGGATGACTTGACGGTTTCCAATGTGAACGTTGGAGCGAGTTCCGGAGCAAGCGTTAATATTGATGTGAAGAATTCCATAGTTGCCAATGCTTCGTCCGGTGGGGACATCAAATATTCGGGAAATCCGAGTAAAACGGATTTCAACCGATCATCAGGAGGAAGCGTAAGTAGTAAATAACCCTTCCGAATAATCCCCTATTGGGATATACGCCCCGTCCCACATCTGCAACCTATTTAAATAATACGTGCAGTTGTGGGATTTTTTATATCAAAATTCCACGACCTACAACTACATGTATTGGTATAATTCCTAAAGTTACAAAAGCTCCTAAAGCGAAGCTTGCTTCTCCCCATCTCATGTACCATTTATAGGGTATTATTTAACTTTTTTCCTATTACGTTGTATAATTTTCCTTTTACGTCATCCGTTAGTTTGGAATAATTCTAAACAAGACCTAAGTTTGTCTCATTATTTATAATTATTCTAAATAATGTTACGTTACCCATTTGCATATCTAAGCATATTATTATCACCTGCAGCATTTGCCCAACAGGATACAACGGACCAAACACTTCCGATTGAGGAGGTTGTTGTGACCGGACAATTTTTACCGACTTCACTTCGCAACTCAGTTTATAAGATCCGTGTGATCGATCGGGAAACGATTGATCGCCGCGGGACAGCAGATATGACAACCCTATTGAATACAGAGCTTGGTTTTCGATTTTCGCATGACCTGGTACTCGGAGAAACGGATATTCAACTGATGGGTTCTTCGGGCAATAACATCAAGATTCTGATTGATGGCGTGCCCATTATTGACCGCGGAAGCTCTAGACAGAGCCTTTCTCAAATTGATCTCAACGATATCCAACGGATTGAAATTGTTGAAGGACCGGTTTCCGTTATGTATGGAACGGATGCCCTCGTCGGTGTTATCAATATCATTACCCATGCCGGCGTGATGAAAAAAAATACCATGCGGATCCAAGCCCGTCTATTGGAAGAATCCGCCAGCAAAGAGTATCGGGCATTCCGGAAAGAAGGCCGCCACAATGCCAATGTAAGTTTGGATTATGCCGGAAAGGTATGGTCTTTCGGGTGGTCAGGTAGTCGCAATACGTTCGGAGGTTTCCAAGGGAACAGAACGGGTCGATCCTTGCAATGGCAACCCAAAGACCAATGGCTGACTTCAGGAAAAGTGGGCTATATGCAGGATAAATTCCAGGTCAATTACAATTTAAATTACCTTCATGAGGATATCTTCACGCCTGGAAATATCAATATAAATAATAAATATACGGATAAAAATTACGTCACGAACCGCTATACCCACAATCTACAGAGTGGTTGGCAGGTCAGTGATAAAGTGCAGTTGACAGGTTCTGTTTCCTATCAAGACTATGAAAGGCGGACAAAAACGCGCAATTATGATTTGAATACCCAAACCATGGAATTACCTGAAGGCGCTGGATTACAGGATGTGTCAAAATTCCAACAGGTATTTGGTCGGGTGAATGGATTATATAAAGTACAGGAAAATCTTGGTCTGATGGTAGGCCTTGAATTTGATTACGACAAAGGTTCTGGCGCCCGTATTCAGGGAAATGCGGACATTTACGACTTTGCAGCATATCTATCTGCTGAATATCACCTGGGTAAGCGCATATTAATGCGTCCGGGTATACGGATGGTCTACAATTCCATCTATCCCGCTCCGCCAATTATACCGGCCTTCAATACCAAGGTGCTTTTGGCCAAAAATTTGGACCTTCGCTTGGGCTACGCTATGGGCTATCGTGCCCCTGCCCTCCGCGAACTCTATTTTACCTTCCATGATACCAACCATTCCATCGATGGAAACACCAACCTGAAAGCAGAAAGGAACCATAACATCAACATGAATCTGAACATCCATGATGTTTCGCTAGGAAAAACCATGTTCCATAGCTCCTTAACCGGATTTTACAATTACTTCAACAACCTGATTTCCATTGGGGAGTCCATTGAAAATCCAGGTTCCTATACGTACTTAAATATTGGGAAGTACAAAACGATGGGGACTACCTTAGAGAATAAGCTTACGTTGCACAATACCTCCGTAAATGTAGGTTTCAGTTACTTAGCCCGATTGAATCAGGTTTATGACTACAACAAATCCTTGGGCAAGTACTTTTGGACCCCTGAGTTGAACAGCAGCATATCCCAGGAATTTCCGAAGCTAAAGGCGAACATCAGTGTATTTTATAAACTGTACGGAACGCGCCCGAGCTTCCGGACGCAAGGATCTGGTGCACAGATGCAAATCTTGCAGGCAGAACAAGCAGCATATTCGATGTTGGATATTTCCATCAGCAAAAGTCTGTACCGTGATTTCACCTTACTGGGAGGTATGCGGAACTTAACGAATACGGTAAACATTACAAATTCATCAATAGAAGGAACTGGCGCTCATTCGGTTAGTAGCTCTTCAATCCCAATTAGTTATGGGCGCTCAGTTTTCTTCGGCTTACAATATCAATTTAATAATTAGAACATATGAACACTTTAACAAGAATCACTAGTCTGGGGCTCATTACTTTACTCGCACTGTCATCCTGCGAGACACGGGGTGATGATCCGATTCCCGTTGTGCCACCTTCTGAAGGAAGCAAATTGACACTTCAGGGAGGCGCTGGCGAGTCTGATGCTGCTAATGCCGTATATGTCGATTTTAGCGCTGATAAACAAACTTCCGTTGACCGAAAATCGTGGAGCTTAGGCTTCTATAATCAAGATGCCTATCGGGTGATTCTCAATAACCAGGCGGCCTATGCTGCAAAGGCAACAGATAAAACAGATATTCTTGCTGTCAATTCAACGAATACGGATATAAATGTCCTTGCCTATGGATTTGGACCAGAAAAATTGGCCAACTACGATGGTACCGATGGCGACATGAGCAAGACAGTTATTGCTGAGATCAGTGCAGCTGGTGCTTCAAACCTTGTATATATTGTTAACACTGTGCATGGTGGAAAAATTGACAAGGAAAATGTGTACAAGGTGCGCATCAATCGCGGAAATAGTAACGATTATATCCTGGAATACGCCAAAATTGATGAAAAGCAAATTCAAAAGGCTACCATCAAAAAAGACGCTAAAACTACGTTTACCTTCTTTTCATTTACAGGTGGCACTGTACAGGTGGAACCTGCAAAAGACAGCTGGGATATCGTTTGGACAAAATCTATGTTCCATACTGGTGCGCTAGCATATGCCTTCAGTGACTTGGTTTTCATCAACCACCTCAATGGTGTTTCTGCAGCAGAAGTGATATTTCAGGATAAATCCGGTAAGTCGACAGACCAGCCTTCCTATGAAGAGTTCGATGCCAGCAAATTGTCCAGCATCGAATTTTTAAAAGGACGCAATACGATAGGCAGTTCCTGGAGAAGGACTACTGCGATGAAGGATGATCCACGTGTCGGCGTTATGCCGGACCGGTACTATGTGATCCGTGATCAGGTCGGTAATATCTATAAACTTCGTTTCCTAGCCATGGGTGTAAATAACGATGGCGGGAAAAGAGGATATCCAGAAATTGAATATAAACTTGTGAAGGGTAAATAACATGAAAACGATCAAACAAGCGATATTGGGTTTTGGCCTATTGGCCTGCCTGGTTTCGTGTCAGCAAAACGCTGACCATGCTCAGAACGACGCTAGACATACCGACTCCCTGCGCATCGTCTCCTTGAATGGGACCGTGTCCGAGATTCTGAGTGATCTGGGTCTGGAAAAACAAGTGGTGGGTACCGATGTGGCCTCTACTTATCCCGAAAGCATGAAGAATAAACCTAAGGTTGGTCACAATAAGAAAATTCCAATTGAAGGCGTACTTGCCTTGCAACCGAATCTCATTATCGGAACGCAGCAGGAAGTGACCGAAGAAACTAAAGAACAGTTCAAAAATGCAGGAATTCGGATGCTGCTTTTTGATCAAGAGTTCTCTGTTGAAGGGACCAAAAATCTGATCCGTAACGTATCGGATTCCTTGAAACATACCGCTAAAGGAGATTCCATTTTGGCAAAATTCAATTCGGATATGGATAAGCTCAATGCCATCCAAGTAGAAAGTAAAAAGCCGAAGGTACTTTTCATCTATGCGCGTGGTGCAGGAACGATTATGGTGGGCGGCAAGGGTACCCAAGTGGATAAGGTGATTGCACTGGCAGGTGGGGAAAATGTAGCGAAGGATTTTCCGGACTACAGGCCCCTCACGGCAGAAGCATTGGTCGCCTATAATCCTGATGTTCTACTATTCTTCAACTCGGGACTTTCCAGCTTAGGCAACGAGGAAGGGTTGTTGGGCATCCAAGGCGTAAAGGAAACGAACGCTGGGAAGAACAAGAAGATCATTGCCATGGATGGTCAATTGCTATCGGGATTCAGTGCCCGTTTGCCCTTGGCGATACAGGAATTGCATTCAAAAATTTATTAATGAATTTAAAATATAAAAGACTCTCCATTATCTCTTTACTACTATTTCTATTGTGCTCCTGCATACTCTCCATTAGTGCGGGAGCCATAGAAATAACGCTGGATAGCCTTTGGCGAATCGGTTGGAAACAGCTATTTGCCGAAGATCTCGGAGGGTTTACAAAACAACAAGAATCTGTGCTAGTAGCCATTCGTGTGCCTAGGGTACTCCTAGGTGCATGTATTGGCGGAACTTTAAGTATTTCCGGCTGTGCGGTCCAAGGGATGTTCAGAAATCCCTTGGCCGAACCCGGATTGATAGGTGTCTCCTCGGGGGCATCTTTGTTTGCAGTGATGTTTATCGTTCTTGGCGGACGGTTTTTCCATGAACTGACCTTGCTATTTGGCTATTATGCCCTATCGGTAGCTGCATTTATAGGAGCATTTTTGACCACGTTTTTACTGTATAAATTTTCGGTCAGGAACGGACGAACGGAGATTTCCTCCCTCCTCTTATTGGGGATTGCGATCAATGCCTTAGCCATTGCTTTTACGGGGTTATTCACCTATGTCGCCACGGACGAGCAGTTGCGGAACATTACCTTTTGGTCTTTGGGTAGTTTGGGTGGTGCCAACTGGAAATCCCTTTTGGTGATCCTCCCTTTTCAGGCCTTGAGTATCGGTGGCCTAATCTGTTTTGGAAAAGCGTTGAATGCTTTGGCTTTGGGCGAAGCACAGGCTGATCACCTCGGGATCAATAGCAAGCTGATCAATAAGCTAATCATTGTATTGGCCGCGATTGGTGTAGGCTCTTCAGTCGCTATAGCAGGAATCATTGGGTTTCTGGCGCTATTGGTGCCTCATTTATTGCGCATTACCATTTCAGCCGATCACCAATTCCTACTTCCGGGGTCTGCCCTGCTGGGAGCCAGTTTTTTGGTGCTGCCGGATTTGGTTGCTAGAACCATCGTCATTCCCGCGGAATTACCAATCGGTATCCTAACAGCCTTTATGGGGGTGCCCATGTTCGTGATCATCCTATTGCAACATCGTAAAGAAAATCGATTGCTATGATTGAAGTCAAGAATTTAAGATTTGATGTCGGGAATCGACGGATATTGAATTCGATCGATTTTTGTGCCCATCCTGGTGAGATCCTTTCCATTATTGGGCCGAATGGAGCCGGAAAATCAACGCTCCTGAAGTTATTGAGTAAACAACTTAAATTACAGACAGGAGAAATCGTAATCAACAATAAATCGCTCGCAGATTTCAATTTGGAAGAGTTGGCGAAATTTCGAGCGGTCCTTGCACAATCGCATCAGCTGAATATTAACCTTCGTGTTTTTGAAGTCGCCTTAATGGGACGGTATCCATTCTTTGCGAATAAGCCTGCGCAAGTCGATATCGATGTAACAAATCAAGCGTTGGAAGAAATGGGACTATTGGCTTTGCGCGATCGATCAATCCACCATCTTTCCGGTGGTGAGCAACAGCGGGTCCACTTGGCACGGGTCATGGCGCAGATTGCTGGTCAGCAACAAGGGATCCTGTTCATGGATGAACCCATAACCGGTCTGGACCTAAAATACCAACACATCATTATGGATAAAGCTCTTCAGCTTGCTCAGGCTGGTGTAACGGTTATCAGTATTTTGCACGATATTAATCTTGCCGCTAAGTACGCTTCAAAAATCTTAGTCCTCAAAAATGGACAAAACATGGGTTATGGAATACCGAACGATATATTGACCGCAGAGCTGGTCTCTCAAATCTACGAAACACAAGTAAAACGGATACAGGAAAATAGCCTGAGCTACCCTGTATTCATACCACTATAAAATTGTAAAGATATGGAACCAAAAGATCAAAGCATGTTATTGACACAATATGAATACTTTAAATCTGAAAACCCCAAAAAACGCATCCGAGATGCTGCGCAATATCTGGGGGTTTCCGAAGCGGAACTTGTCGGAATAGGGGCACATAATATACTCCTGAAGCCTGATTTTGAACGTATTTGAACAATATTGCACCGCTAAAAGAAGTGATGGCGCTCACACGAAATGACTTCGCTGTCCATGAACGAAGAGGAATATACTCCAAAGCTAGTTTCAAGGGGACAATTGGTTTGGTCGTGAATCCCGATATTGATTTACGGTTATTCATGAAGAATTGGGCTTTTGCCTTTGCTGTTGAGGACAATGGTCGAGAGAGCGTCCAGTTCTTCGATATCTACGGCGATGCTGTCCATAAGATCTTCCTGACAGAGCAATCGGACCGCAAGGCCTATCTCACCTTGGTCGATCTCTTCCGAAACCCAGATCAGCATCCCATCAAGGTGGAAACAAAACCCATCGTCGCACAGGTAGAAAAATTAGATGAAGATATTGATGTGTTAGGTTTTCAGGAAGGTTGGAAGCGATTGCAGGACACCCATGATTTCTCTTCGCTCCTGCGTAAATTTGAACTGCCCCGGTTGCAGGCCCTTCGCCTGGCACCCAAGGGGTTTGCCGAACAGTTGGAGGTGGAAGTCATTGAAAAATTCTTAAATTTAGTGTCTAGTACCCGGATTGATTTCATGGTATTCGTCGGCAATAAATCCTGTTTGCAGATTCATACAGGAAAAGCGAGGAAAATCGTCAGAACGGGACCTTGGATCAATATCCTGGATACTAATTTCAACCTGCACCTCAACGATCAAGAAATCGCGGGTGTATGGATAGTAAAAAAACCGACTGATCAGGGTTTAGTTCATAGCATTGAAGCGTATGATAAAGAAGGGAATATTGTCATTCAATTCTTTGGAAAGCGAAAACCAGATATTCCCGAGGATCCGGAATGGCGAAAGGTTATTAAAGAATTTGAGCGTTAATATGAAAAAAATTATGTTGTTGTTTTGCCTGCTTGTTTTGGCCTTCGGTAGTCAGGCACAGGAAAAATACAAAATCGTTGATCAGGCAGGTCGAGAAGTAGCTTTAGGAAAAATTATAGCCGAGGTTGAAAGTAAGCCGTTAGTTTTCTTCGGCGAGTTACATGGGCAAGCCGAGGCACATGCTCTCGAATTGGATCTGCTCACGGCCATGCACCAGCGCTATCCAGGAAGGGTGAAGCTCGGCATGGAAATGTTCGAAGCCGATGTTCAACCCATAGTCAATGAGTATTTTCAAGGGTTCATCCAAGAGAAAAGCTTCGAAACCGAGTCCAGGATTTGGACCAATTACATAAAGGATTATAAACCCTTGGTATCCTATGCAAAATCGAATAATATACCTTTGCTAGCAACAAACGTCCCGCGCAGGTATGCGAATTCGGTTTATCATCAAGGGCTTACGGTACTGGATAGCTTGAATACCTACGCAAAGCAATATATTGCTCCGCTCCCACTACAAGTTGATACGACACTGAGCATTTATGCTGAAATGCTCCAAATGATGCCTGACCATAAAAATGCTAACCTGGTTTACGCCCAGGGGGTGAAAGATGCAACGATGGCACATTTTATTGAAGAAAACTTACAGGAGCGTACCATTTTCTTGCATGTAAACGGCGCATACCACAGTAAAAGGAAAGAAGGAATTCCTACGTTCTTCAAGCAATATCCAAAAGAAAAGATCCTCGTTATCCAAACGTTAAAATCAGCAGATGTGACGGATGAGCTATTAAAGGAAGCAGATTATTCCTTGATTATTGAATCCATGTAATCTTACCATATTTAAAAAAACGCTATCTTCATAGGGTAATTTCAACCTTATGAAGATTCTTTTTTTTGTAGCCTTCTGGTTTTGTCAGATCAGTTCGAGCATCATCTTTAAATATGGGGGCATTCACCCGAAATACCAATGGCTCGCTCTGATTGGTGGGAATATTATCTTATTATCGGCTTCCTGGTTTTTAGTACAACTTTTCAAAACCGTTCCCCAGCCCATCGTTATTGCCCTCTGCTCCGGTGGAACGTTCTTAACCGTTCAGATAGCTATGGCCCTTTGGTTCAAACAGCCCCTCAGTTGGATGCAGATCCTGGGTTCACTTATTATTATTATCGGCATGGTCCTGGTGACCTTCGGCGATAAAAGCTTGGTTCAGAAATAATAAAATTATGGCTTCAGAAAATTTAGAGGTGTGGATGCGTGGTCCTGTTGCTGGAGTACATCCATTGCTTCAACCTGTAGCACATGCCCTCTTACAGATCGAGGAAGATTTTCCTAAGTTGATAACAGAGGCCTACGCGCCCTATATGTGGGAAAAACCTTACGGTATGGCAAGTATTGCCTTCCATCTGAATCACATCGCCGGCGTAATCGACAGGATGTTCACGTATGCCGCTGAGCAACCCTTAAATGAAGCACAGTTTGCTTTTTTAGCTACTGAAGGAACCGATACTGGCCAATCCTTGTTGCAGGTGCAGGAAAATCTAGCCCATCAAATCCAGAATGCCCTTCAAAAACTAACCTATATCGATGCTGCCACCTTAACAGATACGCGTTTTCTAGGCAGAAAGAAGATCCCTACGACGCAAATAGGTCTATTATTTCATGCCGCTGAGCATGCTATGCGCCATTATGGTCAGCTTTTGGTTACCGCTAAAGTCATCGCCGGTTTGTTTCTTCAGACCGAGGAATAGACAATCGAAAAGAAGGCCAAATAAACTTGGAATTGATTAAATAGGATAAAAATATGGGTTTACTTGGCCAAACTCTTGCTTGCACTAAGCAGTTTTATGGTCGAAAAATACGATGAATTGGGTTGGACTGTACCCTGTACGGTCTTTGATACACTTTGCGAATTTCCCGTAGGACGAAAATCCAGAGATCGCAGCAAGGTAGGTCAATTTGAAATTACGTGCCTCTTCAACTTCGCGCAGGTATTGGTTTAAATATTCCAAGCGCAAGTTGTTCACGTAATTTGGAAAGTCCATGTTTTTGTTTTTGTTGACTACAAAGGATAGGTATTTCGTATTGCAACCGATTTCCTTTGATGTTGAAGTAATGGAACATGCTGGATTTAAAAAAAACTTTTGTGACTCCCAGTCAACCAAGGCTTTTAGAATTCTCATTTCTGTTTCTTGATTCATATACTCCTTTTTAATGCTAACTATTTGATTACTCATAACTTTGGATGTTAATTTTCTTATGTTTTTTATTTTTTATTGTTTTCTTTTTCTACTCAGGACAAGTGCCTACAGCACGTGTATTCGCTGTTGAATTTGATATTCCATCAAGCTATTCCGGATAAAATCGCGTATGTCTGAGGGTTGGGATTCTTCATAATATTTGGTTAAGAATCGGATACCGATCTCAGATTTTAGCTTGATGATGGCCTTAATGAGTTCCTGTTGAATATTTATGGCCTCCTGTTGGAAGATCTTTATAAATTGCAGGACCACTCGATCATACTGGATATGTGCCAGGGTTTTTATGATTTCTACCTTCACGACGATATCCTGTTCTTTGAGGAGGATTTGCATCAGGATATATGAACATCCCACCTGTTTGAATCGAGCAATCTGCTGGATGATAAAAATTCGGAAATCCCTGTTCTCCGAGATCCTCACCCAACGCGTCAATAAGGGCAATGTGCCGTTTGCTGCTTTACTGCTAAAAAATTGCTGAAGGATCTCTTGGTCTAATTCACAGAAACTATGATCGAAACCACCATCGAGAAAATTGAAAACTTCTTGACTTATGTTGCTTTTCTGTAGACTGTTAAGACTTCCAACTGTCCCGAGACCGTGACCGGAATTTTTAAGTGTTTGTAGATAATTCATGACACTTAATCGCGCTGGCATATTGAGCGCACAATTCATGCGACGACAGCTTTTGCAATTTTCTAAGGTCTTTGAATTAAATTCCTCCGTGAAATCCAGAACGCGGATCTCTAGACTCTTATATTCTTTCAGTATTTGGTGATAGGTATTTGGTAGCATCGGTACTTCGTTTTTATTTTTCCATTGATCGATTTTATCGTTGTTAATTTTTGTTTTCGGTCATTATGGGAACTCGATAGCACACCGCATTTCCATAATTTTTTTTCGCATTTATTGACAACAAAATTAGGTTCAGGTCAAGCAGAAATTTGTCCCATTTCCTTGATTATCTGTTCAAATTAAAAATTGAGACATGTCTCAATTTTTGTAAAAACCTGAAAATGAAAAGGGTATAAAAAGAGAAAATGGATTGAATTCTTTTATTGAAATGCTGTATTTGAAAAGACAATTCCTCAATTAGAAGTTCGCTATGGAAATAATTGAAGATGTATGGTTTAAAATGGAATTTTAAAAGAAAATGGCGGTTATTTTAAACCGCCAAAAATTTATTTACACCAGAAGAAATTGGTTGTTATCTAATTCTGTCCTTCCTTCTTCAAATTCTCAATAAATTGAGAAGGCGTCATACCCATGTTGGACTTAAAAGCTAATGTAAACATGGAATGCGAGGAAAAACCAGCCATATCGGCGATATAGGAAAGCTTATAATCCAATACTTGCGTATCATTTCGAAGGACATCCACGATGTAGGCAATTCTCAGGTTCGCGATGTAATCACTAAAACCTTGATTTTTATATTTTTTAATGATGAATGACAAGTATTTTTGATTGGTCATCAACGTATTCGTCAGTGCGTTCAATGTGATATTCTTCTCCAGGAAGAATTTTTCCTGTTCCAATTGATTCAGTTTTTTAACAAGGCGTGTTTCCGTTTCGACGGACATCTGAAACTCCGGGCCACCTACACTCCCATTCAGTTCTCGATCTTGGAGATCATGGGAAAACTGTGTGTCAAGCTGTTGATTTGACGCTATTAATTGCTTAGCGTACCGTTGGATCGGACGGATTTTGAGAAAATAGAACAAAAAATAAATGATTACGGATAGGGCAATCAGCCACGCTAGAATGATGTTATCCGTTCTCACCTTTCGTAGATCTTTCTCCAATTGAGTGATTACCTCGTTTCCAATGAGCTCAGCTGTTCTGATATGCTGTTCATTCAGTTTTCCCAACTGGTACAGACTCAGGTTAGCACCTTGTGAATTGCCGATGCTGCTTTGAAATGTAGCATTGAACCGAAGATATTCTACCATCAACCTAAAATTCCTGCCTCCATTCAAAAATGGTTGAACTTTGTTCAGATAGATTTTGGTGCTATCCAGCTGATTCAGCAGATAATGGGATTTAGCTAACGAAAGGAAAGCCTGGGCTAATGTTAAGGATTTCTCGCCTTTTGCGTGATGTACAGCTTCCAATAAATGAGGAATAGCCTCTTTAGGCTTACCAGCACCTTCCATCGCAAAGCCGTAGATTAAACTATTCCTGGCACATAAGGAAAGCGTTGTTCCATTTTTATGATCAATTCCTCTGGGACTTAGATCTCTTATCAATTCGATTGCCTTGGAAAAATCTTTTGTCAGGATATTGGTGATCGCCATTTCTTGTTTTATGACGATGTAGATCTTTTCTCTATTCTGTTCATTTTTAATATAGGGGATGTTTTTTAGGGCCTTATCCATATACTCATTTGCCGTGGAATAGATTCCAATATCGCGATAGATCGTTGCTATAAGTACTGCGCACCTGGATTCAAGTTCCAATAACCCGGCTAAATCAACAATATTTTCAGCCTCCTTTGCATATTTAATTGCCAATGCATAATTTCCAACACTTTTATGAACCAAGCTTACCATCATTCTTGACATAATTTTTTCCTGGTCTGTCTCAGCGACCTTCACCAAGGAATCTGCAAGTTGAATGGCTTTTTTAGCATCTGTTGCTACTAAATTCGAATGAATCTGGGTAAGTTTCTCATCAAATGTTGGGTCATTACCTAGCAAGGCTATGGGTATTAAGCATAAGAAAATAATGGAGTATATTAGTTTTTTCATGAAGAGGCTATTTTGGCGAGGTGCTTTTCTCTGTATTCAATTGGACTACATTGTTTTTCATTATTGAAATTCCTGTAAAAAGAAGCTCTTGAACTGAATCCACATCGTAAGGCCAATTCATCAATATTCATGTCAAAATCTTTCTTAATCAATTCGCTGCACACTTCCTCAATCCGTAGGGTATTGATGGTTTTTAGGACGTTCTTTTTAAAAAATTCCCGAAAGAATTGAACAATAACTGGTCTCGGAATTTTCAGGTCTTTGACCATTCTGTCCACGGTAAAATCCGGATCCAGGTAGACCTTATCTTCCAAATATGATAAAATCTTAGATTGGAAAGGGGAATGGACGGCTGGGTTCAGTGATTCTGTTCGTTTTGGGGGTAATAGTGATTTCCGCGAATTGGACCCCAACAGTCCTGAAGATCCCCGATGCATGAATTTCTTTAGGCTCTGCAGATAATATTCATAAATTAAAGCACTCCCCACCAACATAATGACATAAATGATATTTCCCGATAAAGGAGTTTTATTGGCATGATCATCCACTAAGGTTGACATAATGGATGGTATGATAATGGCGGCAAGGATGAGGAGCATGACAATAAAATAATAATATAGCCTCTTCATCTCCAGATTCAGGATGTCCGAAATATTTCCCTTGATTAAAACGACCAGTGGATAAATGATCCACGAAAGACCAAATGAACTGTATAATCCGACATAGTAGTATTTGCCATAATTTAGTCGGAACGGTTCCATGGAAAGAAAAACCAAGTAAATTAATGCAGCAATGATAAAAGGTAAGGAATGTGTGAATATGATCCTTCGATGGATTTTTTTTCCTTTTAGGGTTAAATACCCATAATACAAATAAGGGCCGTATAAAAGTCCGAAAGGAGCGCCTACATCAACATATCTATATCCGGAAATAAAGTCTCTAAAGATGGCTGCAAAAAAATTATGTAGGAAGAGTGTGCAGGTTAAATAAATGAGGATACGTTCTAGGCCAGTCTTTAAAGGCAAACTGCGGTATAGTTGAATACTCAAAATATTGAATACAGCTATGGCAGCGTAAATTAGGTAAATCAACATAATTATTTACTAAGTCGCAATCGATAATTGGAAGGTGATTCTCCCATGTACATTTTAAAATATCGATTAAATGTCGTTCTGGAATTAAAACCACTCAGGTTAGCTAAAAATTCCAATTTCAAATTTTCCGATCCGCTTTCAATTAAAGAAATCGCGTGATTAATTCTATATTTTGCCAACCATTCATAAAAGTTGGTCGCATAATAATAATTCAAAAAGTGCGTAATGTGATTCTTCGGAATAGATACATGTTTGGCAACTTTCTCCAGAGTCAAATTGGCATCCAAATAAAGCTTATCATGCTCCATCGATTGGGTCAGCATTAACTTATAATGGCGGATTTGCTGCTCATTAAAGCGTATTCTTTCGACCTGATCTTCCGTTTGCTCCGGAGGATTATTCTCCAATAGGAGTTGATTTGTATTGATTTGGTAGAAATAATAACCAACGATGGTAATACAGACAAAGAGAATGGCCATAACGACCATCCGAGGATATAGTTCAAGGTTTAATTCGAACATCCGGTCCATGTACATCACAAACACAAAAAAACTTCCAACATAACACAGGATGCTAAGGAGCTCTAAAATCAATAGATTGTGAATTTGAAGCGGGTTCTTTCCCTTGCGCCCCGAGAAAATAATAATGCTTGGATAAACAACTAAACTTAAGATCAGCGTAATGAAATAAAAATGAAGGTAGATGGCATAAAATTTTTCATTGACCAAAAGAAAGCTTGTGATAATCCCGATAAACGGTAATAGATGTAAGAATAAAATCCATATTCTTTTCTCACCATGTGCAAGAATTAAGTAACTGTAGTACATTATTGGTCCGAACATCAATGATATGGGAAAATCACTATCAGCCGTAAATAAAAAGAATTGGCCAAGCAGTCCAAAACAAATTGAACCCAATAATATCTCTAGTACTTTTACCCCCATAAAAAAATCTTGGACAGTCTGAACAAAGTTCCTCGTGTGCGTAGTATTGTTATTAATAATATAGTCTTCTGTTGCCAGGTTAATAGCTGGCATGTTCGTTAATAAGTGGATCTTGGATACACCCTCATAATTTCTACAAAGATATTTAATAATTAGAAAAATCTATAATTGGTATTTTGTAATCACTTATGTTTCAATAGTTTAATGAGTATTTATCATAAGATAAATAATTAAAATCGAAAACATATCTATTTATAATGGTTCACTGAACTACGCATAAATGCGACATATACTAGTGAAATTTCCAATTAAGAAAATATTGAAAACCGTTATTGATTTTCGGTAGTTTCCAAAATACGACTAGCAAATTCAACGTAGAAATGCATCCACATTAAAAGTAACTAATTGTTAATCTTTACTTTGTTGGTTAATAATGTTTTTCAATATCAAATATAAATAATAAAACAATTGCAAAATTGAGATAATTCATTAAATGACGAGAATCATATTTAAGTACTGTATTTTCGGACGGAAAGAAAGTTTTGGAAGATGTTGATGTTTAAACTTGAAATACAAAACAAAATTTGAACAGCATTGTTTATTAAGTGGTTATGCTACATTCAAAAGACCGTTCAACGGTCAAAACGCTTATTATTTCGAACAGACTCCCCATCAAGATCGAACGCAAGAAGTCCAAGTTAAAATTTACGGCTAGTGAAGGTGGGTTAGCTACCGGTTTGGGTTCATTTTACAAAGAAAATGGCTCTTATTGGTTAGGATGGCCTGGCATTATTCCGAAGAACAAAGAGGAAGAGGCCTACATTCGCGAGGAGCTGAAAAAACTAAATCTTATCCCTGTTTTCCTGACAGAAAAACAGATTCGGGATTATTATGAAGGGTTCTCCAATGCTGTCCTATGGCCATTATGCCATTATCGGCCGAGTTATGTTGAATTGAAGGAATCTTATTGGAATGCTTATCAGGAGGTAAATCAGCTATTTGCGGAAGCAACGGCAGAGATTGTTGATCCTTCCATGCGGATCTGGGTCCATGATTATCAATTGATGTTACTGCCGATGATGCTCCGGGAAATGAATGAATCGGCCTCCATTGGCTATTTTCACCACATCCCCTTCCCTCCCGTAGAACTCTTCCAGATGCTACCTTGGCGCGAAGAATTACTAAGGGGATTGCTTGGTGCCGACCTTGTCGGATTCCATACGTTTGAGAATGTAGATAATTTCCTAGACTCCTGCAGTGGGATCTTTCAGAATGAAATTGATCGAGATAATTTCAGGTTGTCCGGTAGGCGTATATCCGTCGATGTTTTCCCGATGGGGATCGATTATGAGAAATACAGCCAACAAGCCCTCTCACCAGAAACCATCACCTACAGCCAGCGGTTGAAGAATCTTTTTAAAGATCAAAAACTTATCCTTTCTGTGGATAGACTGGACTATAGCAAAGGGATAATTCAGCGGTTAAATGCTTTTGAGTTATTGCTCAATATGCACCCCGAGCTTATCGGTAAAGTCGTTCTATTTATGCTGATCGTGCCTTCGCGCGACCAAGTCAATCAATACAAGAAATTGCGGAACGAGATTGACCGCATGGTTGGGAACATCAATTCCGTTTATGGGAAGCCGGGCTGGCAACCGGTCGCATACTTTTATCATGCTGTACCATTTGAAATCCTTTCGGCACATTACTTGGCTGCGGATATCTGCTTAATCACCTCGCTCTATGATGGGATGAATTTAGTTTCCAAGGAATACATTGCCAGTAAACAGGATGCCCCTGCTGTCCTGGTGATCAGTGAATTTGCTGGAGCTTCAAAGGAATTGTCTGATGCTCTTCAAATCAACCCTTATGCAGTTCGACGAACCAGCGAAACACTTTATGAGGCTATTGAGATGCCTCTGGAGGAGCAGGCTGAACGCCTCTCAGCCAGTCAGGAAATCATTTCTAAATTTACGGTCCACCATTGGGTCAACCTCTTCATGGAAAGACTGTCGGAAGTGAAGGAACAGCAACAACAGGAATTGGCGAGGAAAGTAAAAACAAGGGTGCTCGAAGCCATTAAGGACCGGTATGCTATCAGTACGAACCGACTGATCCTTCTGGATTATGATGGAACCTTGGTTGGATTTAATAAAGTTGCCGATAAAGCCATTCCAACGGAACAAGTACTGACCGTGTTGGATGACCTTAGTGCCGATGAACGAAATCATGTTACGGTTATTTCAGGTCGGAAATATCATTTTTTGGAACAATATTTTGGAAACAAGGCTTACTATGCCATTGCGGAACATGGTATTTGGAGCAACTATCCAAATCACGACTGGCATTTGGTACCAGGACTTCAGGATAATTGGAAATCCGAGATTCGTGACATCCTGCAGCGATTTACCGATAGAACGCCAGGATCGCTGATCGAGGAGAAAACTCACTCCTTAGCGTGGCATTACCGCAAAGTGGAGCGAGCCTTTGGTATGCGCCAAGCGCAGGAACTGTTGCGGGAGCTTCGTCATGTAAATCAAACATTGAACCTGCAATTGATCAATGGAGATCGGGTTATCGAAATCAAGAGCAAACAGGTAAATAAAGGAAAGGCGGCACTCAACCTCATGAACCAGATCGCTCCGGACTTTATCCTTTGTATCGGGGATGATGCAACAGATGAGGACATGTTCTTGGCGCTGCCCGCTAATGCCATAACCATAAAGGTGGGTGATAAACAATCTCACGCCAAATATTACGTTGAAAATTATATGGAAGTATTGGATCTGTTAGCCTTTCTGGCTACAGAATGAACACAAAACAACAAAAATGAATAAAAGACATATCTATAATAGTGGAATTATTGGGAATTGTAATTATATAGCACATGTCCACAAAAGCACCAATATCAATTGGTTATGTTGGCCAACATTCGAAGACAGCTTTGTCTTCGGTTGCCTTTTAGATGTTGACAAAGGTGGAGAGTTCAACATTCGATTGGATGACAAACAGATCAATTCCAAACAATATTATCTGGAGAACACCAATATCCTGGTGACAGAAGTCCGCGGCGAGAACGACGGCTTTCGAGTAATTGATTTTGCACCGCGCTTCATCCAATATGAACGGTATTTCAAACCGCTCATGCTCGTGCGCATCGTAGAACCTTTATACGGTAATCCAGCAATCAAAGTTAACTGCAATCCTAAAGCAAACTATGGAAAAGAAGATTTCCAAAAAGCTCGGGGCAGTAACCATGTTCAATTTACGGCAGGGTCCGAAAATATGCGATTGACGACGGATATTCCTATCAGCCACTTCTTCGATACCGATAAGAATAACTTTATCCTGACCGAGAAAAAATATATGATTCTCTCTTACGGTAGCCCTTTTGAAGCGCCATTGGCACATACCGCGGAGGATTTTCTGAATCGAACAAAATTATACTGGCGGAAATGGACGAAGAAAGCAAATATTCCCAATTTTTACCAGGACCATATTATCCGTTCAGCGCTGGTGTTAAAACTGCACCAATACGAGGATACCGGAGCCATTATTGCATCCAGCACTACCAGTCTACCGGAATCTCCTGGGTCTGGAAGGAATTGGGATTACCGATTCAGCTGGGTTCGTGACAGCTTTTATGACCTGACCGCCCTCAGTAATATTGGTAAGTTCGATGAGCTTGAGGAATTTTCAAAATTCATTACAGGCATTACACAGTCTGACGCGGGCCGCTTACAACCCTTGTACGGAATCCTCGGCAGAAAAGTATTAACAGAGCAGACATTGGACTACTTGGAGGGTTATAAGGGAAATAAACCCGTAAGGATAGGAAATCAAGCCTACGAACACATACAAAATGATGTATATGGGCAAGCGATGATTGCCCTTCTCCCACTCTATACGGACTTTCGGTTTCCGCAAGATGAGCGTAAGGAAGCAAAGGGTTGGTTAAAATATATCTTGGATAAAATTTCAATGACAATTGATGAAAAGGATGCCGGGATTTGGGAGTTCCGTAATCTTGCGAATCACCATGCGTACTCCAACTTATTCCAGTGGGCAGGCGCTGCAGCGGCACTCAAGATTGCCAAATTGAACGAATACGAGGATATTGCCCAACAAGCGACAGAATTGATGGAAAAGGCAGCGGACTATATCGAGCAATGCTACGACCCTGAACGCCAGGTTTACCGCAATTCAAATGAAGGTGAAAACCTGGATGCCAGTACCTTGCAGTTGATCTTGATGAATTATCTTGACCCAACGTCGGATCGAGCAAAAAAACATCTGGAGGCCTTGGAGGCTGAATTAAAAGGCAAGAATGGGTTATTCTACCGCTACTTGCATCGGGATGATTTTGGGAAACCACAATCCACATTCCTTGTTTGTGCGTTTTGGTATGTTGAAGCATTGGCATGTGTCGGCAGGTTGGAAGAAGCTCAGGAAACCTTTGAACGTTTATTGGAATATGGTAATGAACTGAAATTATTCTCCGAAGATATCCACGATGAGGACGGAAGCCAATGGGGAAACTTTCCGCAGGCCTACAGTCATGTCGGATTAATGAATGCCGCCTATCGAATTGCTACCAAACTCGATAAGCCGATATTCCTTTCTTAGCACTAAATTTTCTTTTTGGAATAGTATTTGCCTAAATCGGATATTGATATTATTAATATTATAATCTATGAAAGCATTTTTAGGATTTACAGCTGTAGCAGCGGCATTAGCGCTAGCTAGCTGTAGTACAGATTCAACGGGAACTTCCGGAGGAACGACGCCATTCACATTGAAAATGACCGATGCACCAGGTTTTTATGATGCCATCAATTTAAATTTAGATGCTGTGGAAATTATTACCGAAGGTGGCCGTGAGGTTATTGATATCGATGATAACCTACCATTCGATATCTTAAAGTTCCGTTTGGGGAGAGATACTGTATTGGCATCGCATGATGTTCCTTCAGGAAGATTACAGGAAATTCGCTTGATTTTGGATGATGAAGGTAATGATGTATGGATCGATGGCCAACGCCACGACTTGACCACCCCTTCGGGCCAATCATCTGGTGTAAAAATCAAAGTTCAGGACGATTTGATCCCGAACATGGCGTATACACTCTTGTTGGACTTTGATGCCTCGCGTTCTATTCATACCACAGGTAATGGCAAATACATGCTAAAGCCGGTGATCCGTGCAATCCCAGTAGCGGTGTCCGGTGTGGTTAAAGGTATTGTTACGCCTATTGCCGCTGAACCGCATGTTTATGCGATTCACGGGCAGGATACCATTGCAGGAACAATGTCGACTACCATGGGAGAATTTTACTTCCCGGGTATTCCTCAAGGTGATTATACAATCTCCGTTGTGCCAACCAATCCAGCATTTTTAACCAAAAACGTGGATGTCACTGTTACAACAGGTCAGACAAAAGATTTAGGTACGATTACTTTGGAAGCGAAATAAAGCATCCATTTAACCGAACGAAAAGTCTCCAAAAATATTGGAGACTTTTTTTATTCAATCTGGTCAGCAATAGCATCCCATAGTCCTATTCGAAATTGCAGGGATTCTTTAGCGGTTTCCTTAATTTCATCCCATTTCCTTTCATCCTCATGGGCAAGTTCCATGATCATCTGCATCGCTAATGGACCATGCTCATCTCCATCCAGATCGATGTGTCGTTGAAAATAATAGATCAACTTTTCCAAGTCGGCTTCTGGAAACTGTTCCTTCAGCGAACCAAGGATGGAAGTGAACATATCGGGAATAAGATCTTCGCGGCCAAACGTGAATGCCGCCGCAATTTTATGGGGCTCCCCTCCTTCGATGATGGAAAATGTAAAATTTAAGAAATCCTGAATCCGCTGATCTAATTTTCCGCTGATCAACGCATCCTTCACCGTAATGCCCGCCTGTACCTTGTCCAAAAATTCTTGAACTGGCCGAATATTCGCACCAACCGTTTGCATAGCATCCAGATACATTTCGAAATGACTCAGTCGGCGACCGTCAATATATTCATCGGATTCTTCTGCCAGGACAATTTCATTGATCAAATAACGGGTGTTCGGTAATGCACTGGCAAACCAAGGGATGCTCGTACAAGTCAATTTAATCTGTAATGCTTTTAACAGAGACATAAAATCCCATACCGCATACACATGGCCTTCCGTAAATTTACGGAGATCCTCAACGGTCTGAATTGTCTTATATAAGGGATGCGTCAGCAATTGCTGACGTTCTTCGTGGATATAACTATTAACTTCTTCTATTTTCTTGTGCATGCCCCAAAGTTACTGCAATCAATCCCAATAGAAAGCCATAATTGAAATAATCATGTCATTTCCTGTTAAATTAGTTTGATATTTAACTATTCAATATTTAACTTTGTACAATTATTTAATTAAGTGACCATGGAAAACAAAGTCGTTCGACAATTGATTTCAAATATCATTTCCTTGCGGGTTGGCATCAAACAGTTTTATTTTCAACGGGTAAAGGAATTGGATTTAGACCTCACCTATGAAATGGTACAGGTGTTGGCTGTACTATGGCGAGAAGGCGAACTCAACCAACAGGATATTGCTGATGCTGTTCAGAAGAGTAAAGCAAGTATCACCCCATTAATTGATAACCTATGCAAACGGGAATTGGTTGAACGAATCCCAGATCCCAATGATCGTCGCAATAATAAAATTACCGTGACTGCCAAAGGCTTTGCCTATCAGGCAAAGGTAGAGCCGATCCAACAGGAATTTTTGGATAAAATTATCCAGGATATCAGTATGGATGAAATCAAAGAATTAAATAATAGCTTGGTTAAAATCAGAAAAGCACTGTATTAGTGTTTTTTTGCCTAAATAGTTAAACATTGAACTAATTTAAATTGCACATACATATATGAGTTCCAAAATTGATCACCCTTTAACAGCAAAGGAAAAAAATAGAAGGCTAAAGATTTACATTGTAAATATAGTTTCAGTTATCTTGATACTCGGGATAATTGGATGGGGCATGCTGGAGTTTTTTAAATTCAACCGTAGCACATACACGGAGGATGCCCAGATAGATGGCCATATCAATCCAGTCAGTTCAAAAATAACAGGTTATATCAAGGAAATAAAATTTCAAGAGCATCAGCAGGTTCACCAAGGAGATACTTTGGTCGTATTGGAAAACGAGGAATATAAAATTCAGGTCGAAAATGCATTGGCAGCGCTTGCGGATGCACGGGCGGGGCATGCCGTAGTCCATACCGAAGTACAGATTGCAGAAAACAGCCAACATATCGCAGATGCCAATCTCGAAGAATTGAAAGCTCGTCTTCAAAATGCAGAAGTGAACTATAATCGATTCAAAGCCCTTATGGATAAGGACGCGATTGCTGTTTATCAATACGAAGAGGTAAAGACTGCGTACGAATCGCTTCTCGCTAAATACAAGGCCCTGTCAGCCCAGAAGACAAGTACGCAACTGAGCACTGTGGAAACAAATAAGCGGACTGCGATAAACGATGCGGCCATACTACGGGCGCAAGCAGCCCTAGATTTGGCCAAGCTAAACCTTTCCTATACTGTTATCGTGGCGCCATACGACGGGATATTGGGGAGGATGCCTGTAGAAGTAGGTCAACTCATTCAATCGGGACAACCCTTGTTCAGTATTGTGCGCGGGAAGCAGAAATGGGTTACTGCAAATTATACCGAAAAGCAGATGAAAGAAATTGAACTCGGAAAATTGGTCACGATGCATATTGATGCATTTGGTAAAAAAGAATTCAAGGGAAGGATTATGGCGGTTTCTGAAGCAACCGGTGCCAAGTATGCCATGATCCCAGTGGATAACAGTACCGGAAATTTTGTAAAGGTCCAACAACGCGTACCTGTACGCATCGAGTTTACGGAAGATAACGATAAGCATGATCTTGATAAACTGGTCTTGGGCTTAAATGTGGTGGTGGAGGCCAATTAACCATGGACAGTATCTTTCGACTTTGGGTCCCCAAGAAACTGAAATTTCCAATCCTATTGGCATTGGCCATCGCACTATGCTTCAGTAGTGGTATTCCCAGCACGATTTACCCGTATATTATCGGCGATCAGGCCGCTATAAGCGCCGATCTTTCCATGGCCATGTATGCCTATTGTGCCGGAATGGTCTGCTCCATACCGTTAATATTTCGCTTGACGCTATTTATGCCCAAGAAGCAGATCATCATTATTTCCATAATTTTGTTAATGGTGATTAACGGCCTGCTGTCGATAAACCCCTCCCCACTTCTGAATGTCATGCTGATGTTCAGTTTTGGCTGCATCAAAATTATTGTCACCATGGCCATGATTTCTGAACTGATGCCTTACCTGATGCCAACGGGAGAAAGATACCAGATGTACGCCATTTATTATCCCATGAACATGATATTTCCTGTAATTGGAGGGTTGATCTCGGCCCATCTTGCTGCATCTTATTTTTGGGAAATGGGTTATCATTTCCAGAACCTCATGCTAGCAGGTTGTCTATTATTGGCTTTAATATCTTTCAGAACGCAAGTATTCAAGCGCATTCCTCTATTTCAGTACGATTGGTTCGGAACAATCATCCTTGCAGCAAGCCTACTCTCGTTTTCTTTTGTCGCTAGTTATGGATTGCAAGAAAATTGGTTATCGAGCAAAAGTATCCTTATCGGAATCTGTTGTTTTGTAGCCTTTTCCCTATTATTCTTCAACCTCAATGTCAAGAAGAAGCGGAAGATTATAAGTTTTAAGGTTATTGGCCAGAAAAGTACGTTCCTTACCTTATTGACTGTATTCCTTCTCGGGTTATTCTACAGCAATACGTCCCTGATCAGCAACCTGATGAATGTCATCCTGCCAGGAAATCCAACAAAACAAGCGGAGATCAATAGCTATGTGATCTCGGGCTATGCATTGGGCAGCGCAATAGTATATATCTATTTCAAGATTACCAAGAAAGTCAAGATGATCATTCTACTGGCGGCCGCTCTATATTTACTATCCAATTTCCTGTGTTTCCGGTTGATAAACAGCAATACGCCGATTACCTATTTGATTCTGCCCATCATATTAAGGGGCATGGCGATCATCATTTCATTTATAGCCACTGCAGTCTACCTGGCTGCCAATGTCACGGGGAAAGCGTTCCTACACAGCATCGTCCTGTTTATCTTGGTTCGCACGTTCTTGGTCACTGTATTCTGGTCCAGTTTTTTAAGTAATTGGTATTACTCGCTTCAGGTATTTTACCAAACCCGAATGGCGGAACGTATGGGAATTCCCCAATCGGTGGATGGCTCCTTTATTGCTGCCGTTCAGAAACAGGTTAATGTATTGGCGCTGCAGGACATCTATCTATACCTCTGTCTTATTAATGTAGTGATTCTCCTGATTATTGCATTCCTGCCCTACCATTCTTCCACAGTTCGCCATATTTTCAATTGGCAGACGAAAAAGAATGCTAAGGAGCTTATTCAGGCAACACCGGTAAATTAAGAAGCCACCTTTAGTGAGCTTAAGACTTAGTAAAATCAGTCCGTTGGATCCGCACGGCATTGAGAATGGCCAGGAGGGCAACACCAACATCAGCGAAAACGGCCTCCCACATTGTGGCGATGCCTCCAGCTCCCAGAATAAGGACAATTGCTTTGACGACGAAGGCCAAACTGATATTTTGCCAAACAATCCGTTTTGTTTTTTTACCGATCTGAATGGCGATGGGGATTTTGCGAGGTTTGTCATCTTGGATTACGACATCGGCGGTCTCGATGGTAGCATCTGACCCCAAGCCTCCCATTGCGATTCCCACATCGGCCAAAGCAACCACCGGCGCATCGTTGACACCATCACCAACAAATGCTACGATTGCATCTTGCTGTTTGATCTCTTTCAGGTGCGTTACTTTATCTTCCGGTAGCAAGTCGCCGTACGCTGCATCTATTTCCAAGGCTTTAGCAACCGTGTCGACCACGGCAGCTTTATCGCCGCTCAACATCGTTACCTTGACCCCCATTTTATGAAGGGCTGATATCGTGGCTGCCGCGGATTCCTTAACCTGATCCGCAATACTGATGAACCCAACATACTGTCTATCCAAGGCAACAGCAATAGTTGTATACGGTATTGCAGCATGTGCTGAAGGAAATGCGATGCCGTATTTTGTCATTAATTTAAAATTACCGACGAGCACCTCTTTATTTTCAATCGTTGCGCTTAAGCCGTGTCCGGGAATTTCCGTTACTGCATTCAGGTCAATGTTCCCCATGGGTTGGCCAACATATTCGTGAATCGCCGTTGCTACCGGATGGGTACTTTTGCTTTCTATTTCATTCACATACTGTAACACCTGGTCCCTATCGAACTGTTCATCGAATTGGATTTCTTGAACTTTGAATACGCCTTCGGTCATGGTACCGGTCTTGTCCATGACCACATGATTGACAGCGGCTAAACTATCGAGAAAATTTCCTCCTTTCACTAAGATCCCATTTCGACTGGCGGCGCCAATACCACCAAAATAACCCAACGGAATGGAAATCACCAATGCACACGGACAGGATACGACAAGAAAAATCAATGCCCGATAAAGCCACTCCTGAAATATATAATCCTGGACAAACAGAGCCGGTAATGCCACAATGCCAATCGCCAGGAAAACCACAATCGGGGTATAGATTTTGGCAAATTTGGAAATGAACAATTCGGTTGGCGCCTTCTGCTTGCTCGCGTTTTGGACCATATCTAAAATCTTACTGAGCTTGCTGTCTTCGTAAGCTGCCGATACCTCAACCTCAGCTACAGTCTGCAAGTTGATCATTCCAGCCAGAACGGAATCCCCTTTGGATTTGGTATCTGGTTTACTTTCGCCGGTCAAAGCTGCTGTATTGAATGCGCTGTTGTCGCTTAATAATTTACCGTCAAGTGCAAGCTTTTCCCCTGGTTTCAATTGTACGATATCTCCGATTCGGACATCCTGGGCTTTCACAACCTGAGTTTTACCGTCCCGAATAACAGTTGCTTCATCAGGGCGCTGATCCAGGAGCGATTTGATATTTGCTTTAGCGCGGGAGACCGCCAACGTTTGAAATGCTTCGCCAACCGCATAAAATAACATTACAGCAACCCCTTCCGGATATTCCTGAATGCCGAATGCCCCTAGGGTCGCAATACCCATCAGAAAGAATTCTGAAAAGAAATTTCCTCGGATGATACCTTTCCATGCATCCCGCAGAACGGGTAGCCCGACGGGCAAATAAGCCGCTATATACCAAATCAAGCGTATCCACCCTGTAAACCAGGGATATTTTAAGAAATGATCGATAGCCAAAGCCGATAGTAAAAGTGCCAGACTGATTATTGCGGGTAAAAAAAGGCGGAAGATCCCATCACCTTCCTCATGGTTATGATCATGGTCATGTTCATGATCGTGCTCATGTGCATCTGACGCCGAATGGTCATGGCTCTCCAGGGAAGATTGATTTTTTGTTGCCTCTTGATTTAACGTGCGCTCCCCTCCTTGATGTTTTTCTGCGTTGCGATATACCTTCTCTGTTTGACTACATATCTCGCAAACTCCACGGGCATTAAATACATGTTTATGGGTCATATCACTATAAATCTGGTGAAGCATAAATTTAATGAATAATGCTTCAATAAACTAAGAATATCGGCATCAATCATGGCATTTTCCTTAAACAGGCGTATGATTCTTGCAAACATCAAGTTTACTCATCCATAAAATAATTAATGTGCTGTCAACACATTGTATATGCCCATTAATCGATAAAACAATCTGCAATGGGTAAATTGGACCTAAATTTTGGAACGGATGAGAAATACCTATCTATTTTTTACGAAAAGATGCATTCTGCGAATGGGAATGATCCTGGTGTGCAGTATCCTGATGCAAATCGCCTCCGGACAGGTTTATATGATACAGTCTAAAGAAGGATATACCAATATCCGGTCTGCGGCAAACGCACAGTCCACAGTGAAAGCTAAATTGAAAAACAATACCGTGGTATTGCTTGATGAGGCAACCGAGGATCCCATTCATGGAAATTGGATAAAGATTCTCTATTATGTGAATCGCCCATTCACTTTTCTAAAACCTGAAAAAGACATGAATCTGCAGAGTGGATTCCTTCACAAGTCCCAATTGGTAAATATTGAAGATTTGCCATCACCGGAAGCTGGTGAATTTACGATGTCCTATACCATAGCTCCATTTCACAAGGCCGATTATAACCTATCCTATATTGATGGTTCAACAACTGCATTGGAAACCGTGAATGGCAATGTGTATTATGCGGCTGATTGTGGCTTACCAAAAACAGCAGTTAAAAGCGCGACAGCAGTCATCAACGGCCATAAAGTTATAATTCCAGAGCAATACCTCTTTGGAATACTCCATGCGGAAAATGCACTAACGATAAAGAAATACAATAAGGTATATATTGCCTACCAAACCATTGGGGATGGTGCCTGTGGGAACCACTTGGTCTGGATATTTGAGGGAAAGAATTTAGTTCAGCGGTTTATAGGATGGGCCTATTGATCTAAACAAATCATTCATAATAGAAAATAAAAAGGGTTCTCCGAAAGAAGAACCCTTAATACTTTAATGCTTTGACGACCAATTATTGTTTGAACATAACGCCGTAATTAGCGAATGTTTTATCCTGGTTGGTTACTGTTAAATATACTTTTGCTGCGGAATAATCTTTAGCAACCGTAATATAGAAATTTGTATAATTTGATTTCATGGTTAACTGGTAGGCATCTGGAAGATCCTCATCAGCACGCGTTGCGTTCGTGATATCGTAACCGTATCTTGTTTTCTGACCGCTTGGGCTTTCCACTTCGATAACAGATCCATCAAATTTGAACTTATTGAAGACTGTCTGATTTAGGGGAAGTGCTTTATGCTGATCTGAATTTTCTTGAATAAGTGCTGAATAAGCTGTCCAAACCTTACCCTGTAAATCAGCTGAAACTTCCTTTTTTACATCTTCAGGTTTTATACCATGATCCTTCTCACAGGAAACAAACAGAATAGCAACGAATAAAAGTAAACTAAAATTTTTCATAGACTGTAATTATTTCTGCTAAAATATCACTTTTTTAAAGTACACAGAAGCTCAGATTGCCTTAACGCTATACATAAATAAATTTTGTAGCTAATTGCTTGCATATCTCCCTCATTTCAGGAATTTTCTTATGAAAGTAGGTAATTTGACTGAGTGGATAGTTCTAGGGTCGAGGGATTAACACGAGGTTTGCGAATCGCCTATAGCGTCGAACCTATTTAAACTAACAATGTTAGACAAGCCATCGAATACAGATTAGACGATGGCTTGCATGAGATTTTATAGTAGACTTTTTACTTCGTGAATCAATTCTTCCAGATCCTGTAGCAGTTGATCCGAACTTTTTAAAGTGAGGTGATTTCCTTGATAAGACTTCAATTGTTCCAAAAATTGAAGTAGGTTGCTGGAGAATTCTGCATAGGTTAAGTCCATCGGGATATAAGTTAATGCAGGCTCGATCCGTTCGACTCTAGCATTTTCCATGGTTGGATATTCGATCCATTGACCCTTTTCGTCTTTTTTGGGGATGTATTCTTCTTGCAACCAAAGAATATTTTCCGTTTGGGGATGCGAGATCCGGATAAAATAATGCCGGCTATCCGAAATCCGCAAACCATATAGGTTTAAGGAATAATCGTATGTTTTCAGGAAATCTCCTAACTTCCTGTTAGTCATTAACTTTTGAATAAGGGATAGAATCTTTTCGTTTTCGTTCATAGCTATCAAAAATGATGTGCGTTAAAAATAACCAATTAAAAGCTGAAACAGGAATTTAGCAAAATATTAACTTTAGATTAACTTAAACCAGCTATATTAATGCAGAAATCAATTTTTTAATAATATGAAAACACGAATTATGTACTGTATTCCGCTGTTTTTTCTGTGCCTTTCCTGTGTTAAGACTGAGGTTCCTCCCTCCCAGGAAGAAAAAATAGAGAAAAAGAAGGAAGAGAAAAAGAAGGCAGTATCAGACAAATTAAAAATCATTCCAATTGATCGGCCAATTTATGCTCATGAGCGTTTGGAATTGGAAACCAATTCCGATGAACCGGTAACCTGGCGATCGAGCAATAAATATATCGGTGATTTTGAAAGAGACAATATATTTCTCCCCAATCAGATAGGCACGACCACGATTACAGCAAAAACGAAGGATGAAGAAGCCCGATTGCGTTTTGAAATCGTGCCTAAATATGATTTATTTGAAGAGCCTATTATTTCATTTGGAACGAAGAAAGAGGTAATTAAGCAAAAGGAGAAAAGAAAATTACAAGAGGAAATGACAAGTTTTCTCATTTATGAGGATCCGAATCCGTTCATAAAGAGAGGTGTCGTTTATGGATTCAACCATTCAGGAAAATTCAATGTTTTGGTTCGATTTGGTGTCCAGGAAAAGAATGATTTAGATAGGGTGATTGGATACTATCATGAGCGATATAGAATCTCCAAGAAAGATAATAAGGCCATAGTTTTTGTTAACCAAAGGGAAACAGTACAGATCCGTCTGACATTCGATGATAAATCTGGAACGACAGCAAGCTATGCACCTATAACTGGTTAATGGATGTATGAAATCTGTAGGAGTCTCGTTTACTACACAGATCAGTAAACAACTCGTCCTTAATTTCGAACATGCACTTAGACAACACCAGTATCTTAAGTTAATAAGTTAATTAAATCAGAATAATAAATAAGCAGTGCCACTTTACGTGGAAATAGATGTGTTAAACAATTATTATATCTTAATAAAATATGGTAGTAACTTCCAATTTGGCACAATATTTTCACGAATACAGGCGTAGTCGTTTAACACAAGTTGATACAGTGAGGGCCTAAACAAGGAACAATTCTTTTTACACTCACGTAAAAACGCATATAAAGGGAAATTTTCATATGGTAAAGAATCACAACTTTGATAGTGAGCACATCATCAAAGAACTAAAAAAATTGGACGAGAAACATCGTGACTATCTTCAAAAGGATGGGAAATGGTTGATTGGCGGATTTGAATCTATCATTCATTACGATGGAAAGGTTTCCTCGATTAATGGCGATCAGATCACCTTAAAAAAGGAAATCTACATGATGCTACCTGTAGAAATCAGGGATGAAATTGCACAGTTCCTGAATGTAGAGTAAATTGTGCAGATAAGTAGAATAAATTACCCAATCACTAAAATATTAGCCTCTCCCACTGGAGAGGCTTTTTTATGGGTATCAGAATAGTGTTCTTTTGTCCAATGGGTTTTGAATGTCCGCTCGATTCGTGTTTCCAGATCGATCCGCAGTAACACGGATCACCTCGTGGCTTTCCAACTGACCAGCATAAGGCTTTATCAAGGCATTAATCTCATCTCTCCCCTGCGCAAAAAGCCATGCATCACGGTCACTTTCACCAATGATTAAGGGCATACGTTTCTTTTCATTGTGGATCTCTTCCAACAATGGATTGGCAGGCGTAGTAATTATGGAGAATGTAGGATACGTCTCCCCTGTCTCCTGATCCGTAAAAGGTGCATAGACCACGCCCAAAGTGAAAATCTCTCGCTGTGGTTTATAGATAAAATAATTCTCCGATTCTTTTTTACCGGAGGCTTTATGAGGTTCATAAAATCCAGTGACATACAATAGGCCCCTGTTTTTAAGGATATAGGGTTTATAGCTTGCCTTTTCAAAAATGCTTTCTGATTCGGCATTGAGCGTATTGGCATACTTGGCTGCATCTTGCTCGGTCTTCACCCAATAAGGAATCAATTTCCACCGGGCACCCAACACTAGATCGACATCGTTATTTAAAGTCACGGGCAATACCGGCCGTGTAAAACCGGAGACATGAAAGATTTCTTGTTCCTGCTGATAGACAATCCGCTTTTTGGGAAGCTTGTTCTTCAATTCAGACTTACTTGGCGAACCAACATGATAACACATAGACTGGAATTTTTAATGTAATATAGGAATTGCCAATTTCATTTGAAAGCCACAAGGGCTAAAAAAGATATACCCCAAACTGTGTTGGGGTATAATGTCTAGCAAAATGCTGAAGTAGATGTTAAGAACGCATTTTGCTTTATTTGGTTGTATTGCGATGTTCATGATGAACAAAGGACAAGCCATTTTGTTTTCCTGTTCTTAAAAATCATCTAGAATATTAGGTAAATAAAAAGAGCCTGCTTTGCAGCAGGCTCTCCGACTCTATCTAATAATTAATGAAAAATCCTTTATTTAACGTGTAATTACTGGACAACCCACTTTTTGTTTTCCATAACCACGACCTTGAATAATGGTGTTGTTGGATACCTTTTGTGTTACTTCAATTACATTTGCTGCATCTCTGTTCCATTTGATATTCGGGTTGAAACGTGCTTTGTTCTTTAATACCAATTGGATTAATTCACCGCCATCAGTTTTACTGCCCAGAATGGAAATCTGTCCAGATCTACTGATAGAAACCCTGATCATTGGATTAGCTGTCGTTCCGCGCATATCCCAAATGGTTTTAATACCATATTCATTCACCTGACCGTTTTTATCACTGTATTCCTCACCATCGATAAACTCAATGTTACGGGTAATGATACCTTCACCGTTAGCGGTATTATCATAGGTCTGGAATTGGATTTGATCTTCATCCTCATCTAAAACCATCCATTCGCCATTGATTTTCATGTTGAATGCATTATCCAAACGGGTAAAGTCAAATGTAAATCCGTAGTTAGTATAAGGTGCATTAAATGATTTACTCAATACATAACCATTCGGACGGAATACACCATCGACCATAATACCTTTTTGGTCTGGGGTTTCGTTGTAGAACCAGTTCAGGACATCCTTACCCAATTCAGCTTCTTGTGTACATGTTCTGAAGTTGAGGATTAAATTATATTTGTGACCAGGTGTAACTTTGATCCCTGATACGGTATAATTTGCGATGTCCTCATCATCCATAGCAAAACGGCCAAAGACTAAACTCCTATCGGTAGATGTAGGGTTGATGACAATGGTTGGATTACTGGTCACCGTACGGAGACCACTCCCCAAATCTGGCCAAGTTACTGTTTGACTTCCAGCTGTTTGATTGTTATAGGTAATGGTATTGGTGTCAAATTTATAATCTGCACTTGCACTTGTACCACTGAAACGCACATTGGATAAATTCGTGATATGACCGTTCATCATACTTCCCATATTAATGGTGGTCGTGATCATACTGAATTTATGTTGCATGATAACATCCAAATTAGTAGTTCCATGGTCAATTGCCTTATTCTTTAGTACATATACCATCAAATCCTGTGTTACACCGGCAAGTTTTGCATTCTCCAGTTTCTGCACACCACCTTCGTAGGTAATTGCTGGAGGTGCGTCGGTTTTGCTACTGATGGAATAGACTATAAAATGGTAGGTAAATCCTGCGTCAACTTGCATTGGGGGTTGCGTACCTTCTTCACCGTGAACATAGTCCTGTTGGGCAAAAAAGTCGCCATTTTCCTTAAATGCAACCATTCTATAGATTACATCCTCTTCAATTTTATTCTGTTTAACGACTGAAGCCGCCTTGATACCGCCATTACTTTTGGAAGTGGAGGTTTGTATGCCACGTGCTGCGGCAATGCTCTCATCAACCAATTGCACATCGACCATATATCCACCAAACATCATCGTGGTGTCCTTAACAATGGGAGTTGTTCCTGTAGAACGTGTGCTTGATTTACTGCCATTCACTTGATTATCATCTTGAACGAAGGATTCCTGAAGATTTAATTTTACGATGGCCTTCCCAGGGGCAACGTCATCAGAGGAAACATCCTTTTGACATGAAGAAAAACCTATAAAAAGGATAGCAAGGAAACCGAGGTAGCGGTTCACGAGCTTTGTATTGTTCATTTTTTTCATTTCTTTCTTAATAGTTAGTTTGGAAATTACCAGTCCAGATCACGGATTTGGTCATCATCTTCTGTCCATTCTTCCTGAATCCATCCATCACCATTTTCGGGACGAACGACAGCAGAACCTGCGGCAATACCTGCTTCAAGGTAGACCTTTTGAACATTAACAGTTGGTTTGAAATACTTCTTTTTCATTATAAAAATCACTTTTTATTAAAAATTAAAATACAACAGAACCCTACGAAAAAAGAGTAGCCAATAGGCATTTTGAATGAAGAAAAAAGTACGTTGTGAAGGTACCTTAATAGTTGTGTGCTCTTAATTAATAGTGTCGTGTGTGTGACATTACTTACATAATGTGATACAAAAGTAAGGAACCATTTGTTTTAAAACGAAGAATTTTCTGTTGATAAGGGTTAGAAATTGGTTTTGTAGTGTTAAGCCTACACTAAGTAGATGTCGCAAACATATAATCTTGGAAATAACCGCCTGAATGCACTCCTAGTCATAATTTGTCATCAGAAATGCCAATGACGACCACACAAGTTGTTGCAAATTGACACAATTTCTCATATTGATACACAATAAATAGAAACATCGGTTTTGGAAATCATATTCCTTTTGGAAAAACGACAATAAATTGGAGGAAAAGAAATGCAAGCATCCAATTAAATTAAGTAATTAAATAAAACATTTTCGATTACCATTAATTAACCCTAACTTTGTAATTGATTTGGGTCCTGCCTAAGCGCAAGAAGACATCGTTTCATTTGTGAGAAACCCGTCTGATGCTAGCTATTTCAGTTGCCAATTTGTTATCATTGATATTTTGCAAGTATTGCATTTGGCATTTGAATTCTGATTTTAAGTTCCTTTTATATTACTGTTAACAAACGAGATACCTGTTTTTGATAGGTGCCACGGCTTGTGCTGGATTCAATTCCACGATACGTATGATTTATCGTTCGTGGAGTTTAAGAAGAATAAATGGAATTTAAAAACATGGACCTGATAGCTCCATTATTGAAAGCTATACAGGAAATTGGTTACAATGAACCAACTGCTATACAGCAGCAAGCAATCCCGGTATTATTAACGGGAAAAGATATCATTGGTTGTGCTCAAACTGGAACGGGGAAAACGGCAGCATTTGCAATCCCTTTGTTGCAGAAAATCGCACAATCAGGCCTTACCGACAACAAGACTCAAGCTTTAATTTTGGTACCCACAAGAGAATTGGCCATACAGATTGGCCAGAGCCTTGACGCCTACAGCAAATACCTGCAGATTAAACACACCGTAATTTTCGGAGGTGTATCCCAACACAAACAAGTGGAAAGCCTTAAAAAAGGTGCAACTATTATTGTAGCCACCCCCGGACGATTATTGGATCTTTTGGGACAAAAACTCATTGACCTTCGTGCGTTGCGCTATTTTGTGCTCGATGAAGCGGATAATATGCTTGACATGGGTTTTATCCATGATATCAAGAAATTACTCAAGGTCATTCCAAAAGAACGGCAGACCCTCCTATTCTCGGCCACCATGCCGAAAAGTATACGGAAGCTTGCAGAAGAAATTCTAAGATCTCCTGTAGAGGTTCAAGTCAGTCCGGTATCATCAACTGCAGAAAAAGTTTCTCAACAAGTCTACCATGTCGAAAAGAAGGCAAAAGCTGCCCTACTCGCGAAAATACTAGGTTCTGGAACAACGCAACAGACCCTTGTGTTCACACGAACCAAACATGGTGCAAATAGATTAGTGAAAACTTTGGGGAAAAGTGGTATATTAACGGCGTGTATTCACGGGAACAAATCGCAGAATGCGAGACAGCAAGCGTTGGAGTCTTTTAAATCTGGCAAGATTAATGTACTTATAGCAACAGATATTGCTGCTCGGGGAATCGATATCCATGAATTACCACGTGTAATCAATTATGATTTACCTGAGGAATCAGAAACATATGTGCACAGAATCGGGAGAACTGGGCGTGCCGGAAATGCCGGTCTCGCGTTTTCTTTCTGCAGTGATGAAGAAAAACCATTGCTGCTCAAAATTCAGAAATTGATCGGATTTCAGATTGAAGAAGTAAAACAAGATAATAAACAATAAATAATTAATACAATGCAAGAAGAAGGAACAGTAAAATTCTTTAACGAAACAAAAGGATTCGGTTTTATCACTCCATCAAATGGTGGTGCTGATGTATTCGTACATGTTACAGGTCTAGTTGACAAAGTTCGTGAAAACGATTCAGTAACATTCGAAATTGAAAATGGTAGAAAAGGTGTAAATGCAGTAAACGTACGTTTAGCGTAATTCCAAATACCAATGGAAAAAGCAGCAGGGACTTCCTTGCTGCTTTTTTTTGTGTCCAATAACTTGACAAATTCCGCTAGACACAAAAAAAGGTTGCCCAAAATTCGAGCAACCCAAGTTAATATAATGCAAATTTGTTTTTATATCAATTCTACTTCAGAAATCTGATTCCCCTGTTTAGAACGGACATACTTGTATTTTACCTTCTGATTCAGGTTAAGAACCATACCAGCTAGGTTGTCATTGAAATAAACAGTCTCGCGCGTCACATTGTCTCGGATAAAGCCATAATGACCAACTTCGTTGTAATACGATACTTTACCAAATAAGTATTCATCTTCCGGATCGGCGGGACGTTGTAAATCTTCCTCCTTGAATTTGTAAGGTTGTGATGGTGGAGTATCGGAAAGATTTCCAAATTCATCCACATAAACGAACATTTCCTCCAACGCTTTTCCTTTGTCGTTGTTCGCTTTGTTCATTTCTCTACGTTCTTGTTTTTCGAGCTTTTTCAGCTGCTTCTTTTTTGCGGTTTCTTTTTTCTTGAATGTAAGTTGACTTTTAGCCATTAAATAGAATTAGGGTTAAAAAAATAAAGGATTTGTCTTAAGACCGAGGTAAGGATGGGATAAGAGATTTGCCTTCGTGATGGACAAAGATACGAAAAATTATGCTAAAAACCTAACATGGCCGCCTTTATGGTCCTCCATCCTATTTATTGATGTTTAAACATTATTTAAACCTCATTTTCACGACAGAAAGTCTGTTGTTGATAAATACGGCTGCGAAATTAAATCGTATAGGTTATTGTTTAGTCGAATCATATAACATCACGAAGAAGATGATCAATCGCCCGATTAAGATGATCAATGCCGGATAGAGAAAGAACCACCGGAACGCCCATAATTGCCGGTCGGTGAATTTCGGAAGTTTCATGTATGTAGAACAAATGAAACCTGGTTCCGTTACTTATTTTTGGCGGGAAAGTATAGCTAAAAATAAAAGCGGCATGATTATAACATCATGCCGCTTTCCTATGCAAAGAATTTGCTATTTAATATTGATGTTCAAAACATATTTAGTTCTGGCCTTAAAATTTAAACCGGAAAGAATAACACTCCGTTTTGATCTTTGGGCAGGCGATCTAGCAAATGTAACGTTATGCACAAAGACCTGTCCATTAGTCGTTTCATTCACCCCCATGTTAAAAACAACGGCAGGGATTTCTAGGACTGCGGCATCTTTTTGATCAGTAAAATTCAGCGTTTTCCCTAAAAGGTTTTCGCCAAGTGTATACGGATTCGTTTGGGAACCATCTTTTAACCAGGTTGTGGTACGGTTGGTGAATGGTAGTGAACGCGAGATAGAATCAATCCTATTGGGAATTCCTTGTGCAGGATTATTTAACCATAATTTTCCGCCAGTAGGTGCTTTGATATAGATCTGTAATCCAACATACATATGTTTTAGATTAATATTCAATTTAAGGTGATCCGTTAACTTGACCTTAGAAATCCAATAACAGAAATCTGATCCCCCATCAATACCCTTATCAGTGTTTCCAACAGGCTCTGTATAGTGTCCCTGACTATTTTTTGTTGGCTTAATCGGATTGATCTGTGTTAAGTTAAGGGGAGCGCTTGGGTTATCCGGAAGTTCGGGCAAAGCTGAGGTACTCATGATGGTGTAACAAACAAAAATATATTCCTTACCCCCATCCAAGTTAAAGACTCTGTTTTCTCCATACGTTGCCCCTGTATCACCGCGCTTAAAGTCTTTGTAGGCAACGAAAGAATTATCCGCATTGTACACAAAAAGCCGGTATAATGTTCCTGCCGGAACTGGGGCGATCTGAGGCGTCGCTGCCTTCGAGGCATTCATCTTCAATCCGGAATTCGGACTATCCTTAACTTCTATCAAATCTGCAGTTGCAGCGAAGGTCCCTTCATCTCCTGCAATATCGATCGATTGAACCAACCGGCTATTCGCAGATCCAGCATTTGCGCCCGATTGCGATTTGCTCTCTTCCTCAAAATCAAACCCTAAACTTAGTTTATTGATCCCGACAGAAACCTGACCTGAAGTTGAGGCTTCCATATCAGAAGCTTCCTTGCTACAAGAAGTCATGTTCAGACTCAATGCGCAGATACCCAATCCAAAAAGTATATTTAATAATTTCATGTATTCGTATAATAGTGTGTGATTATTGCCAAGTATAGTCCTTGTTTACCTCTTGGGTATCTTCCCATTCATGGGTGAAACTATCTGTTGATGGACTTACCATGATCGAATGTGCAGCAATCGAATTTTCAGTATAAATTCTTTCGACAAGGATACAAGGAGATTCATAGGTTCTCTTATTCATGTATTAATAGATGTGTGTTTTTTAACAGTTGTGTGTAAATTCGACACGAAGGTAGAAAAATAATATTAGCCTGTATGGTCGCTAAGAAATAAACTACCGATTTTCGACATTTTTTACAAAACATGTAGCTGATCAACCACCCATTTACTGATTTGGATTAAATTTTGGTTTTCGGGGAACAAAATGGTGAGAATGAAGGCAATAGGGAATTTTGTTCTAATGCAATACATTAAGAATGAAGACACAACCTAGAGTTGTATTGTCTTATTGATATTACACTTTGGTAGGTTTAAATCAAATTCGTTGCTGAGGAATTGTCGGGCTATGACTCAACAAATATCTTATGTCGTAGTTAGGGTGCTCTTTCTATCAATAAGAAGGTCCATTCTTTTCATCACACGAATGATCAGGAAATCGATATAGATTGCTGGATTATTGAATAACATTCCCAGTTATGCACTTTCATTTTTTGAAAAACCTATTGGTAGGTGTCTGATAGTTTTTTGACTTTGGGCAACAAAAAAACCAATGTCTCCTATAAGAGCCATTTTTTATGATGTGAAGTTTGTATCCTATAGAGGGTCCCATATTTTGGCTCAGGCTTCAAACAATCAAAGCCGATCGCTACGCTTTCCGGTTTTGTTGTTTCTGGATCTTTCAGCAAACACGTTTGCAAAAACATCAGAAACAACAAAACCCGACTACTGTCGGGCTTTGATTTCTTTGGCGGAGAGGGAGGGATTCGAACCCTCGATACAGTCATCCCGTATACAGTCTTTCCAGGACTGCTCATTCGACCACTCTGACACCTCTCCGTGTCAACGGGTGCAAATATAAGGATTTAAACAGTACCTTCCCCATTTTTCTGGAATTAATTTTATATTTGTGTTCCAACTCATTTTTAATGAACCATTTATTATGAAATACATTTTATTGCTATTGACAATCCTTGCGATTTCAACCCAGTTTTCACAAGCCCAGGACAGTTATATCGTCATGAATTCGGGGGATACCGTATTCGGAAAATTCGGGATGTACCAAGCCAAAAGCATAACATTCACGCCAAAGGATGGCCAGCGAATGAAATACCTGGCTCAGGATATCAAATCTGCTTATAATGGCAAGAAATCCCTAAAGTATATCCAAATTAATAATATAAACGATGAAAATGGGGAGCCTATCCTACTGCAATCTTTGACTTCAGGACCAATCTATGTGGTCGAATTTGTATCCAGAAATGTAGGTCCGATGGCAAGTTACGGCACAGGTGGACCAGGCATTGGCATCAATGTCAGTAAGACAACCGAGGTTTTTGCCATTACTGCCGACGGAAATCCAACCTATCTGTTTTCTAAGGATATATTAGGTAGACAGATCAAAAGGAATCATGAAAATTTACTCAACCTCTTGGACTCGGACCCTGAAATAGCAAAAGAAATCCAATCATCAGACAATAAGAACCTGAAATCAAAAGAAATTATCCAACTGATTGAGCGGTTTAATACCAATCAAAGCAAATAGATCAGCTATCGATTCGTTGGGGCCAATGTCCAACCTATTCTTTGCAACCGGCAATGGAATTAATACGAATCCATTGTTATACTATCAACATCTTATTGTGCTATAACACCTCTTTTTGCCGATTTTTAGTATATTACGGACAATTTAGAACAATATCGAATACCAATGGCAAAAACTATCGCACTGATTGCCCATGACGGCAAAAAAGCGGAAATGGTCGGTTTTGTAAAAGACCACCAGGAGGTCCTATCCCATGCTCATCTTGTAGCAACCGGAACAACGGGTTCTTATATTCAACAGACCGGATTGGAGGTGGAGTTAAAGTTATCTGGCCCAAAAGGTGGAGATGCGCAGATTGCAGCCATGGCCGCTGAGGGAAAAGTGGATGGCATAATTTTCTTCCGTGATCCACTTGGTAAGCACGCCCACGAACCCGATATCCAAATGCTGATGCGCATCTGCGATTTGTGGAATGTCCCATTGGCAACTAACCCAGCAACGGGTACATTAATTATTAAAGGACTTTTAGAAGAAGAATAAACTATGGCAAATGAGGTTTTGGTAAGCATCGGTGAAGAAGCTTATACAACGACTGTACAATATGAAGAATTAAGCCTCTTGGCTGATGAACCGATTGAACTCGGCGGGCAGAATAAAGGCCTTACCCCTACCCAGCTCCTATTATCATCCGTTGGTACCTGTAAAGCAATTACCATGCGCATGTACATTAACAGGAAAGCATGGAAAGTAAATAAAATTGAAATCAAGATGAGCAGTGAGGTGCAGAAGAGCGATCTGCAACAAACCACCTATATCACCTGCAATATCACCATCGATGGAGACCTGGACGAGGAACAACGCAGAAGGATCTATACCATTGGGGAAAAATGTCCTGTACAGAAAATGTTACAGCATCCGATCGTGATCGAAAGTAATCTAATTGATACAAAATAAGTAAATCACACAGCAGGATTGTATATTTGCGACTCCAAATAATACTTGTGTTATGCCCTCAATAAGCGAACATACTTTTACGAGCCCCTTCCAGAACTTCACACGGGAACAATGGAAGCGTTTGAACGGCCAATTCAGCCATACCATCCAAGATATCGATCTGGATCGCCTACATGCCCTGAATGAACCGTTAACGATGGACGAGATTGAAGATATCTACCTTCCCCTCGCCCACCTGCTTGAGGTGCATATCAATACTTTTCAGGAATTACATGCCAAGAGCAACGTGTTCTTTAAACGGAACCAGCAGAAATTGCCGTTTATCATCGGTATCGCCGGTTCTGTGGCCGTAGGCAAAAGTACCACCGCACGGGTATTGAAGAAAGTACTATCGCTATTGCCCAACCGACCAAAAGTAGAATTGGTCACCACGGATGGATTCCTCTATCCAAATAAGGAACTGATCAAACGCGGTATATTGAATAGAAAAGGGTTTCCTGAAAGTTACGACACAAAACAATTGCTGCAGTTTCTGGCGGATATCAAATCCGGCAAGTCGCAGGTTTCTGTTCCCCTGTACTCCCATATGGAATACGATGTGCTGCCGAACGAGAAATTGCACATTTCCCAGCCCGATATCCTTATCGTCGAAGGCATCAACGTCCTGCAGGTTAATTCTCGTAAGAATGGCGTCTTCGTTTCGGATTTCTTTGATTACTCAATCTATGTGGATGCGGATGAAAAGAATATCGTGTCCTGGTATATCGATCGTTTTGAATCCCTGCGCGCAACAGCTTTCCAGAATACCGATTCTTACTTCCATAAATACGCTGATCTGAGTACGGAAGAAAGTTACGCCATGGCTACCCAAATCTGGAACGAGATCAACCGTCCGAACCTACATGAGAACATCCAACCGACCAGGTATAGGGCCGACCTGATCCTGAAGAAAGGTTCGCACCATTTCGTCAAGCGGATTAAGGTCAGGAAGATTTAAGGATCTTCCGTTCAAATTTTATAATTTCTTTTAGAATTTCATTTTCCAGTGTCCGGTGCATCCTATTACTATTGGTCACGGCATGGAGATCCAATTTATAACGCACGAAATCTTTCCCCAATTCCGTTACCTTTAATTGAAAATCATCTTCTTTAAAAGACAGGTTTGGATGGGTGGTTATGCTGAGCTTCAACTGTTCTTCCAATTCCTCGATGTGAAGCGAAACTTCCATCGGCAGTTCAAAGCGAACAGAGAACAGACTGGACTGGTGGGCCGAAAGGTTCATGAAAGTGGCCGTAAAGACCAGGTTGTTCGGCACCATGACGATGTCGTCCTCTTCATCCTGCAGGACAATATTGGCAAAGGTAATGTCGATGATGCGGCCCTTATGGTCGCCAACCTTAATCCTGTCCCCAACGGATAGCTGCTCGGAGAACATCACGATCAATCCCGAGATCATATTGGTGATATAGTCCCGAAAGATAACCGCTATCGCCATGGCAACAATGGTCATGCTCGTGATAAATTCCTTGGGGTTAATGCCAAAGGCATACATCAATGCGATGACCGCAAAAATGGTATTCAGGATAGCTGTCAGGCGATTGATCCCCAACACGAAGTTGCCGCGGACGCGTTTCTGCGAATGCCGGGTATTGTACAGAAAGATCACCAAAAAGCGCAACATGCTCAGCAGGATACTGGGGATGAGGAATGTGTACAGCCCGTTCAATAGCTGTGGCAACCGCTTGATGGCATTGATCCTATCCTCAAACATCAGGTGTACACTGATGAGGATAATGGTCAATAATACCTTACCGATAAAAGTCCATGGAATCTTTGGTTTGTTTTCTGTGGAGCTTGCATTCATGGCTTTGAAGATATTATTTTTTAAATCACGAACAAAACATGTCCGAAGGCTGGTTTGTTATCTATCTAGTTATCAACCGTTAAATATAAATAATGTTAACTTACCATAACGATTCAATTAAATAACATTTTAAATTTCTTAAAAAACAGCTAACTTAGCTTCGCTTTTAGCGACACCAAACAGGTAAATATGGAAACAACATTTGATTTTGAAAAGCCAATTGCTGATTTGCAGACCCAGATCGAGAAGGTTAAGCAGGTTGAGGAGAAGACGAAAGTAGACATGGGTGCTACCGTTCGCGAATTGGAGGAGAAACTGGAGCAAACAAAGGTTGAGGTGTACCAAAACATGACTGGCTGGCAGAAAGTGCAGATGTCCAGACATCCCGACAGACCACAAACATTCGACTATATTGATTTGATCTGTGATGAGTTCATTGAGCTCCACGGCGATAGAAACGTAAAAGATGATAAAGCCATCGTTGGCGGTTTGGCTACCATTGGTGGGCAATCGGTTATGGTAATCGGTCATCAAAAAGGAAAGAACACCAAGGAGCGTCAATTCCGCAATTTCGGAATGGCGAATCCTGAAGGATATAGAAAAGCATTGCGCCTGATGCGCATGGCAGAGAAATTCAATATCCCTGTGGTAACCCTGATCGATACGATGGGCGCCTATCCAGGATTGGAAGCTGAAGAGCGCGGACAGGGTGAAGCCATTGCACGGAACCTGTTGGAAATGTCCGTACTACGTGTGCCTATTATCTGTATCGTGATCGGTGAAGGTGCATCTGGTGGTGCATTGGGTATCGGAATCGGTGATCGTGTCTATATGCTACAGAACACGTGGTATTCCGTGATCTCTCCTGAATCTTGTTCATCCATCCTTTGGAGAAGCTGGGATCAGAAAGAAAGAGCTGCCGAAGCCCTTAAACTTACCGCTGAGGATATGCTCGGCAATGGATTGATCGATGGAATCATTGAAGAACCGCTAGGTGGTGCACACCAAGATCCCGAATCAACCGCCATCAATGTAAAAAATAAAATCCTAAGCGACCTTTCGGTCCTGAAGGCCAAAGATACGGATACGCTGATTACCGAACGTATCGACAAGTTCAGTAAAATGGGCGTTGTCAATGAATAGAAAAAAGCTGCTTATGCAGCTTTTTTGTATTTAGTAGGTAGTATTAAATAGTTAGACCTAGGGTGGGCTGCAGGGAATGAACAAGCTGGCGCAAGAGTTTTGTGGGTGGCATGTGTGGTGGCTCTCTTTTGCCTCATGGACAATCACGCTTGCCCAAATAATATGGAAAGTTTAATTAAGGCTATCTTGTGCCTAAAAACCTTTTTACATCCCATGCAACCCCGCTAGGGGTGTCACTATTTTAGCAAGCCATCACTTTTCGCCTGAAACCCCAGAGGGGTGTAACTAGGAATGACAAAAAAAGTCTGAACGCCCAAGATTTCGATTTGCTAAAGCAAACCGAAATCTTGGGCGTTCAGACTTTGACATTTTATAGCGGTGTTTCTAAAATAGTTGCACCCCTCCGGGGTTGGCATGTGTGCTATTAAAACCCTCGTCAGAAATTTTATTCAATAGATGAACCACATTAGAACAAATTAAATGGATGGCAAGTGTAATAGCTCTCTTGTGCCTACGGCATGTTTTGGTACAAGCCCTCCATCAAACCCTTTATAATAAATGAGCAACGCTGGCGCAAGAGTTGTGCGGTTGGCATGTGTGGTGGCTCTCTTGTGCCTCAAAACATACCCCTTAGAATCAATGCGTCTGCGCAAGAGCAATTTTTCAGCGAGCACGTCTGGTGGCTCTCTAGTGCCTTGGGATAAATCACCGATACGGAATGGGATCCTCCAGCAATACCGTAAAATGCAACTGCTGTTCTCCGCGCTGCACCGTAACCTTTAACTCCTCCCCTTCGTTATGCTGCAGGATATCCATAATCTGTTTCATTTTGAGGTTCTGGACCCGTCTTCCATTGATCGCGATCAATTCATCGTCGACCTGCAGTCCTGATTTTCCGGCGGATGATCCTTCCCGGATATTGCTGATCTTATAGATTGGTTTAAGGGAGAATTCATAGGTAAACTCCTGTTGGTTATAGACCGTTGTGCCACCTAGGGCATCTTCCCTACCCTTATGTGTGCGGCTCAGGCTGGTCGGAATCCGTTGCTTGGTCCACACCAAGCCATCGTGCTTGATATCCATGCCTGTCAGATTGATCAGAAAAGGTTTGCCAAAGTTCTTGTTCTTCTTCAGGTACATTTTGCTCTGTGCATAGTTAAAGATTACCTGAAAGTGCTGTAGGGCCTGATTGCCGATCGAACCAATGCGATCTTTCGTCAATTTTGCCGCATGGACAGCATTCGAATCCGGATACGACACAATGGGCTGCTTGATGAAGAATCCCGCCCATTCAAAACCTTTGATCCGATTTCTGAACCCATAGATCAAGCCATTGAAGCCACGGCCTATAAAATCATAGATATGGGGATCGCGAACCTGAAAGTCCTGCAGTAGGAATGGAAAGATCAACAGACCATCGGAGTTGCCCATATCCACCAGCATTTTCGAATCCGGCAGATTGATGTCGCCCAAATTCAAGTCGATATGCACATAAGGTCTACTGCGTTCGATACTGATGGGAATTTCCGTAAATCCCCTTGTTGTTTTTTGTGGATACGAAAAAGGATCAAAAACACTGATCTTCGATTTTATATAATCTATTTTTACCAGGAAATCATCGAAGAACCGGCTTCCCAGAATTCCGTTGATGGGAATACCCACATGGCTGGAGATATCCAATTCCTCCGCATCGATTACAAACAAGTTATGGGTACTGTCCTGGAGAATCCCCCCGATTTCAATAGTATTGTTTACGGCCATAATGCCTTCCACACCGTCTTCTATACCGATCCCTGAGAATTTCACCTTATTGATGTTCTCTAAGGGAACCGTATCTTGTTTGGAGGCAAACAGGATCGTTTCCTTTACGCCGGTATCCAACAAAAAAGATAAATCGATACCATTGACTTTTACGGGGAGAATAACCAGATTACCGGAATTTTCAAATGAGAACGTGTTTTTCTTTGGATTGATCAACGAAAAACTACGCTGCCCATACGCTTGTACAGCAAACAGGCTAATTATAAAAAATAAAAGCGTTCTCATCAAAATTTGGTTTATACCTACAATTTAAACAAAAACGCGTCTATTTTATGCATACTGGCTTAAATAGCACTGACGACACCACGGAAATAACCAACGGATTCAGCAATTCCCGCCAATGGATCTTTCATGTCTTTTTCAAATTCTATACTGCAGCATCCAGCGTATTTTATTTTAAATAAGGCTTTTACAAATGCTGGGATATCGATAACCCCACGTCCCAACTCACATGTTGACCCTTTTGCATCTGCGGCAGTAACATTTTTCAGATGGATATCAAAGATTCGGTCTTTGTATCGAACGAGGTCCTTTATAGCATCCTGTCCATCCCGGGTATCGTGCCCCATATCGAAGCACATGCCCAAGTGTTGATCCAGATCTTTGATATGGTTCCAGATGACGGTAGCATTTGGATAGAGCTTATCTTCGGGACCATGATTATGGATCCCGTATTGGAAGCCATGTTCTTTAGCCTTTTGTGCTACATACGGTAAATCCTTCACCTCTGGCACGCCGATCATCAATTTAACACCAACACGCTTACAATAATCAAATGCCCGGTCGATCTCTTCCTTGGTTTTCATATAGAGAGGACCAACGGCATATCCCGTGACATTGGATGCTGCCAATTGTTTATGGAAAGCGGCAATTTGTTCGGCCGTGCTGTTCAATGGAAGGTGAAAATCCTTGATGCACAGATACCGTACGTCCATGCGCTTCATCATCGCTAAGGATTGTTCCAGATTAAAGTTTACGAAGCTATACCCAGCAATGCCTAATTTTAGGGCGTTCTGATCAGCACTTTCAGTGAATGTGCTTGTACCTGCGGACAATAAGGAAGGTGCTGCAGCAGCACTCGCTATGGTGAACAAACTGCGCTGCAGGAAATTACGTCTACTCTGTTTATTGGTCATTATTTTAAGGTTTATACGTTGAATAACCTAAAATAAGAAATAAGTGGCGCAGATTCAAATCGACCATAACCGTTCTCCAACAAAAACCGCATAAAAAAAGGTGGCTATTTGTATAGCCACCTCTGATATGATCTTTATGGAATCCGAACTTAGTTCAATCCTTCAAGTGCAGCATTCAATGTTGCTGAAGGACGCATCGCTTTTGCTGCCAACTCATCGTTAGGGAAATAATACCCTTCGATGTTTTGTGCCTTGCCCTGAGCACCGATCAATTCTTCATTGATCTTATCTTCTTGCTCAGTTAACGCTTGCGCCAAAGATTTGAATTTCGCCGCTAGGTCTGCATCTTTTGTCTGGTTTGCCAAGGCTTCTGCCCAATAGGTAGCCAGGTAAAAGTGAGAACCACGGTTGTCGATTTGTCCAACTTTACGTGCAGGCGATTTATCGTTTGCAAGGAATTTCGCATTCGCTTCATCCAATGCATCGGCTAACACCTGTGCTTTTTCATTATTTTGAGTCTGTGCCAAATGCTCCAAAGAAGCTTGTAGGGCTAGGAATTCTCCCAGAGAATCCCAACGCAGATAACCTTCCTCCAAAAATTGCTCAACATGCTTAGGCGCAGAACCACCCGCTCCTGTTTCGAAAAGACCACCGCCGTTCATCAATGGAACGATCGATAACATTTTCGCAGATGTACCCAATTCCAAAATTGGGAAAAGATCCGTCAGGTAATCACGTAAAACGTTTCCTGTTACGGAAATGGTGTCTTCACCCTTACGGATACGGTCAATCGAGAATTTAGTAGCCTCAATTGGGGAAAGGATACGGATATCCAAACCATTAGTATCGTAATTTGGTAGGTATGCATTCACTTTTTTGATGATCTCTCTGTCATGAGCACGGTTTTCATCCAACCAGAAGATTGCCGGCGTATTGGAAAGACGCGCACGGTTTACCGCAAGTTTAACCCAATCCTGGATAGGTGCATCTTTAGTTTGGCACATGCGGAAGATATCACCTTCCTCTACGGCTTGCTCCATTAAGGTCTTGCCGTTATTGTCCACAACACGAATAACACCCGAACCTGTAGCCTGGAATGTTTTATCGTGGGAACCGTATTCTTCAGCTTTTTGCGCCATCAATCCAACATTAGGCACAGATCCCATTGTTTTTGGATCGTAAGCACCGTTCTGCTTACAGTCTTCGATAACAGCTTCGTAAATACCTGCATATGAACGATCAGGGATAACGGCAAGGGTATCGCGTTCAGCACCTGCTTTATCCCACATTTTACCACCGATACGGATCATCGCTGGCATGGATGCATCAACAATGACATCCGATGGAACGTGCAGGTTGGTAATTCCCTTATCGGAATTAACCATCGCCAAGTCCGGACCATTTGCAATGGCTGCATCAATGGCCGCTTTAACTTCCGCTTCTTGAGCGTGGCCAGCAATCTTTGCATAAACCTCACCAAGACCGTTATTTTTATTAATTCCCAATTCATTGAATAAGGAACCGTATTTCGCGAATACATCTTTAAAATATACCTCCACAATGGCACCGAAAATGATCGGGTCTGAAACCTTCATCATCGTCGCCTTCAAGTGTGCGGAAAGTAAAACGCCAGCTTCCTTCGCTTCTTGGATGGCTTGCGCTACGAAATCTTTCAATTTAGCAATATGAAGAACGGAGGAGTCAATAACTTCTCCAGCCTTCAGGTTGCTCAAACCTTTCAATTCTTTGGTCTCGCCATTCGCACCAACAAATTCAATCTTAAATTGGCTGTCATTTTCAATGGTAACAGACTGTTCGGAGCTGTAGAAATCACCATCCTGCATGGAAGCGACCTTTGTCTTGCTATCCGCAGACCAAGCACCCATTTTGTGTGGGTTTGCTTTTGCGTAGTTTTTCACAGCTTTTGGAGCACGGCGATCAGAGTTTCCTTCGCGCAATACCGGATTCACTGCGGAACCCAATACCTTTGCATAGGCAGCTTTGATTTTTTCTTCCTCTTCATTTGCTGGCGCATCCGGATAATTCGGAATGGCATATCCAGCTTTTTGCAATTCAGCAATTGCACCCTTCAATTGCGGGATCGAAGCGGAAATATTGGGAAGTTTAATGATGTTCGCATCCGGAGTGGTTGCCAATTGGCCCAGCTCAGCCAATGCATCAGTTGTTTTCTGACCATCAGCCAAATATTCATTCAGATTAGCCAGGATACGTCCCGCTAATGAAATATCTCTTAATTCAACGTCAATATCTGCTGTCTTAGCAAATGCTTGTACGATCGGTAGAAATGAATACGTTGCCAATAAAGGCGCTTCATCTGTTTTTGTGTAAATGATTTTAGATGACATAATTTTCTATTGAAATGATATTGTTTTGCAAAATTCTATGAAAATCAATTTAGGGATTGACCTAATTTTTAAAATTCGCCTAAAGATAACAAAATCAATTTTAAATAGGGCTAAAAGCAGAAATTAACCGCAAACTTGAATAAAATTTGACGGTTCTGGATAGGATTGCTCCGAAAAGATGAAATTCCTGTTTACTGATCCAGTTCTTCCCAGATCTCTTTGGGATTGTAGATATCGATTTCACGATGTTTCTTATCCATCGCGGCATCTTTGATGACCATTGCCAAATCCATTGTCGAGATGGGTTTATAAGTCTTCAATAGCCCAAGTTTATTCAAGAAATTAATGGCCTTTACGGCAATTTTTTCGCCTTTTCGATCTGTATTTGGTCGATCTATGGGGCCCGGTCTGACAATGGTGAGTTTCTTGAAATCTAACGCCTGGATGGCATCTTCCAATAGGCCTTTCATCCGGCTGTAGTAGAAACGGGATGTTTTGCTGGCTTGCGCTGATGACAATAGAACAAAATTGGGAATCTTATTCAGTTTCGCCAAGGCGGCATACTTCAACTGATAATCATAATCAACAACCCATTGCTCCTCCTTACTCCCTGCTGCTGCGAGGGTCGTACCCAAGGTAGAGAAAGCGATATCACCTATGATATAAGGTCTGTATTCCTCCAGTTTGTCGAAGTCAACCTCGACTTCCAATAACTTGGGGTCTGGAGAGAAAAATGGCCGGCGAACCAGTACGATAACCTGGCTGATCTTAGGATCTGCCAAGAGCTGTAATACCAATTCCCTGCCTGTTGCACCTGTACAACCAATAATAACTGCTTTCATAGATTGTTGATTATGTTATAATTATATCGCGATCCCTGGATTAAAACAGGACATCACGAATGTTGACATCGCGATCAAATTGCGCTTTGGCGAATGGACACAACGGCATAATCTTTAAGTTGTTCTCACGGGCATGTGTCACCGCTTTTTCCAACATAATGCTGCCAATGCCTTTCCCCTTTTCCTCCGGATCAACCTCGGTATGATCGATTATGATCTTACCAGGTCCAGCCTGGGAATACGTCATCTCACCAATTTTTTTTCCGTCTTCTTCGGCAATAAATGCTCCTTTATTACCAGACACTTCATGTTTCACTAACATATTATCTCCTATTTTTGTTTATGTTTAATTTCTCTATTATGCTATCCTCTTCAGCAGATTTTAACGGAACCACTTGATCTACAAGTGCATTAGGTACAGTCATCGACAGCACATAATGTTTGATTAACCAACGACCATTGATCTTTTCGAGCACACCTGACCCACGGCATATCTTCATCTGCGTATTTAACAACTCATCTATCCATGCGGTTTTACCATCAGCTGAAAATTCTATGTTTCTTTCCAAGCTAGTGAAGTTCCACGCCTTCCCTTTATCGAAATGCGGCTTGGCATAGGCCATAAATTCAGCCTTATTCCATCGCTCGGTCGCATCGGTACCAATAAAAACAGAAGTACTGTCCATGAGGTCAAAATAAGCTTGAAAGTCCGCTTTTCCAGCAGCTTCGTGCCATTTGTCCATTACCGTTCCAACCGATTCACGGTCGGATTGGCCAAAAGCAACACCTGCAAATAATGTAAATAGAAAGGAAAGGATTAATAAATTGATTTTTCTCATATCAGTGGATTTTCCTTAAAGATAAGGAAATAGATTGGAGATGTAAGGTTTCAGTAAGGCAATTAGATTTGGAAGATAAATGTAAAAAGTGGGTTTTATGGCTGTAAAGCCATAATTTGGAAATGATGAGCTAATAAAATTACAACGAAATTATAGTAATTCTTGGTTTGTTTTTTGGACCTTGTCTGACATGAGAGCGTGGTGAGAGCGTACTGAGAGCGTGGTGAGAGCGTGTCTATAGGCACGCTCTCACCCCGACTTCACCTCGCTTGCAGTACGGCTTCACCTCGGAGAAGGTCCATAGAGCCACATGGCAGCAAGAAGGTAATTTTTCATAGACCACACCAGCATAGCCACAACAGCACAAAATTGAAAATTTCGTAATGCCAGAGCGTGTTCTGGATTTACTTTTTACAAGAAAACAGCGGTTTTGATGAGAAAATATTGTATTTAAGCTCGATAGTTTAATGAATGGATAATGTCAATATTTTCAAGAGATTTTATAGGTTCTTTGAGCTGATTTACAGCAAAATACAAAATTTATCTCATGTTTGAAAATTATTTTTTCTGGCCCTTTAAAAATTTATATTCGTGGGAATTAGGTTTTCCAAAATTCATCTTCCCAAGGTAGTTCTGCAATGGGATGGTCGTGCTTTACCTGTATGCGTTCCAGCTGTTCTTTGGATGCTGCCTTTTGGACCAATGGGAAGAGTTGCCGTTCCTCCAATCGGATGTGTGCTTCCAGGGTTTCTTCTATCCGGTTCAAGGATTTTTCTGTAAAGGAGTCCTGTAAAATTAAACGCTTTAGGCTCCGATGTTGTCCTATCGCCTCTTGCACCAATTTATGATCCTCCTCAAGAATTGCGAACACATATTCTTCCTCTATAGCGAAGTGTGGTTCAAGCTGGTGGGTCCACATTTCCTTCACGTATCGACCAATGCGTTCGGGATCGATCTGTCTTTCCAACCCGCGTCTGAACTTCCAACACAGGAGCAACGCGAAATGATGCTCTTTGCTCAACGGTTGGAGAGCGGGATGCCTTTTCAATGGTTTTGTTTCCATGCTGCTCAATTTAAATACCTACTGACACCCTGAACAGGCGCCAGTAGGATTAATTTAATTCATTTTAATTCAGCGATAAGGATGCCGGGCCGAATTCCTCAAAATGGATGGATGAAGGATCAACCCCTGTTTCTTTTAGGAATTCATATTGCTTCCTGATAAATCCTGCTGGCCCGCACAGGTAGTAATTGGCATCTTCCAAAACCACCTTGTCGGCTATTTTCTGCAAATCCACAATGCCGGACCGCGCATGTTCACAATCTTGGTCCAACTGTTCGTAGAAGAGGTGATTCTGAAATTGCGGGTTTATGGTAGCAATCTCCTTTAACCTATCCCTAAATGCATGCACCTGTTCGTTCCTACAGCCGTGAACCCAAACGATAGGCTGTTCAACGTTTGGATCTGTCAGTAAATCTTCCACCATAGCCAATAATGGCGTTTGACCTATTCCGCCACTGATAAATACTTGTGGTTTACCTTGCTCCTTACCTTCCAGGACAAAATTTCCGGAAGGTGACGTCAGCTCAATGGTATCACCAACCTGCACATGCTCATGGAGCCTGTTGCTGATCATGCCATCGGGATGTGTACTACCCTTCTCCTGTTTCACGGAAATCCGGTAATATTGCCCATTCGGTGAGTTGGAAACGGAATATTGTCTCGGTTGCAACAAATCCAGTTCCGGAAGGAAAAGACGAACAGAGATGTATTGTCCCGGTTGATGAGAGGCAATACGACCACCATCTGCCGGATACAGATAAAAGGAAGTAATCTCTTCCGATTCTTTAACCCTTTCCTTCACGATAAACGGTCGCCATCCGGTCCATCCGCCTGGATGATTCACTTTGTCGGTATATATCTTTGCCTCATGTCCGGACATGATTGCTGCCAATTGGTTGTATGCTAAAGTCCAAGCTTCCAGTAGCTCCTCGGATGCAGCATCCCCCAACACTTCTTTTATGGAAGAGATCAGGTGGTTTCCTACAATCTGGTAATGCTCCGGACGGATATCCAAGCTGGTATGCTTGTGTCCGATATGATCCACGATACCCATCAAGACGCCGGGGTTTTCAATGTTTTCAGCATAGGCCAACACAGCCATTGCCAGAGCGGTCTGCTGCTTTCCAGACTGCTGGTTCCCCATATTAAAGACATGCTTGAGCTCCGGATTGTGCTTGAACATGCGTTCATAAAAATATCGTGTTAATAATACGCCGTTTTCTTTTAAGATAGGCACGGTCGCCTTAATCAGTGCAATTTGTTGTTCATTCATCACGTTCATCTATTTGTATTCAACTTGTAAATTTTAAACTGTAAACAAAATTAGAAAACAAAAAAGACAAAATTGTCTGATTTAAGTCTGTTACATCGAGTCGGGGAAAATTTTTGTTTGTATTTATTTGTTTATCAAATACTTATTGACAAATAAATCAAAATATGATTGTTATCATTTGAATTATTAACAAAGAAAAACATTGAGAAACCGCTACCCGATTGTAGGCTGGATATTATATGCTGGGTCAAAAGCGGGGATACATGGAAGGAAAGCGTTTGTACGTGTTCTATTCCTAAAATTATGCTGAGGTACATAGAACCTTCAGAAATCGCATCAGTAGCGTGTCTGACAGCAACAGGTCTGCATTATTATTGCCGCTATTCCCCTCTAAAATGCTTCATATTTTTCGTAACGTTCTCAGCCGTCCATTCGATGTGCTTGGAAAATGGCTCGGTCCGGATTGGGCAATTCGCAACGGTACAATAATGGCAACATTCCGGCATGCATGGATCGGCATGGATAAAGAACTCTGTTTTGGCGTTCAGATTATTGTTGAGGATGGTATCAAATTCAGAGATTCTATCATGGACCTTGGTCAGGGCGTAATATTTCGGTAAGGTCAGGTGGCAGTCGATATGGAGTTCCTGGCCGTAGCGTTGAACCCGTAAGTTGTGTACATCGATCCATTCCGGTTGTCGATTTTTGTTCAGCACAGTAATCACTTCATCAATGACTTCGGCATCCGATTCATCCATTAACCCGGAAATGGATTTACGCAACAGCTTATAGCCATTGAACAGGATAAATGCACCCAGCACAAAAGACAAAGCAAGGTCAATCCAAGCGAGACCCGTCAGCTTCATGATCAACAAGCCAGCGATCAAGCCCACAGAGCTCAGGGCGTCTACCTGCAGGTGCTTTCCGTCGGCTTCGATGGTCAAGGACCGCAAAGCCTTCCCCCGTTTCATTAGGTAAAATCCTACACCAAGGTTGATAAGCGAAGTAATGAATATCAGCCATATACCCTCTTCCACATTACTAACCGGTTGAGGTGAAAATATGCTGTATATTGACTTAATCAGAATGATGGACCCGGCAATAAAGATCATTCCACCTTCCACGAAAACGGAGAAAAATTCAACTTTACCATGGCCGTATGGATGATTGGCATCCTTAGGCTGTGCCGCTAAGTAAATGCTGTAATACGCAAACCCCGAGGCCACGATATTCACGATACTCTCTGCCGCATCCGAAAATATAGCATTCGATTCCGTGATGAAATAAGCGATGAATTTGATCAACATCAAAACGATCCCCGTCACCAAGGACAGCATCACCAGCCGCATTTGCTTATTCATATCATCCTGTTTAAGATTGGCAAAAATACCCTTTTCCGGAGACAGTTCTGTTATATTTTTGTTAACTTCTACTTATCTATCTGTTTCCCTAATCGTTGGGCAATGATGGTAATAACAAAGATCTGAAAGGCATGGTAGATCATCAACGGTAGGATAAACAGCCCTAATTTTGGATTGTTCGCAAAAAGGAATTTGGAGAACACACTGCCGTGTGTCAGTGACTTTTTCGACCCGCAGAAAAGAGCCGAAATCCGATCCTCACGATTGAAGTGCAGCACATACCTGACAATCAATTTAATGACGAAATAAACAATAAAGAAGAGCGCTATTACACCCACGAATAAACTGACCAAATAGGTCGTTCCGATGGTATGGAAAATATCATTGACAAAGGATTCAGCAAAGCTCCCATAAACAATGAGCAGCACGACCCCCTTATCAAAAGTTGTGAGCGCCTTGCTGTACCGATGGGCCCATTTTCCCCAATATCGTTGCAGAAAAAGACCAGCAATAACAGGAAGTATCACTTCAAGTAGAAGACCTAAGTACAATTCACCGAACACATTGACCTCTCCTACCTCTAAAAAGAAATGCATTAATAAAGGAGTTACCGCTACACCGATCAATCCGGATATACTGGCATTAAATATGGCCGCTGGCACATTCCCCTTTGCTATGGAAACCATCACCACCGAGGAGGTCACCGTGGATGGCAAAGCCGCCAAGAAATAAAAGGATAGCCAGAATTGTTTCTGGGTCTCCGTTTGTACGAGAGGTTTGAAGGCCAACACCAAAGCTGGGAAGAGCAAGAACGTGAAGAGCTGGACGGATAGGTGCAATTTCCAGTTCCGCATACCGTGCTTAATTTCCGAAAAGCTCAGCTTAAGGCCATAAAAGAAAAATACCAAAGCCACACCTACACTGCTCAAAATATTGAAAATTTTACCGTCCTCGTAGGTCGCTAGCTGTGGGAACAGATAGGCCAACAGGATCATACTGAGCAGGGCAATGATAAAGCCATCGAACTTTAATTTCATTTGATTATTCCTTTATTTGGTTACAAAGCTATCATTAATTTATATTTATGGAGTAACAGGACCATGATTTAGAAAGTATCATTTTTATGGTTATTTTGTTACATTTTTATCATTAATAATAAATAGTATATAATATATTTGCAATATCATGAGCACAACTTCCATATTATCGAATAGAATCAACAATCTATCAGAATCAGCAACATTAAAGATGACCAAATTAGGTCGTGAATTGGCGGCAAAAGGGATCAACGTGATCAGCCTGAGCGTAGGTGAACCGGACTTCAACACCCCTGAGCATGTTAAGGATGCAGCCAAGAAAGCCTTGGATGAAAACTGGACACGTTATTCGCCGGTATCCGGTTACCCGGAACTTCGTCAAGCCATTGTGAATAAATTGAAGAATGAAAATGGCCTGGATTACGATATTTCTAATATCGTGGTATCAACTGGGGCGAAACAGTCTCTTTCCAATGTGTTGTTGACCTTGGTGAATCCAGGTGACGAAGTGATCATCCCAACACCTTACTGGGTTTCCTATTCGGAAATGGTGGTGTTAGCGGAAGGTACGTCGGTCTATATCGATACAACCATTGAATCGGATTTTAAGATTACGCCCGAGCAATTGGAAGCGGCCATTACCCCAAAATCTAAAGTTTTCATGTTCTCCTCCCCTTGTAACCCTACAGGTTCGGTTTATTCAAAAGCTGAGCTTGAAGCATTGGTGAAGGTTTTCGAGAAACATCCACAGATCTACATCATTTCCGATGAGATCTATGAACATATTAATTTTGTCGACAAGCATGAATCCATTGCGCAGTTCCCTTCGGTAAAAGATCGCGTGATCATTATCAATGGCTTCTCAAAGGCCTTTGCCATGACGGGATGGCGGTTGGGTTACATTGCAGCCAACAAAGAGATTGCAGCAGCAAACGAGAAAATGCAAGGTCAGACGACATCGGGAACCTGTTCCATTTCGCAACGTGCGGGTATCGCCGCATATGAACAGGGATTAGAGAGCGTTCTGGAAATGAAGGATGCTTTTGCGCGCCGTCGTCAATTGGTTTACGACCTTTTGAATGATATTCCTGGTGTGAAAACCAACCTTCCAGACGGAGCCTTTTACTTCTTCCCAGAAATCAGTTCCTTTTTCGGAAAAAAAGATCCTGAAGGCAATGTGATCAATAACTCGGCAGACCTAGCCCTATATCTATTGAATTATGGCCACGTGGCAACTGTCGGTGGCGATTCATTCGGTAACAACAATTACATCCGTTTATCGTATGCGGCTTCTGATGAGAACCTAAAGGAAGCATTGCGCCGAATCAAAGAAGCCTTGGCTAAATTGGCGTAATCTATTCCTTCCACAGGATAAGATATCATCCATAAGGAATTCAACGAGCTCCATTTTGCATGCAAAAATTCTGCACAAACAGATCAGCATCAAAATGGAGCTTGTTCATTTCCCCCTCTACATACGCTCCATCCCAACGATACCGAAAGCACCGTGACCATCAAATCAAGAGGATCGCTCAAACCGACTATTTAGTAGTTTGCTTTACGAACAGTGTACCCAGAAAAAAAAGCTACTTATTATCAGACTTCAGAATCAATTGCGCAGTTAAGCGCTCCAGAAAATGGAATAATACAGGATTTTAGAGACAAGGAAACCGATTCCTAAACCTATTGAAATTGCGAACAACACTTTCACCCAAAGTGGCAACCTACCGATTAAATTCAATTTTTGTGTATTAATAGTTAAACGGTGGCAAAGATGGTTAAGTGGGATTGGAATGGCAAGGTGGTATTTACCCTAAATTGGTTTCTGTAAAGATTGGACTACAAACACGGCTTAAGGTGGAATTTCTACCAGCGCGCTAAACAAAAAATAATGATTTAATTCTGTAATAAGTCGAACATATTTTCTATCTTTGCACGTCCGTTAATATAACTACGGGTATTTTAATAAACATAATTTATTTACACAATGCAACAGTACGAATCTGTAATCATTCTTACCCCGTTGCTTTCAGAAGATGCTGCGAAGGAAGTAATCGCGAAATTCAAAGACATCTTAGTAGAAGGCGGAGCCGAAATTATCGCTGAAGATAATTGGGGTTTGAAAAAATTAGCGTATCCAATCCAGAAGAAAACGACTGGATTTTATCACTTAACTGAATTCAAGGCTCCAGGTGATTTAATTAAAAATTTGGAAGTACAATACAAACGTGATGAGCGTGTGATGCGTTTCTTAACGATCTCTTTGGACAAGCATGCAGTTGCTTACAACGAGAAAAAACGTAGCGGTGCATTCAACAAGAAGGTTGAACCTAAAACTGAGGAGGTAGCAAACTAATGGCAAACGAAAACATTCAATACGTAACTGCCCCTAAAGTAGAGGACAACCGTAAGAAGTACTGCCGATTCAAGAAAAACGGTATCAAGTACATCGACTACAAAGACGCAAACTTCTTATTGAAGTTCGTGAACGATCAAGGTAAGATTTTACCACGTCGTTTAACTGGTACATCATTGAAATTTCAACGTAAAGTTGCTCAAGCCGTGAAACGTGCGCGTATCATCGGATTACTACCTTACGTAACTGATTCATTAAAATAAGGAGGATACGATAATGGAAGTAATATTAAAACAAGATGTTAAACACCTTGGTGAGAAAGACGATATCGTAGTAGTAAAGCCAGGTTTTGGCCGTAACTACCTCATCCCTCAAGGTTTTGCAGTAATGGCTACGCCTTCTGCAAAGAAAGTATTGGCTGAGAACATCAAACAAGCTCAGTTCAAACAAGAGAAAATCAAGAAAGACGCTACGGAATTAGCTGGTAAATTAGAGTCGGTAAAATTATCTATCGGTGCTAAAGCTGGTGAGTCAGGCAAGATCTTTGGTAAAGTGAACAGCATCCAAATCGCTGACGCTTTGAAAGCACAAGGATTTGACGTTGACCGTCGCCGTATCACATTCGAAACTGAACCTAAGCAATTAGGAGAATACATCGCAAACTTGAACCTTCACAAAGAAGTTAAAGTTCAAGTTCCTTTCGAGGTAATCGCAGAATAAAAAAAATCGCCATCTTAAAAGATGGCGATTTTTTTATAAGATGTGAGATTGGAGATATGAGATTTGAGATATTATGGCTGCTATATGGCGGCCATTCTTATTTTGGAGATGTGAGATTGGAGATATGAGATTTGTGATATTATGGCTGCTATTATCAAAATTATATAGATCAGGATCTCGCTCTTCAGGTTAGTACCCATGCTTTCTCATATCTCACATCTAAGATCTCATATCTTACAGATAGAAAAACAAAGAGGCTTGAATTTTTATTCAAGCCTCTTTGTTTTTCTATCTGTAGTAGACTTCGTAGTGAGATCTTCCATTATTACCACGGCCTTTTTTATGTTTGTGTTTGTATTTTTTCTTTTGCTGGCCGGGTGCGTAATGTTTCGCGGATTTACCGCCGTATCTTTTCTTTGCTTGTCCAGGTGGCATCCCGTGCGGATGGCTCGTATAACATGCTGTTACGCTGAACGCCATAAATGCTATTAGTAATAGTCCAATAAATCTTTTCATATACAATCTCCAATTATCTATTCATGTTTAACCAAATACCAAGCCAATATCATTTATATTGGAAAACTTGATGTTATTTTATTGAATAGACTCCTGGAGAATGGATTAGTTTATTTAAAAATTTGATAAAATGAATTAATTTTTGCGTCTATTAATAAAATATCACCTGTTATTTGCAGTTTGTTATCGCTATTGGCAACGCCTTTGACGTCCATGCTTTCGATAAGATCATATTTTGGAAACCAGCCCAGCACAGCGCCCATATCCGGTTTTTTATGGTAGGTTAGCTGAATGGATGAAGTTGAAGGTTCAAATGTAGGGGTGCTCCGCTCCTCTTTGGCCGTCGCCATATGGATCATCTCCTGGCCTTGCCATTTATGAAACGTATAGAATAGCTTCTCCGGCAGGTAACCCATGAGATGTGGAGAGGCTTGGACCTGGAATTGGATATTGGGCACCAATGTTTCCTGAATCTCCTGCTGCTCGGTCATCTCAAAATTATCGTCGTAGGCATAGGTAATCACGGTGTCGCGTTGAGCTACCGAACCAGAACGAACCTGCAAGGCCGCATAGGAACCAACAAAATTCTCCACACTATCGATCGGTAAATCCAGTTTTTTGATCGCTTCCTCATGGTGCTTCAACAAAAGACCAAAATCCAGATTAGCATCCACCTGCAAAACCACTTCCGGATCTTTAAACGCGTTTTTATTGATTCTGGGGTTTCGGGGGTAGCGCAGGTAATCTGCCGCATATTCTCCTTTTAGAGAAATCTTCCCATTTCCGAAATCTATACCGGCCCAATTAGTTGAGCGATCGGTCAGGATAAGATCTGCATCTGGGGAGTCCATTTTGAAAAATTCCTTTCCCAGAATCCAATCCTGTTGGTCCGCAGTAGCCAATGCCTGCATCTGAACGAGATTAAGCCCCTTACCGACCATGATAACGGCATTCTTCTCCCCCAACAGCAATTTGAGGTTTCGTGTGCTGTACAGATTATCCAGCCCGGCAGCAGAATCGAGACCAAGTTGAAGCTGTTCCTGGATAAACCGTACCGCCTTCGCACGGTTTGTAACGTCAAGGACCGCATAGAACCTTTTGGCCGTGTCCGGAAGCTGAAAGCCATAGAGCACAGCAGGAATGTCCATCCCTGAATTCCACACCTTAGGTCTTTCCTTGCCTGTAGTATCCGTAGATGACCCGTAATACGCATCGTAATTGGCCATAGAATTACGGAACATATCCCAAATCAATTCATCGACATGGAGTTTGGCGATAGCTATGCTTTCCTTCGGGATCCGAATGTCGGCAGCTTTCGACGCCCTGTAGCTCTTATAAGCAAAAAGACTTATAGCCACCAGGGCTATAAGTCCAACAATTAAAAATACTATTCTTTTGATCCAGTGCATGTATTATTTCTTTAGTTCCTGGGCGACGTTATCCAATGACTTCAACATAAAATCAAGGGCATTCTTCCCTTCTTTCGGAAACTCGACTCCGCCTTCGAATTCAAATTTATTGCCTTTCATTCCCTTGCTGATCATATAGACATCACCATATTTGGCAAATGCTTTCAATTCTTCATCCACTGATTTATGGATCGGAATGTCCAATTCTTCAACCATACCTGGGATGCGCTTCGCATTCAAAAGGAACGCGAATTTATTCCTTTTCAGCATTGTCGTGTAATGGGATGCTGATTTTCCGCGGAAACGATTTGCTTTGATCTCTTCAAGTTTTTCCAGGTTATTGCTCAGGATAACCATCCCATCACCCATCAGTACATAAGGCGTAATTTCGGGCTCCTTCGTTTCCAGGATGTGGTAGATTCCATCATCCAACCTCGCCGCGGTTTGCGTTTCGGCAAACTTCAATAATTTTTCAAAAACTCGGGTATCGTCGGAAGAGAACGCCCAAAGGTAATCTGGAATGGTTACTTTTTTTGTTTTGTTTACTTCCGTTGCATTGTAATCCTCATCATATTCATAATCGATGTATTCAACCTCCTTTTGCGTAACACCGTTCAATACAAGTAGATTATCTCCTTTGAAGACTTTTCCTATCGCTTGCTCATCGATGATAACATCAAATAAGGTGGCATACAGATCAATCATCTGGTTGACTTTGCTTTCTCCCTTACCATACATTCTGGAAATCAACCTTGGCGAGTGTTTGAGGTAGGCTTCAGTGCTAACATTCATGGATATAAAACCCAAGGCATTTTCATCGACAAAATTGTAGAACCTCGGATTCAATTTTCTACCATAGATATCCTTATAGATTTTTGTGGTTTCTTTATCGGTCTGAATATGTCCGGAAAATTTCATGGTATGACCATCGACCGCTACCACTCCTGACAGTGCTTCATATCCATAATCGAAAGATGGCGTAAAGCCCATGGTGACCCCAATAATTTCCGTAGGATATAAGTAGTGCATCATGCTATCTAATTTTACAGCTTCGATCCGCATGAGTTCATTATCCTTCATTCTTGCCAAAGCATTCGAACGAAACCCTTTTCCATTGGAAGTGATGATAGTCCCCAACTTCTGGCTTACTTCCTGCGCAACCACCACATTCTTGACGGAATCGTTGTAGTGTGATACCTGCGCATATTGCGCATAGTAGTCATCCTGATACTCATCACGGGCCAGAACCGAATCTACAGAGGCAAATTCATCTTCCTCACCAATGGTGTCAGAGTTACTCGGGGGCGGAACACCTGCCGGCGGTATAATAACCACCCCTTCCTCCTCTTCAATTTCTGCCTGTGCGGCTGCTGCCGCTGCTGCTGCTTCTAGAGCAGCTTCTTCTTCGCTGGTCATGGCTGCCGCTGCTGCTGCCTCAGCTTCCGCAATAGCCTCCTCAGCGGTAGATGTTGAATCTATCATCCAATCATCATCCAGGGTAACCTCCGTTGCGGCATCGTCAGCATAGGAATACTCTGGATAGGCTTTCAAACCCAATTCTTCAGATACCTCGGGGCGCCCGAAGTAACTGTCTACGGCTATACCGCCTAACATATAGATGGTATGGTCGTCCCAACTGATTCGCAATGTCCGATCGCTGCTGAAAATGCTGTTCAAGCCGTTCACTACTTCGATTTTCTTCTCTTTCGGGAGCATCGCTTCGAATTGTGATTTGCTCTTCAAGGGAATCAATCCGCCTAGGAAAGTTACTTTCTCATTGACGTCCATATGGATATAGGACTTGCCATGCAGGTCAATGCCGAAATCCTCGATATTTTGAATTTGTTCGTTATTTTTTCCGATTTCCTTAAATAAACCCATTTTCTGGAAGATCCCGGAAACCTGATTGACATCCGCATGCTTTAAGAAGCCTTTGCCATTGAAGGCAACGACCATTTTGGAATTCGCAGGAACCTTGGAAAGTAAATCCTGTCCGAGTGCATTTCCGCTAAGACCGATCGCTAATAAAGCAATAGAAAGCTTTAATCTGTTCATATATAATATATTAGTACGTGTTATTTCAATTGTATGGTATTTGCCAGATTTGTCGTTCCCCGCGCCAATGATGGAATGGAAACCTTTACCATCACTGCCTGCTTATTAGGAGAAATCTTGCCTGAACCGTTGTTCTGTTTCTGAACATGGTCCTGAAATCTATAGATACTGGTATAATAAGCCTGATCGAAAGATTTTTGGTTTTCAGCACGCAGCTTATTAAATTCCTTGGTCGCATCTGGATTATGCTTATAGGTCCGAACAAAGCTTTTTGAACCTGCATTATAACTGTAATTGGAATAGGTGTTCAGGTTGGATTTGAAGTGTTTAGCTAACGTAGCAGTATAGGCATTTAAGGCTTGCACATTTTGGAAATCGCACGAGATACTGGCAATGTAATTTTTAAAATCAAGGGTATGCTTTACATTGCTGATTCCCTTGGTATTTTGAAGTAACCGCACAACAGTCGCCATCTCCCGACGGATCTCTGCCTCACTTGGGATTTTAAAACCATCAATCTTATCCAACTTCATCAACGACGCGGCCTTAGTCCTACTCTTGCTCAAATTCAGTGTACCTTGAATCGATCCGCTCCCATTGGTTTTCAGATTGATTTCCTCCACGATATCAAAACACGATGTCAATGAAAGACAGCACACAAGAATAAGGAGATAGTTAAATACGTATTTAAACATGATCATATTTTTATTTGAACCTGTTAATTTTCAGTTTTTGAAATTAATAATTAAATAGTTATTAATACTCACTGAAAACAGTGATTTTTAAACTTAGTTAAATATTTGTAATGAAAAGTCTAAGTTAGCTGAACGAAATTGTAAAAACCACGCTCATTGCTTCTATTCGACTTTATGTATATATATTGTAAATTAAAAAAGGCCATCAACAACCTGTTGACAGCCTAATTTCCTTATCGAAATTCGATTAATAGTCGTACTTCTCAACCAATTTAATCTGGTTGTTTCCTTCTGTAAATACCAAGGTAGGTTGGTAGCCTTCCGCTTCTTCAGGTGTCAGGTTGACAAATGAAAGGATATGTACGGTATCTCCCAATTTGGCATGTAAAGCAGCACCTCCATTCATGCAAACCTCACCTGAACCACGTTTTCCAGGTAGCACATACGTCATGATACGGCTACCATTAACCGCATTATTGATGTAAACCTGCTCATATTTCACGATACCCGCTGCGTCCAATAGATCTGCGTCAATGGTAATCGATCCATTATAGGCTACGTTCGCCTCTGTTACTTTAACTGTATGAATTTTCGCTTTTAAAATTGTTAATTCCATTCCTTATTATATAGATTGTTTTATTTGTAAATTATTATTTTCTAAACTTTTAACTTCATGTAATTGATCCTTCTGTTTTAGTTCATGCTTACCTGCATGTACTTTATAGGTGAATTCAAAAGGTCCGCTAATGTCCAGCTTATGATGCTCATCGGAGAAGACCTTATAATCCACTTTGCCAGAATGGTGGTATTTCGTGATTACCCAATAGGGCGGCTCCTGTTGGAGTGAAAACCAGCAACCCTCCCCTAGGCCTCCGAGCCACTGCGCATCGGCAGGAACCTGTATAGGACGTACCGGTTCCTCAATAAAACCCAACAATTTATCATCAGAGAGTTCTTTTGCTGCGGAGCGGAAAAAATTCGGTTTCAATAAGCCAATCTGGAACCTTAAGGAATCCATTCGCCCCATTTCTTCCATCTTTATACCGCTATCATCATGCCAGACAATACGATTGGCATGGGTTGCATTCACGACGTTACTGGTAGGACTTGCCTTCAAGCATTCCGGAAAGAGGATTTTTCGAACCCGTTTATCCTCCTTCGGCATGGCATTCACCAGGATCTGCGCCACATATCGTGAACAGCTGTTATTGCCTGGCGCCAATGCCCCATATAATATAGGCCCCTGATCCACCAGATCCTCAGCAAATTTCTCGGCCTTTTCAAAAGAAATCTCTTCTGCTACGGAACATAGCAATCGACCGCCTCCGTGCGTAGCCTGTTCGAGGTCTTTGAGTTCCTGCAGGATTTCTGCTAAATTCTCCAGATCACCGGTGACGGTAAACTGCGCTTTTGTATGCAATTGCAAGCGCGGATCAAATTTTGCGGATCGGGCGCGACCAAAACCCCGCGGAACGATGTATCGCCCAAAATCATAATATTTCAGCGTACCCGTTTTCCTATGGACCAACACAATGGCAGCATGGCCAACCTTAAAGTTCAGGTTCTTGACGATCCCGATCTTCCGTAAAATGGCCATCCATAATTCATCCCCTCTAGCTGTCTGATCTGGCCAAGCAATGGGGATGGCTAAATCAAGATAAGGGTTCATAATTTGCTGCTAATATTAATTGTTTTACTTCGGCTGAGTGGTATATCTTATGAAGATAGCGGTCGCCATGGTCAGGAAAGAACAGGACAACAACGTCATCTTCCGAAAATTTCATTTCATTACTGTGCGTTTCTAAGGCGGCAAGCACGGCAGCACTTGAAAAACCGACCAGTTCATCGGTCGATTCCCGATAGGCAATTGCTGCATGCAGGGAAACGAGCCGTTCTACCTGAAAAATCCGATCGACAGCGTTCCTATCGAAAGATCCTGGAATAAACGTACGACCAATGCCCTCGATATCATCAAACTTAGGTAAATCCTCCGGGATCGGTTGTTGGTTTAGAAAGAATGTATAGACGGAATTGAGTGGCTCAACACCCCAAATCTTAATGGATCTGCGCTGTTCTTTCAGGAACCTGCCAATACCAGATATACTTCCACCGGTTCCAACACCAGCAATGACATGGGTAACAGCACCGTTGGTTTGTTCCCACAGTTCCGGGCCAGTGGTCCGGTAATGGGCCTTGATGTTGTTGGAGTTGTAATATTGGTTGGTAAAGTAAGTATTATCGTGGTTTGCGGCATAGGCTTGCGCCAAATATTGCGTGGAATTGAAAACATGCAGCCCATTGGAATTATCACAACGTTCTATTGAAGCACCATAGGATTCCAAAAGTGCGATTTTCTCATCTGAACAAGAGGCGGAAACAAATATCTTCGCTTTATAACCCAACTCCTGCGCAATGAGCGCAATACTGATTCCTGTGTTTCCACTACTCGCTTCCACAAAGGTACCACCCTCCTTAATTTTTTTATTGCGGATGGCATCCTCAACCATAAACCAAGCAGCACGATCTTTGGAAGATTTGCCGGGATTATGAAATTCCTCTTTGACAAGAATCGTTGTGTTATACTTGGCGGAAAGGTAGTCATCCTTCCGCAACGGTGTATTACCGATTGTACTATGAATCAATGTTTTCCTTTTTTTTATTGCTAGACATTTAATAAATAAACGCTTAAAACCGCCGATTATTTCCTAATTATACTAATTTCTTTCGTAATAAATAGTAATCGGCTTATAGGTTTATACAATAAATACTTGAAATCGTTTTATATTTTTTTAGTTTTGTGAAAAGCGAAATTATGAAACCAAAAACTATTGTCGTTGCCATTCTCTTAGCATTCTTGGTAATTGTCCTGTTCAATAACAAAGAAGAGGCGAGTTTTTGGTTATTTGGTGAGATCAGGACTTCGAAGCTTTTGATCCTGGGAACTTTCTTTCTGCTAGGTGTGATTGTGGGTGCCGTACTTTTTCGCAGAAAAGCGAAACACCCCAAGGAGTATGGTGTGACCAATCCGAATTTGCCGGAAAGGACAGCAGACAGTGAATACCTTGGCCAGCACGATAATGATTTATCGGATGACGACCGAGAATATATACGAAGAGATTAAGGATACACCAGTAAAAAAAAATGGAGGCTCGGTCCTTTAGTAGATCACCGATATATGCAATACAATAAATGGGGAAGAATCATTGATTCTTCCCCATTCTATTTAACCTATTTGCTCACTAGAGCGTGTTGTAATATACACGGAAAAGTCGTGGATCTTTCAATGGGGACTCCCCTTTTACCGGACCAAATTTCGCGATGAATTTTTCACGCAATTCATGGATATGCTCCCGATCACGCATCCAAACAATAAAATCCAGAGGATCAGTGTTCTTATACTGTTCCAATGGGTTTAATCCGCCCAATTCCGTCACATCGGTACGGGTTGACCACGTGCCGCGAGAAGATTGAAATTCATGACTCGCCAAATAAGAAAGGAATAGCCTAGCGATCGCCTTATTTTTTGTCAGTTTGAACATAGCTGCACGCTGAGGCCACGTGATGAAGAAATCGTCCTCAGGAATAAAAGATTGAGAGGGCTGATCCGGATAGGTCGGGTAACCAACGATATTGCCAAGGAAACCTTTCTGACCGACCAGAGCTGCCGGGGCTGCAGTGCCGCGTACAAAGGTAGGATTCTGCTTTTTCAGATCATCCAGGTAATCCTCGCCATATTTCTTTATAATGTGGTCGAAGACATAAAGTACGGCATCATCATCATGGGGTGGCGTAAGGACCAGTTTATCCTTAAATACGGGTTTCAAGAAATCACCATAATTCGTAGGTACAAAATCCAATCCCTCTTTGGCATATTGAGGCAGGAATGCGAAGATAAAGGCACCCATGAAATAGCCTTCCGGATCTGAATATCCTTCACGGATATGCTCAAATCCTTCCGGTTTAAATGCCTCCAATACGCCCATCTTTTTCCAATTCTCAAAATCATTCATCGTCTGCAGCATCACGACATCCGGTTCCAAGAAACCATCATTCAGCTGTTCGTAGACTTTCAAGTCGTGGTACTTGGACAAATCGACAATAATTTCAAAATCAATTCCTGGAAAACGTTTTTTAAACTGCTGATAGAGTTGATCTTGCTGATTCGGAGCATCTCCCCCTGCCCAAACCAAAAACTGTTTCTTCGTCCGCTGTTGTTCTTCTTTAGCAAGCGCATACAATGCGTCCAATGCTGATTGCTCATTTTGATAATTCATAGTATTTATTTTTAAGTGTGATCTCTCCAAAATGGCAAATACGAAGTAAACCCGAACAGAAAATAAAGCCGTTCATCGTGTGAGGTTAGGGTTTAATTATAGTAAGTGCCGTAGAAATTAGGTGTTTAAACATAATTTCTATGTGTCCTAAACAAATAAAATGGAATTGGGTTTTTGGCAGGGAAAAATTTAACAATTTAACCCCAGGGATTTTTTTTTCATTATGCATTAAACCAAACACCAATCCTAAAGTCATTAACTACAACAACTGTTATTATACATTCAATTAAATTCATTTACACGTCAAAATTTAGCTGTTATGAAAGGTCTCAAACAAAGCTTCGTGCTCATCCTAATCATCCTTACTGGAATTGCCAAAGCAGAAACATTAAAAGCATTACCATCATCTCCGCAGGATTCATTAAATAATGAACACCAATCCCTTTTCTATCGAGTTGGAGAAAACCAAATGATGGAATTGCTGTATCGAGAAATTTTTGGAGAAGGAATCGGTCCCACGACTTTATGGTTGAATACTTTCGCTGATAATGCATTAACCACCTTTAGTCAGCAAGATTACCTGGTCCTTGAAAACAACAATTCGGGAGGATTTGAGCTTTTTGATGAAGACAATAATTATGTTTCCGTTGCCCCCGACTTCCAGAATTACTATTCGCTGACCTCCAATACCGGTACGTGGGTCAAATCGCGGAGCAATGGTTTCAACAAAATCTATTTCAGCACCAACACAGGTAAAGAATTTACCATGATTATGAAAATCAGTATTGGCGGCAAAAAAGTGATTAGAGATGAAAAAGGTTATGAGATTACGCTAAAGGGAAAACTGACTGGAAGTTATGATATTTGGGATAATGAAGGCCGTAAAATGAAGATCAAAATCGATCGCTCGGGTGTTTTTCGTTTGGTTGAAGGCGATCGCGTGATTTCCACAATGGTTATGCCCAGCGTGCAAAATTTCACGATTACAGATAGCAACGGCGGCATCCATCAAATCAGGATGCGGGGAAGATACAATGACATCATTATCACATCCAGTAATGGGTCCGAAATATTTATCAACAATAGATACGAAAAACCATTACCGCCTACAAATACAACGGAAACCAACGAATCGTCTTAGTTTCCCAATTCCAGGATTTGCATAGTTTAGGGGATATTTATTCCTTTTCTGACAGCAGCATGATGTTTTAGGATTTGAGGTTCCCTTTAAATTTCTTTATTTTAAAGAACATTTAATCACAATAGCTATATGGAAATAATCGATGAGGGGCTGAACTTGATCCAGGATCTTTCCGGACAGAAAATCGTTCTTTTTGGAGGTACAGGGTCTGTTGGAGAGGGTATTTTGCGGTCCTACCTTAAAACAAATGCAAAAATTATTGTGCCTTCTCGGTCCGAAAAAAGCAAGGACAAATTGTTGGAAATTTTAGGCGAAGTTGGAAATTCCAAGAACTTAGAATTCATAATCGGTGATTACAGCACCTTCCAATCAGCAGAAGAAATGGCCGAATTGATTACCGACCAATACGGATCAATTGACCATGTTATTGCCTGTGTTGGCGGCTGGTGGATCGGAGGTCCATTCTGGACAGTTTCCGAAGAAGCTTGGCAAAATCAATTCGTCGGATTGGCAACCACCCATGCGGCCTTGGCGAAAGCTTGGATACCCCGATTGAGCAGGGAGAACTCCTATCAGATTATTTCCGGTAGTTCAGGAACCCATCCCGTTGCAAAGTCAGGTATTGTATCCATGCAACATGCATCATTGATCATGATGGCCGAGGTCATCGCCTTAGAGGCAGCATCTGAAAAACGCGTTTTTGTATTTGTTCTTGGGGTAGTTAACAGCAGGAACAGACCAGCGCATAAACCGTATTGGATCACTGCTGAACAGGTCGGCATGGTTTCGTCGATATTGGCCAAGGAAAACAGCATTCCTTCCCAAGTGATCAAACTTAGTGATAAAGCAGCGCTGCCCGGAGTACTTGATATTTTAGAAAAAGAAATCGAAAAGTAACAATTGTACTTTCGAGCTACGTTTTATTTCACTCATAAGAAAGTGAACTGTTTAGCGTGTTCTAAATTACAGAAACCGCAAACCGCTTTAGGTTTTGCGGTATATGATCTTATTGTATCGATAAAAGTAAGGTTCTAAACTTTCTCTAAGATAATGGCGTAACCCTGTCCTACACCAACACACATGGTAGCGAGTGCGTACTTTCCATTTTTCCTGTGTAATTCGAGCGCGGCGGAATAGGTAATTCGTGTACCGGACATACCCAAGGGATGACCGATGGCAATAGCACCACCATTCGGATTGATCCGCGGATCGTCATCAGCTAATTCCAATGCTCTGGTACAGGCCAGTGCTTGCGCGGCAAAGGCTTCATTAAATTCCATTACGTTGATATCATCCAACGTCAAGCCCGCTTTCTCCAAGGCCTTTTGCGTTGCACTAACGGGGCCAATCCCCATGATTCTAGGTTCTACACCGGTGACTGCCGTACTCACAATTTTTGCAAGAGGCCTTAATCCATATTTTTTTACTGCTTCACTAGAAGCCACAAATACAGCGGCAGCTCCATCATTCAGACCAGAAGCATTCCCTGCTGTTACCGTTCCATCTTTTTTAAAAGCAGGTTTTAATTTGCTCAATCCTTCAAGAGTCGAATCAGCACGAATAAATTCATCCTTGGCAAAAACAAGCGGTTCTCCCCTTTTTTGCGGTATTACTACAGGCATAATCTCTTTTGCCAACCTGCCGTTCTGCGATGCCTGCGCGGCTTTCAGTTGCGATGCGAGCGAAAATTTATCCTGATCTTCCCTTGAAATCCCAAACTTATCGACCAGGTTTTCGGCAGTCATTCCCATAGGATCAGTACCGTACATTTCATGCATCCTCGGATTCACGAAACGCCAGCCAAAGGAGGAATCTTCCATTTTTGAATCCGTACCAAATCCCTTCGATGGTTTGGAAACAACCAAGGGGCTTCTCGTCATGTGTTCAACCCCTCCAGAAATAAAAATATCACCATCTCCCGCCTTGATCGCACGGTAGGCATGTGCAATAGCAGACATGCCCGATGCACATAGGCGATTGACCGTTTCCCCAGGAACCGTTACTGGTAGACCGGATAAAAGCGCTGCCATTCTTGCTACATTCCGATTGTCTTCCCCTGCCTGGTTATGGCAACCCAAGATTACATCATCGATAACTTCTTTCGGGATATTGGGATTTCTTTTCACCAATTCTTCAATAACCATTGCTGCCAGGTCATCCGCGCGAACAGCGCTCAATGTTCCGCCAAAATTTCCTACCGGAGTTCTGATGCCGTCAATAATATATGCTTCTTTACTCATTTTTGTTTCTATTTGCTATAATTTTCAGTCCAAAGCTTAACTATACCTTCAGGAATATGTATTAATTTATTCGTATCCATGCCATGTATTATTGCAATCGTTGGACAAACTTTGCCGATGTTGTTGCTACCACTTCTTCTAAGGTTGCTCCCGGCATTAATTCGATTAATGTCAGCTGTCCATCGATAAATTCAAAGACCGCTTTATCCGTGATAATCATATCCACAGCATGCAGTACCGTAAGTGGTAAGTCGCATACAGGAACAATCTTGGCATCACCGTTTTTCTCGGTATGGGTCATGGTAATTATCAGTCTTTTTGCTCCTGATGCCAGATCCATTGCCCCGCCGACACCTAGCAATGGCTGCCCCGGAACGGCCCAATTAGCTAAATTTCCTGCTTCGTCTACCTGTAAACCTCCCATCACGGCTACATCGATATGCTTACCACGGATCATGGCAAAAGAATCGGCAGAATCAAAATACGAGGCGCCTTTGAGCGCTGTTACAGGAACTTTACCTGCATTGACCGGATAGTCCATCGCACCACCACCATCATTTGGCACTGGCCCTACGCCCAGCATACCGTTCTCCGTATGCAGGATAACTCCGTCTTCTTCGGTGATCAAATCAGCAACCAGTGTCGGGATACCGATTCCAAGATTGACGACATCTCCTCGTTTCAACTCTTTCAGGGCTCGCTTTGCCATGTTAAGCCGGGTTTCCGAAACCTTTTTGCTGAATGATACCGCTGCAGAAGTGCCCAGATCTTCCGGTGTAAGTTTCGCAATCACCAAATAGTCTACAAATGAAGCTGGTGTATGAATGGCTTCTGGCGCTATTTCTCCTTCAGGGACGATTTCTTCCACTTCGACAATAACCAGGTCTGCGGCTGTTGCCATTGCCCTGTTGAAATTCTGCTCGGTCATTCTGTATTGCAAATTCCCTGCTGTATCGGCCTTCCAGGCCCTGATGAAAGCGACATTCCCGCGCAGCGCAGGGATAAACACCTGTTCACTACCATTGAGGAATTTGGTTTCCCTTCCTTGTGCCAGATCTGTACCAGCAGAAGTAGGCGTATAGAATCCACCAATGCCTGCACCTCCGGCACGTAATGCCTCGGCTAAAGTACCCTGTGGCAACAGCTCATAGGCTACCCTACCATCCTGTGCCGCTTTTACCGCTTCAGCATTTGATGTAAAAAAAGACCCGATCATTTTACTGATCTGGCCGTTCCTCAGCAATCTTCCGCCGCCTAATCCAGGTTCCCCGACATTGTTTCCGATGAAGGTTAAATCCTTTATTTGTGTTTCCGCAAGTGCGTGCATCAGATGAACTGGATTTCCGGTCATCCCGAAACCTCCTTGTAATAGTATATCCCCATCTTTTACGAAAGCAACTGCTTCTTGCAAAGAAATTTGTGGTACTGTCTTCATTTTATGGTTTATTGTTCTGAGAAATGAATAATATATGTTGAAAATTCTTCTGGATGTTCTTTGTTGGAGAGATGTGCGGCTACCAAAGAAACTTGTTTGGCAAATGGGATTTTATTTTGCATAAAATTCCCATCCGTAACGGTAGTTACACTATCTTTTGTACCACAGATGATCAAAGTTGGCACATTGATTTGTTGTAAATCTTCCCTAAAATCGGCATCTCTCACAGCTGCGCAACAGGCGGTATACCCTCGAAGAGAATTTGAAGCAAAAATTTCCAGAATTTGATTTACATTTTCCGGATTTTTTGACCTGTAATTATCCGAAAACCAACGCTCTGCAGTCCCTTTAAGTATACTAGAGAGACCAAATTCATCAACTTGTTTGATGCGACTATTCCATCCTTCAGCTGTTCCGATCTTCGCGGCACTATTGCTCATGATAATTTTAGAAAATCTATCGGGGAAATGGATCCCCAAGTATTGGCCAATCAATCCGCCCATGGACAATCCGCAGAAAATGACTCTATCTAATCTTAAATGATCCAATAATTCAATTACGTCTTCTGCTAAATCTTTGATGCTGACTTTATCTTGATTGATACTGCTTTTTCCGTGACCTCGTGTATCGTAACGAAGCACGTTGAAATGACTTTTTAAAGGTTCAATATTTTCATCCCACATACTGATGTCACAACCCAATGAATTGGAAAAAACAATAGTTTCTTTCTTATCAAAATCATCGAATTTGTAATGAATATCAGATTGTTGTAATGCTACTATTGGCATGGAATTAATTAAAAATTAGTTTATAAAAAGGCTGTCTTCCCAGACAACCTTTTGAAATTTAACTAACTGGACATTTCTATTAAATTGACTTGAAAAAAGGGCTTTTTGGAGCACTGTTTTGGTCTGCTTTTGAAAAAAACTTCTCTAAATAGATATCTCTTTCAAATAATCTTCCTTTGAATAAGCTGGTAATGCAAGATTCAATCATTGCTGGTGGCCCACATAAATAGGCTTTGTGTCCCATAAAATTATTTTCAAAAATCCTTAGCGCAACATCTCCCAAATACCCTTTTTCACCTTCCCAATCTGGTACATTTTCGTCAGAAAGTACGGGATAGTATGTAAAGTTGTCATACTTTCTTTCATACTCCCGAAATAAATCTGCATAATATAATTCCTCAACGTTTCTTGCTCCGTGAAATAATGCAATAGGATGTTTGCAACCATTTTCTAACTGCTCTTCTATCATTGCTTTTGGTGAAGAAAGACCGGATCCACCAGCAAAAAATAGCATGGGTTTTTGAGCTGATTCCCGAATGAAAAATCGACCATAAGGGCCAACAATTCTGAATGTATCACCAACCTTTGTATTTTGATGAATAAGTGGAGTCACTTCTCCATCGGGCACAATACTGATGTTCAGTTCAATTTCCTTTTTGTTGTTGGACGAGGTAGCAATAGAAAAGGATTTTCCTTCATCAAATCCAGGATAATACAATTGAACATATTGCCCAGCCTGAAAATCGATCTCTTCATTTAACGCAAGGACAATCCCTTTGATTCTCGGCGTTAAATCTTTGACTTCAATTACTGTTCCCTCAAAATCCCGCACTATAATGGATCTGGAATCCGGGTCTTCATCCACATCGGCTTCTATGACACAATCTTCCTTGGGAACAGCGACACAAACCAAGCACTTATGTTCATCCCTGTCAATGTCCAACAAAGCAAAGGGCGAGGCATCGCCCAAATCTACTTCTCCTTCTAAAACTTCAACCTTACAAGTCCCGCATAATCCGTGACTGCAAGCATGCGGTAAATAAACACCTTGTCTTAAGGCAGCGTCCAAAATAGTTTGCCCTTTCTTTACGTTGATTTCATCTCCGGTTGGTTCTATTATTATTTTATAACACATAGCTTGAAATTTTTAGTTATCAAATTCCAACACCATTAATTCCTTTCAGCGTTGGTGTATAAAAACGAAGAATTGATTTATGATCAACACCATTTTCTTTCAATGATTTATCCAGATCAGGGGTAAATGATTCACCATTCAAAAACCAATGCACTTCTGTTGTATCCCAATCTAAGTTTGCAAAATCAGGATGATCGTTGTAACAAAGCGGAAGAACCTGGGTCATGAATACATTAAAAGGCATATCAGGAGGCAACGGGAAACCCATTGCTGAATTGATTAACCGATGGTTATCCCAAGATGCATACACCAAGTAATTCCCACCAAAATTTTCTACTCTGTCTCTTACGGGTGGATTATATTCTCCTATTATTGTGGTTGCCATATTTGATTATTTTTATAGACCCAATTATCTTTTTAAAGCTAAAATGGGCGTGATTTACATGAATAATTTAGTTCCACATCCAACGATCTACATCATATTATATGCAACTTCGTCTTCGGAACCTTTGTAATCTCTATTTTCTTTTCCATCTTCAATCTTGTAGAAATTCAGCACATCCGGAATGGTTGGCCCTCCACAATTGCCTTGGAAAATTTGCTGTACAGGCATCCAGGCATAGACGTATTTTTCAGGTTCATGCTCGAAAATATGCTGGCAATGGTCTGAACAGAAATGGTACCTTTCTTCTTTATAGACGGTTTGTCTTTGGTGGAGTTTCATCGGCTCGTCAGTCTCAGTTTCTGTGAACAGAACTGGAACTTGACAAACTTGACAAAGGTGTGGCAGCATTTGTGAATAATAGCGTTCACCTTTCTCGGCTCGCTCTTTCCAGTGGTCGTAAATGGGTCTGTAATATTTGTCGAAAGTTTCAGGATATTTTTCGCTCAACCATTTCTGCTTTTTTTCATCTGGAATCCACGTGTGCATGGCTGTTGCTGCGCCGTGGGTATAGAAAGTCATCCAAACTTGGTGAGATGCATGTTCTTTTTCTGCTTTGATTCTAGCGACACAGTCAGGTACTTTTATGCCATATTTTGCCAAGTCATTAAACAAACCAACCGTATTTTGCTCGAAATAAAGTTCCCAAGCCTCTTTCCAAGATTGTGGTGATTCTGGCAGCATATAATCCATCATGGCCGCAACCAATACCAATACTCGGTATCCTCTCCAAGTCCATTTGTCAATCCACCTTTGAACAATAGGAACGTTATCGGGATCTTGTTCTAACATAAATTTGATAGCCTGCAGGCCCAAGGTCATATGTCTTGCTTCGTCAGACTGCGCAGAGAATCCGAAAGAAACGGTCGCCATTTCGCCATTGAACGCGGCTCCGGACATAAATGGCACGAATAAAAGATTGGTTAACACGTATTCGAAAGAAAAACCAATGGCAACGATAAATTCAAATGGACCAGCGGTACGTGCATCGTCAAAGAACGATTTTGGAACGGACAAATACCACACTCTATCGTGCCAATGTGGAAATTCGGAGAACCCATTGAAATGTCTGTTGTAATGGCTCATCGTGTGCACTTGCGTTTGGATATGGCGCAATTCGTCAATGGCTTGCATTTGACAGGCTACTCTGGGGCCATCCCCTCTGAAGTGCCTTGCAATGTGGGCAAACCCTCGGTGTGCTTGGTATTCCGCCGGTGAAACACCTGTTAAAAACAACTTCAATGCAGATAAATAACTGGCATCTGTCAAATTTTTCTGTGCGTTATTTTGAGCAAATGAATCAATGATCGCATATAATTTTTTATCCTTTTCTGCTTGGAATTTCCAGTAGGCATCCATTGTCATTCTAAATGGATCTTCCCAAGCCTCCCAGTTGTGAATTTTGATTCCTTCGAATCGGTCATACGGGAAAACTTTATCCATATCTTGATAGGTGGTTTCCCACCCCAATCGTGTCATTGCCCTATATTGATCCTTCATACTTAGGCGCTTTTTTCTTTTTTCCATATCGATATTTTTTTCTGTTAATGAATAATGCTAGTCCCAGAAAAGAGTGAAGTGGTCATAATCTTCATCTACATTTCCGGAAAGCGTAATCAAGATGATTTGTAATTCCTGGGTATCCCATTCTCTGCCAATCAAATCACTTACGGTTTGTGCATGGATTGTTAATCTTCCCGGCGTGGTAATTTTAACCATGGCGGCATCGTATTCAATGACGGTTGCCGGATTGTCCTTTTCGATAGCGGCAACCACTGCTTTGGATTCTTCAACAGCTTGAAGTGCCAAAAAAACTTTGCTTACATCTGCCATTTCTTAAAGGTTTAATCCGCTCTTCTTCAAACGGTCGGTTAATGTTGCTTTAATCTCTTCAACCACTTTTTCAGGTTCCGGAAATAAATTATTCGCTAAAGGAAGGACAGCTTTTTGTGCCTCCTCAATATATGTAGCAGCCCAATTTTCAAGTATGGTTTTATTTTCAGCCGATTCTTCGGACACGATTTTTATGGTAGCATCTATCCATTTGGTAGTTTCTTCAAACCAATCTGAGAAGAAGCCTGTTAACATTAAGTATGTTCCGGCATCCGGTTGTTTAACCAATTCCTTTTCGTAATGCGTAAAGAATAATTCATAAATGAATCCATCTGCTATCACGTTTTGTAGCATGTGAAGTTCGAACCAATCTTCTATCACAAAAGAATCTTCTGTCAATTTTCTTAAACCTTGCCAGGAAGGATCATTTAACCAATTGTTTCGTGCTATATCAAGGACTTCAACTTCATTTTCGCTGAATAGCAAAGCGATTTTGGTCAGTAATTGTGCTGTACCGATTTTATCTTCTGCCTGAAACATAGCCGCTGCTGTAAAGGAGGAACCATAACCTTCAGATACCAATTGCAAATTGTTCATATTGGCACCCCATTCATAATGACGCAGAGGCAGAATATTCGTAAAGAATTCTTCTTTCAAGGAAACTGGTATTTGATCCACCAAATTCTTTTTATCTATATAGGCGAAATTTTGTGTAGTGCTTTCCTGTTGTTTGGCCCTTGCTGCAACGTAACTGGAATAGTGAAATTGGCGTGGATCCAGAATTTTATACCAGTCACTCATTTTGATCGATGTTTTGCGCTCGTCGTATAATTCGTATTTCGGATTGTAAGTCGGTAGATAATGAAAATTTACGGTCGGTTGCAGATCATAAGTTGCTTCCTCATACCGGCTTGCAATTTTACCTTTACCAATTCGCCTTTCTACGTGTCCAAACGTTTCACGCTTGGCTTTAATCTGTATGCTTTTAATTTCTAATGACATAAGTTTATTGATTAATTGTTTATAATTGGGAAATCAGCATTGGTATTATTCAACCGAATCTTCTTCGTCTTCATATTCATTATCTTCGTCGGGCACTTCAGTTCTGGTTCCTAATACACCATATTTCCATTTGTATTTATCGTTTGCCACAGCCAGCAGCTGATCTTCTGTGAGAAAATTAACTTTGTTATTTTCACAGAATTCATTGAACTGCTTTTTGGGCAAAGCCAATTCTACATACATCGTTGGATCACCAACCGCAAAGTCAAATTCTACCAAGCCCCTATCAGTCTCATTGGTGATGTTTACATATTTCTCGAAGGGGACATTCAATTTTCTGCCCATAATTCCAAATTTTAATAGTTTCAAAATGGCCCTACTTTGCTATTGATTGCCATGCATCCTGGGAAAGGATTTGTCAATCCATATGAAAACAAGGCGGTTTTAATATTGCTATTAGTCTTTTTACGACACTAGGGCGACTCTCGTACGGTTGTTTTCACCTGGAGCTATTTCATCTCTATCTCGAACAATATTGAAATCAAAGTCGATAGAAGCATACCCCTCATTTATCCCTTTTTCTTTAGCCTGTTCGGCAGAAATTCTCGTAATCGGTGGAACCAAACCAGCTTTGTCTGCAAAGGCAAAATCTTGACCTAACAAAGCGTCACCTTCAATGTTGATCTGTGTGGTGAGTTTTCTGAATCCAGGTGCAGTAATGAAAAAGTGAATGTGCGCCGGTCTAGATCCGTGACGCCCTAATAATTGCATCAACGTATCTGTAGAGCCATTTGGCGGGCAGCTGTAACCAACCGGAACGAATGATTTGAATTGATATTTTCCATCTTTGCCCGTTCTGATTGATCTGCGTAAATTAAATTTAGGTTGCGTTTGATCAAAGTAAGAATACATTCCCTTTAGATTGCAATGCCAAACTTCTACCAAAGCACCTTCTACCGGATTGCCCTCTTCGTCCAGCACTGTCCCTTGCATATACAGTCTCTCTCCACCTGGTTCGGATTCTGTTTCCAATTCCGCATAGCTCAATGATTCTGGTGCACCAGCAACATACAATGGACCTTCTATAGTTCTTGGCGTTTTCAGTTCTAAACCGGCTTGTTTGTCTTCCCAATCCATTCTTTCATCCATGTAATGTTCTAAGCCGGTTCCGGCGTAAATAAGTCCCCATTCGTGGTTTCTCCCAGCACCGTTAAGCCAGTCCAATCCAATCCATAATTCTTCGCTGATCATGTTTAAATCATCGATAGCGTAAAACAAATCTTTCAATAATCTGGCTACGATTTCTTTTACTCTGTCGTTTCCTTTTCCTTCAACTTCAGTGTTTTTAATTTTTCTTAAAACCTGATCAATTAATTGTTTTTCCATTTTTCTAATTTTTTAAACTATTCTGGTTTTTGGTTAAATCAATGATTCTCTGATTGCGTTCGGGTGTTTGCACAAGCTTTTCACCTTGATATCCATATAGGGAAATAATGGTAACGAGCTTATGATTTGGTGAAATTCTTCCGGGCTATCCGCTTCGATGATACTCACGTTCGCATATTGTCCTGCAACTCTCCACAGGTAGATCCACTTACCTGACTCTTGCCATTTTTGAGAAGTTTCTTTTTCTCTGGCTAAATAATCGGCAAGCTTTTTTTCGCTCCACGATTCGGGGATTTTTACATTCATTTCTACTGCGTAAACCATCCTTTATTTTCTTTTATATTTTTCTACTTGATTAAGATCCAATTCCACCCCAATACCAGGATTTCGTGGCAGTATTAAGCCGAAGTTTTTGTAATTGATGGGTTTTTTGACGATATCATCGGTCAATAAATGGGGACCAAACAATTCTGTACCCCAGTCTAAAGTGGGTAGTGTTGCAAAAACGTGTGCAGATGCAGCAGTTCCAACACTGCCTTCGAGCATTGTACCGCCATAGAGTGATATTCCTGCACCCTGAGCAATGGCTGCCTGTCGAACAATATTGGATAGCCCGCCGGACTTCGCTATTTTCAAAGCGAAAACATTGGCAGCATGCATTTTTGCCAATTTGAATGCGTCTTGAATCGTGGCTACAGATTCGTCAGCCATTATTGGAACTTGAAAACAAGAAGTCAATCTAGACAAGCCTTCAAAATTCGATTTGGCTATGGGTTGCTCAATTAAATCTATTCCGGCATCTTGTAGTTTTTGAATCGCTTGTTTGGCAATGTGTTCACTCCAAGCTTGATTCACATCGACAGTAACTTTAATATCGGCTCCTAATTCTTTTTTGATAGCAGCTACGTGTTCGATGTCTTCTTTTGGATTTTTCCGTCCTATTTTTAATTTAAATACATTGTATTTTTTCTGTGAAATGCAGTTTTTGGCTTCTGCTATATCCTTTGCTGTATCTCCACTAGCCAATGTCCACAGCACTGGTAAAGTTTCTGAAATGGCACCACCCAATAATTCATAAACGGGAACTGCCAATCGCTTTCCTTGTGCATCTAACAAAGCGGTTTCAATAGCTGATTTGGCAAAATTGTTACCGCATATATGATTGTCAAGGATTTTCATGATTCCATTGATATTCGTGGGATCCTGACCAATGAGAAGGGGGGTAAAATAAGTATCAATAGCTAGTTTCATCCCTTCGGGATATTCATCGGCATAGGAGATGCCGCCAATCGTGGTCGCCTCCCCTATTCCTTCCACATCATCAGAACAGAACAGGCGGATGATCACCATCGATTGAACCCGCATTACGGCCATCGACAAAAGATGAGGACGAATGGTGGGTAGATCAACAATTGAAGTTTCAATTCCTTTTATAGTAATTTCTGCCATTGCTCTGCATACGAGAGAATTTTTAAGTTAAGGGGTTATCATACTCTTTAGGAGTGGTTATTTATTCTCTCTATAACAAACTTATCAGGTTTATCAGGTTGGTAGTTAGGACTATTCGTCTAATAGTAGGACAAATATGATAAGTATATCAATTTAGCGGATGGCTAGGATTTGATGTTCCGTTCTTTACGGAATTCATTGGGACTTATACCGACTTTTCTTTTAAAGACCCGTGCAAAATAACTTGGATCTTCAAAACCCAGAGAATAACAAATTTCATTGATGCTCTTTTCTATATCAGAAAGCTGCAATTGCGCTTCTGCGATATACACATCCATGATAATCTCTTTTGGTGATTTGCCTGTTACTGCCCTGCATATCCTGCTTAAATGTCCGGTGGTGATATTGATCTCACTCGCATACTGCTCAATTGTTTTCTTATAGGTTCCCGAGGTCCTAACCAATTGCGTAAACCTTCTGTAATATATAGTGGAGGTATTGTCATTGCTGAAAATACTAAGCTGTTGATTATCTGGCAACCGATTAAGCTGCACGATTATCTGTCCAGCAATATATTCGAGCATCAGCAATCTGCCCGTCTGTTTACCCTTATATTCTTGGATACAGTTGAGCATGGTCTGAAAAATAGATTCTGAATATTCACCGGAGGTAACCTGTATGATTCGGAAGGTCTCGAGTGCAGAAATCACATCAGCCTCCCGTTTGATCATGTGTTCCAGTACAGCATCGGAAAAACTGATAATCCAGCCTTTCTGTTCGCCCAAATGTTCAAATCCGTGCTCCGTATTTTTAGGGATGATTATTATGGATGGCCCGCGAACACTTATTTTCTCACGCTGATAGAGCAACAGTGTTTCACCCTGGATCAATAGAAAAATTTGGAACTGATTATTATGTGCATGCGGTTTTACCGTGTTGTTATTTTGTTTTCCAATAACACCAAAAGGGTATATGTAAACTAAGCCCTTGACAAAATCAATCGAATCACTCCCGTATAATCCTCCAAAAAAAGTTCTTTGCTTATTGTTTGACATAAATCACCTGATATTTACGTTGCTTTAAAATTAATAAAATAACCTAATATGATTTACGTATATCATGTATTTTTTTTAACGGAAAATAAGATTGGATAGGCTTAACTTTTGTACATTTACGTTAGTATCAATACCATTTAGATTTTGAGAACCATTCTTAAATTTATAGTAGCTTAATAGCAGCCTCATAAACCACAGGCTGTAAAATTCTTTTGGGGGTAACTCTACCCCTATTGGTTTCCTATTCATTTTATTCATGTCTTGGCAGCGTTCCTTTAAACAGGGAATTAAAATCCTACCTACGGTATCCATTCCTGTTGGTAATCCAACAGTGCTGCCACGACTTGAATAATATTCGATCCACAAAGAATATTAAACGGTATTAAGCATAATGACCCACGAAGTTCCAATATTCTATTCAGCTATATCTACTTTCACATCAGCTAACATTTTGAAATACCGGATATTTTGGTGTTGGATTAATTCAATAGTGCCTAAATGCAATATTTGGGCACTATCTTCACCAATGCTGGACCTTGTCTGAGGTGCATGCGTGGTGCGACCGTATTGTAACCGAGGTGAATACGTCCCATAGACACGCTCTCACCACGCTCTCACCACGCTCTCACCACGCTCTCATGTCGGACAAGGTCCTGTCTTGTCCTTATATAGCTATACAAATTATTGGATTAATTCTGAATTGATTATACAGGCAAATTTGGTAATACTATATGTACTATACAAACTCTTTCTGCACTATTGGATATTTTTTCGGTCTCCATCTCTTTCTCAGCGCACCTGACCTCATATGTGCCTGTTCAGGTGTGAGGTAATCACAGCTCGCGTGGGGCCTTAGGTTGTTGTATACCCTGATGTTCTCCCTGATCTTTCTTGTGGTCTCCCTCAGGCCACTCTGTGATGCGTAGAGGTCAAACTCCGCCTTCAGTATGCCGTTCACCCGTTCGGCTATCGCATTCTCATAGGGATCCCCGTTCTCGGTCATGCTGACCCCGATCCCGTTGGTGCGTAGGATATCCACATAGCCTTTGCTACAGTACTGCGAACCCCGATCGGAGTGGTGTATGAGTCCCTTTCCCGGATACTGCCTCTGCTGCAGTGCCATCTGCAGGGCATCGATACATCCCTGTGCCGAGAGGTCGCCCCTGAACGCCCAGCCCACTATCTTTCTGGAATAGGCATCGGTGACCAGGCTCAGATATCCCCAGCGCCGGTTGAGCTGTACATAGGTGATGTCGCTTACCCAGACCTGCTCGGGGCGCTCGACCGCAAGTTCCTTTATCAGGTTTCTGTACTTCTTCATCCAGTGCCGCGAATCGGTGGTGACCGCCTTCCTCTTCCTGACCCTGATCTGTAGGGAATGCTCCCTCATCAGGGCGAAGAGATAGTCGCGGCCGATCCTGATCCCATGTTCCTGCAGGGGGCCGGCGAGCATATGGAGCAGCTTCCGGGTACCGATCCTCTTCTGTTCGCTGCGTATCCGCAGCACGTGCTGCAGGATGATCTCGTCCTTCAGTCCGACATCCTGCACCCGCCACTGGCGGTCATAGTACGCATGCCTTGTTTTGCCAAACAGTCCGCAGATCAAACGGATCCCCATTGCTGGGGATTCCTGTTTGATCTTTACGACCGCTTGGCACCAGACTTTTTTCTGATGTCGATCTTGAGCTGTTCCTCGGCAATATCGATCATGGTATCCAATGCCCTGATCTTCAGGTTTGCATATTCCAGGGCCTTCTTCAGGGCCAGGATCTCTGCCTCTTTGGGGTCTACGGGTTTCTTGTTGGCCATATCATCGGGTTCTGGGGAACTAAGTTCGGTATTTTTCCCCTTATATTCCCTGACCCATCTGGAGACCGTACCGCAGGAGATATCAAAGGTGTTCCCCGCCCGGTAGGCGCTCATCCCGTCCTGGACCGCCCTGATCACTGAACGCTTCAGCTCGGTGGTATACCGCTTTGCCCCAATGGGCTGTCGCCCGAACTTCTTCATCCAGCGGATCAGGCTCACTTCGGAGACACCGTACTGTTCCATCAGGTCCCGGCGGGGGACCCCAAGTTCGATCTGATCCAGCATGTGGAGGATCAAACGCTTGTCGAATGGCTGCTTCTTACTGGTCCGCTCAGCGAACTCAAACTCTCTTTCTATTGTTTCCATACACTTTGTTTTTGTGTATAGCTTTTTTAGGATTGGACAGTCCATACTATATGAAATGGGATAAATGAATCATTAACTAAATACCTTGTTGATTATAAATGGTTTATCTTTAAAAAGCATAAAATAGCAAACTATGCTATAATCGCTTATTTTATATTCTTGCTTGAGCTGATTATCGTCGACAACGATAATATTATAAAATCAATGGAAGTTAGATAAATTCAACAAATCAAAAACTTTTAAACTTCATGTGTTTTCTATCCTGACTTAGGACAACCAACGGTTACTATAAAACCATTTGCATATAAGGTTTAAATAGAAATCGAAGTTTTAAGGTATAATTTTTGTAACATTTATTACAGCGGATTTCGCTGATTATTTGGAATTTAGAATGAATTAAAAATAATAATTATTCAAAATCTATAACGATTGACGAACGCACCAACATTATAACCTTTGAAGGAAATAACCTTGGGTTGCATTCTTAAAAAAAGTCTAATAGAAATAAATTGAATTATCATGGAATCAAATAGTTTTATGAAATATGTTGCGAATACTTCCTCGATGGATTGGAAGCCCTTGGTAGAGGAAAATGTTGATACACGAGGTATTTTTTACAAAGTCTTGCACTATGATGAAGAACAGAAAAGACCAACAACTTTTATTTTGAAGTTTGATGAAGGAGCATCGTATCCATTACACATTCATCCCGGTGGAGAAGAAGCATTTATTTTAGAAGGTGAAGCCTATTTTAATGAAACAAAACTAATCAAAGGTGATTATCTTTTTACACCTAAAAACTATAAGCATTCAGTTAGATCAGAAACAGGATGTCAGATTTTATTTATTGTTCCCGAAGAAGTTGAAATTGTAAAATCGAAATGATATTTCTGTTCACACCTTAGAAAACCAAGAGAGGAATCTTTTCTATGGTTGGAATCAAAAAACAAATTTTCACCAAGTCAAAAGAACTGCAATTCGTATTAGATAATCACTCAAAAAATAGTAACAATTTGCCTTAAGTAGAAGAAGAAAATTTTTGTTTTTTTCCTTCTCTTTAAGCGATCGGCATAACAACAACACTCCAATTACAAAATAAATAAAGCAACTCTTTTGGAGTTGCTTTTTTTGTGTTCCCGCTGGGATAATATAATTATATTTAACATTTTGATTTTCAATATGTTAATTTTTATGTTTTCTATAGGCACCAGTTAAGGCTGTAGTTTTAGTAGATATAAGAACTTCAAGAACAAATTTAATAAAATTCTAAACTTTTTTAGTATTGTATGACTTTCATCAAATTTATTAATTTCAAAAGCTTTACATTTTGAATTGATTTAAATAAATAATAGAGGTTCGAATCCCTTCCTCTCTGCTTAAATAAAACAAGACCAACTGAAAATCAGTTGTTTTGTTATTTTGTAAATTGAGGGGGAATGATTTGGGGAATGATTTTTAAATTTTTCCATATGCCTTGTTGAAATATTCTATAGCAAGCTTTTTTTTTGAAAGTTTTTTGTTCAAAAAAATTAAAGAAGTTAAAATTTTTGGTCAATATTTATAGGAGGGTTCTCATAGCATTGTGTTTATAACAGGATGCTAATTGGCGATAGTGGCGGATTAGAAAGCCAAAACTTTCAATTTTGCACTAACCTTAGCTACAGCCTTTTATTATTTTCTAAATTTATGAAAAAAGAAAATATAGAAGGCTGTTGCGACAAAAAAGGAGAAAATTCAAATTCTCCCTTAAACAGCCATTTCACCAATACGATGTTATATGCCGTTAATATGCATAGATTTCGTCCAAATCATTAATAAAATAATTTATATTTCTAATTTCTTCAATTGGATAATCATATAAATTAAATCCTGAGACAGCTAGAGGATAAATTACTGAATTTTCATTTAGTTCACCTGATTGAATTTTATATCTTAATTCCATTAGTAATCTACCTAAAGCATTTTTCCCTTCGAGAATATTTTTATTTTCAGTTGGAACAGCCCCCCAAACATCATCTCTTTTAGAGAATTCCACAATAATTTTATTATCAGTAGATAACAATAGTTCAGAGAATTTATCAAAATTCTGAATAAGTTTAATTTCAAGGCACCATCTCATTACCTTGAATTTTATTTTTTCCCAATCTTGGCGCACATATTGTTGGTATCTTCGACTAATTTTTTTTGCGTCCATCGGATTTTGTGTTTTAATTATTTCTTCTTGAATGCTAGGAAATAATGAAAATTTACAAGCTTGATATAATATTTCAGAACTTTGAATATTAACCTCATTTATGAACAACGTAAACCCTGGAGACATATTTGATAATTCTCCGAATTTGCCATCTGTTTTAGCAAACGTAATTATATCTTTAAAATTATATATTCTTATGTTCGCTTCCATATTGCTAAATTATGAAATAAATTTTATTTAACCTCTATTTGCAACGGGAAATAACGGTTTCCAATCGTGACCATTTACTTCCCACCAATATACTAACGGAGAATTGTTGGGAATATTTCTCCAAGTAAAAAAATGTGTACCTAATCCAAATATTTTATAATTAGGATTAATTAATCCTAAAGGCCTTATGTTTGGCTTAAGTTCACCTTGTATCATTTTTATTATATCGATTCCTTTTTCTGTAATTATATTTTCAAATTTAATTCTATTTTCAGGTGATGAAAAAAATACTTCTTTGAGTGGAGTATTGACTTTTCGAAAGGCATAATCTTCATATTTTGTAGCTTCAAGTCCTTCCAAATAACTATTTATCTTAGTGTTAGCTAATTTAATTGGTCTAGCAATATTTAATGATTGATTATTAAATTTAGCGTGATTTTGAACCTCGTAATTCCAAAACCAATTTATTTTTTTTGTTATTTTTTCGGAAAGTGTAGGAGTTTTTGAAATTCTGAACTTTTGAAATTCGTAGCCCCAAATATGAACACAAAATACACTAATAGAAAAGTTTATCTCATTGCTTTCTAATTTTTGTGCAAATGTTACTCCTTTCTCATCTTTTTCTGTTAAGAATTCTACGCAATGTCTCCCAATTGTACTACCAGATGCAAGAACATCATCGTAATAGATATAATTTTTTTTAGGGTATTCTAAGTATTTTTTATATGATTCTTGAAAGTTTTCTTCTAAGACTTCTTCCAATAAATTTAAAATTGCTGGTTGACTTTTATGTGCCAATTGACAATTTATAAAGTGTGTATCAATTAAAAAAGTAGTGACGTTTGTATAAGAATAAAGTTTTAAATAGGCTTTTATATGACTTAATAAATACTGTTTAGCCTTATTTCTTGATACATATGTTTCGGGTAAAATTTTATTTAATTCAGTTAATACTATTTCAGCATCTTCTCCAAATTGGTTTGCCCAATCAATAATATACTCTGTTGTAAGATTTATACCATCGTGATTTCTATAATCTTTAATAATTTCGTAAATATTATTAGCTAATTCGGTCATTGTTCTTGTTCGTAATTTAAAGGCATATAACGGGCCGTGTATTGGCGATAGTGGCGGATTAGAAAGCCAAAACTTTCGATTTTGCACTAAGCTAAGCAACAGTCTTTTATTATTTTCTAAATTTATGAAAAAAGGAAATATAAAAGGCTATTGCAACAAAATAAGGAGAAAATTTTAATTTCCCGCTTAAACCGCCATTTCGCCAATAAGATGTTGTGTGTAGTGTTTATTTTATGATTCGAACTTCAAAATTTTGAGAATCAACCTTAATATTATTCTTATAAATTTCAGCTTTTAATTTATGTATTCCTTTATAAGCAGCTCTCTCCCAATGAAAATTTATTTGTCTATTGCAATTATATTCCCATGTTTCATGTCCAAGGTCAGGAATTGCTCTAGCTTCATCTCCATCATTTTCGACTATCCATTTTACATCAAATGGAGGTGAAATTTTAGTATTTAACGTAAATCTAAGCCATAATTTTTTATGTACTCTAAGTTGTTTAGGTATATTTGATAATATGGGACCTAACGATTTATCTCTATGAACAGAAACTGAAATCGAACTATTTTCAATTAATGATTGTTCTTTGATACTACTGAAGTTTTTTGCTTCTTCTTGTATATTAAAGACCCAATTATAAAATTCAGTTGCTTTTTTCTCAGTACAATCATTTTTATATAGAACTTCAGATTTTGAGACAAACCTATCTAATTTTTCACTTAATCTAGTTATTTGATGTTGCAAACTTTTTTTAGAAGTAAGTTCAATTTGTGCCCTTATTGGGTTATATATTGTCCTATTATATTTTAATCTATTACAGATATTTGATAATGTTTCAATAAATGAAATATCATCTCTTGTTGAATTAGGAGAATAGCATTCAATTGCAAGTATAGATAAAATGAAGCCACCAGGTAAGTTCCAGTTAAGCCTAGATTTACAAAATCTTTTTAGAAGACGAACAATTTTTCGTAATTGAGCCTTTTCAACGTTAGTAAAAAATCCATTAGGACTTAATGTAGAAACTCTTTCAATAAACCACTCAGTTATTGCTTTGGGATTACGATCCAACCATTCAGTGCTAGCATGTTCAAATTTAGTTTGATTAAATTCTTCAAATGTTCTGTAGATTGCAAAGTCAACATGATATCCCTCAGTGTACCATACAGTGACTGCATTAGTTCTTGCTTCGGCAGGTTTACTGAAGTTAGCATTGTTTTTATTAATTGCTTTAGCAATTAATTTTCTAGCGTCTAATGGATTATTGGAAATGGAATCTGTCGGAAATATAACAGCTACATCAATATCATAATCTTTATCTTCAGATTGATTTGTTGTATTCATAGCAATACTTCCTTGTTCTATGAAAGAAGGAATTGGAAATAATTTATTTTCCTCTTTATTTATTTTCTCAATTCCTTTAATTATTCGCTGTATATTTTTGTTTTTATAATCACGAATTAAAGTCTTATCAATATCCTTTAATCTAACTCGATTGTTATAAAATTGATTAAGTTTTGAATTATAATTGAACATTAAAATTTTAAAATTTCAGAATTATTATTAGACATTAAAAGCGCCCACTTGTATTTAGGAATAGAATTTCTTGTGTAATTGTAAACTATAATATTAGGATCTGTTCTTTTACTAATCTTCCTACTTAATGATAATCCAAGTGAAACCGGACCAGCGTAAAAAATGTGTATATATTCTATATTTGAATCATTAATAAGTCTATCCAGTTCATTCCTAAATGTCATTGATAATGAGTCAATTTGATTCAAATATTTTATACTATCTAAGGCAGTTGAGTTTAATTTTATAGTTGTAAAATACTTGTGATTTTCCACTACTTGAAAAATTTCTGTATTTTCAATTTCATAGCTAATTTCAATTTTTATAATTCCATTTCTACTTTCGTTTTTTGAATTTAGTTTATCTACTGTATAAAAATTGATAGTTTCATTATTAACTCTTTCCAATTTAGACCACCTCGATAAACTTCTATTGTACTCGTAATAACTAATTTCAAACTTGTCAGCAATTGTATTACCTAAATCCCATACTAATGGAATGTGAGCCAAACCAAAATAGGCTATTTCAAAATCACGATAATTATCTGTAAGAGCTTTTATTCTTGATAAAATATCATTTTGGTATAATATAGATGCTTCAGGATATTCTAAAGTTCCATTTTTGTAAATCATAGTTTGGTCAATTTCAATTTCATGAATTTGAAACTCATCTGATGAAAAATTATCTAATTTTGAATAAATAGGCTTGATATAATCATCAATTGATTTATGAATTATTGCTATAAATATTTTTTTGGGTTTGTTAGATTTTGCTTCAGCTTTCTTGTAAAATGAATGTAGTAAAATCCCAAATGCTATCAGTAGAAGTCCAAAAATAATTGAAGTCCAGTTTATAGTATCAATTGAATAGTTTTCACTTAATCTTTTTTTACTTTCAATCTCTAGTATATGTAAAAATAACTCAATTATCCATGAAAATCCTTGTAAACCGTTTGTAATTAATATAATGCCTGCGCCAATAATAGAACGTACAATCCATCTTTCGATTGGTGGTCTTAAAAACGATAAAATTTTATTAAAAGCTTTATCTAAATTCATATTTTACCAATCTGAAAATTTTTTCATGTTTAATATTTAAGCAATATGTTGAATTTCAAGGATGCTTCTTTGTTTTTTAGTGGATTATCATAATATGGCTGATAACAGCTGGCTTTACAAAAGCTAATATACAAAAGTTTCTCCAATCCAGACTTTATTGCAATTTTTTGTTGGTAATCTGCTATCTCTTTTTTGCAATTAAAAAAATCGTTTTGATAAATTTTAACAGAAATATGTAAACTTATTGTAGGAAGAGTCAATTGAGTAAACTTATTCTAGGACGAGTCAATTGAGCAAGCGGAAATTGGGCAAGCCCTACTTTTTCGCCCTTCATGCTGCGCAATCGAGCTTTAAAGTATCCTCCAGGGATACTTTTTTTCTCTAGGGTGTAGTCTGAACGTTTTTTGGTATACTTCAAAGTATACCCATTTGAATGATCGTAAATTGAAATCATTTCTATCCAATTTGCTTTATTAGATTTCATGGATATTAAAAATCCATTTACAATTTTTGCCAATGCCTTTAAATTTTTGAAAATAAAACGATCCATTTTATATGCTCCCCCTCTCTTAACATCATGCTAGTCCAAATGTAATAACTTATTGATGAGTCGTTATATTCATCATGTGCATAAAACAAATATTTAAAATTTGAATTATAATGATTAAAAAGTTCAGGTTTTTCATTGTTCAGTTCAATCTAGTCTTCTACAATTTTAGACAACCAAGAGGGAATTCTTTTTTCGTTCAAGGCTTCTGAAATCTTTTTAATAGTCGGAAGAGTAAATGATGAATTTTCATCATGTTAAATTGCTGCAATTCGTATTAGTTAATCAATTAACGAATCGTAATATCTTCCCTTAAGTAGTTGGAGGAAATTTGATTCATGGATTAGAGCAATAAGAAGATCAGTATTCCTTGGTTTATGATAAATACTATTTTTTTTTCATATCTCGTTGACATTTAAATTTATCAGTTGTTTTCATGAAATAAAAATATTACATTACAAGTAGGATTTCGACAACCATTTATATTTCAAATGAAGATTGAGAAATAAGATAAAATTCAAGGAGTTTATAAATCAGCAATCCTTTGAAAATCATTCGAAAAAAGAATTTGTAATATAGTATTAAGGATATGAGTGCAAAGTGATGTTCGCCTATGACAAACATTGTCCAAATATAAGTATCGTTTAATTTTTAATGTGATAAATCTTCCATGACTCCGTGCCATCTCATGAAAATATTTCCAAAAAAATTATAAGTTTTGATGTAAAGAGCAGTAAGTTTTTCATTTAACCTTTTGAATATGAACAAGCGATTGTATGGTTAAAATTTATTACCCCCCAAAATTTCGGTATGATGCCTTTTGTGATCCCGCTGGGATTGGCTCAGCCCCGCGATTCCCGCACGCTATCCATGAGCCTTCTCCGAATCGAACCCTTCCCGACCCTTCTGTTCGACCCTATAGGGCACAAAAAAAAGCAACTCTTTTGGAGTTGCTTTTTTTTGTGATCCCGCTGGGATTGGCTCAGCTCCGCGATTCCCGCACGCTAACCATGAGCCTTCTCCGAATCGAACCCTTCCCGACCCTGCTGTTCGACCCTATAGGGCACAAAAAAAGCAACTCTTTTGGAGTTGCTTTTTTTGTGATCCCGCTGGGATTCGAACCCAGGACCCATACATTAAAAGTGTATTGCTCTACCAGCTGAGCTACGGAATCGTTGTTCTTGTTTTACCAGAACCCTTCGTTGTTTGAAGTGATGCAAAGGTAGGATTTTTACCCATATCTGCCAACTTTAATTTAACATTATTTTGAAATACAGTAAAACTACCTCATTATAAAAGAGATAATTTTATTAAAGCGCTAGGTGATCCACGCCCATCTTCTTCTCCTTCTCGCCGATTTCATATAGCAGGTGAAACCAGCTATTTCATCGAATGTACTTTTACATAGCGCTTCAACCCTACCTATAGCTCAAGAATTTCGACACGGTAAACAGGGAAGTTAAATAAATATACAAACCTATAAATCAATATTTTACAATCTTCTGTAGAGACATTGTATATACGTCATTTTTTTGATGTAGGTGGATTGTAGATTATATTTAATTGTGTTTTCCGGCGGTTATTAAAAACTTTGGATTAGCAAATATAAACGAATAATAAACCACATAATTTAAAAAACATGAACAACAAAACCTTAGCAATCGTAGCATACATTACCATTATTGGTTGGTTAATATCTTATTTCTCAGGAAAGGATACAGCGGATGATTTTCTAAAGTACCACCTCAGACAGGGACTTGCCGTATTCATATTTGGTTTTATACTGGGTATTGTCCTTAATATCTTGATCATGGTTACTGGCATTTACTTTATAGGCTATTTAGGATTGATCTCACTGATATTATTAATCTTGGGTGCGATCAATGCTTCCAATGGCGTGATGAAACCGCTACCAATCATTGGACAAATTGCAGAAAAGAGCTTCGCGTTCATTAAATAATGAAAATTCACATTCACTAATAAACTATATCACAATGAAAATTAACAAATTATACATTTCGAGCATGTTGATGCTCGCCTTAATGGCCAGTTGCAATAGCGGGGATAATAAGGCTGAAAAAAACGGCACTGAAACTAGTGGAGGAGGCTTGTTTGGTGGAGCCAACTCCAAGGATAAAGCCGTAGAGATTGTTGATTTTAACAACAAATTGGTGAAAGCCGACAATACGCACAGCAATTATATCCAACATTTTCTAAGCAACCTTGACCAAACGGATCGATACGTACAGAATGTATTGACAAATCCAGATGGTCTCAATATTTCTCCAATTACCGCTGTGGTACCTACCATTAACAACCTGGATGGTATTGTTTACCCGGATGGCTTCAGTTCCGAATTCAAGCCGTTGGTGGATTATATGGACGCAAGTTTCAAGGCATTAAAAGAAATTGACAAGGAAATCAAAGCATATACCAGTGCCGAGGATTATAAGGAGGACAAAGGTGCGAAAATGAAGGACTTCAGGACCCGTTCCGAGGCTGAAATCAAAAAGAACCGCGATGCCGTAACTTCAATTTACGACAAGCTCATTCCACAAGTTGAAAAAGCGGAGGAGGTTGTGCTTGCAGACCATCCTTTCAAAGACCAGATCATGCGTTCCAAAAAAATCATGAATGAAGTTCAGCGCATTACTGATGGTGCATTTTCCATCAATGATGTCAACGCTTTTAATGGAACCTTCAAGAAAGCTTATGCTGATATCGAAAAACTGTACAATGAAAATAAATCCGACAATTTACCTTCGGAAGGTAAGTCGAAAGAAAGCAGTTTTACGAGGTTCAACGATGAGGTAAATAGTTTCTTGGGTAAAATGCGCATCGTCCAACGCGAACTTGATGCATCCAAAACTCCGGATCTCTCTAATATCGAAACATTGGATCAAAGCGCGCAAAATGTTTTAAGCAGCTATAACTCATTTGTAAATTAAGGATAGACTTATGCAGAATCTTCAATTTAAACCCTTCGATAAAGACGAATTGACCGTAAAGTTAAAGGAAGCATTCCCAGAATATAAGGTGCAAACGACCTTTGGTACTCTTCAGGTCCGAAAATCTGGTTTTACCATTACGGGCAATGTCGCTTTGAAAACAACTCCTGAGGCAGGGATTATCCGGACACAATCGAATCTAGACATGGCATTGATTTTCTTACTTGTCAGTCTACCCATTGGTATCTATATCTATATGAAAGCGGAAAAGACGAAAGCCTTAGAAAACGAAGTGGTTGCAAAATTAAAGGAGATCCTGGAGCCCGTATCGTATCAGGCTACAGCATAAGCTCATGCGAAAGCAGAAGAACTAGACTAAAACTACCGATTGGCAGCTTGTGGCTATATTTAGCCATTGAGCTGCTCCTTCGGGAAAGCCTTTTCCTCTTGGGGATAGGCCCATAAACAAGACTTAGGTTTTTTGTGAATTATAGTCTATTAAGTGAAGAAGCCCCCAATGCAGCTGCAAAGGGGGCTTTCTTCATATTAAAGCTAGCGTTAGAATACTATTTGAAAATCTTTTCATTGACGATCTCAATCTCATCCTGTGTAATGGTATGTCCCATCTCTGGATAAATTTTCTCGATCACATCCGCTCCCATGCTGGAGAGCTGTTTGGTACTTTCCTGTACACGCTTAACGGGAACATGAAAGTCAGGATCACTCGTTCCGATAAATACGGGAGTTCCCGAGAAATCTCCCTGATAATGTTCCGGATAGATCTGATCACCGATCAACCCTCCAGTAAAGGCGATCAAGCCGCCATAGCGTGTCGCATTTCGCGTAGCGTATTCCAAGGTAAGACAAGCTCCCTGCGAAAAACCTAACAGATAAATATGGTCTTCAGCGATACCTTTATCCTTTGCTAGTTCAACTGCTTCAGCAATCAATGCTAACGCTTCATCCAATTTGGGTTGATTGGAAGCAATTTCCGCCATAAAGGAATGTGGGTACCATGTATTTTGGTTGGCCTCCGGTCCGATCAACATGAAATCATCAACCTGCAGATACTGGGATAGTCCCATAATATCCTGTGCGGAACCTCCTCTCCCATGGATCATTATCAATGCTTTCGATGGGTTCTCTAAGTTACCACCTTGGTATATTTTTGAATTTGACATAATTGTGTTCCTTCTGTGTTTAAAGGGGTGCAGTGCACTTGACTCAAGTACACCGTACCGCAAATAATTATTCTATTTTAAAACAGGCAATACCTTTTCGATTTCATCGCGATGGCCTTCATATTGTTTTGGCAACTTCAATGAAGTTCCCAATGCTGTTAAAGGCTCATCCACATCAAAACCAGGATTCTCAGTGGCAATTTCAAACAACACCCCTCCTGGTTCGCGGAAGTACAGCGAGTGGAAGTAATCCCGATCAATCTGTGGTGTAATTTGCAATCCCGCACTCATGATTTTCTCACGCAATGCCATCTGATCAGCATCATCCTTTACCCGGAAAGCAATGTGGTGATTCGTTCCAGCGGTGTTGACTGCACGTCCGGCATTCGAGTCGACAAGAATATCAATGATATTTGCTGTTCCGATATTCTGGTTTTGAAAACGATAGCGATTACCTTCCTGTGCAACCTGTTTGTAATCCAACAGCTCAGTCAACACATTTGCAGTTGGGTCCAAGTCCCGTAAAGTCAGGGTCGTATTGTGAAATCCTTTGGTCGCTTGTTCTCCAGCAACTTCAGGAGTTGTCCAACCTGATCGATTATCTTCATTTTTCGGAACCACGAGCGAAAGATTCAAACCATCAGGATCTAAAAACGGATAATAGATCTCACCGAATCGTTCTACGGCCTCACCGGTCAGGACATTGTGCTGTCCAAATCGTTCTTTCCAGAATTCCTCACTGCCAGCTGGTACTGCATAAGCGATCTCGGTGGCCATGCCTACGCCTGTCCTACCCTTGCCGATACCTTCCCATGGAAAGAAAGTCAGGATGGTACCTGCATTGCCCTTTTCATCACCGTAGTAAAAGTGGTATGTTCCGGGGTCATCAAAATTCACTGTTTTTTTAACCAACCGTAACCCAAATACTTTGGTATAAAAATCATAATTGCGCTGCGCTAAATTCGCTATCGCGGTGATATGGTGTAATCCTAATACATTGTTGTTCATTTTTATCAATTCCTTTCTTTTAGTACATCTAAGTAAGCCATTTGTTTAATTGCTTATACAAATGTGGCTAATTTTGATACCCCACGCATTGATGTATGTTAAGAAGTTATGGCATACAAGAACACCCACGATTAAATGAGGCTGTCGTGAATATTTTGCGCCAATTAATGATGGTCTACAAATTTATATTTAAACCAATCAACGGTTATTGTAACTAATATTATTACAAACCGTTCCTAAAATGTTTTTTATATTTAAGGATGCGTCCTAAAATCGCATATCAACCTAAGCAAATACAAAACATAACCCTATGATTAAAAAAAACATTGCCCTTGCCTGCTTATTTGCAGCATCCTTTTCTTCGCTACATGCGCAGCAATGGGCTCCCGTAAAGGACAAAATCCTAACGACATGGGCTGAAAATGTGAGCCCCCAAAATGTTCACCAAGAGTATCCACGTCCACAGCTGGAACGGAAGAATAATTGGCAGAATTTGAATGGCCTATGGAAATACCAAGTGACCAAGAAAGATCAAGAGCAATTGCCAACAGCATGGCAAGGTGATATATTGGTTCCCTTTGCCATTGAGTCTGCATTGTCTGGCGTTGGCAAGCGCATCACGAAGGACGATGCACTTTGGTATCATAGAACACTTGCATTGGAGAAAAAAGTTCAGAAAGGCAAAGTACTGTTGCATTTTGGTGCTGTCGATTGGGAATGTGATGTCTATGTCAATGGGAAACATGTTGGTGAACATCAAGGTGGATTCGATCCATTCACGTTCGATATTACGGAAGCATTGCAAAAAGGGAATAAACAGGAAATTACCATACGCGTATGGGACCCCACATCCGATGGTCCACAACCTCGCGGAAAACAGATAAACAATCCTCATGGTATCTGGTACACGCCGGTTTCCGGGATTTGGCAGACGGTCTGGTTGGAATCCGTACCTGAAACTTACATCCAAGCGAGTAAGCACACGCCGGATGTTGACCGATCTTCGCTACAGGTTAGTGCGGAGGTAAAAGGTGCGAGAGCTAATGATCGCGTTATTTTTGAGGCGTATGATCAGGGAAATAAAATTAGTGAAATTACCACAGCACCGGGCGAAGCAGCAGCATTGCCTTTGCAAGCACCTACCCTTTGGTCGCCAGACAATCCCAAACTCTACGACCTCAAGGTAAAAATATCCAGGAATGGAAAGGTTATCGATGAAGCGGACAGTTATTTCGCCATGCGGAAGATATCGGTAAAAAAAGATGAGAAAGGTATTCAACGCATGTTCCTGAACGACAAGTTTGTTTTTCATTATGGGCCTTTGGACCAGGGATGGTGGCCAGATGGTCTGCATACCGCTCCTTCGGATGAGGCCTTACGATTCGATATCGAGAAAACGAAAGAAATGGGCTTCAATATGATCCGGAAGCACATCAAGGTGGAACCAGCCCGTTGGTATAAGCATTGCGATAGTATTGGCGTAATGGTTTGGCAGGATATGCCTAGTGGAGATCTGGATGGCAATATCTGGGACATGAATCCGGGTAAGATCCGTTTTGGCAAACACGATAAGGATCGTACGCCGGAGTCGGAAGCCATTTACAGAAAGGAATGGAAGGCCATTATGGAAACGCTGCATAACTTTCCTTCCATCGTCATCTGGGTGCCATTCAATGAAGCTTGGGGGCAGTTCAAGTCTAAGGAGATCGTAGATTGGACCACGAAGCAGGATCCTTCACGTTTGGTGAATGGAGCGTCGGGAGGTAATTTCACGGCACCGGGGCATATCTTCGATATCCACAATTACCCAGATGCTGCTATGCCAAGTCCGGAATTATTTGGCAACAATTATGTTCTGGCGCTCGGTGAATTCGGCGGACTGGGACTCCCTGTTGAAGGTCACACCTGGCAACAAAAAGACAATTGGGGCTATCAATCCTTTAAAAACAAGGAGGAACTCACCAAAAGATATGAGGGATTGATCAGTGACCTAAACAACCTTATTTCGTTGGGCTTATCCGCAGGTGTGTATACCCAGACAACAGATGTGGAGATAGAAACCAATGGATTAATGACCTATGACCGCAAGGTCATAAAAATCCCAGCAGAAAAACTCAGGGAAATCCATCAAAAACTGTACAGCCATCAAATTGGCAACTAAATAAAAAAGCACGATCCAATGATCGTGCTTTTCCATTTACTATGTGCTGTAAGTGGATCTGGTATTAATACCGTACCTTCAGTACGATTTTACCTAAATCCTCCAATTCTTCTTGTGCAGTGAAATACGACCTTCCTCCCTTGGAAATGACATTCCAGGCAATCGTTGAAACGATATCATCGACAACACCTGCTTCCTTGGCATCATCTGCCAGGTCAAAGGTACGGTCTGAAGTCATTTTAACAGGCTGTTCAAAATCCTGAAGGGTAATGAGCAACTCCCCACGACCATCTATAGCGGCTTGATAGATATCTTGCAGATCCGTCAACACCTGACCGGAAGATACAGCTTGCTTCAATTCACCGATGGCAGCAGTACGTTCTTCCTTCTGCAGGTTTTCAATGGATTCGTAAGCGTCTTTGGCCATCTTGTCTGCCTCCGATTGGTCGTAATTCTTTGTTTGGTGTGCCACGTACATTTTAGGTACATCCGCAACCTCCATCAGCATGGCATAATTGGGTTCCGTCGCTATAACCACCACGTCCAATTTATTTTCGTTATGAACGGCAACCGCTGCTTTATCGATCTGATTGAAATATTCCTTTAATCGATTTTCAATCTTGTTCGCATCGGATCCGGAGACTTCCAGTGGATTTGCATCAAAAGGAAAATCATCATTTACTATTTCCTTGGAAATGGTATCATTCAGGGCTTCATATAAATGTGCACCACCCTGAGCTACCGTTAGGATCATGTAATCCTTGGTCCTATTCATTGCTTTAATCAAGGGACGAAGAGCAAAGGAATCATCTATGGAAACCGACTCATTCTCCACTTCCCATGGTGAACTTACCAGTTCTTCGGTATCCTTGGAAATAAATATATGTAAGCTTTTGGATAATTGATGATCAGCAACAGTATCAGGCAAATTAGCCAATTTCTCAAGTACCTCGGCAGCATCGCGTTTCCCAAACTCCTCAACAATTCGATTCTCTGCCTCCTTGATCAAGTTCTTGAGCGTAATTGCATTTTTCTCGCGATCTGGATTGGTCACATACGTATTGAATGAAATGCTGATACTTGGGGATTCGTGTTTCTCTGTCAGTCTGTCAATAATCTCTTGTAATGCCATAATATCAATTTTTAAAATGTTTCTAATCAAAGGGATTGCTTTATCCCTTTACTATAAAACAACGAAATTTTACGATAGTTTTCCCTGATGGAAACTACTTCTAAAATTGATATCGGCCACTTTCTCATTAACCTTTAGCGCCTGTTGCTATATAAGGTTGCAAAAGGCGTAAAAAGATGGCCTGATAGTGATCAACTGCCGATTGGCCAGTTAATTGATTCACCAATTCATTAAAAGAAATCCAAAAATCAGCAAGAATAAAAATCTGATTGACAAGGATTTCCAGCTCTTCAGAAGAAAGTGAGGCAGCGATTGTCCCATCCTCTTGAAGTTGTACGATCATCCGGCGGAACTGAATTTGCCTTTTCTGGATATTTTCGCGATAGCTTTCCGCAATTTGCGGGATCCATTTACCGAGTTCGACAAAATTGATGAATACAAATTTATATCGCTGCTGAATCGCAAAACTTTTGGCGAGGCTGTCCTCAAGAATCTTCAAAGTCCACGGACCTGGATGCTCGACCTTCATCATTTCGTCAAATTCCTGAATGAGTTGTTGAAAGATCTGTAGAATAATATCCTCAGTATGCTTGAAATGGTAGTGTAGATTTCCAGCACTCATACCCATCCGGTCAGCGATATGCCGTGTCGTTGTGTTCCTTATTCCCATCTCATTGAATACGGCAATGGATGTCTCTATGATCTGCTGTTTCTTATTCACGACCCTAATTTAGAACATTTGTTCTAAATATGAAAATATTAGCTATCTTTGGACAAATCGCATCAAAATGGCAAAACAAGGTAAAAATTGGTTCGAACGACAGTTATTCGAAATTAAGGATACCCTATTTCCCGAGCACCCGGATGATAGCCCGGGGCAACGCAGGAAAAAGAAAATCAGTTGGGCCATGTTTTTAATCTTTATGTCATGTGGAATGATCGCCATGTTAATCGCCGTTTCCTTCGCGCATTAAATCTCTTCTTGAATAATCCATTTATTTGGTTCTATGCCCTATCCTGGATCATCATTCGATACACAAGAAACCAAGGTACCATCATCCCTTATCTAAACAATTGGTTGACTGATTTTGTCTTTGTTCCATTGATCGCCCATGTTGCCTATGTAGTGGGTTATTTCCTGATTCAACTGCCTGCTGATTACAAAATCCCACTCGGACAGTTATTGGTAATGGCAGGATTAACAACAGTGATCTTTGAAGTCCTTTGCCCCATCTATACCACTTATAATACCGCAGACCCCATTGATGCATTGTGTTATTTCCTCGGTGCCATTTGGTATTATGCAATCCATCAGCCCTATATGCTTTTTCGAAATCAAAAACTATCCTTGGACTCTATTTGATCACTACCTTAAAATAGCCAAGGCGATTATCGGGGGTAGCTGAAAAAAAGGTATTCCGGAAATAGAATTCGTGCTCACTTACCCAATAAATACCGATCATGTGACAGAAATCGAAACCATAGTCTGTTACACTATCGGGGAAAGTACTGTAAAAAACATAGGAATCGCCATTATTCTTCTGGAGCAAATAGCTAGAGCATTCCTGACCTGGAAACCACCCTGTCAATTGGAACGTCCCTTTGGGAGAGCGAACGATATATAGTGGGTTGCCTGCTAATTCAGCCCCCACTGTTCCCGTTTTTAAGTTAATGGTATAATCTGAAGTATGCCCGCCTTCCATAACGAGAACTTCTTCCGTAGGGTAATAGGAAATAAAACCGATTTCCGTGAATGCGGGTTGCCTATGGTAGCTCATGGTGTCTCCTGTGTTGAATCTGACCAGGGCAATTTGCTGTCCTCGTTCGTCAAAAATCATGGAATCTGCATCATAATCATACGTTCCAAATGTTACCCGATCGCGGAGTAGTTTTTTGACGGTCTGGAAGTCCGAAATATAGCGTAGGGTATCCTCTTTAGCTTTGATCAGGTTCGCACGTAAAAGATATTGTGGGGAGTCAATTTTGAAAATCTTCATGGTGTCATTTTCGAACACCAAGGAATCAAAACCCATAGCGACGGAATCCTTTACGGGTACAGGAAGACGTTCCTGAACTTTTTCTCTTTGTTGACAACCCAGCACCAACAGGACTAAACCTAATACAGCGATTCTTAACATGCCTGAATATAAATAAAAATCATGTTTTTCAAAAGGTTACCACCGACCGCCGGCACCACCTCCACCAGAAGATCCTCCACCAAAGCTTCCTCCACCCGAAGAAGAGCTGCTTCCGCCGCCTCCACTAGACGAGCTGCTGGAACTCCGAGTTTTCTTTGGAATAACAAACTCTTCCTTAAATTGGTAATAAGAGCAGTTTTGGCATTTATCCCCCTTTTCCCCTACACCTGTCGACTTGTAAGTTGCTCGCTTCAAGGTCTTCGTGACATCGATCTCTAATGTTGTATATCCGCAAGATGGGCAGACCGTATAATCCTTATTTAGATCCCACGGGATATACTTGAATTTACCGGTACGGGTATCTTTCCAAACCTCGTATTTCAATGCACCTATTTTCTCCTCCTTGACCTGACCAGGACTGAGGTACGTTGCTGTTTCTTTTTTATTAGTGGTTCGGACCATCCGTTCCCAATTGCCGGAATCATCGGGTGGAACAAAGCGATTTTTATTTTTACGGAGATAATTAGACAAGCTGAAAAATTCATAAATGGCTATGGGAGCAAGCAGCAACAGGATTCCATTGCGTTTCATGAACTCCTTCCGTGCAGCCATTCGTTCTTGTTCATCGGTATAACTTTTAAAAATTGAAGCGCTATTAGTCGTGATCTTCATCGCAATGATGACCGATCCCAATACCATTAAGAAATATGGGAGATGCTTAACCTGATAGACTTGATGAATATTATTGAAGACGAAAGCAAAAATGAAAACGGTAATGAACATCAAGAGCACCATACATCCCATCCCATAAAAAACAGGGGCAATAGGATTTGTACTTCGCTTCCTTTTTATCAAGGACTTACTGGAAAAATGAATATACAGGTAAATGAGCAAAAAAAAACCGATGACCAGCAAACTGTTCTTCAAAATGGGATTTTCAAAACTAAAGAATGGAATGGCTTCAGGCATTTGCCGTTTGAGCTCTTCATGTGCATCTGGGGATTTTAAGATATGCTGTATAAATTTACTGGCCTCTAAAACCCCGCGGTCATAATCGTTGTTTCTAAAATTCTCAACAAGGTATTTTTCGCCAATTCTTTTGAGATAAGCATCCGGAAAGATAGCTTCCATTCCATATCCCGAAATGAACCTGTATTCTCTTCGATCCACCGCTATGAAAAGCAACAACCCATTGTTACTTTCTTTTTTACCGATTCCCCATTCCCGGAAAAGGTCAAAGGCAAATTGAAAATCGTCGTCGCCGGTGTAATCGCGAACAATAGCTATCGCAAATTCCGCTTGCGTGTGGGCTTCAATATCTGTGGATATGGCATTCAATTCCTCAACCGTTCCAGAACTCAGGATATGATCTGGATCCGTTACATAAAAGTTTTGGCCCGCAACCTTGGGACTGGGCAGATTGTCCACGGTGTAATAGGTCTGTGCATAGACCTCGGGAAAAGAACAAAAAAATCCAATGACTAGGAATATTACCCCTAGCGGATTTTTAAGTTTCGAATGTAAACTTCTAATCATCAGTTAGCAAGACTTTTAAATAAAAGTAGGTAATTTTAGGAGGATTTTTTTTGCGAAAACACCGAGATATATAAAATGTAGATGGTACAAAATGTCAGGTAGATAAGATTTACTTAACCATATTGTAAATAATCGGTTACTAATGTACTCATTATGTTAGCATTACAATAAGTTGACAGAATATAGTAAAGATGGTCTATAATTTGAGAAATGCTGGTTATGACAAAATTACTTAAAGTATTGGTTGTACTTGTTTTATTGATCGGTATAGCCGTATTTGTATGGGATAGATTCAAACCCGCCCCTACCAAAGAAACCAACCACCAGGTCCTGGTTGAAAAAATTGAGGCAATGGGGAAATTGGAATTGGTGAAGTATAGATATAGTGATGTGGTTGAACATAAGAACATGACGGCCTACCTGCCGGATGCGAGTGTCCTATTGATCATCAAAGCGGATGCTGTGGGCTGTATTGATTTGGGAAAACTAAAAGCTGAAGATGTCAACGTGATGGACGATTCCGTTCAGATCACACTCCCACGTGCAGAGATCTGCTATGTAAAGATCGATCATAAGAGCTCTAAGGTCTACGATACGAAAATGGCCTTCTTCCGGGAGGCAACTTTAGTTGATGAAGCTTTCAAAGCTGCAGAAACGGAGATCACCAACCAGGTTAAAAAATCAGACATACTCAAGCAGACAGAAAACAACGCACTTCACGTATTGCGTCCATTGATTGAAGGTCTGGGTTATAAAAAGATCAACCTGACATTCAAATAATAGCATTGAACATGGAAAGAAGGAATGTATTCAAGGTATATGATCGCATCGCAGAATGGTTCGATCAACATCGTGGCCAACAGCTGGTGGAAAAGAAATATTTGGATTACCTCATCTCGACATTACCCGACACGGCCAGCATATTGGATGTTGGCTGTGGTACCGGGGAACCGATTTTCCGCTATTTTGCGGAAAGAAACTACCCTATCTTTGGCCTAGATGCTTCTGCAGCCATGTTGGCAATAGCACGCAAGAACTTTCCAGAACATGAATTCCTGCATATGGACATGCGCGAACTTCAACTGGATCGTCAGTTTGATGCCATCATTGCTTGGCATAGCTTTTTCCATCTTCCATTGGAGGATCAGGAAAATATGTTTAGCCGGTTTCGCGAACACCTTACTCCAAATGGCATCCTGCTATTTACTTCTGGACATGAACGCGGCGAAGCGTGGGGTGAAAATGGAGGCGAACAATTGTTCCATGCGTCTTTTTCTACACAAGAATATCAAGAGTTATTACAGCATAATGGTTTTACCATCCTAACTCATGAAATGGAAGATCAATCCTGTGGAGGTGCAACCGTTTGGATAGTCCAACGCAAAGTCTAACCTAACCTTCCTTATACTGTATCTTTTTCATATTGGGCAGGAAATAGGCAATAACGCCCATTAATGGCAGATAAGAACATACTGCATATATAGTTTCCAGGGAAGTCTGATCCGCAAACCATCCCAAAATTGCAGCACCTAACCCACCCATTCCAAATGCAAATCCATAGAATAACCCAGATACCATTCCAATTTTTTTCGGCAATAGCTCTTGAGCGTATACCAGGATGGAAGGAAATGCGGATGCCATAATCAATCCAATGATGGAAATTAAAACCCCAGTCCAGAACAAACTGGCGAAGGGCAGCAATAAGGTAAAAGGTGCACAGCCCAAAACCGAAAACCAGATGATATATTTTCGACCGATGACATCCCCCAAAAATCCACCGAATAAAGTCCCTAACGCCACGGCTATCAGAAAATAAAATAGATAAACCTGCGCTTGGATATCTGTTATGGCAAATTTGTCCATCATGTAAAACTGTAAATAACTGGTTATACTGGCAATATAAACGTATTTTGAAAAGATCAACAACAAGAGGATAACAATGGCCATATTGATTCTTGTCGGCGAGAGATCCGGTAATTTAATGGCTCTTTTTGCTTGTCCATTCATGACAAACAACACCTTTTTGTACCAACTGGCGATATAAGCCAGAACCAATTGAGCAACCACAGCGACCAACAGAAACCAAAGGATTGCTCTTTGCCCATGGGGCAGGACAAACCAAGCCATCAGCAATGGTGCTAGTGCCGTACCCGTATTACCGCCGATCTGAAAGATGGATTGCGCAAGACTGCGCTTCCCGCCCGATGAAAGATAGGCCACCCGCGAAGATTCAGGATGAAAGATAGAAGATCCGATCCCCACCATGATCACGGCGAATAACACTGAATAATAGTTATTGGAATAAGCCAGGGCAATAATCCCCACAAAGCTGAACAACATCCCAATGATCTGGGAGTATGGTTGTGGCCGTTTGTCGGTATACGAACCAACGACTGGTTGCAGTAACGAGGATGCCAACTGAAAGCAGAAGGTAATAATACCAATCTGTCCGAAACTTAAATGGAAGTTTTCCTTCAGTAAAGGGTAAGACGCTGGAATAACGGCCTGGATCAGGTCGTTTGCTAAATGCGCAATACAGATTGCGATTAAAATGGGAAATGTTGTTTTGGTTTGGTCGTAAGAAAAAGATGCTGCCTTAAACATATAAAACGTGATTTTAAATGAAAAGGAAAAGGCTATTCTATAAATAGGAAATTCCTGCACTAATAAACTAACTATCCGATTGGACGCCCAAAAGTAGCCTATATTCAAATGAAAACCAATTTATTCATTTTAAATTTTAATTAAGTAAGATGAAAAAACAACTTTGTTACAGTAAATAAAATAGAACGGCGCCTATTGGCGCCGTTCTACCTATAAAAATCATATTATTTTATTTCCAAGGCAGGTTTAATATCTTCAAAAAGGGCCATATATTCCATAGTCTGTGCACTGAAATCGGTAAATGCATCACCCTTGACCATAACTTTCACGGAACCATCCTTCTGTGGCACCTCCAAGACCTTGGCTATCTTTACAAATCCGCCAATAGGTAGTTCGGACTTCAGTTCCCCGTTTGGCATATTTGCTTCCGTACTCAGGAAGTAGCCTGTTTTGCTACCGTCGGAATGGGTATACCGATAATAATAAACCGGCTTCACTGTCTTAAAGATGTTGTTTGCGATATGGGCATATTTCGGATCCTTCGTCACGTCCCCCTTCTCGCCCATACAACCGATAAAGAAAAGTGAAACAAATAGCATAACTACGTAAATCTGTTTAGTTTTCATGTTTCTGTAAATAAAAATTGTGTTGAATATTTGTTTAAATAAAGGTCTATACTTAACCTGATATAGGCCACACATTTCTACAGACAAACCATATACAGGGTTAAAGGAATCATCTACAATTTATATACTGAGCATCAAAAAGAGAAACCTCAACCTATGCATATAAAAAAAGGCGACTTGAAAGTCGCCCATATCTTTGGTATCAGAAGTGAATAATTTTATAGGCTTTGAAAATAGCCGTAAACTTGTGGCAGATAGCTATCCTTTAAGATTACCTTTTTGTCCTTGTCCAACAAATAGATCGTAGGGGTTGCTTTGATCATGTATAGGTTTTTCGTCACGATCACCTGATCTTTATCGATCGCATTGATCCAATTGTTGGGGATTTGATTTTGATAGTCCTTCCAGATCTCCTCATTTCCATCCGGATAGATGGCCAGGATTTTCAATCCGCCATTTTCAATTACGGAATTCAGACCAAGATTACTTTTCATTTCAGCAATGGCTTCCTCACAGCTGCTGCATCCCGGTTCATAGAAGAACAACATCGTGAAAGGTGCCTCCAAGGTTTTTAAGGTGCCGGTGGTACCTGCAGTTGTGGTATAGGCAAAATCCGTCGCAGTTTTTCCTGGCTTATTTTTTTGCAGGATCGGAAGCAATGTCTGATATTTTGTTTTCTCATCGGCCGAAACTTTTTCCGAACCGATCAAATAATTCAGAACAGTTTCATAATACTGGTCACTGCGCATGGGCGAATTGGGATGAGCCAGATAATTCTCAAATTGAAATTTAAAAAAGTTGAATACGGAAGGTTCGATTTTCGCGGCATCGAATACCTGCTCTATCCCTTCTCTTAAGGTATCAGCCTTAACCAATGGGAAATGGCCGATATAATCGACAATAGCCTGTTCGCCATAACCCGTATTGAGGATCTTGGCGGTATCCTGAAAATTGAAGTTATCCCAGAAATGGGTAAACACGTAATTGATCTTTGCTTCTTCTCCAGTAATGTTCGCTGGCGGTTTTGGAGCTGCATAATTTCCGCCCTGCGCAGTAGGCGTTGTTGTTGCTTCTTGTTTTTTCTGTTCCTGCTGGCAGGATGTCCAAAATCCCAGACTTATCACCAATGCCAATAGGCACCATTTATTACTTACCATATCGTATTATATAAAAATATCGCAATGTAAGGTATTCCGCTAGCATTCGAAAATCTTGCACGATCAATTTTAAGGCAATTCTTACATAAAGAAGGCCTTGCTATCTTAGATAACAAGGCCTAGGGTATAATAGTTAGTGAATCTATTTCTTATTTATTGATGTTGTATTTAACACCTACTGCTGTCGAGATAGCACCTTCAAAGTTTCTTCCTCCGATCTCACCGTCGAATTCATCACCATAGATATTACCACGAACATCAATGGTCAAATCTATTTTATCATTCAAACGGAAGCTTTGCAAAACCCCTAAATTCGGACTGAATTTCACAGATTGAGGATCAGAAAGAACAACACCGAAACCAATACCTGCGTAAGGAATAAGGTTGTACATACGGTTTGGATCATAACCCAATGCATCGTTTGTCCAGTTGAACATAAAGTCAGCATGAACATTTAGGAAGTTCCATTTTTGGAAATCCAACCATTGGCTAGCATCTGCAGTTTCGCCAGTACCATAAACACCGGTTTGCGTAGCACCTTTATAGGAAAAACCGTTTAGGCCCAAACGTACTCCAAAACTATCGTTTAACCATTTTCCTCCGTAAATCTCAAAATGAGGTGTAAGACGATCACCAAAATCCAACTGTTTGTCGTGATCTCCAAAGAAAATCTGTGCACCGGCGCCAGCTCCTACGAACCAGTGCTTCTGAACGTCCTCAGTTTGGAAAGCTTTCTTGGAAAGACCTGGATGTGTTGGGTTATCTGTTCCCGGTTCGTTGGCAAATCCCTTTAAACTTAAAAGTGATGCTAATAATATGAAACCTATTTTTTTCATTGAAAATGGATGTTTAATTGTTCTATTGGGTCTGCAGGAAAACATGGTTTTGGTTGATGTCACCCAATCCCCCAATTCTATTAATAGTATATGCTTATTTCTAAATAATTATTATTCAATCCTTGCTTTATATTGGCTTAACAAAATCAAAAATTAATAGTTAGTGTGATAAAAATATCTACTTTGTTGTTAGCCTCTAAAACTATTTGGCACGAAGATACGGGCAAATTCAATGCGTGTCAATCACACACCATAACACCATTTATCATTAAAATTAATATTCAAACACTAGCATTTCTAATATTCTGGTTAAAATTGTTGGCATATCTTTATTTTTATTCCTTAAATACAAAATACAAAAATTTAAAGGAAAAATATTTCTTATAAAACCTATTTTTTGCCATTTGATACCAAATACCATTAAATTTATTTTGTAAATGAATAACTACAGTATGTTTTAGTCATAATTAGCCAAGCCAGACAATCTGGTATAGATGGTTCAGGTGCATTGTATAAAACACTTATTTTCAGTAAATTCGTGTATACACAATATATCGATTACCCCAAAAACCGATAGGCTATGAAAATCATTACTAGAATATGGCACGGAATCACCAGGAAGGAAGATGCGGACACCTACCTGAATTATCTATTTGATACTGGGATAAAGGATTATAAAGCCATTAAAGGAAATCTTTCCACCAAAGTCCTTCGCCGTATCGATCACGACATCTGCCATTTTATGACCATTACGGAATGGGAAAATGTGGAAAGTATCAAGGAATTCGCTGGTGAACATTTCGAGAAAGCAAGGTATTACAAAGAGGACAAACAGTTCCTTCTAGAATTTGAGGAACATGTGACCCATTTTGAGACCTACATTGTCGATTAGGCTTCGGAGACCTTCGGTATTGGCAGCTTGAAGAAAAAGGTGGATCCCAAACCTGATTCGCTGTCCACACCGATTATTCCATTTTGATTATTGATAAAATCCTTTGAAATAGACAAGCCTAAACCTGTCCCTGTACGCATACTGCCAGGGATCTGGAAGTACCGGTCGAAAACGCGGTCCTTGTAGGAAGCATCGATGCCTTTTCCAAAATCCTGAACAGCAAAAACCAACATATCGTTCTCCTTTTTCAATGAAACCTTAATTTCACTATGCTCGGTGGAATAGCGGATGGCATTTGACAAAAAATTTGTCATCACCCATGCGGTCTTCTCCTCATCCACGAACACTTGGGGTAAATTTTCTTCTACAACGACCCGCACCTGGATATGCTTCTGCTCCGCTTGCATGCGCGTGGTTTTCACCGCATAGTCAATAATTGGCCAAGGATTGGAAAGCTTCGCGAACAGCATGATATTACCCGTTTCCACTTGCGACATATTCAGCAATTCGCTGGTTATTTTCAATAACCTGACACTATCCTCTTCTATGCCTTGCAGAATATGCTGTTGGTCGGGGTTTAATTCCCCCATCCGTGGATGCTTCAGCAATTCCGCACTCAATTGGATGGATGCAATGGGCGTTTTCAGCTCATGGGATACTGTCGCTATGAAATTGGTTTTTGCAACATCCAATTCCTTAAACGTGGTGATATTCTTCAATACAATCAGTTCACCGATCTGTTGCTTAGTTTGTTCACCCGTAGGTATGATGTCCATCGGGATCACTTCCCGTTCATAATATTGCTCTTTCTGATCCCCATATATTTTGAAGTTGGCATCTGCATTCGGATTGGTAACCTGGTTAAGGAGTTCATTTTTGTTATATAGGGTTGCTGTGGCTTTTTCTGCAATATCTATCCGCTGCATCCCCGCAACCTGAAGTGCTTCATCGTTGATAAAAACTATCCGACGTTGCTGATCCAACCCAATAACAGGGTCGTGCATACTGTTGATGAGCGTCTCAATACGCTTCTTTTCTTCCAGAATTTGATCCAACTTGCTGTTGGCATACTCCTGTAGCCGCTCGGCCATGCTATTGAAAGAGCTTGCTAATTCGGCAAATTCACTCTGCCCCTCAATGTGGACGCGTTGACTGTAATTCTGCTGCGCGATTTCCTTGATACTGGCCGTCAACTTTCGAATGGGATCCGCGATATGGTTTGGTAGATTGACAAAAAGCACAAAACCAATCAAAAAACACAATGCACCCACCACCGAAATCAATATAAAAGCATTGGAAGCCATTTCTTTCGCATGATCGCTCTTTGCGACTATCGCATTCATATTGACGGTCATCAATTCGATTAAGTCTGTTCGGAATTCCTGCGCAAGCTGATTATCCTGGGGTGAGGAAGATAAATCTAAGAGCCTTTTGGCCAACCGATCCGTAATCTCACGTTCACCGCCCTCAGTTACATTGGCCTCTTGCCGTTTCATGTTCTGTTGCAGCTCTGCAAGCGCTTGTGGCCCAAAAGCTAGCTTATCGGAAGCCCGTAACATATTGCGCGCATATTCCACGGAATTGTAATTTGCGGAAAGCACGTTCTCGGTATCCTTCTTCATCGAATTGACATACAATGTGCTTACAGCACCCAAAATCAGGATCATTAGAAACAACAATCCGATACCGATATAAAGTTTAGTCTTAATTTTCATGACAATATGATTAAATCCACCTGCACTTTTTCCAATCTATGAAGCAACCTCTTGAAATTACCCATTACCCATAACACCCTAAACCATGGCCATTTAGGCCGACCCACACATAACGTTGTTACACCCATTCGGATAACCTGGTCAACGATATGATCGGAAACACGCCGACCTTTGACTTGAACTACCTGACCACCCAATTCCGTGGCCAATTTAAAATTATTAATTAAATAACGTTGTTTATCCAAAGGGATTTTATCACTCGCCTCTTTAGGTGTCTGCACATACAGCACAAACCATGACGCTTGATAATAACTGGCCAGTCGGGCAGTCTTTCGGATTAGGTTCTTCGCTTTTTTCTCATCTGTTCCGATACAAACCATAAACCGTTCCCGCTTTCGTTTAGGGCCATTCCCCCTACGCTGTTCATGTTTCATGATCGCATGGACGGCAACCTCTTTCAGTGCCAATTCCCTTAGCAACAGCAATTGATCCGCCTGGAAAAAATTACGCAAGGCTATTTCGATCTTTTCCTCACGATAGATTTTTCCTTCTTTCAAGCGATCCAGCAAATCCGCCACTGCAATATCAACAAATACCACTTCATCCGCCGCCTGAAGAATCCGATCGGGGATCCGTTCGCGAACAACTGCAGATAGCATGTCGCCTATTTCTGCCTGCAAGCCCTCCAAATGTTGAATATTGACCGCTGAAATGACCGTAATGCCGGCGTCGAGCAATTCCATTACATCCTGATAACGCTTTTGGTTTTTGCTACCCGGAATATTGGTATGTGCCAATTCATCCACAATGACAACCTCTGGATGATTTTTCAGGATCAAATCGACATCCAATTCTTCCAAACCATTGCCTTTATAAAACATATGCTTTCGCGGTAGAATGGGCAAACCTTGCACCAAAGCCGCAGTATCTTCACGACCGTGTGTTTCCACATAACCAATCTGCACATTGATCCCGTTCCGTAATAGGTTGTGTGCCTCCTGAAGCATGCGATAAGTCTTGCCCACGCCTGCACACATGCCTAGGTAAATTTTGAATTTCCCACGCCTGGACTGCTTGATGAGTTCCAGAAAATGTTCCGCCGATTTACGTTGCCCTTCCATATAAATATCCTAAAATCGCCACGCCATTGCCGTGGTGATGTGATTGGCTGTCTTTCTTAGATCTTGCCTTTTGTAGGGAAAACCGGCCTTATCTGCTTCAAGATGCCTATACTCCGTGCGCCAACATAATCCCTCATAGATGGTTACATCCAAACCCAGAGATGCCCCCCACAGCGCACTGCCACTACCAAATGTTGATCCAAAGACCACAGCATCGCGATCCTTGAAATATTCGCCCCGACCATGGATACGCAAGCCTGGCGTTATGGCATATGAACCTTGTACACCTGCATTCCACCAATACAATTTTTCTTTGGTCATGCTCTGTTCCTGTAATCCTATATCCCAATTCGCCAAGAGACTCCATTTTTCCCCAATGCGCCCCTGCACATATAGATTATGGAAAATCCGCAAACTATCGATCCCTTCTTTCCCTACATACGAACTGCTATTGATCAGGATGTTGGTGCTTGGCTTGTATTGTACTTGATGTCCAAAGGAAAGCCCACGTTGCGATTCCGACATGGCAATCCGCTGCCAACCATTCAGCGCCAAAACGGAGAAATACCATTCTTTATTTTTGGTTTCATAGGAAAGCCGCGCACCAGTTTCAAAATAGGGTGAATTTTCGGCAGAAAGGCTGCGGGATAAACTTACGTTATCCAAACCGATCGCACTTTCAGCACCAATATGTGAAGGCAACACACCAGCATCCAACCACAACGCATGGTCCTTGCTCAGTTTAAATCCAAGGTTAGCTTCGTAGACATTTTTCCAAATGCCATCCTCTCCAGCATAATTTGCTTGCATATAGGTTCCTAAGCCAATAGCGATATGACTGCGGATATGGGTGGATTGATAGCTGGCCTTCAGCAACGCTAAATTCACAGCGATCTCATTACTGCGGTGATGACTATTGAGTATACCCACTTTCTTATGATCTACAGGTTGATTGAAATCCTGGGAATAATACGTTTCAATATAACCACCTATAGCAAAGTTTTTGGCGGTACTGTTCTGATGTTCTTGTGCATTGGCCATCAGGATTCCAATGCTTAATAACGGAATAAATATCCCTTTAATTGACATCTGCTTTACTCCTTTCTGCGGACAGCTTATCCAGCGCTAGATTGAGCATCAGCACATTGACCTTTTCAGGTCCAAAAATTCCCAACAATGGCTTTTCAATATGAGACGTAACCAATTCCTGGACCTTTTCAGCTTCCAAAGCCCGAACTTTGGCAATACGTGCAACTTGCACACGAGCACCTTGTACTGTTAAATCTGGATCCAAACCACTGCCACTAGCAGTCACCAGCTCAACCGGCAATTCCGCCCTGGAGACCGTTGGATTTGCTTGCTGAAATGTCTGAATACGCTGCTGAACCGTTTGAAGGTATTCCCGATTGGAGCCCGCTAAGTTACTTCCCCCGGAACCGGCAGCATTATAATCTACAGCTGAAGGCCTTGATTGAAAGTAGCCTTCTTCCGTAAACGATTGACCGATATTTTTGTAAAATACGCGGCCATTGCTTTCGATAAGTAAACCTTTGCCTTGATTTGGACTCCATTGGGCAATTGCCCAAACAGCAAATGGATATAAAATAGCACACACCACAAAACTGAAAAATGTAAGTTTTAGGGCAGGTAAAAGATTTGTTTTCATGATTGCATTAAATAAATAGAGATACGACTAAATCAATGAGTTTGATCCCGATAAAAGGCACGATAAGTCCACCAAAACCATAAATGAAGATATTTCTTCGCAAAAGAGCGGATGCTCCGATCGGTTTATAGGCCACACCGCGTAAAGCCAAAGGAATCAACATCGGGATCAATACAGCATTGAAAATAACAGCAGAAAGTATGGCCGATTGCGGACTACCCAACTGCATAATATTCAAGGGCGCTAATGAAGGAATCACCAACATAAAGAGAGCTGGAATAATGGCAAAATATTTTGCCACATCATTTGCAATGCTGAAGGTTGTCAAAGTTCCTCGGGTCATCAGCAATTGTTTTCCGATTTCTACCACCTCGATCAGCTTGGTAGGGTCATTATCCAGATCAACCATATTTCCAGCTTCCTTCGCAGCTTGAGTACCAGAATTCATCGCTACTCCTACATCAGCCTGCGCCAAGGCGGGGGCATCATTCGTCCCATCACCCATCATAGCGACCAATTTACCATATTGTTGTTCCTTCCGGATATAGTTCATCTTGTCCTCCGGTTTAGCTTCTGCGATAAAGTCATCAACGCCGGCTTTCTTGGCAATATATCCTGCGGTCAGGGGGTTATCCCCCGTTACCATCACAGTCTTTATACCCATCTTCCGCAAGCGGGCAAATCGTTCATGGATGCCTGGTTTAACGATATCCTGCAACTCCACGACGCCCAAAGCCTTTTCGTTTTCAGAAACAACCAGTGGTGTTCCTCCATTGCCCGAAATATCCGCAACAATTTGCTCCACTTCAACGGGAAAGGTATGGCCTGCAGACTCAACAAGTTTCCGTATGGCATCTGTAGCTCCTTTCCGGATACGGTCATTTCCAATATCGATTCCCGAACACCTAGTCTCTGCCGTAAACTTAATGCTACGGATGCCTTCTTGGTGAAAATTCGCCATGTCCAATCCCGCCAGGTCTATAATGGATTTCCCTTCAGGGGTTTCATCCTGCATGGAGCTGAGTGCTGCCGCACGAATAAGATGTGCAGCTTCTACATCCGCTGCAGGATGGAATTGTGTAGCTCGTCGATTCCCGATCGTTATGGTACCGGTTTTATCCAACAGCAGCACATCGACATCACCAGCGGTTTCTACCGCACGGCCAGACTTTGTCAATACATTCGCACGCAGGGCACGATCCATGCCTGCAATACCAATTGCGGATAGCAACCCGCCAATGGTCGTCGGTATTAGGCAGACGAAAAGTGCGATAAATGCGGCAATGCTGATCTGTACCTGTGCATATTCTGCAAATGGCTTAAGCGTCACGGTCACCAGGATAAAGACCAAGGAAAAGCCCGCCAGTAAGATGGTCAGTGCAATTTCATTGGGGGTCTTTTGGCGCTTTGCGCCTTCCACCAACGCGATCATCTTATCCAGAAAACTCTCACCAGCACTCGCAGTGACCAGGACCTCAATTTCATCAGATAATACTTTGGTGCCTCCGGTAACAGAACTGCGGTCTCCCCCAGCCTCCCGAATAACGGGGGCTGATTCACCAGTAATCGCACTCTCATCAATAGTGGCCAGACCGCGGATGATCTCACCATCCGTAGGGATGATTTCTCCTGCCGAGCAGATGAACACATCATCTTTCTTCAGTTCGGAGGAAGAAATCAATTGCCCATTCTGCAATCGTGCTGGGGTCTCTTCCCGCGTTCTGCGCAAGCTGTCGGCCTGCGCTTTACCACGAGCTTCAGCAAGTGACTCGGCAAAATTGGCAAACAACAGTGTCGCCAGAAGTACCAAGAAAACTATAAAATTATAGGTAAATGAACCCTGAGAATGGTCACCGAACAGCACGGCAACACAAACAATGGCCATAATCACTGTACATACCTCGACCAAAAACATCACGGGATTACGTACCATATCTCGCGGATTCAATTTTATGAAAGCCTGTTTCAACGATACAGTCAATAAGGCGGGATCAAAAAATGTATTGGATGATTTCATGTCTTTTTAAATTATTGAATGGAAAAATATTCTGCGATTGGACCTAAGGTCAGCGCAGGGAAAAATGCAAGAGCAGCGACAATGGCAATGACCGCGAATACCATAAAGCCGAAGCTGCCGGTATCCGTGGGTAGTGTTCCGGCACTTTCCGGCACATAGCGTTTTTCCGCCAATAGCCCAGCAATGGCAATAGGGCCGATGATCGGTAAGAAACGACCGAGCAATAGGACAATACCCGTACTGATGTTCCACCATGGCGTATTGTCCCCCAAACCTTCAAAGCCGCTACCGTTATTTGCTGCCGCGGAGGTAAACTCATACAGCATTTCAGAGAAACCATGAAATCCTGGGTCATTTGCCGTCTGCGCACCGATATTCGGAAATGCTGCAGCCATCGCTGTACCGGTAAGAATTAAAAATGGATGCAATAAGGCGATCAACATCGCAATCTTCATCTCACGTGCCTCAACCTTCTTCCCCAAAAATTCAGGGGTCCGGCCAACCATCAATCCCGAAATAAATACTGCGAGAATGATAAAGATGAAAAAGTTTAACAGCCCCACACCGTTACCTCCATAGAAGGCGTTAATCATCATCGCCAAGAGTTCGTTCATACCGGATAGAGGCATGGAACTGTCGTGCATCGAATTAATGGATCCTGTTGAAATCACGGTAGTCACAATGGACCAAAATCCCGACGCAGCCGCACCGATCCGCACTTCCTTTCCCTCCATTGCTCCCGAAGTTTGATCGATGCCCATGGAAGCAAGTGCAGGACTCCCCTGACTTTCCATCACCACATTTGGAATGGCCAAGCATAAAAAGCCGAAGGTCATCACACCGAAAATCATAAGACTCAATTTTCGCCTCTTGATATAGTAACCGAAGGCAAAGACCATCGCAACGGGAATCACAAATTGGGCAATCATTTCCACCATATTGGTCAGATAGGTTGGGTTCTCCAATGGGTGGTTGGAATTGGCACCGAAAAAGCCACCCCCATTGGTCCCTACATGTTTTATCGCAACAAATGCAGCAACAGGACCTCTCGATACGGCAACCGTATCCCCCTGTAAATTGATAATTTGATCCTTTCCTTCGTACGTCATGGGCACACCTTGAAACAATAGGATAAGTGCGACCAAGAATGAAATAGGCAAGAGAATACGTGTGCAGGATTTTAAAAACAGCACATAAAAATTCCCCAATGCATGGCTATTTTTGTCCTTGAAGGCATTGAATAGCACAATGGCTGCGGCAATCCCCACCCCTGCACTCACAAATTGCAGGAACATCAATACCGTCTGGCCCAGGTAACTGACACCAGTTTCGCCCGAATAATGTTGTAGATTACAATTCACCACAAAAGATATGGCAGTGTTGAAAGCAAGATCGGCTGACATCCCCGGATTCCCATCCGGGTTCAATGGTAGATTTCCCTGGAACATCAACACCAACATGACAAGAATAAACCACAACATGTTGATGGTGAGAAGCGCATACAAGTGTTCTTTCCAAGTCATCTCCTTGCTGCCGTCTATTCCCGAAAAACGTAGTATTGTTTTCTCCACGGGATCAAAAATGCGGTTCAGTACATTTCCCGACTGATTCGAAAAGGCTAAGGCAATATATTTTCCCAAAGGAATGGCGCAGAGCATGGTGATTAAAAACATTCCCAGCACACCCCAAAGTTCAGTGTGTATAAAATTCATGGTTATCGAATTAAAATTTTTCCGGATAAATCAGCACGTACAGTGTATAGACGAATACTGCGAGCGCTACGATAAATAAGGCGATCATATCATTAATTTTCTAAGATTGTTTTCATGTACACCTGGCGCATTTCTTTAGGAAAATAGGCCAAGTGTTTTCTAAGGCTTGCTGGTGATTCGCAACAGGCTAGACGCTCCAGAAATTCATTTTCAATAGCATTCCGTACATGGAGCGACCCACCGCCATACAAGATACCGATGATGTTCATGGCCTCTTTGGCCATCTGTTGCTCTTCAACTTCTCCTTCGAACCGGGTGAGGCAATATTCCGCAACATCCTGTAATACGCTATATTCAGAATCCTGATGGCATTCCAAAATGCAATGTGGAAGCCACGCCTTCACTGTTGATAGTATTTTATTTTCCATGATCTCAGATTTTATCAAAAAAGTCCACTGCTTTATAGAATAGGGCAAAACAGATGATGCCCACAAGAATTAAAATTGCTGTCAGTACCATAATTAGTGCAGGTTATGTTTGCAATAAATTTCTTTTAGTCCCAACGGAAGGGCAGCCATAATGCCTTGCCACTGCCGAGGTGAACAGTGATGGCCCAAACGCTCAAAAGAATACATAAACAAGTAGTTGATACTTTCCCGAACGAATGTGTCACCTGAAACATAGGCTCCGGACACACTTTTTAATACCTGCGTGATCGCTCTTTTCTTCTTTTGTTGGCACAGTTCGCGCAGGTAGGTTACAACAACCTGCATGACGGCTGTAGGATTTGCCTGTCCATAAAAGGTGCGTAATTGCGGGGCCAAATTCCGGATCCGCAAACCCATGTATTGGGCCAAGCCCTGTGATTTAACTTTTTCCATGTTGATATTCATATTTCCCCCACCATGCCAAAGGATGAACCAAAGCTTCAACAAATCATGCAAAACACTGTAAATCAGAAATATGAAATGAAAAATGAAATTTTATCCAATAAAAAACCCTCTCATTTTGAGAGGGTAAATATCATTTCGAAAGGATGTTCTTGGCTAATCAATGGTTAGTATCATCTTCCAGCTTCCGATACAAAGTAGCCAGTCCGATTCCCAAAAGCTTGGCAGCCTCCGTTTTATTCCCCTTAGTATGGGCCAAGACGCGCTGGATATGCTTAAGTTCCATTGCCGAAAGCGTAAGTTGAGCCGGTTTTCCACTACCGGGCATGGGATGTCCGATTTCATAGGGCAATGCATCGATATCCAGAACCTCACCTTCCATGAGAATTAAACTACGCTCAATAATATTCTTTAACTCCCGAACATTACCCTTCCATGCATGCTTTTCCAATGCTGCCACATAGCTTGGAGCAATTTGCGGTATGTTCCTGTTTAATTTCTGGGCATGTATGCCAACGAAATGATCGACCAACAAAGGAATATCGGATGGACGTTCATTCAGGGATGGTAAGGTGATGGTAAATACGGAAAGTCTATAATAGAGGTCAGAGCGGAAATTTCCCGCAGCGGCTTCTTCTTCTAAATTTCGATTGGTGGCCGCGATGATTCGGACATCCACTTTCTTTGGTTTGGTTTCACCAACTTTCAGAAATTCACCGGTTTCTAACACACGCAGCAATTTGGCCTGCAATTCCAAGGGCATCTCGCCAATTTCATCCAGGAATAATGTTCCTTTATCAGCCTCTTCAAATAAGCCTTTCTTATCACGTGTTGCGCCGGTAAAAGAACCTGTAACATGTCCGAAAAGCTCCGATTCCAAAAGGTCCTTACTTACTGCAGAGCAGTTCAATGCGACAAATGCTTGGCCCTTGCGTGGACTTTCAAAATGGATCGCCTGGGCAAAAACTTCCTTACCTGTACCCGTCTCGCCCAATAGCAGGACCGTTGCATCCGTCATAGCCACTTTCCGTCCCAATCCGATAGCCTCCAAGATCCCTTTCGACTTACCAATGACTTGATCAAAGGCGTATTTCTTGCCAACCTGAGCCTCCAGTCTTTGCAGTTTCTTTGCCATGGCAACTTTCTCGAAGGCCTTATGCAATAGCGGCAAGACCTTATTGTTGTCATCCCCTTTTGTAATGTAATCAAAGGCACCATTCTTCATGGCCTGAACCCCATCGGCTATCTGCCCATAGGCGGTCATCAAGATGACCTCGGCTTCCGGTGCCAATTGCTTGATCGTCAAAACCGCATCCACCCCATTGCCATCCGGCAATTTCACGTCACAAAGGATGACATCAATTTCCGATTGCTTCAGCAATTGAAAACCCGACTTCAACGTACCGGCCTGAACAACCACTATATCCTCCCACTCCAATTGAATGATCCGCGCCAGTAAGGACCTAAGTTTTTCTTCATCGTCAATAAGCAATATTTTCTTCGGCATTAGCAAGTGTATTTAAAATCCTGAGACTAATGTAGGGAATAGAATTCAGAAGCGCACAAATTTGGGGAGAGAGATGCATCAACCGCAGCAGAACGTTGTAAAATTTCCACCAAATAAAAAATCCTGAGGTGGGGAACCTCAGGATTTTACCAAACCAATTATTAACCTAAATTATGAAATTATATACTCTTATTACTCTTTTGCTTTTCTCTGCAACTATAACGCAAGCTTGATACCTATCTTATATTCAACCGAGTACATTAACATCTTTTAACATAACGGACGCGTCATTTCATGAAGCACAATAAATCCGAACCTGAATTGTTACTTTTGCAGCCTATGAGAATAAAGTTACTCCTGTTGCTGTTCTGTATGGTTTGTTGCATGGATATAGTCCATGCGCAACAGATTCTCCAGGGAAAGATTGTGCGTATTGCCGATGGTGATACCGTTACTTTACTGGACAGCCTGAACCAACAGCACAAGATCCGTCTGCATGGAATTGATTGCCCAGAGCGGCACCAGGATTTCCACCAGGTGGCGCGAGATTATGTAGGTGAATTGTGTTATGACAAGCAGGTTAAGGTTGAGGTAACGGGAAAAGATCGATACCAACGTATTTTGGGCAAGCTGTACCTGGACCAGCAAGAGATCAACCTTTTACTGCTGCAACAGGGATTGGCTTGGCACTATACACAATTTGATAAATCGCCAGCCTATGCCCAAGCAGAACGCGAAGCCCGATTGGCCGGCCTTCACATTTGGTCCTTAAAGGATGCCATGGCCCCCTGGCTTTTCAGGAAGCAGAAACGGGATCGGCAAAAATCCAACATTACGAAATAAAAAGGAGCGCCTCGAAAGGGCGCTCCTCATTATATCTTAGCTATCTTAGATATCTTAGCTATTCTTTCCCATCAATGGATCGGTCGTACTGGGTTTACCATCTTCTTGGTGCCCTGCAAATCGGAAAAGGAATTCAGGATCATTCGGATGTTGGATAGCAAAGTCATACCAACCATCGGACGATTCCAGGTTCCATTGCAATTTGCCGGAACCTTCAGGAACGTTCTGCGCTGCCAAACCATAGGAAACATCAGCGACAACCAACCTTTCTCCAGCAGTATTGGCCATCACCTGAAATCCTTTTCGAAAATCAGCAACCTTGACTTTTATAGGGTATGGTTTTGATTGCAGTGAACCTTTAAAAAGTCTGTAAAAACCATTCGGACCATGCACGGTAAAGCTGAATTTTCTATCCGGAAAATCTGCAATTTTCCAGTTGTAGGTCAGGAGTTCATTTTCCTTGGCCGTAAAGCTCCACACCTTCCCCGGTTCCCACGCACCATAGGACACCAAACTCATAACCTGAAAAGGTGCAGCATGGTCCTTGGTCGATTTACGGAATACGCCCTCAACTTCAAATTGCATCTGTACGATTCCCTTTTCCTGGTCAATGACAAGATTTACATCCATGTTGTACGGGATAGCACAGGCAGGTTTTGTTCCTGGCTCTTGCAGGTTAAGTCCAGTAGGTCGCAGCAGATCTTCTTTCCATAGCGTCAGCGTCCTTTCGTCCAATGTTTCGTAACCCGCTGGCAATGCTTTGTTTTTAGCGGTATAAATACGTTCCACATATTGGTCACGGTCCACAAAGTCAATTTTTGGTCTTTGGCTATCCGGAACCGGCCTAAAGACCGATGTCAGGTCTCCGCAGACCAACCGGCGCCACGGGGTTATATTTTCTTCCCTAACTTTTTTCTTGTATTTCTTCTGCAGGAAATGTTCCAGAAATTGCAGGTTCGAGGTCAGGTCAAATACTTCTGAGTTCACCCAGCCCCCTTTTGTCCATGGGGAGGCCACGACCATGGGAACCCGATAGCCCAATCCAATCGGACTATTAGGGAAGTCGATTTCTTTATTGATACGCTTCCGCTCCTGATCCTGTGTGACATATTCCGCTACGGTATCCAATCCTTTGGGCAGTGCTCCGGAATGGGGATCGGAACTCAATGGTGGCACAAATGGGGAGACATGGTCGAAATAACCGTCGTTTTCATCATAGGTCAGGATAAAGATGGTCTTTTTCCAAACCTCTGGATTTGCCGTTAGGATATCCAAAGTCTCGGATACATACCAAGCCCCGTACCATGGTGATCCCGGATGGTCCGAAAAGCGCGATGGTGCAACCAACCAAGAGACCGTCGGTAATTGTCCCTGTTTGACATCTTCTCGGAATTGATGGAAGACATCACCCTGCGGAACCTGAACGGTCTTCTGTTCCCCATTTTCCGTATAAGTAATTGAGGTTAGCGCATGGTACGCTGGATCATGTACGTTCGTGGTAAAAGCTTTTCTATGGATGGCTTGCTGCTGTTTTGAAAGCTTGGCGAAATTTTCCGGGCTATATGCTGCTACATCGCTGCGATAGCCTTCCAATTCTTTCACCACTTTTTCGTAGGCTTCTTGATTGGCAAATTTAGCAACCGTTAACAGGTGCTCAATTTCTTTCACTCTCCGCTTCGCAAATGCATGGTAGGCCGGGTGGAATTTCACCTGATACTGTTTATGGAATTCCAAATTATTGTCGGTAAAATTGGCTAGCCAACTTTCTTCCTCGCCTTCAAATCCAACGGGCAGGCTCAGCTCATTCTGGTACACTTTCCATGAAACACCAGCTTCTTCCAGACGTTCCGGATAGGTTTTCCAGGACACATCCTTATAATTGATCTGGTAATTGTCGACATGGGCAGTAGATTCCGGATTATGGGCTTCTTCCCGGACCGTACCGGACCAGAAGTACGATCGGTTTGCGCTCGTGCCGGTTAAGGATGAACAAAAATGCTGATCACAGACGGTAAAGGCGTCCGCAAAAGCATAATAAAATGGGATATCCTTTCTTTCATAATAGCCCATGGTTAATGGGATGTGCTTATAGGCCTCGTTACCGGGTTTCTTCGCTTCCAGCCAGTTGTCCATTTTCCCCTCATTTCGGGCTGCAAGCATATTATGCCAACTGTGTGGGAGATCACCCATCCAGGTGGCCTTGGTATTCACGATATCGAGATGAAATGGTGGATGTATCTGCTTATTGCCATTCGATTGGTACCAAACCGGGAGACCATTGGGTTGCCGCATTACACGAGGATCATTAAATCCACGAACACCTTTCAGGGTACCAAAGCAGTGGTCAAACGATCGATTTTCCTGCATCAGAAAAACGATATGCTCGGCATCAAGGTAGGTTGATCCCGCTTTTGCTTCAATTGCCAAAGCCCGCTGAATGGAGGCTGGCATCACATGAATGGCTGCTGTCGCTCCTGCTAACATGGAGGCTTTTTTGAGAAAATCTCTTCTACTATCCATAGACTATATGTGGTATAGGATACCGTTACTTTACATTAAGTTAATATTGAAATTCAATTTAGTAAAATATTACACAATATCAGGAATGAGGAAGATGGAGAAGGATGTATGTAAAACGAATAATACAGTGTCACAGCGAAATAAAAGGAAAATTTATTGACCTATAGGTAACCAAAATGAATATCATGTTCGTTCTCCATACATAAAAAAAAGAGTCCCGCACTGGCAATATGCACAGGCGGGACTACAGTTTTTTATTCACTTCAATCGGAAAAGAATTCCGATTGTCCATTACTATTCGTAACCTGGATTTTGTTCCAATTTGGTATTTCTATTGATTTCATCCCTATGGAAAGAAGTGAAATACATCTTATCGTTCCAGCTTCTGTTTTCAATACCCGGATTCAACGTGCCCACAGAATAGGTATAGGTATAATTGTCCAAACTGTATTGATACAATTTAACATTTTTACCAGGCTTTAACTGACCGAAAATATTAATCAAAGTCACTTTTCTACCTAAGGTTGTCGGTGCGATCATCCATCTACGCGCATCGAAAAAGCGGTGTTCTTCATAAGCCAACTCAATGCGACGCTCATTGCGGTATCTGTCTTTCAGCGCTGCGCCGGTCTCTGTAATGGCCGGCATACCCGAACGGAAACGAATTTTATTCAACCAGGTTTTTGCTTCCGCATCTTCACCCAGTTCAATACAAGCTTCAGCATAGTTTAAGATCGCTTCGGTGTAACGCAATATCGGCCAAGGAATGCGTTGACGGGTATTCTGATCGGTAATGGCCGGATCGGAATCCACGAATTTGCGGTAATAGTATCCTGTATAGGATCCGTTCCAGTCTTCAATAACACTATTACGGGTGTCCAGACCAAATACGATTACTTTCGCACCTTTATCATCCAACACCTCATAGCGTCCGGTTTGAATCTGGTTTGCTGGGTCACGGGATTTCACATCATCCGTTCTTGGTTTCCAACCGGAACCGTCATGACTAATCGTTGCATAGAACCGTGGGTCCCGATCCGTATACGGGCTCGCCTTATCGGCGGCATTGGTCCAGTTGAACTTGGTGCCATCGATTTTTTCATAGTCATCCACCAACAGCTGGATCGGTGAATTTCCGGACCAGTTGTGGTAACCATTGGGACCATTGTCACGGCCTACCCATCCCCCACGCTCATCCTTCAAGTCGATAAAGAATCGACCAAGGATCAAATCCTTCTTACCATCTGTATTGGCAACTTTAGACCCGCCGCCCATGGCAATATCATGGTAGTTTGCACGACCTTCTTCTGGTGTAGCCGGTGCCGTAAGATCTAATTTATAGGCATATTCTCCATGGTCCAAAACTTTCTTGGCAGCATCTTTCGCTGCTTGCCAGCGCGCACGTCTGTCACCTGACACATACCCCAAAAATTGCGGTGATTTATACCCACTGATCAGGGATGATTTCCCCTTCGCCGTCGGCATATCGTGCAGATCACTTGCGGCATAGGTCAGTACCCGCGCCTTCAAGGCCAGCGCAGCCACTTCGTTGGCTCTACCATCCACTTTTGAAACAGTGGATAACAAGGTTGCCGCCGAATCACAATCACTTACGATCTGCTTGATGCACTCATCATAGGTGGAACGCTCCAGCATGTAGTCCGGTTCGCCTAATTCGTACACTCGGGTAACCATCGGAACGGCACCGAACATGCGGACCAAATTTTGATAAAAGTAAGCCCGAAGAAAATAGGCTTCGCCCAAGAGTTCATCTGCTTTCTGTTTATCGCCAAAGTTTGGATCTCGCAGTTCCGCAATGGCGGTATTGGTTGCGCGAATGCGACTGTACATATTCCCATAGCTGTAGGTATCCATAATATACCCTTGATCAGCTGCATTCGAACGGCTTTCCGTAACGGTGTTGATGCCGCGCCCCGGATGCGTAAAGAACGCCTCATCTGTCATCGAAGCCATCTGCTGTTCGTAAAAACCGCCTACCCCAAATCCATTGTAGATTTCGTAAATAAAGGCCTGCGCCAAAGCAGGATCAGACCATACCAATTCTTTAGGTGCCTCATTTAATGGTTGTGTATTCACAAAGTCATCATTACAGGAAGCCACCAATCCCAATAATGCAAGGGATATATATTGTATTTTGAACTTATTTTTCATGATTTTCCGTATTAAAATGAGACCATTAAACCTGTATTCAGCAATCGCGCCTGTGGATAGTAATGCCCTAGTGCATTCGTCCCTTCCGGATCGAAAACTTTCATCTTACTGAACGTTAAGAGATTCTGCCCGCTCACGAAGAGGCGTGCACTGCTGATCCCTACTTTCTTGGTCCAATCGCTATTGAAGTTATAGCCCAATTCCAACGTTTTCAAACGGATATAATTTGTGTTCTTCAACCAATAGGTATTGTTATAGGAATAATACTGGTTACTCCGGTCCGTGATCCGTGGGTGTTCCGAGCTCGGGTTGTCAATGGTCCAACGGTCCTCATAGAAGTCCAATAAGAAGTTACCGATGGAACCGGATTCATCCGTACCGATACGGACTTCCCCACCGGTCGCTCCCTGGAAGAGAACGGAAAGATCAAAACCTTTATAGGTGAATCCCAAGTTCAGACCGCCCTGGAAGGTAGGTACTGAGTTTTTGTCCCGACGCACGCGGTCATTCGGCGTAATCTTACCATCACCATCGTAATCCTGGTATTTCATGTCCCCAGGTTTCAATTGAGACGTGATGTCATCGTAATTGATGGTATTTGCATCAATCTCTGCCTGATCACGGAATACACCGTCGTATATGTAATACAAACCTGCATTAATCGGTCTGCCGGTACTCTTTTGGTATTCCGGTGCTCCAGGTGCCTCATCCCAGAAAACAATCTTGTTCTTGGCGTAACCACCATTCACGGAAGCACTGAATCCCAATTCACCGAAAGTCTCCCGATAGCCCACATTAAAGTCAAATCCGGAGTTGTCCACTTTACCTATGTTCTCGGAAGGAAGCGTCATCCCTGTACTCTGCGGCACGGAAGCGTCACGGCGCCAAAGGATACTCTCCCGCGAGTTCTTGAATACATCGATCTCCGCATTCATCTTTCCGCCCATAAACTGGAAGTCGAAACCTAAGTTGTAATTATTGGCGACCTCCCAGGTAATGAACATATTCGGCACTCTTCTTTCGTAAAGGGATTTCACCATTTCATCATTGATGATGTAGGTTCCGAAACCATAGGTCGAGAAGTATTGGTATTCCTGTAGTGCCCCATCATAGTACACATTGTCATTTCCCATCTGTCCGTAGGAAGCACGGATCTTGAAGTAATTCACGAACGGTACACTTTCTTTCCAGAAGTTCTCCTCGGACACGACCCAGCCCAACATCGCACCAGGGAAGAAACCATAGCGGCTATTCTCCGGGAACATATAAGAACCATCGTATCGCCACAGCAATTCTGCGATGTACTTATTCTTGTAGTTGTAATTTGCCCGGCCGAAATAGTTTAGGCGAGCACGCTCCCACGCTGAACCATCCGCATTCTTTTCCGCATCACCACCGGCAAATAGGTAATCGATTTCCGTAGATATGAAATACCTCCGGAAGGCGGAGAAATTATCGTTGCGTATCGTTTCACGGTTCACCCCGGCCAATATGTTGATGGTATGGTCTCCAAACACCTTGTCGTAGGAAGCAATGGCACCCATCAGGATATTCATTTGGTCTTCGTTGCTCTGTGTCAAACGAGGATCTGCTGGTCCGCGTCGACCAGCGGTTAACTTTGGCGTAACGCCATCATCTTCCATGGCGTTATTCTGCCAAGTGTACAGGTACCAAGGAATCTCCCATAATTTACTATTCCGAACATATTTGTCAACTGCAGCATTACCGGTCACTTTCAATCCTTCCACACCTGGGATCTGGATTTCTACCTGCCCATTGGTTTGGAAATAATAGCGTTTGTCGCGGTTATAGCCCGTTGCGTTTGTGGCAATAACGACTGGATTTTCTCCATTTTCGATATCGGGTCCTGGCATGCCATTCGGCCAGTAAGCCGGCATGGTAGGGTTACCGCGCATCAACATCCTGAATATCGTTCCCGCTCCCTTCGTCGGGAAATTCCGGTTCTCTTGTCTACCCAAGATCCCGAATTGCGTCTTTACATATTTATTGATATTCGCATCCAGATTCACGCGAATATCGTATTGTTTATAGCCTGTAGCGGAATTCTTGTAATAACCGTCCTGATCCTGATGTCCAATGGACAAGAGGTACTTAAAGTCTTCCGAACCACCATCCAATTGCAGGTTGTGTTTCTGTTGCGGCGACCAGGTCTTCAACGCATCGGCATACCAGTCGGTATTAGGGTGGCCCCAAGGATCAGACCCATCGGCAAATAAGCGCCTATCTTCGAGGTCGAAAAAGGCCTCCAGATTTTCGCCATCTTTTTTCTTGTAAATGCCTGTCGTGTTAAATGCGTCCAAGGCAGGTTTCCATTCATCCGGATTGAGGGTAAAAATCTGCAATTCATTACGCATTTCCGCATATTGGGAAGCATTGGCTAATTTCGGAATAACGGTAGGTTGCGAAAAACCTTGGTTAAAGGTATAGGACAAAAGCGGCTTTCCTGTCTTTCCACGTTTTGTGGTGACAAGGACCACACCGTTTGCTGCACGCGCACCATAAATGGCAGCGGAAGCATCCTTCAAAACGGAAATGTTTTCGATATCTGCAGGATTCAATCGGTCCAATCCACCTGCACGTGCAGGTATACCATCGATTACGATCAATGGTCCGGAATCGCCCAGCGTATTGGTACCCCGAATCCGTAAACCGGAACCATCGTAGCCCGGTTCTCCACTGCCATTGGTGGCAACGACACCGGGAACCCGACCAGCCATGGCATTGGAAAGGTTGATGGCAGGAGATTTCTTCAATTCATCCCCTTTTACGGCTGCTACGGCTCCCGTGACGGTCGCTTTCTTCTGCGTACCATAACCTACCACGACTACTTCATCGATGTTGTCCTCGGAAGTCATCATATCGACTTGGATACTGGTTTGGTTGGAAACAGCAACTTCCTTGGCCTGTAAACCGACAGAAGTAAACACTAAGGTCGCAGAACCAGGTACGTTCTGCAATTCGAAATTACCCTGTTCATCGGTTGTGGTGGCTTGAGTGGTCCCCTTAACCGTAACGGTTACCCCAGCAATTGGCTGACCTGAGGCGACATCCTTTACAGAACCCCGAACAGTAATTTGATTTTGCCAATACGATGCAGCTTCATGTGCATGTACTGCAGAATGGGCGTATGTCTGCGAGGCGGCGATACTGCACAAAAGACAGAATCCCCCCAGCCGAAGCATGCTCGTCCCACTCTTTCCTTTGAAAAGATGGTGGCTTTTAAACATTGAATTTAGGCGTTTAAGTTTATATAGATTTATGTTTAGTTATCCTAATATAGAGAAAAGTATCCTTAGACCAAATGGTTTTTAAAAGTATTTTAATATTAGCCAATTTTCAAGCAGGCAAAAATACTTTTCATTTTTTCATAATATCCCAATGAAATCCGCAAAAACAGAAATTTTGCATGTTCAAACGTGAATTTCTTAAAAATAATGTAATTAACAAAAATATTACACAACCTTAACCAAAACCGATAGCAAATTTTTATTCCTATTAAGATATTTATTGTCAAAAGTTTATAACTTCAAGATGTCAATAAAATGGTGTAAATTATTAATTTTAACCATAAAGAAATAGACTAACCAAATCAAATTATATGAAAGCTATTTTTCTAACCAGTATGACTTTTATGTTTTCATTAGGGACAACAGTCTTCATTTCGAAGAATGCCTATCAATTATCTGTCGATTACATCTTATTTTTTGCAGCCCTTTTCACCTCCATTTTTTACCTTATCGCAATCAAAAAAAGAAGGAAAAAAGAAAGACCGTCTTTCTACAAATAAAAAAAGCCACTTTCTTTCAAAAGCGGCTTTTCCAATAAGCTATTCGCGTTACTGCAATACTTCCTTGAGGAAAAGAAGGGTATGTTGCCAAGCGCGCTTGGCCATCGTGGGATTGTAGTCAGCGGATGCCGGATTCGTAAAGGTATGTTTGGCATTGGCATAGGTAATAATCTGCCAATCGGCTTTACCTTCGTCCATTTCCTTAACCAAACTCTCCAGGTGCTCCGGTCGCACACTTTCGTCCTGTGCAGGATGTTCCACCAGTATTTTGGTTTTTAATGGGGAATTCGTTCGGTCAGCAGCTTTAGCAAGGCCACCATGGATACATACCACACCGGTCACATCCAAGCCACCACGTGCCGCCTCCAACGCGCCGGTTCCACCAAAGCAATACCCAATTACGGCCACCTTCGTTGCCCCTAATTTCTTCACTTCATCCAGCGCCGCCTGAATCCTACGTTGATAGGCTTTGTAGTCGTTTTTATAGGTGCTCGATGCTTTTGCTGCTGCAGCATTATCAGCAGGAACATTCCCTTCCCCATAGATATCGGCTATAAAAGCAATATAGCCTTGCTTCTCCAGATCCAGTGCAGCATCCTTTGCTTCCTGATCGATGCCTTTCCATGCTGGCAAGATCACGACGGCAGGCCTGTCGCTGCCCGCATTGGATGTCACCAGTCCTTTTAATTTCTGGTCGCCCTCTTGGTAAGGGACTTCTTTTAAATCTTGTCCACTCGCTGTTGATCCAGCAAATAAAGCAAAGGCCAATAGTATTCCTGATACGTTCATATTGATTTGAATTAGTTCATTTCTTTCTTTAAAAATTCCAATACTGGTGGCATAAACCGCTCAAATGCTTCGATATGTGGGAGGTGCCCCACATTTTCCAATTCCACCAATGCAGCACCTGGAATTTTCTTTTGCGTTTCTTTACCCAGCTCCTGATATTGACCCATCTTTGCGCGAACTTTCGGATCAGCCACCCGATCTTTACCGATGGCAGTCCGATCACGCGTCCCGATCACCAATAAGGTGGGAACGGATAAATGCTCAAATTCGTATAGCACCGGCTGGGTGAAGATCATATCCGATGTTTGGGCATTATTCCAGGCAACGCGAGGATAATCCGGATGATTGACCCAACCCGTTAATAGGTACACCCATTCATCGTATGCCGCCTTCCATTGGTTGTCATAATAAAACTCCATTTGGTATTTCTTCGTAGAAGCATAGTCCGCCTTCAATTCGCTGGCATAGTTTTTATCAATAGGTTGATAAGGGGCATAGAGCTTCCAATCTTCAAGTCCAATCGGATTTTCCAAAATGAGCTTTTTTACCTTCTCGGGGTACATCAGCGCGTAGCGGGTTGCCAACATGCCACCCATGGAATGACCCAATACATGAATTTCCGACAACTGCACATGGCTTAGCAGCGCATCCGTATTCATGGCCAGCTGCTGGAAAGTAAACTGGTATTGCGCAGGTTTTGATGATTTCCCGAAACCAATCTGATCCGGAACAATCACCCGATACCCCGCATCCGTCAGTGCATCCACAGTGGTCTTCCAGTAGGCACCGTTAAAATTCTTGCCATGAAGAAGCAGGACAGCCTCACCGTTGGGATTCTGTTTGGGTTTAATATCCATGTAGTACATGTACAGGTCTTTTCCCTGGTTGTTGGGCAGCAGTAAACTGTCCACGGGGAATGGATAGGTGTAGTTTGAAAGCTGTATATCCAAGACGGGGCGATTCTCCTGTGCGTGTAGTGTTGTGAGGCTCAAAAATCCCAACAGGGTTAATCCTACAATTTTCCGTAGTGCATCCATATCATTTGCTTACTGTTTATCTTTTAAAAAAGGAATAATGCTCATGACATCATCTTTGGCAAATCCAGCATTCTTAGCCCCTTGATAGGTGTCGACCAATATTTCCGAAAAGGGAAAATTTGCTCCAGCATCCAGTGCTAATTTCACATCCTTCAACATCAGATCAACGGAAAATGCCGCAGGGTATTCATCTTCAATGATCAACGGTGTTTTCACACGTGAAGCGCCGCTTCCACTGGCGCTATCGTTGATGATGGCCATCATATCCTTCCTGGAAATGCCCATATTCTCCGCAAAAAGCACCGTTTCCGCCATCCCTTGATAAAGAATGGAAAGGTAATAATTGATGCACAGCTTGGCAGCAACCCCGTTGCCATTCGGCCCCAGGTATTTGACATCCTTCCCCATGATTTGCAAGTAGGGCAATATACGCTGTTCATCTTCCTGATCTGCACCGACCATAAAGATCAATGTCCCTTCCTTGGCCGGCTGGGTACTTCCCGCAACGGGCGCATCGACAAATTTAGCGCCTTGCTCCAAACACATGGTCGAGATCACCTTAGATGCCTCTTGGGATACCGTACTCATGTCAACAAATAATTTACCAGAGATATCCATGGAAAGAATAGACTCATATACCGCATGCACGGCATCATCATTACTCAACATGGTGAAGATGATATCCGAATGGTCCACCAAACTCACAAGATCATTGCACGGTGTGCTATTGGCGGCAAAATCTGCCATTTTCTCCGGCGTTCTGTTATAGACATAGAGGTCCACTCCTGCCTTCTCCAGGTTCTTGGCCATCGGTTTCCCCATGTTGCCAAGACCAATAAATCCAATTTTATCCTTATAATCCATACGGCAATTTACGCATTTGGAACGGGAGCATTGGCAGCGATTAATTTTTCTGCTTTCAGTTCTTCCCAGAATCCATTAGGAATCTTCGCTTCGAAAGATGCCGCATTGGCTGTAGCCTGCTCAGCAGAGCTTGCTCCGGGGATGACAGCCGAAACGACATCGGGTGCTGCAGAAAATTGCAAAGCAGCTGTCCGCAGATCTACCTGATGGTTGTCGGCCACCTTACGAAGGGCCACCAATTTCTCGGCTGCAAAATCAGGAATCGTTTTCCCATAAAGATACCTGCCCTTACCGGCAAGGAAACCCGCGCATAACGGTGCCCCTACCACAATAGATATCCCCTTTTCGGCCACCTTCGGAAATACCTGATTCAGGTCGTCCTCATGAACAATCAATGAATATTGACAGGCAGATAGAAAGATATCCGGATCCGCGACTTCCATTGCCTTCAGCATCGGCTCAATGGTATTGACACCCAATCCCCATCCTTTGATGAGCCCCTCTTCACGCATCTTTGTCAATTCCACGAACGCACCATTTTTCGCTTCCTCAAAATATTTGAGCCATTCTTTGCCCATATCGCCGTTATCCGGCGACAGGTCATGAACAAAGACGATATCCAACGATCCGATACCCAAGCGTTGCAGGCTATCTTCCACGCTCTTCCGCGCTCCGGCAGCACTATAGTCGTAGGTGTAGGACGCATTCATCTGCCCACCCCATTGCAAACCTGGCTTTTTGAAGTTGTCCTCAGGGTGCAACAATCGACCTATCTTGGTGGATATCGTATAGTCTTCCCTATTTTTATCTTTCAGGTAAAGGCCCATTCGGCGCTCACTGATGCCCAAGCCATACCATGGTGAAGTATCATAATAGCGTACTCCCGCCTGCCAGGCTGCATCCATTGCTTCCAAACTCGGTATATCTTTGTTATCCTTTGCGAAACCATTACCAATCGCAACACCACCAAATCCACTAAGGGTTAAGGGTCTGAATTTTTTTCCTTGATCTGTCATATTTTTCTGCATGTTATGTGTTTCTGCTGATGCATGACCCAGGGTACCTGCCGTAACAAGGGCACCGGATAGCATCAAGCTATTCGTGATAAATTTCCTTCTGTCCATATTTAGCTTTTCTAGGTTGTATCTAGTTATTGAACAGAAAAGAAGCCCTTTTGTTGACATTTTCTCGCTTTTTTACATAAATGTAATTTTGTAGAAAACCAAGGAAATTTGCATTATTTCACCATTTCATACGATAATCAATGGAATACGGAAGAAATAACTTCCGCAAATGCTGCTAGACCTTGTCCGAGGTGAGAGCGTACTGAGAGCGTACTGAGAGCGTGTCTATAGGCACGCTCTCACCTCGGTAGAACTCCGCACGCACCACGGACGCACCTCAGACAAGGTCCAGGCACAGGTAAGCCAATATTCACCAATCAAAATGAAAATCAATTTGCTAAAGAAACCATTGGACTTTTAAAGAAATGGAAAGTTGAGAGCGTGTCAGGGATTTGTTTTTGGCAATAAAGACAACAAGTATTTATGAATACGATAAAAATTGGGGAATTTAGGCTGATGTGGAGATTTTATCAGCACGCTGATTAAATATATACATTTTTCTTCGAAAGACAAAAATTTTACAGGCTATCTATCCCATTTTTTAAAAAAATCGCAAACCCTTTCCGATGATAATTCATTTTGAAAACAGCAAAGAAAGACCCCAAATTGATTGCACTTGGGGCCAATGCTTACCAATACTGTTGTAGATTAGCGCTTATATTTATCATGCAGACCCTTACCTTCCAAGATCATGGGCTTTATTTTATCAATTCGAGCCAACTTGGTTTTTTCCTGTTTGGCTTCCTCAATATGTTCTATATAATCCTTTTGCTTACCTGGCGTTAATTTCTGGAAAGCGTGGGCAAATTGGACATCGTTATCCAGCGCCTCCTTCAGCAGTCCTTCAACTTTTTTAGGGCTCGCCTTTTCGGGTTTGATTTCCTTACCGTCCCGTATCGTCTGCACAGATTCCTCGATGTAATTCAGGATCTGTTGTTCATCCATTTGCTTGACATCCGTGAAGCGCCACTGCCTGAGTGATTTCGTTTTCCCTTCAGAAGCAGTGATCAATACCTCCAATGAATCCGTTAAAAAGACACCGTTATAAAACCAAAGGCTGAAAAAATCTTTGAAACCACCCCACCCGATCACATTTTTTCCAGAGAAGGTGTACACATTGGCACCCCATTTTATTTCTTTTTTCAGTGGAGAAGTTGTTTTTAGGATAAGCTGCGCCATAAATTCTTCACATGCTTCCCATTGTGGGTATTTGGTTTCCCAGCTTGGATTTTTCTTGTCCTGTAACATCTCCACATTGAACAGGACCATATCGGTAATTAGTTTTTTGGGAATGGGTTTATCCAGAGGAAGCTGAACCGCCCCCTTGGACGTTTTGTAGTCCTTTAACTCCTGAGCGAACTTATCGATGGCTTCCACACCGGGATAAACGCCGATATGATGCTTGAACATGGCAAAATGAATCAGATTACCGTTATAACGGAAGGTTGGCATTCGGTAATTGATGGTTTCTTTGGCTTCCTTTGGGGCAGCTTTGCGGATGATCTCGCGCAACTCATCCAAGCGTTGGCGAAGTTCGCCATCATAGCCCGCAATATATTCATCAATTGTCGTAAAGGTTGTTTCCATAGGTAAGGAGTTATTCAGGTTTCATAAAATCGAACGCTCCTTTTCGCAGATTGATTCCGTATTCAAGACTCGCTTTCAGGCTGGCCAGGAAATTAGCCCAGCCTTCGGTCTGACCAATCGCTTGCTTGATACCATCATCATCTTTGGGCATAAAACTTTCCTTCACGCGCACGACAGTGAAATTCTGGTGGAAAGCTTCCAGGAAGATCTCAACGACCATTCCTTCCTCGCCTCCACTCCAATCAAAGGATATATAATCGTATGCGCGGATAAATTTACCGGTTACAGGGAAGATATCTTCAAATTCCGGAAATTTCCACGCAACCGTCACCCCGTCTTCCAACCGTCCACTGGAACTTTCCAAAAAATAGTTGCTCATTTTTTCCGGGTCAACGATCGCTTCAAAAACCTCTTCTATAGGTTTCAGGATTTGTATGGAGGCTCGTGCACTTAAATATTGATTCGTTGGGTCCATTGACATAGCAGTTTGTTTAGTTGTTACCTATCTAAGTTAAGAAGTAATTTGTTTAAACGTTTCGATTCCTTTAATTTTATTCCGCTTGATTTTGAAGAAATTAACCACACACGCCACCCTGTTTCGCTTAATTTTATGTAGATAAACAGCAATATCTTCCCATAAAATGAATAAATTCAATAGATGAAAGATAAAATTATACAGGCTGGACAGGTTCAGTTGTTCACGCAATCCTTCGGCAGACCGGAAGATCCACAAATCCTTTTGATTGCCGGCGCCACGGTTTCCATGCTGTTCTGGGAGGCGGAATTCTGTGAGGCCTTGGCCGAAAAAGGATATTTTGTTATCCGATATGATTTCCGTGATACCGGACAGTCAACGACCTATCCGGCCGGTGAGCTCCATTACGGTTTGGAAGACCTGAGCATGGACATCCTGCATATACTGGATAGTTACGGCATAGAAAAGGCCCATCTCCTCGGTATTTCCCTCGGAGGCATGCTGGCACAGATCACTGCCATTACCCATCCCGAACGTGTAGCATCCCTTACCCTATTTGCCACCATGCCTTGGGCAGACAGTCCCATTCCGGTACCCGAAATGGATCCTTCCATTTTGGAATTCCATGCGGCAGGTGCGCAGGTCAATTGGAACAATGAAGAACAGGTCGTCGAGCATATGCTGAAGGGATCACGGTTAATGTCGGGGAATAAACCATTGGATGAAGACCGCGCAGAACGCTATATCCGTGAATCATTCCATCGAGCGATCCATTTCCCGAGTCAGTTCAATCATGCCCAGTTATCGGGTGCTGAATCCACCTACAACCAAATACAGAAAATAAAGGCTCCCGTTTTGGTCATACATGGCAGTGACGACAAAATCTGTCATTTTCATAATGCTCTTGCCTTAATGCAACTGTTGAAACCAAAAAACCTGGTCGTTCTGGAGGGCACCGGACATGAACTCCATGCGCAGGATTATGACCAGATTATTGCTGCGGTGGACAGATTGATTCAGGCGAGCAAACAAATGGGCTAATTTCTTGTCCTATGACAAGTGGATTTCCGCTGGACGTCTTTACATTTGATAAGTAAAACACGAATTATGACAAAGAAAAGAATTCAGATCGACACCTCGATCAATGCTCCCGTAACGCAAGTTTGGGATGCCTACAATACCCCTGAAGATATTAAAATGTGGAACCATGCTTCCGATGATTGGGAATGTCCATCCTCAGAAAATGATCTCCGTGTTGGCGGGAAATTCAAGAATAAGATGGCTGCCAAAGACGGGAGTTTCTCCTTTGATTTCGAAGGTACCTATACGGAAGTAACGCCAAATAAAAGCATCTCGTATGTATTGGGAGATGAACGTCAGGCGGATATAACTTTTCAGGAAGAGGCCGGTAAAACCAACATGAACATTGTTTTTGACGCGGATGATACTCATGACGCTGAAATGCAACGCTCCGGATGGCAATCCATTCTGGACAATTTCCGCAAACATGTAGAATCCAAATAAGTAAAGGATCCATGGAGGAGAAAAAATACAAAGTCGGCCAGATTGTATGGGCCGACCTAACCACCAACCAGGCAGGGACCTTAAAGGAATTCTATAAAGCAGTTCTCGGCTGGCAGGAATATCCTGTTGCCATGAAAGATGAAGACGGCGGATACGATGATTATGCCATGCTGATGGATGACCAAAGTCCTGCCGGCGGTATTTGCAACAGCAGAGGCCAAAATGCTAACCTACCGGCCACCTGGATTCCCTACATCTATGTGGAAGATGTGGAGGGAAGCTTGGCGAAAAGCTTGGACCTCGGCGGAAAATTAATTCACGAAAGCAAGAAGAAGGATGGCACCTACAATTATGTAATCGTTCAGGACCCTGCTGGCGCAGTCTTCGGCTTTGGAAAAATGCAATAACATGAAAACAATCTATTTTACAGAAAACATTCAGGCCAGTCCGGCGAAAGTTCATGAGGTCATGCTCGATCAAGAACATTATCAGGAATGGACAAAACCGTTCAGTCCTACCTCCAACTTCAGTGGTTCATGGGAAGAAGGGTCCAAAATCTTCTTCACCTCCCAGTATGAAGATGGCGCATTGGGCGGATTGGTTTCCCGTATTGAAACCAATATTCCCGGGGATATCGTTATCATCCGGCACATGGGGATTGTCAGCAAGGAAGGAGAGCTCTATGACGGCCCGATGGTCGATGCTTGGCGCAATGCCTTGGAGGTCTACCGTTTCAAAGCTGTGGATGACGGTACGCAGATTACCTGTTCGGTCGAAATCGGCGACGAGGAAGAAGCTGGTATGTTCGATGAATCCTGGCCCGCTGCGCTACGAAAATTAAAGGAAATCTGTGAAAACTGATGGGTAAGGTAAAAACGACATTCACCAAGGAGGATGTAGCCGCATTTATTGAAAATGCAGGAACGGAAAAGAAAAGGAATGACTCGCTGGTCCTATTGCAGTTAATGGAAGCTGCTACCGGCGAAAAGGCAGAGATGTTCGGCCCTACCATCGTTGGCTTCGGGAAATACCATTACAAGTATCCAACCGGACACGAAGGAGTCGCTCCATTGGTAGGATTCTCTCCGCGAAAAGCCGCCTTCTCTCTCTATGTATTTACAGGAGCGGATGAACACAGGCACCTGTTGGAAGGCTTGGGAAAATATAAAATGGGAAAAGCCTGTATCTATGTCAATAAATTATCCGATATTAACCTTGATGTTCTACAGAACCTCATGAAGGAATCAATCGCCTTTATATCCGACAAATACATTCGATTATAGATTTAAACATTATGAAACAGCACAGCACAAATTATTTTAACACGCTAATCACCATTGCCGAGGACAGTAAGACCCTTAAAGCTGAAATTCCCCCGGTGAAGCTTGATAAACTAACGGTTGCCAATCGACAATTTGACCTCTTAAATGCCAACCCCGGCCAGGTAAAATCCGATGATTTGCTGTTTCAACTCTACGCTGATAAAAACGAGATCCCCGAAGGCGATCGCGAACAGGCTCGGGAAGCATTCTTCTCCAAGGGCCAGCCCTGTCTCCGTACTTCCCCCCTCGCCAAGTCCTATGGCTGGGGAATATTATATGACGAAGCAGGCAATATCCGCCTGATCGATGCAGCATCCGAGGAATATGAAAACCTGCTGCAGGACAACCGGATAAAGAAAGTACCAGCCATGCGGAGTACGAAAAAATAGATTTTTGATTGCCTGCGCAACTTGCGGATCCTTCAGCCACATTGTGGCAGCAAATGTTTCGAATAGTTGTCATAGCGCACCTGCCAACCCCGGAGGGGTGTCATTATTTTAGCTCATGTACAGGGGTACGAAATAACCCCAGAGGGGTGTAACTATACGTTTATGCCTTAGGCACAAGAGATCAACCCGCAAGCCAACCGCACAACTCTTGCGCCAGCGGTTTTTGCTTTAGTGGGGGGCGGTTTTTTGGGAGGAAATGGGCGCGCTTTGCGCGCCCATTTCCTCCCAAAAAACCGCCCTAAGCATCTCTTTTCGTATGCTGGCGCAAGTCTTTTGTGATGGCCTGCGCGGTGGCGGACTTGTGCCAAAAACATGCCGAAGGCACAAAAGATACGACATGCAATTTCTTTAAACACATGGCGGCAGCAAATGTGACGAATGCTTGTCTTAGCACACATGCCAACCCCGGAGGGGTGTCACTATTTTAGCTCATGTTCAGGGATACGAGATAACCCCGGAGGGGTGTAACTATTTTAGCATTACGGCTACACACCGTTAAGCCCCAACGCCCACATTTTTGGTTTGCTAAAGCAAACCAAAAATGTGGGTGTTGGGGCAATTTAATCTTGGGTGGCGTGCTAAAATAGTTCAACCCCTCTGGGGTTGCATGTTGGAAAAAAGTCTAAACATGCCATAGGCACAAGAGATCCACCCACAAGCCAACCGCACAACTCTTGCGCCAGCATGTCCCACCTGCACCGCCTGCATTCCACCAATCCCAAGGCACAAGAGATCCCCCCACATGCCAACCGCACAACTCTTGCGCCAGCATGTCCCACCTGCACCGCCTGCATTCCACCAATCCCAAGGCACAAGAGATCCACCCACAAGCCAACCGCACAACTCTTGCGCCAGCATGTCCCACCTGCACCGCCTGCATGCCACCAATCCCTAGGCACAAGAGATCCACCCACAAGCCAACCGCACAACTCTTGCGCCAGCATGTCCCACCTGCACCGCCTGCATGCCACCAATCCCTAGGCACAAGAGATCCACCCAAAAGCCAACCGAACAACTCTTGCGCCAGCATGTCCCCCTTGCACCACCGACCTCCCTTAACCCCACAACAAATATTTTCAATCTTTTCTTTTCTTGTCCTATGGCAAGTAGATTTTTCCGGCACCTTCCTAACTTTGGTATAAGCAATTGGAAATCCCTAGCGATCAGCTATTTCAATCGCTTGCATTATACACTTAAATAAAAATATCATGGAAAGCACAGAAAAATTCAGACACGAAATAAACGGCAAAGAGGTTCGCATTGAGCGGCAATTTGATACAGATGTTGCTACAGCATGGCGGGCATTTACGGATGCAAAAATTTTAGATCAATGGTGGGCACCAAAGCCATGGAAGTGTGTCACCAAATCCCAGGAATTCAAGGAAAACGGCCGTTGGACCTATGCGATGCAGGGTCCCGAAGGCGAAGAGCATTGGTCCTTTATGGATTACAAGACCATTGTGCCCCAGGAATTCTATATCGGCGAAGATGGGTTCAGTGACAAGGACGGAAATGTCCAGGAAGGTCTCCCTAGATCGACGTGGAAAGTGGATTTCCGAAGCCAGGACAAAGGCACCTTAGTAACATCGACGTGTACCTTCGAAAAAGAGGAAGACCTGCAGCAATTGCTGGACATGGGATTTCTTCAGGGCTATGAAATGGGCCTACAGAATTTGGAGGACCTATTGCCACAACTGCGTTAGCCGCCAATTTAAAGTAGCTGACACAGGGTTGTCACAACCCTTTACGAAAATTGTATAAATAATTTAAACCACTAAAAATAAAAGATTATGGCTAGAGTACATGCGTATTTAAACTTCAATGGCGATTGCAGACAAGCATTCGAATTTTATGAGACAGTTTTTAAAACTGAAAATTTAGGCACTCACACCTATGGAGATATGCCCGCAGATCCAAATTTCCCCCTAGCGGAGGATGCTAAGGATAAGGTAATGCACACAGCGATCCACATCAATCCGGAGACCATGTTGATGGGTGCTGATGTCCTTCCAGGATTCGGACAACCTTTATCCCAAGGAAATGGTACCTACATCATGCTGGATACGAAGGATATTGCTGAAGCTGAAGAATTATTCCAAGCGCTTTCAAAAGATGCAAAGGTTATCGAAATGCAGTTGGAAGAAACGTTCTTCGCAGAACGATTCGCTTCATTACAGGATAAATTTGGTGTTTATTGGATGATCCATTTCGAAGGTAACAAAAAAATGAGCTAATCATTTTCGTATCGATTCATCTCGATCAGTTTTTATGAGCAGCAGCGGTTCCTTTTCCACTGCTGTTCTTGCTGTTTTACAATTTAATCGAATAAGTGCATGAAGAACCTGATTTTTGAAGCCGGCCGGAATATAGCTATCAAAATCCCGGTGGACGTGTATGAAGATACGCTATCCTTTTACCGAGATATCCTCCTGATGGACACGGAGGAAGTCGCGGTTACGGACGCATGGATCCAACGATCTACTAAAGTTAATTTTGGTACCATTGTCCTCTGGTTGGACGGTGTTCCTTCCGCTGAACCGAGCACGGTGTACTTGGAAATTCAGACAAATCAGCTGGAGCTGGCATTGCCCTATCTGAGGACCAATAAAGTCCGTATTCCAGCGGTCCCGGAGCGTTTACCGACCGATGCCCACTGGATCCAGGATCCCGCGGGTACGGTTTTGTTGCTGCGGTCCATCTCGGTTGAACCCACTCATGGTGCTCCATAACTTAAGAACTGTTAAACCTTCAACTCCTTGCGAACAAAACGCCGGTTGGTGCTGTTGTTAAAACAGTCTAACGTATTAATGGCATAATCCAAGGACTAAATAAAAAGATTATGTCAATCATTGAAGACATTTTGCTATTGACACATTTTAAGCATTCGATAAACGCTAAACTTATGGAAAATAAGATCATTCCCGCGCTATGGTTCGACAACAATGCAAAAGAAGCATTGGATTTTTACTGTGATATTTTACCGGATAGCTCCATTACCAAAGATAATGGGGTTGCCGTTGAGGCATCCCTAATAGGTGTCAATTTCATTGGCATAAACGGTGGCAATGCGTTCAAACCAAATCCGTCCATTTCGTTTATGATCGTCTTCGAGAATAGGGATGCATTAGACCTGACCTGGAACGGTTTCTTAGAGGAAGGGAAAGTCCTGATGCCCCTGCAGGAATATCCTTTTTCCGCACATTACGGTTGGATAGCCGATAAATTTGGGGTGAGTTGGCAATTGTATCTGGGAAAACTAAGCGATGTCAATGAACAAGCTATCATTCCAACGTTGATGTTCGCCCATACGCAACAGGGGAATTGCGAACGGGCGTTGGCATTTTACGCCGATCTGTTTAAGAATTTCCATGCACAAGGCGCGGTTCACTATCCGGACGGCCCGATGAAGGGACAGGTTATGCATGCACAGTTCCAAGCCAATAACACCACCATGGCCGCAATGGACTCAGGGGTAGATATGGATTTTACCTTTACAGAAGGGGTTTCATTGACCATATTATGTAAGGACCAAGCAGAAATAGATTATTATTGGGACAAAATCATCCGTACCGGATCAGAGAGCCAGTGCGGTTGGTGTAAGGACGAATTCGGTGTTAGCTGGCAAGTGGTACCCAATAATATAGCTAAGTTGCTTCAGCATAATAAAAATGCGGAAAAGGCCCTGATGGGAATGAAAAAAATAGTTATTTCCGAATTGGAAAATGCCTAATGACCTCATGGAAACCTATCTTATTTTTTTACGCGGGGTGAATGTTTCGGGAAAGAACATCATCAAAATGGCTGATCTGAAAGAGAAGTTGAGTGAATCCTATTCGGAGGTCCGCACGTATATCCAGAGTGGCAACATCGTGCTGGAGACCGATGAAACGAGACCCGCCCTTCAGTCAGCTGTTCACAGGTTGATTAAGAATGCATTCGGTCATGACGTCGATGTCTTTGTATTTCAGCCCAGATCGCTGGAAGTAGTGCTTAATGGAAACCCTTTTTCTTCGGATCTCCCTGGCAATAAAACTTTTGTGACCTTTTTGGATGGAGATCCAAGAGCAGACCAAATCAAGGCATTCAAGGAAATTGATCTTGCACCGGAGGAATATGTACTGGATGGCCGTACTTTATATTTTCATTTGCCCGAAGGCATGGCGAATGCCAAGTTGACCACCAATTTCATTGAAAAAAACTGCAGGTCCGAGCGACCGGGAGAAACCTCAATACCTTACAAAAAATGTTATCTTTGGTCAAGAAATAATACATAAACAAACCAAACCAATCATTTTATGAGAACCCTAAAATACCTTCTATTTACCATTCTGGGCATCATTGTGCTCGTATTAATTGCGGCTGCAGTATTACCGAACGATTTTGAAGCTGGCAGTAAAATCGTAATCAATAAACCCAAAAAGGAAGTTTTTGACTATGTCAAACTCCTGAGGAACCAAGGCAATTACGACAACTGGTCCCGCCAGGATCCGCAGATCCAACGTGAGTACACCGGTACAGATGGTCAACCTGGCTTTACCTACACCTGGAAGAGCGACAAGGTTGGCGATGGCAAGCAAGTCATTACCGAGGTAGACTCCAGTGCAGGAAGAATTGATATGTATATTTTCTTCAATGGTTCCGAGGATGCGAGTCCCTCATTCATGGAGGTACTGCCCCTTTCAGATAGCAGCAGCCAAGTCATTTGGAAAGTGGAAGGAAAAATGCCCTACCCATTCAATCTGATGTCTTTATTCTATGATATGAACGCTGATTTTGATGCTGGATTGGCCCATTTGAAAGATATACTAGAAAAATAACCATGAAACTCGTCATACCCTCCGACTGTGACAATGCCCCTAAGCGTAGAATAATCCGGGATTTGAACATCGCTTTTGCAAAAGGAGATGTGGATGCGCTTAAAGCAAACTTCCATAACGACATCACCTGGGAAATGATTGGTGATCGGGTACTAACAGGAATTCAAGAAGTTACAGATTTCCTCATCTCCATAAAGGAAAACAAAGCCACTGCGCTGGAATTAAAACAAATCCTGACCCATGGAAAACATGCGGCAGCCAGTGGAATCCTGACCTTCACCAAGGGCAAAGTATATTTCCATGACTTTTACGAATTCAGTTCTGCAGGATCGAGCCTCATCAGAAAGATAAGCAGCATGGCTAGGGATGTGAAATAACAGCATATACGTGGATCTTTTAACCCTTCTTCAACAAATCAGCAAACGATGAAAAGAAAACTCCTTCCCCTATTGGCCTTCCTCGCATTATGTGCAATTCAGTGCCAAAACCCGAAACAGGTAAAGCAAGCTACTACGGATACGCTAGATTCCCCTGTGGAGGGATCCGCAGAAAGTACATTGACGCAAGACGCCGGTTGCCGGTGGCTAAAACAACAGGTTGCCGAATATTTCAGCGCCGGTGGCAGTATGGAAAAGATGGCTGCAATGACAACTCCGGAATACTTCCAATACAAAATGGACGCCACCAATGTCGATCTGGATACGGATGGAAGCTTGAGCAAAGCGGACTTTGAAAAAAAGTGGAAAGACACCTACAATACCACCCATGCCGGCATAGGTTCGGGATTCCTCATTTCCGGTCAGGATTGGGGAAATATTATTGTATCGACCTGTGACATGGTGAAAGCTGATAGCAAACAGTTAACAGTAAAAGCACTCCTTTCGGACTGTGAATTTCAGACAGATTATCACCGGGAGATTACGCTGATCAAAAATGGAGATGGATTTCGCATTCAGGACATTAAGGAATTTGACTAATGAATCCGATGGGCATAGACATTGCTCAACCATGTAAATAGGTCATTTGTTCCAATACCCTGTATATCAACCTCCAATATTTGGAGTACATCCTGAAAGAATGGAGCTATCTGAAGGTCGTCCCGATTGGAAAATGCTGAAATGGTCAATTTCTTGTTCGGGAAGTTCAACACCACATTATGGAAACCTGTACTTTCACCGGAATGGAACAGGACCTGATCGCCGTGTTGGTCCTTTCCAAAAAAGAATCCGAAACCATACCGTATTCCGGGCTTGACTTCCATAAATAAATTGGGGTATTCCGTCACCAAACCTTCAGCTAATTGCAGGGCATAAATCAAGGATGTCGAACCGCGGGCATAATCATATGCTGAGGTATAGACTCCCCCATCGCCCTTGGTTGCGCTGGTAATACTTTGATCGGCAAAAGTAAATTTCCCATTTTCTAAATGATAGCCATACGCCCGATTTCGGACCTGTGCCCCGGGAACCATAATTTGACTGTGTTTCATGTCCAACTCCCGAAATACCTCATCCCGCATAAAGTCAGCATAGGACTTACCAGAAACCTGTTCCACCAGCAACGCCAATAGGCAATAGCCCGTATTGCTATAGCGAAATTGGCGGCCCGCAGGGAAATAGACAGAATCGATGCGGCTGATCAATTCCAGCACGGATCGGTCACTTAACTGTTCCTTTTGGTTTTCGGGAATATAGTTTTCATAATCCACCAGTCCTGAACTGTGGTTCAAAAGGTGCTGTACCTCTACACTTGCCGTTTCTTCGGGCAGCGTTGGAAGGTATTTTCTGATTTTATCGGTTAATTTCAATTGTCCATTAGCCTCCAATAGGAAGACGGCCAAGGCTGTGAACTGCTTACTGACAGACGCCAACCTAAAATTGGTGAGGCTATCGATCTGCTCTCCCGTTTCCAGGTTAGCTATTCCCCTGCCCTTTGCATATCCAGTACCCATTCCATATTTACTGATCTGAAGTATAATTCCGGGAGCTTGGGAATCCGGATAATATTGGTCAACTACCTCATCCAACTTGGATAAATCAGATTCCTGCGCATACAGATGTAGCATGGAAAACAAGACAAAACAGATCAAGATTAGTAATTTTTTCATGGCGATGGGCTTGCTCGGACTAAAATTAGGGAATAAAAAGGAAATTGAAAAAGGCTGAAGTTTCCTTCAGCCTTAAAAATCGTTTAGGAGAATTTATTCCCCCATCAGATGCTGCGTTCCCATACGCTTGAATTTCCTGTAACGATCGATTTCATCGGCCAGTTTCGAAATGGCGAAACCAACAATCGAAGCATCGTCCAACCAGCCCAACACTGGAATAACATCCGGAATGGCATCCAATGGCGACACCACATACAGGATAGTACCGACGATTACGGACATGTTCCATTTATTCATCTTATACCGTCCCGCAAAAGTATCCTTGATCATCGCTATCAACAGCTTGAATTCATTCGTTTTTCCTTCCAAATGGCCTGCTTTTGTTTCTGCTAGTGTGATATCCTCGTTCGTTAATTTTCTATTCTTAAATGTATTAAACAGTAGCAATGCTCTGGTTACATAGTTTTTTTTCATTTTTTCGTTTATCATGTGCTCCTTTAAGACGTTACAAATACTAAACGGTTTAATTTCAAATTCAGTACCAAACATTAATTTCCTACCGAAGATTAAGATAACATTAAATAAATATGAAATATTAAACAATATTGAAGATACTACAGCGTTATAATAGAACTAAAGAGGTTATTTTAATTCCTTGCAATAAAAGGCAGGAAGAAAAAGTTAAGATAACTTTTTAAAAAAGGGATTGACATCGAAAACGTCAATCCCTTTCTTTTTGTATCCAGTTACGCCTATCTAAAGCTGGAAACATTAAAGTCCGTAAATAATTGAAAAAAATAATTATTTTTTTTCCGACTGAATATCAACTACTTACCATTTTATATTAATATAATATTAAAATAAAATTAAGGGTTCCACAATATTGGTCTTTAGGAGGCGTTATATAGGTAAGAAAAAGGTTATTTATGATTTTCAACTATGACGAGAGTTATAAAAGAAATTGAAGAGATAACTTTTTAAAGTTAGAGGTTGACTGAACAAGTCAACCTCTTTCATTTTTTAGATATTCTGGAGATCTTATTTCAGTTTTACCTCTTTCACTTCATCCAGTTGAACACTAAATTGTGCATTAGATCATTTCTTATTTTTTACCACTGAATATCAACACCTTACATATTCACTTAATATAATTTTAAAATAAAATTAACACTTCCACAATATTGGTCCTGTGAGGTCGTTATATAAGTAAGAAAAAGGTTATTTATGATTTTCAAATATGACGAGAGTCATGACAGAAATTGAAGAGATAACTTTTTAAAGTTAGAGGTTGACTGAATAAGTCAACCTCTTTCCTTTTATATAGGTATTTGGATTAGGACGGTACCTTACGGTCCATCTCTCTTTCCCAAATACGGTGCTGTTTCATCTGTTCAATAAAGTCGGCCGTCAAATCGCCAGCAGATTCGAAAATGACACCTGCATCTTTTTCGATAAAAGATTTTGCTGCCAATTCTTCTGCACCTTTGGCAAATGCCAATGCTTTACAATGTCTGAAACCTTCATTGATAAATTGCACGTAATCGGGATTTTTGGCCAATTTGGCTACGGAATCCCCTTCCGGCGTATAGAATGCATCGAAAGCAACGGAAGCGTCTGTCAGGTAGGTATGTTGAATTTCAGCTTCTCCCCCTTCTTTAAAGGTTAACTTGCCCACCTTACTGGAAATCAGCACAGGCATGGCTCCTTCTTTCTCCAAAGCTTTCTTCATCTTATCCACAGAGGCTTTGCTCACGCCGTTATCGACCAAAAATGCTACCTTACGGCTAACGATTGTCCCTTCTCCAGGTTTCACCTTCATACTTAACGCTTCAGAGCGCTCAACTTCCGGTTTTTTCGGTTGGATCGGATAGTTTGGATGATTCTGACGGGCAAATTGCAGGGTTAAAGGATCCAACGATTTCGCTGGCGTCAAGCCCAAATTATCTCCCACCGAAGAGGCCAAATGTTTATCCACTTGATTTAATATGGCGAGTTCTCTTTTCCGGATATCTTCATTTTTCACTTTTGAAAGCTCGAAGCTAAAGGCATTGATCACATGATCCTGTTCTTCGGGGCTTAAGGAATTGAAATATAAACGGGCTTGGGTAAAATGATCGGCAAAGGAATCCGAACGTTCGCGAACCTTATTTCCCTGTACTTCCTGCTTGCCGGTTTCATACCCGACCTCTCCTTTCAACATGGCATGGTATGGGCAGCCACCGCCCTGACTGTTCGGAAAATAACTGGTATTGCCTTTCAGGATATCCATTCGTGCAAAACCATCTTTTTGATTGTTATGCTTGCCGTTGATCGGTCTATTGATAGGTAACTCATGAAAGTTAGGGCCTCCTAAGCGGTAATTCTGGGTGTCCATGTACGAGAATATACGTCCCTGTAACAACGGATCATCGGAGAAATCAATTCCAGGCACCAAGCGTCCCGGATCGAAAGCGGCCTGTTCCGTTTCAGCGAAGAAATTCTCTGGATTTCGATTCAGGGTCATGGTCCCGATAATCTGTACCGGTACCAATTCCTCGGGGATGATCTTGGTCGGGTCAAGGATATCGAAGGAGAATTTCATTTCATCCTCTTCAGGGATCAATTGTACGCCCAGGTCCCATTGTGGAAAATCGCCATTTTCGATGGCATCCCATAGGTCCCGGCGGTGGAAATCCGCATCAAAACCGGAAATTTTCTGCGCCTCGTTCCATGCCACGGCATGTTTCCCCAACCTCGGTTTCCAGTGGAATTTCACGAAGGTTGTTTTTCCTGCTTCATTGATAAATTTAAAGGTATGAACACCAAATCCTTCCATCATCCGTAAACTACGCGGAATGGCTCGGTCGGACATCACCCAGATGGACATATGGGCAGCCTCGGGCATCAGGGAGATAAAATCCCAGAATGTATCGTGCGCAGATGCAGCCTGGGGCATTTCATTGTTGGGTTCAGGTTTTACGGCATGGACAACATCGGGAAAGTTCATTGCATCCTGGATAAAGAATACGGGAATGTTATTTCCTACCAGGTCATAATTTCCTTCCTGGGTATAGAACTTCACGGAAAATCCGCGGACATCGCGTGCTAAATCCGTCGATCCCTTAAATCCGGCAACAGTGGAGAAACGAACAAAAACCGGAGTCACCGTTCCCTTCTTCAAGAAATTTGCGCTCGTAATGGAACTTATATCTGCGGTGGCCTCGAAAGTACCATGTGCCCCCGAACCACGTGCATGCACCACTCGCTCCGGAATCCGCTCACGGTCAAAGTGCATCAGCTTATCAAAGAAAATATGGTCCTGCTGCAACGAAGGACCGCGGTTTCCCGCTTTTAAGGTATTGTTGTTGTCAAAAACAGGAACGCCATCATTTGTGGTCATCACCCGATCCTTGTTATCAACAACGTGGTCGTCAATCTGCTTTACTTCTGAATTTTTCTTTTTTTTCATGACAGTAAAATTTATAGTTATGTATAATTTATCTTCTGAATGCAAAATAAGGGTCCAAGGGATGCTTATTTCCCTTTAACCAAGCGGAGACCATCTCCATTCCCGTAACGGAGAATGTAATCCCGTTCCCACCGAAGCCAAGTACGAAATAGGAACGTTTAAAATCCGGATGTGGCCCGATATAGGGCAAGCCATCCTTTGTTTCGCCAAATGTACCCGCCCAACGGAAGTCGGTGATAAATTCCTTGTTGCCAAAAACCTTCTCATAGGACTTCAGCAATTTTTCGGATTTCTTTTCGATGAGTTCATCTCTTTTCTGGGGATCACGGAATTCCTCATCCTCCCCACCGATCAGAAAGCGACAATCATCCGTTGTCCGCATATAGAGGTACGGTTCAGCTGTATTCCAGATGAGGTAATCATTATATTCTTGATAAAGGTTCTGATTGATTTCGGAAACAATGGCAAAAGTGCTCAACAGATCGACAAAATGCTCAGGTATTAGGTTTACACTTTCGTAACCTACGCAATAGATAATATGCTTGGCCTTGATCTTGAACCCACTATCCAGCGTGACCAAATTAAAGCCTCGCTTCTCCTCCACTTTGGTCATTTCGGTCTTATCGAAAATCCGAAGCCCTTTTTTTTCATTATAATGCAGGATTTCATGGGCAAGGCAGAATGCATCGACACTAGCCCCTTGTTTGGAAAGAATACCACCGTGGGCATCCTGAATTTTGAATTTCTTTTGGATAGTAGACGGTTCCAACCATTCGACTGTAAATCCCGCTTCCTTACGGGCATCGTATTCCTTCTCCAACCAAGCGACATCCTTTTTGCGGGATGCATAATACAGGGAATCCTTGGTGCGGAAACCTGCATTGGATTTGATATCCTTGGCAATCTCGCCCAAGTCATCAATTGCTTTTGAACAGGCTTGGTAACTGAGGTCGGCACCATGGGTACCGATCATCTCACGCAATTCATACAATGGGGTATCGATCTCATATTGCAGCATGGAAGTCGTTGCACTGGAGCTTCCATTGACAACTTCACGCTTATCGATTACAATCGTATCGTATCCATCTTTAATACATTGATGTGCAATCAAACTTCCAGTAATTCCGGCTCCTATAATCAGGACCTCGCAGGACGTATCCTCCCGAAGGGAAGGATAACTGCCGAGCAAACCATTTTTAATCAACCAAAAAGGTTCATTAGATTTTAAATCCATTTAATTTGAAAATTAATTATTAGCGCTACTTCATGAGAGAGAAGTAGAATCACGTTAACAACTAAATTAAATGGATTTTTGTTTCAAAAATATTGAAATTTATGTGAGAGAATTTGGTTTATCGGAGCTTTCCAATGTTTGCTTCAGTTGCACTTCATCCAATCCCTTTTCATATTTAGCGACGACCAGTGTTGCTGCCGCATTCCCGACTATATTGGTCAGTGCACGGGCTTCGCTCATAAAACGGTCAATTCCCAGGATCAACCCTACGGCTTCAACCGGCACATGCCCCACAACGGGTAATGTAGCAGCTAAGGTTACGAAGCCACTGCCGGTTACCCCGGCGGCTCCTTTGGAGGTCAGCAAGAGGACCAGCAACAGCACGATTTCCTGTTCCAGGCTCAGGTGCATGTTGAGGGCTTGCGAGATAAACACGGCCGCCATGGTCAGGTATATACAGGTTCCATCCAGGTTAAAGGAGTAACCTGTTGGAATGACAAGTCCGACGATGGGTTTCGAACAACCGGCATCTTCCAACTTCTGCATCAATCCCGGCAATGCAGATTCTGATGAGGAAGTACCCAATACGATCAACAATTCCTCTTTGATGTATTTGAGCAGCTTAAAAATACTGACCTTAACATAGAAATGAAGGACAGCACCAATAACAACCACAATGAAGATTATACAGGTCAGGTAAAAACTGACCATCAGCATGCCCAGTGAGGATAGCGCTTCGAGACCATATTTTCCTATCGTGAACCCCATTGCTCCCATCGCTCCGATCGGTGCCAAGTACATGATCATCTTGATAACCGCAAAAATAGCCTTCAGAAAGGATTGGAGGACATTGATAACAGGTTCGGCATGTCTGTGGCCGATCTTGGTCAAACCAATCCCAAATAGTACCGCAAAAACCAAAACCTGCAGCAGGTTATCGGAAGCCACGGCGGCAATTACGTTATCGGGAATAATACTGAGGATAAAGTCCATTAGACTTTTGTGCTCTTCAGACTGTTTGACGTATTGACTAACCGCATTGGGATCCAAGGATGCAGGATCGACATTCATTCCCGTTCCGGGCTGGATCAAATTGACAAAAATCAACCCAATGATCAGGGCAATAGTCGTCATGATCTCGAAATAGATGATGGAAGTCAAGCCGATTTTACCGACTTTCTTCACATCCTGCATTCCGGCAATACCGATGACAATGGAGCTGAAGATCAGTGGTGCAATGACCATCTTGATCAATTTGATAAACCCATCGCCCAAAGGCTTTAATTTAACTGCAAAATCGGGAAAGAAGACACCACAAAGAATTCCGACGACGATTCCGAGGATGACCTGCACGTAGAGGCTAGAAAATATTTTTCTCATGTATAATTTAAATTGGCAACTCGTTATAGGAAAATGAGCTGCTCAAATTTAACTTAAAATTATACACTATTCAAAATGAGAAAACAAAAAATTTTAAAGTTTATTGACGAATTTATTCAAACCTTCACCTAAGATCCGTTCCCATCCCGATTCAAACTTAGCTTGGCTGTATTCTTCACCAGCATCCTTAAAGTGTTCCAGCCCTTCATGAACCAGACGCAAAGTGGTAGCCCCCATCCGCGGTATAAATTGCCAAGAGATCACTGATATGCCTTTAGTCTGTTTGGGATGCCGCCAGGAAAATTTGAACAATTGGTTGGGAATGACTTCCAAAACCTCACAGTGGTGCAGATGATTCGGAGATTTGTCGGATTTTGAAAATTCAAATTCATCTCCTACGTTGGTAGAGAAATCAGGGATTTCAAAGAACCATTCCTTCAGCTTCTGTTTATCGGTCATAGCTTGCCAGAGGGCAGGCGTAGAAATGGGATAAGTACGTTCAATCAGTATCGTGTCATGGCTCATAGATAACCTCCTTTGTCAATTAAAAATAAGATTTTTTATGTTCTGTTACATTATGTTTTGGTTAACAAAAAGTAAACTTAAACCTCATTTACAGGTAAACAAACAAGCTGACTGTTAAGTTTTTATAAATCAGAAAATAAACACTTAATTTTCCGGGATGGTCTAGGTGAAGTTCCTTCGTCTAAATAGTCCTTTCGGAAATGTAAATTTTGCTGATGAAATGGTTTGCAAATTAGGGGTACCAAAGGCTGTTTATTACTTTCTATTTACTAAAAAGCTATGTATCTTTGTTATTAGATGAATGTAAACAAATTATTAGAGCGCGCCCTGAACTTTGAGTTTTTGAGCAAAGAAGAAGGCATATTCTTATATAAGGAAGCTGCGACTGCCGATTTGGCTTTTGTGGCAAATGAGCTCCGTAAAATACAGGTGCCCCATGGGAAAGTGACCTGGCAGATCGACCGAAATGTCAACACGACCAATGTATGCATCGCCAACTGTAAATTCTGTAATTTCTTCAGACGCCCAGGCCACGAAGAAAGCTACATCACCGATATCGAAACTTACAAACAGAAAATCGAAGAGACCTTCCGCTACGGCGGTGACCAACTCTTATTGCAAGGCGGTCATCACCCAGACCTGGGACTTTCCTTCTATACCAATCTATTCAAGCAATTGAAGGACCTATATCCTACGCTGAAGCTGCATTCCTTAGGCCCGCCAGAGATCGCGCATGTGGCCAAGTTGGAAGGAATGAGCCATCTCGAGGTACTAACGGCCATGAAGGAAGCCGGTTTGGACTCCCTTCCGGGAGCGGGAGCTGAAATTCTGAACGACCGGGTTCGCCGATTGATATCCAAGGGCAAATGTGGCGGACAGGAATGGCTGGATGTTATGCGTGCTGCACATAAGATCAATTTGCCGACATCCGCAACCATGATGTTCGGCCATATCGAAACATTGGAAGAGCGTTTTGAGCACTTGGTTTGGATCCGTGAAGTACAACACGAAAAACCTGCCGATGCACATGGTTTTATCGCCTTTATTCCTTGGCCTTTCCAGGATGATGGTACCCTATTGAAACGTCTGCGTGGAATCACGAACGATGTTACCGCGGATGAATACATCCGTATGATTGCCCTTAGCCGGATCATGCTGCCGAATATCAAAAATATCCAGGCTTCCTGGTTAACCGTAGGCAAGCAAACCGCACAGATCTGTTTGCATGCAGGTGCCAATGACTTTGGATCCATCATGATTGAAGAGAATGTTGTATCTGCAGCAGGAGCGCCACATCGCTTCACCTCCAAATCCATACAGGATGCCATTACCGAAGCTGGCTTTGAACCGCAGTTAAGGACGCAGACCTACAAATTCCGTGAGCTCCCTGAGCAGATGGAAGAACAGGTCATAAATTACTAGACATTGAAGGATATCATTTTAAATATCGAAGCGATCATTTTTGCCTCTGCCGAAGGTATTTCTCAGAAGGACCTACGCGAGGTATTGCAGGACGCTTTAGCCATTGAGATCAGCAAAGTGGAGCTTGCGGAATTCGTGGGCAAATTAAAAGCCAAATACGAATCTGCCGATTACCCAATGGCCTTGGTGAGTATAAACGACAATCTACAGTTCCTGACCAAGCCTGAATACCACGATGCCATCAACCAACTACAGATACATAAGGAGAAGAAAAAACTGAGCCAGGCAGCGTTGGAAACCTTGGCAATCATTGCATACAGGCAGCCCATTACAAAGTTGGAGGTAGAGCAGATCCGTGGTGTAAACTGTGACTATTCCATCCAGCGATTGTTGGAGAAAGGATTGATTCAGATTGCTGGTAAGTCAGAATCCATCGGTAAACCCCTACTCTATGCCACCAGTGCGGAATTCATGAACCATTTCGGTCTCTCCAGCACGAAGGATCTCCCGCAATTGAAGGATATTGTTGCTGAAGAAAATTCCATTGGCGAAATCGTGGAATAAACCAGCATAAGCTAATCATGAAAACATAAGCAAGGCACCTTTCAGGTGTCTTTTTTATTTTCCGCGCGTACGTTCGGATATAGGAAAAATCAATACTTGCAAAAACATTTACGGTAAGGTTATAATTGTTCAGCATGCCGCTGAAATTAGCCATCTTGATTCCTGAATTTTAAACATTTTTAGCTGTCTGTTACAAAGCGAAACTAACGCTAAAAAATAGGTATATAAGGGCTATGGGACGCGATAACCAGATTGTTTTATTTTTTTCAAAAAAAATTTAGCAATTGGATTTTCTTATCTAATTTTACATAACAAACGACAATATCATAATTAACAACATGGCTACAATGCAAGAATTTGAAACAGAGGTAATGGTTGATGAGCGCGTACTCAACTTCAACGGTCCTGATGACGATGATGATATCTTTGAAGACGATGATGAATTCGGATTAGATGATATCGACTCTATTGGAGGATTTGATGATTTTGATGACGATGATGATGATTTTTAATCTACATAGCCGATAAAAAACAAACAGGCCTGAAATAAATTCAGGCCTGTTTGTTTTTTAGTAGATAGTAGTTAGTATGAAGTATTAAGACCTATGGGGGCGGGAAAGGTAATTTTTTTGGGGGGGGTGTTCATGTGGAGATTTGGAGATGTGGTATAATAACTGAAATAAATTCAGGCCTATTTGTTTTTTAGTAGATAGTAGTTAGTATGAAGTATTAAGACCTATGGGTGCGGGAAAGGTTATGGGGGGGGTGTTCTTGTGGAGATTTGGAGATGTGGTATAATAACAGTGATAAATTCAGACCTCTATTTTTTTAGTAGGTAGTTGTTAGTATGAAGTATTAAGACCTATGGGTGCGGGAAAGGTTATTAGGGGGTGTTCATGTGGAGATTTGGAGATATGGTATAATAACTGAAATAAATTCAGGCCTGTTCGTTTTTTAGTAGGTAGTAGTTATTATGAAGTATTAAGACCTATGGGTGCGGGAAAGGTTATTGGGGTTGTTCATTTGGAAATCATGGACGAAAGGGACCAAATGGGAAGGTGTTTTTTTTGATGGAATCATATAAATAAAAAGGGCGAACTGTTGAAGTTTGCCCTTTTCTTATGTTGTTTGACTATTTGTCGTCCTTACTCATGGAGAATGGTAGGTCTGCTTTGTTCACTCCCCTTTGCTTGTTGGGTTCTGCGCCCATATCAAATGTGAGGTTGGCACCTTTGACCAGTTCGCTATGGTTCAAGAAGTTCTTTGTGTAGTTCTTGCCGTTCCATTTCAGGTTCTGGATATACCGGTTCTGATCGGAGTTGTTTTTAGTTTCGATCTGAATGGTTTTCCCGTTGCTCAGGTGCATGGTGATCTTATCGAAAATCGGAGAACCGATGACATACTCATCCGTTGCCGGTGTAACCGGATAGAATCCCAAAGCCGAGAATACATACCACGCTGAAGTCTGTCCGTTGTCCTCATCCCCACAATATCCATCAGGGTTGGGAGAATACATTCTGTTCATGGTTTCACGAATCCAATATTGTGCTTTCCATGGTGCACCTACGTGGTTGTATAGGTAGATCATGTGTTGGATCGGCTGATTGCCATGCGCATATTGCCCCATATTGGCGATCTGCATTTCACGGATTTCATGGATCGGGAATCCATAATAGCTGTCGTCAAAAACCGGTGGCAAGGTGAATACAGAATCCAACTTAATTTCCATCGCCTGGTGGCCTCCCATTAACTTCGCCAATCCTTCAACATCCTGGAAGACCGACCAACTGTAATGCCAGCTGTTCCCTTCCGTAAAGGCGTCACCCCATTTGAAGGGATTAAATGGATTGGACCATGATCCGTCCTTATTCTTGCCGCGCATCAATCCAGTTGCTGGGTCAAACAGCTTCTCGTAGTTATACGCTCTTTTCTTGTAGAGCTCTTGATCTTCCTTTGATTTACCCAATGCTTTTGCCAATTGATAAATGGAAAAATCATCATAGGCATATTCCAGCGTACGAGCTGCATTTTCATTGATCTTGACATCATAAGGTACATACCCCAATTCCTTATAGTAATCGGCACCAGCACGGCCCACAGCGGTTAAGGGGCCAGCATTATTGGCACCATGAAGCACAGCTTCATATAAGGTCTCGATATCCTTGGATCGAACGCCTTTTACCCACGCGTCCGCCACAACCGAAGCCGAGTTATTACCGACCATCACGTTCCGCAATCCAGGGCTTGCCCATTCCGGCAACCAGCCGCTTTCCCGGTAGGCATTTGCCAAACCTTCCTGCATCTTCAGGTTCACCTCCGGGTACATGAGGTTCAAGAACGGAAATAAGGCGCGGAAGGTATCCCAGAAGCCTGTATCCGTGAACATATACCCCGGCAACACTTCGCCATTGTATGGAGAATAATGCATCACATTTCCGTTGGCATCGATTTCATAGAACATGCGCGGGAATAATAGCGAACGGTAAAGGGAAGAATAGAAAATACGCATCTGATCGATCGTACCACCTTCTACCTGAATCTTACCCAACTCCGTATTCCAAATATCTGCGCCCTTCTCTACCTGTTCATCAAAGGTAACACCGTCCAATTCCTTCAGGTTAAGCTCGGCCTGTTCCGGACTTATAAAGGATGATGCCGCTTTCATGAGTACCTGATCACCGGCATTGGCGTTCTGGAACCCGACGATCGCACCGACATGGTCCGCTTGGATCTTATAGCGGCCGTCCGTTAGCACAGAGTCCGCAAAGGTTGCCACGTTCGCAAATGGCTTATCAAAGGTCATGACGTAATAATTCTTGAAGTTCTTAGGCACTCCCCCGCTGTTCTTGGTGCTGTAACCAATGATCTTCTGCTCTTGGGGAATAACTTCAACGTAAGATCCCTTATCGAAGGCATCGATCAACACGTAAGCTGAATCTGTCTTTGGGAAAGTGAAACGGAAGTAGGACGCCCTTTCTGTCGGCGTCAGCTCTACTTTGGTATCATAATCCGCCAAATAGACCGAATAGTAATGCGGTCTGGCCACTTCAGCTTTGTGGGAGAAATAGCTGGATCGCTTGTCCTGGTCAAAGGTTTTATTGCCGACCATGGCCATAATGGAAAATTGACCGTAGTCGTTCATCCATGGAGATGGCTGATGCGTCTGTTTTATACCACGGATTTTCTCAGCGGTATAGGTGTACATCCACCCGTCACCCATCTTACCTGTCTGTGGGCTCCAGAAATTCATCCCCCAAGGCAAAGCCACGGCAGGATAGGTATTTCCGCTGGACAGGAAATACGTTGATTGGGTTCCCACCAAGGTGCTCACCAAATCCAAAGGCTTATCCACCTTCCCGATTTTCTGAGCAAAACCCGAAAGAACGGTACCACCAATCAAAACTGCTGTCACAAGAAATTTTAAGTTCATATGTTTTTGAATAGGTTATTATCAATAGGCTAAATATAGGAAAAAATTTAGCACGTCGGTAAGCTAAATACTTTTAGCTTTTCATATTGAGCACTATTTTGCCATATTGATCCGCAGTTTCAAAATAGGCATGTGCTTCCGAAACGGCCGAAAGTGGATAAACCCGATTGATCAGCGGCTTAAATTCACCACGCTCAATCAAGGGTAAAACATGTGTTACAACAGCGCGAGTTAGTTGGGTCTTGAACGACTTATCCCGTGCACGCAAGGTAGATCCCGTTATGGTGATTCGCTTTTGCATCATCTTTAACAGGTTCAACTCCACTTTTGCTCCCTGTACGGCATTGATGTGGACTAACCTCCCATCGGGACGAAGGATATCCAAATGTTTGGCAAAGTAGTCACCGCCAATGCTATCCAATACTACATCGACTCCCGACTCTTTTAATACCGATGCGAAATCCTCTTCCTGATAGTTCAGCACTAGATCAGCACCCAAGCTTAGTGCAATCTCCTTTTTCTCCGCAGAACCCACCGTAGTAATCACCTCCGCGCCAATCGCCTTGGCCAGTTGGATGGCTGTTGTTCCGATCCCTCCAGTACCTCCATGAATCAATACGCGTTCATTTTTGGCCAAGTGACCACGTTCGAAAAGATTATGCCATACGGTATAGGTGGTTTCCGGAATTGCAGCAGCTTCTTCGAAGCTTAGCATTTCAGGCTTCAGGATGCAATGGTCGGCTGGTACCACTGCCTCCGTGGCATATCCACCACCCGCCAGCAAGGCCATCACAGCATCTCCAACTTGCAGATCTTCTACTCCTTCACCCACCTCCTGCACGATTCCGGAAATTTCAAGCCCAGGAATATCAGCAGGAACGCCTGACGGTGCCGGGTAATTCCCTTTACGCTGGAAAACATCGGGCCGGTTGATGCCTGCCGCAGCTACGGCAATCAACACCTCCCCGATCCCTGGTTTTAACCCCGGAAGTTCGACCACGTCAAAGACCTCAGGGCCGCCAAATCCGTTCATTCTTGCTGCTCTCATCGCTGTTTCTTTGGAAATGATTGTAATCGTAGGTTCAAGGAAAGCATAAAATAACGCCCCAACCTGTTGTTCCTGGACTCAAAGACGTCATTACCCACATATTCAGTCAATACACCCACATTCTTGTTCTGATCCATCAGGTCGTTGCATTGTAAGCGTACCGTAGCTAATCTATTCTTTAAAAAACTGTACTGCACGTAGGTATTTATGATCGTCGGGTTTACATCGCTCAATTCACGGACATAACCGTCATAGAATTTCTGAGACATTTCTGCACCCAACATCCATTGGTCGTTAATATAACCACGGCCGGCCAAACTCAAAAGAAAGGAATGGGCGGCAATCTCATTTTTATAGGGCAGGTCATATACGGCCCGGTTCAGGAAATAATTCGTATTGAAGACCGATTCAAAATATTCACTCCAGTTGTACCGAAGCTGAAGATTCTGGTTGTACAGCAACTGCTTGGTCGTGCTCTGTTCATGATTGACAAAGGATAGGTTGTTGTAATAATCCAGGTTCCCCAATATATTCAAGCTGAAATCATCGTTGAAAATAGGTGAGTCAAACTGATAGCCCCATTTCAATTCGTAATATCCATCGGTGTTCTCAAAGGTCGTTTGCTGAATGGTTTCATTCGCAAGAGAGAACTTCGAGCCGACAATTTTATTGGAGATAAAGGTGTAGGAAAGATCCGTCTGGAAATATTGCATCCTGTTCGGAATAAACTTACTGAGGGAAGCGGCAAATTTATTGGAAAATTCTGCCTTCAGGGATGGATTCCCCACAATAATATTCCGCGAGTTGGTGGTATTGCGCACAGGCGAGATATGTAGGAAATTCGGCTGTATGGTCATCCCCAAATAGGAAAACAAAACCTCATAGTCGTTCTTGAACTTGTAACGAATGGTGGTGGAAGGCACCAGATTGACATTGTCATAGTCATACAGCGTGGTATCTCCCTGCACCCTTCCCTGCAACATGACGGGTTGGACCGTAAAATCCATATTGACCCGAAAACGCTTGTTGGGTTCGTACTGGTAATTCAGACCTGTCTTAAAAGATTTGAATTCATAGGCATAATCCAAGCCGAGGGAATCTACGAGTCCACCGTCAAGTGATAGCGGATCATAAACAAGGCGCCTGGCTTCGATCCTATTGATTTCCATATCGTGTTTCACCTCCAGCAAGCTGTTTTCGAAAAACGGCTCCACATAGGAAATGGAGGCATTTATGCCCGACATATCGTTCTTGGAGTCCACATATTGGCGCTGCTGGAACCTCCGAATGGTAGGTTCAGTGGTGGTGGAATCGTAACTGATAAAGTTCTCCAGGATAAAATCATCCTTGGTGGTCGATTGGTAGTTATACTTAAATAATCCCACTAATCTTCTGCCCTTTTTCTCGAAATGTTTGGAATAGATCATTTCCAGGGTAGCCGTAGGGGTACTGCTGTTGGTGGTATCCTGGCGATGGCCGACGTCACGGATTTTTCGGTTGGAAAGTGCAGATTCCTTGAATATCCGGTTTACACCGTAAGAGTATCCCAGTTCAGGACGAATGGACAATTCATCGTTATTCTTGAATTTCGCCTTGAAATTCAATTGCAGGCGATGGATGTTATCATCGGTCTTACTGAAGAAGTTCTCTCGTTTATTGATCTTATAATCCGAATAGGAAGAAGTCATTAGGGAGCTACCCTCCGTCTTGTTCTGTTTGTTCTGATAATTATAAACGCCGGAGATGCTCATGCGGCTACCTATGGTATCCACAAAAGAAAGGTTGAAATTGGACACCCGGTTCAGACCGTCGGCCTGATCGGAAAAATCCCCGACATCCGTCAGGTCAGCCGAACGGCTATTGCTGCCATCGGGACTACCAAAGCTGAACAGATTGGTATTGGTATTGTTCATGGAACCGATAATGGAAAGCTGCCTACCGTTATCATACCTATTGATCCCCAAACTGGCGATATACCGATCCAGAGTTCCCGCTCCAGCCGTTGCATTTCCAAAGATTATCTGTTTCTTATCATCCTCCAGGACGATGTTAATTATTTTTTCAGGTTTGGTATCCTTAATACCTTTTGCTGCCGCGAGCTCGCCATAATCATTGATCACCTCGATCTGCCGAACGAAATTGGAGGGTAGATTCTGCGTCGCCGTGAGGAGGTCTCCGCCAAAAAACAGTTTGCCATCCACTTTTACCCCTTTGATGGGCTCACCATTGTAGAACGTGGTACCATCGCGAAGCACTTGGAATCCGGGCAATTGCCGCAAGGCCGCCTCCAACAAAGAATTGGGCGGAATATCAAAGCCTTTTAAGTTAAACTGAATGGTATCTCCCCGTTCAATTATGGGAATCACCCGGACAACACGCACCTCAGGGATTAAGGTGGTCTGGGTCTGCATGGTCACCTGCGGAATAAATTGCTGATTGATAAATGGATTCGCGGACACACTACGGCTTACAATCTGAAAACCCAACATGCTGTATGTGATATGCAGATTTTTGCCCTGGACATTGTTAAACGTATAGAAGCCATCCTTATTTGTGGACGTGGTCATGCTATCCAGCGAACTGACAAGTCTGACGGAAACACCCTTTAAGCCAAGACCGGTACTGTCCACCACCAACCCCTCTACCGTGCGTGATGGCGTTTGTGCAAATGCCGATGCGATGCTGAACAAACTCAGCACATGAATAAGGACAATTAAAATTTGGCTTCGCACTATCTAAATTCGACTTAATTAAGTACCTATACGTACATTACCCTCAATAAATTGAAATTTAACATTAAAACGTTATAACTTAAAATTATTGTATAAAAAAACGGGTTAAAATTAGATTTTAACCCGTTTTTTCCTTAAAAAAGGCAGTATTATTCGCCGTCGAAAGTTACCTTCACCAAATGACGGTCAATTTCCCAACGTCCTGTACCTTCTTCACCAATAACATCGAACAATTCAAGAATGCGTCTCGCCACATATTCTTCTTCCACTTGTTCTTCCAAGAACCATTGGATAAAGTTGAATGTTACGAAGTCTTTCGCTTGGAAACATTTATCAGCAATTTTGTTGAACTGCTCAGTTACGAACATTTCTTGCTCCAATGTCTGTTCGAAAACACCTCTGAAGGATTCGAAGTCAACAGGTACATTCGTAATCTCTGGAGAGATGGAACGACCACCACGTGCTGAGATGTAGTTGAAGATCTTCAACATGTGCTCACGCTCTTCGTTGGATTGCTTCGCGAAGAATGCAGCAGCATTATCCAAACCTTGATCGTCACACCATGCAGACATCGCTAAATACAATGCTGACGCATGACCTTCAATTTTAACCTGTGCATTCAATATGGTCTCGATATCTTCTGAGATAGAAGTCTTTAATTTCAATAGATCTTTCATAATATTTTCCTTAATGTGTAATTGCAAAAGTCTTTATCGACTTTCAACAATACAAAGATAAGGTCAACATTAGGAAAAGTAATGAAAAATCTGCAATACAAATTCAGTCTAAATTAGCCGTATTAACCGCTAATCTATTTAGAATCAGTATAATTACAAGTAGTTAAAAAGTAAGGGAAAGGCTCCTCTTCAAGCAGCTACGGATTTCGGAATTCAGCTCGATCATAAACTTGGCGCCGGCAAGCAAATCACGTAATCTGACAATATCTTCTACATTCAGGATAAAGATATGCTCCGTACGAAAAGGCATAATAATCTCAAAATCAAAGGAACGGGCAGAATTGGAAAGCATCATTTCCAAGTCAATGGCGTCCACACGCTTCTTGAACTGAAAAAAATCACGCACTGAAAAAGCAGTCGTTGTACCCATAAAATCCAACCAATAACAGTTTTTACGGCTACATTGATAAACCGCTCCGGACTCCGACTGAAACACTTCTTCAAAATTCGCTAATGGACAAATCATGACCTATTCTTTAATTTGGAACAAATCTAAATATTATTCATAATTAATCCAAATAGAAATGAGATGTGAGAATTGAGATTTGAGATATCAAGGGTGGGAATTGGGGTTGAATAGTGAGATGTGAGTATTGAGATGTGTAAGGATTAGTATTGAGATGTGAGTATTGAGATTTGAGATATAAAAATTAATTCCACCCCTATATCCTCCACATGTTTCATATCTCAAATCTCACATCTCATATCTATCACGTCATATCTCACATCTAAAAATCTAGATATAATTATTTCCACCCCTGTATCCCCCACACTGTCTCATATCTCACATCTCACATCTCACATCTAAAAATCAAAAGGCCCATTTTTGGATGGGCCTTTTGATTTTTTTAGAATTCTTCTTCTTGATTCAGAACTTCTTTATGATTGCTGAGGTTTCCCCTCGTTTTCGTTTTATGTTTATTTATTTGACGCCTAATGGATTCTATGGCGATGTCTGTTGCTTCCTCAAAACTTTTGGCCTGGGCCTTGGCAAATAATTGGTTACCTGGGACATTAAATTTCAATTCGACTACCTTATTCGCTTCATCATCAACATTCTCCAATCGAAGATAACATACACCCTCAATGATGTTATCTAAAAACTGATTCAACTTTTCAGATCTCTTCTTAATGAACTCGATTAGCTTACTGTCAGCATTAAATTTAATAGATTGCACTGTAATGTTCATTTTTCCTCCTTTTTTAAGCCTTTGGATGGGCTTGTTTATAAATTGATTTCAAACGCTCTGCTGAATTATGCGTATATACTTGTGTCGCAGACAACCCAGCATGTCCTAATAATTCCTTGATTGCATTTAAGTCCGCGCCATTGTCCAATAAACTGGTGGCAAAGGTGTGTCGCAGTACATGCGGACTTTTTTTCTGTTGGGAAGTAATCATGCCCAAGTATTTCTTTACGATCTGATAGATCAACTTGGGATAAGCATCCTTTCCTACTTTGGTAACGATCAAATAAGGAGATTTGTTTTCCAGACCGGCTTCATTTTTTATGCGCTGGTACCGCTGTAACTCCTCCAACAAAGTTTGATGTACGGGAACAAAACGCTCCTTGCTCCTTTTTCCGAATATAAGTATTTTTTTATTGAATAAATCAATATCTGAAGCCTTTATTTTTAACAGTTCCGACAGACGGATGCCCGTACCGAACAATAATTCCATAACGATAAAATCGCGCACCTGCTCAAATCCCTCACCCTCATCCTGCATCCGGTCAAGCAATTTGACAAGCTTATCCTTTTCTACGACAACAGGAAGTTTCTTGGGTGTCTTCATGGATTTGATCAGACCCATCGGGTTCTGCTCCACCAACCCCTCACGCATCAGAAATTTGTAGAATGACTTTAAGGAAGATATTGCTCGGTTTACAGAAGTTGCCTCCTTCCCTCTTTCCTTCAACTGAGAAAAGTAAAAACGCATAAATCGATAATCCACTTCAGCAAATGGAACTCCTTCTGCTTCCATAAAATCCAATACATCCTGAATCTCCCGCTCATACGCAATGATCGTATGCGCCGAATAACGCTTTTCAAATTTGAGGTAATTGATAAATCGATCCTTAAACATCGTTCTCCATTTACTTTAGGTAATATTAAGGAATATAATCTATAAAAAGTATGACCGCCATCAGGTTTTAACGGAATTATGATAAAAAACAGCACATAATTACTGCCAGACAAATAGGGTCGTTGGGGAGTGCCCTAGTGCACCCTATCGAATGGTGTGCCGGTTCAGGATAAATTGGCCTTACGGTTGTTCCATTCCACATAAAAGCCCCTCCATATGCTACTGATATGAAGGGGCCTTATATAAATATGGTATCACTTTATGGTAATAAAGCGATTATTTAATTACAGTTTGCTATTGGAATCAACTGCGTTCAATTCTTCGAAAGCTTGTTTCAAGCGCGTAACAAAAGCTTCCTCACCTTTACGCAACCAAACACGTGGATCGTAGTATTTTTTGTTAGGTGAGTCTTCGCCTTCCGGGTTACCGATCTGGCTCTGAAGGAAATCATGGTTCTTCGCTTCATAAGCTCTTACGCCATCCCAGAATGCCCATTGCATATCTGTATCGATGTTCATTTTGATCGCACCGTAGGAAATAGCTTCCTCGATTTCCGCTGGAGAAGAACCTGAACCACCATGGAACACAAAGTTTACTGGTTTCTCAGCTTGTAAATTGAATTTCTCGCGGATATATTCTTGGGAGTTGTGCAAGATTACAGGCTGTAACTTAACGTTTCCTGGTTTGTATACACCATGCACATTACCGAATGCAGCAGCAACGGTGAAACGATCCGAAACTTGAGAAAGCTCTTCGAATGCATAGGCTACCTCTTCTGGTTGAGTATATAATTTGGAGCTGTCTACATCGGAGTTATCAACGCCATCTTCCTCACCACCTGTTACGCCCAATTCGATTTCAATAGTCATGCCCAGTGGTTTCATGCGCTCCAGGTATTTCTTACAAATAGCGATATTTTCTTCCAAAGGTTCTTCCGAAAGATCCAGCATATGTGAAGAGAACAAAGGCTTGCCATGCTGTGCGAAAAATTTCTCTCCAGCATCCAATAACCCGTCGATCCATGGCAACAATTTCTTCGCTGCGTGATCCGTATGCAAGATAACTGCAACACCGTAATGCTCTGCCAATAAATGAACGTGCTGCGCTGCGGAAATTGCTCCCAAAATACACGCTTGCAAATTATCGTTATTCAACGATTTACCAGCATAGAATTGTGCACCACCATTGGATAATTGAATGATAACTGGCGAATTGACAGCCTTTGCTGTTTCCATTACGGCATTGATCGAATCCGTACCGATAATGTTAACCGCAGGCAAAGCAAATTTATGCGCTTTCGCTACCTCAAATAGCTCCTGTACTTGATCTCCTGTTAATACTCCTTTGAAATCTTTTAGGCTCATAGTCTTTTTTCTAATTTTTCAATAATATCAATAAAGATAATCTATTTTTATCAATTGATAAAATATAGTGTAAAAAATACACTATCATGAATTTTCCCTTATTCCCTTCCTACAGGCTACAATTAAATTATATTTGATATCTTTAGCTGAATATATTCAACACAAAAACCATATTAAAATGCTTCAGGTTTACGGAATAAAAAACTGTAATACAGTAAAAAAAGCCATCGATTGGCTGACGGAGAACAACAAAGAATTTACCTTTCACGATTATAAAAAGGAACCCGCTACTCTTGAAAAGCTTCAAGAATGGGAAAAAGAAGTCTCGTGGGAGCAGCTTCTAAATAAAAAAGGAACGACCTGGAGAAAACTCACCCCTGAAGAACAAACAGCGATTACAGATGCGGAGTCCGCCAATGCTGCTTTGTTGAACAACAACAGCATGATCAAAAGACCGGTGATCGAGTCGCCCAAAGGAATCCTTGTGGGTTTCGATGCGGAAGAATATAAAACCAAATTATAACAACATATGAATAGATCTATAGTAAAGCTTTCTTTAGCCCTCTGCCTATTGTCTGCCGGGTTCCAAGAGACCTCTTTTGCACAGACCAAATCGGAAAGTGTATATGATTACAAAGAGGCCTTCAGACCTGGTTTTTACAATACGAATGGCAATGTGTATCGGTCAGCTTCTGGAAAACCCGGCCATGAATATTGGCAGAATGCAGCGAGCTACGATATTAAGGTCAGCTTGGATGATAAAACCCGCCAAGTTAAGGGTACTGTGAAAATCATGTACACCAATAACAGTCCTGATCAATTGGATTTTATATGGCTTCAGTTGGAGCAGAACTTATTCAACCAAAGTTCCATCGGTCAAGCGGTTGTCCCGATGACAAACAGCCGATATGGCGATTCAGCCACGGACTTTAATGGTGGTTATGCCATAACCAATGTGACTGGTGGTGGCAAAAAGGATGTCAAGTACAGCATTAACGACACGCGTATGCGTATCGATTTACCTACGCCATTGGCACCGAAAGGTGGTAAAACGGAAATCACGATGGATTTCGCGTACACCGTTCCGGAATACGGCGCTGACCGCACCGGTATTTTACCGACGGAGAACGGCGACATCTATGCAATTGCACAATGGTATCCAAAAGTATCGGTATACGATGATATCACCGGATGGAATGCCCTTCCTTACACCGGACCGGGTGAGTTCTATATGGAATATGGCGATTTCAATGTAGAGATAACAGCACCTGCAAACCACATCGTGGTCATGGGCGGCGAGCTCCTGAACCCGCAGGACGTCTGGACCAAAGAACAACTGGACCGGTACAATAAAGCGAAATCCAGCGATGAAACTGTCCTTATCCGTTCACAGGAGGAGGTGACCAATCCCAATTCGAGACCGAATAAAGGAACGCTGACCTGGAAATACCGTTTGGAAAATGCACGTGATGTCGCATGGGCTTCTTCTAAAGCGTTTATCATCGATGGCGCGCAGATCAACCTTCCTAGTGGAAAGAAATCATTGGCACTTTCTGCTTATCCGAAGGAAAGCAATGGTGGCAATGCCTGGGAGCGTTCGACGGAATACACCAAGGCCTCCATTGAATACTATTCGAAGAAATGGATGGAATACCCTTACCCTGTCGCAGTCAATGTGGCTAGCAACGTAGGTGGTATGGAATACCCTGCCATTGTTTTCTGTGGCAGTAAGGCCAAAGCTGGTAGCCTTTGGGGCGTTACGGATCATGAATTTGGACACATCTGGTTTCCAATGATCGTAGGCTCAAATGAACGCCTTTATGCATGGATGGACGAAGGATTCAACACCTTCATCAACGAACTATCGACAGAAGTGTTCAACAAAGGCGAATACCACCGGAAAATGGGTAGCATGAATTTTGCGGCAAAAGCCTTGATGCACCCGAACTTGGAACCGATCATGGTTTCACCTCAAGGGATGAAAGAGCGTAACATTGGCTTATTAGCGTATTACAAGCCAGGATATGCATTACGCATCCTTCGCGATGAGGTTATCGGTGCGGAACGTTTTGATGCTGCATTCAAGAAATACATCGAATATTGGGCATATAAGCACCCGACTCCTGAAGATTTCTTCAGAACGATCGAAAATGAAACCGGAGAGAACCTGAATTGGTTCTGGCGTGGATGGTTCGTGAACAACTGGCAATTGGATCAGGCAATCTCAGATGTGAGCTACGTGGAATTGGACCCTAAAAAAGGAGCAGTAATCACCGTACAGAACCTTCAGAAAATGGCCATGCCGGTGGTATTGGAAGCGACTTTGGAAAGTGGAAAGAAAGTACGCCATAAATTACCGGTAGAGGTTTGGGAGCGGAATAATTCATGGCGCTTCGTCATGAAAACAGACGAGAAGATTAAAAGTATAACAATCGATCCAGACGAGGTTTACCCGGATACCAACCCGGATAACAATGTGTGGAAAGCAAAATAAAAATGGAAAAAATTAAAGGAATATGTATCGTTGTGGTATTGCTTTGCTGCAATATGGCAGCTTCATTTGCGCAAGAGATCAAGGGTATTGTCTATGACTTGGAAACCAGCAAAAAGCTGGGCGAGGTTGAGATTAAAAACTTAAGGACCAAAGATGTTACCAAGACGGACCTACAGGGAAACTTTAGCATTCCTGGTAAACTGAATGACCACCTGAGCCTGATGGTTCAGGGTTATGACCGTGATACGGCTTTCATCTATCAGGAGGGTGTCAATCGCATCTACCTCGTCAATGACAAATCTGTCCTCACGATTGATGAAATCGTGATCACCAAGATGACCGATAGCCGATTGACACAGGAAATCGAACGTGCCGAAAACAACAGTAAAGCCGTCGAAACGAGTAGTACCCGCGGAGGATTGCGGATCTCCCCTTCCCGTCTTTTCGGCAAGGAAGCCAAGCAAGCGCGCCGGTCTATTGAGATCCTGCAACTGGAGCGGGAAAAGCGAAATGTGGACCGTGTTTTCACGGATGATCGTATCCTGAGTCTCATTCCAATGGAAAAACAGGAATTGCTGCTCTTTAAAGATGGATATCGCCCGACTTATGAATTCGTAAGACAGGCTTCTCCGGAAGATATGACCGCTTACATCATGGATGCTTACGCAAAGTTCAAAAAGAACAAGCAAGAATCACTTAAAAATTAAATCGTATTCCTAAACTATTCCAGCAATAGTTTGTTAAGAAAACAGGTCGTCCCAAGTTGTTTACAACAAGGACCACCTGTTTTTTTTATCATAAATTTTATAAAATGAAGGTAGCATTAATAGGTGCCACGGGTTTTGTTGGCTCCCATATTTTGGAAGAATTGATCCATAGAAATATTGAAGTAACGGCTATAGCACGTGATGTCGAGTCCTTAAAGGACAAAGCAGGTGTTATTGCCATCCAGTTGAATGTGAATGAGGCTGACCAATTGAGTTCTATCCTCAAAGGCAATGACGCAGTGATCTCCGCATTCAATGCCGGTTGGGATAACCCGAATCTATATGACGATTTCCTGTCGGGTTATCGCCATATCCTGACCGAAGTTGAAGAGTCCGGTGTCAAGCGGTTGATCGTTATCGGTGGAGCCGGAAGTCTTTTGACGGATGAGGGCACCAGGATTGTGGATGGAAAGGACTTTCCAAAAGCATTTAAACCTGGAGCATTGGCAGCAGCTGATTTCTATGAAGTCCTGCAGCGTGAAAATGAATTGGATTGGACCTTCTTCAGCCCAGCCATCGAAATGAACAAGGACACCAAGGGAAAAAGAACCGGCAAATACAGAACCGGCATGGATCATCCTGTTGTTGACCACGAGGGACATTCCAGATTATCCGTTCAGGATCTGGCCGTTGCCATCGTTGATGAACTGGAAAACAATAAATTTATAAAGCAGCGGTTTACAGCTGGTTATTAGGCTGTATTTGAACTACTGCGCCAATAGTTTACTGATTTTTAAATAGCCCACTTCCAACCGGTCTTCAGGTAATTCAGCATCAGGTTGCAACTGCAAACTGTACTTTTCCTTGAAGGCCTGTGGAAGCATATCCGTGATTTCATAGATATCATCCACGTCTATACCATATTTATCATCGATATGCGAAGATGTATGGTGCTTCCACCACACCGATTCTTTAGCCTGTTTCGTGGCTTCAGCCAAATTTGACGCCACCACCAGCTGTTTGTAATGGTACTCCTCCATATCTTCGGGCTTGTAACCTCCAAGATTAACAAAATATAATCTCTCTTCAGGTGTATTATCCTCCGCACCACGTTCTACCACCTGAATGCGAAACCCATCAACCTTGGTCACCTTCCGCCAGGAATCAATATGCATCTTCCCTTCAAGTGCAGGCCAAAAGGCATGCAGGGCCGGCACCAATTCTTTTAGTTCTGCTGCAATCCCAAAAAACACATCGTGCTGTTCGGTAAAGCGACCATCCAGTTTTCCGCCGATAACCAGCATAAATAAGTAGTTCATTCGTGGTTCTTCATCATGTAATCCGTAAATTCGAATACATTTTAAATTTAAACCTTATCTATGAAAAATTCAGTTGCATTTTTATTTTTATTGCTGCTCCAAATAGGAAATCTGCATGCTCAGCGAACGGACAAAGCCTTAGAAAAGAAAATTCATGCAGCGATTGCGGAGTTTCAGGGAGAGTTCGCTTTCTACAGCAAGCATCTGAAGCAGCATAAAGAGGTCGCCATCAATGCTGATGAATTGTACCCAACGGCAAGTGTGGTCAAGATCCCGATCCTGGTCGGTGTTTTCCAAAAAATCGCGAATGGAGAACTCCGACTGGACCAACAACTCACCTACCGGGACTCAAGGGCCTATGGAGGTTCTGGCATCATGCAGTTCTATAAGGACAGTACGCAGACCGACCTGGCAACACTTATCGGGTTGATGTTGAGTTACAGCGACAATGTGACCTCCATTTGGTGCCAGGAACTCGCTGGAGGCGGTCTTGCTATTAACCCAATCATGGAATCATTGGACCTGAAATATACCAAAGTGAATTCCAGAACAGCAGGTCGTGAAGAAGATTGGAAAAAATATGGCTGGGGACAGACCACGGCCCGGGAGATGTCACAACTCTTGGAGAAGATTCGTCTCGGTAAAGTGATTTCCCCCCAATATTCGGATAAAATGTACCGTTTTCTGAAAAATCAGTTTTACAACGGCCGGTCCCTATCGCAGTTTCCAGCTGAGATCAATTGCATCAGCAAAACAGGATCCTTGGAAGATGTCCGCACAGAGACTGTCCTGGTGAATGCCCCACATGGTGATTTCGTATTTACGCTACTTACGAAAAACAACAAAGATCAAAGTTGGGACAATACCAATGAAGCAGAAATCCTGACGCGGAAAATTGCCAATATTATCTGGAATCACTATGAAGAAAACTATACACCCTATCCTCCCGTCAATTAGCTAGCTGCTCTAATAATGATATCCATTACTTTTCAACCACTATTCGGACAAATTAATCGCAAATGATGTATCTTTGTATTACAGGATAAAAGACTATGATTTCAAAAGCATGTGAACACGGCATCAAGGCGCTGATTTATGTGGCGACCCAATCCATGGAAAAACACCGTGTCAAGATTGGCGAACTGGCCCAACATACGGGAACCCCTGAAGCATTTACAGCTAAAGTATTAAGTAAGTTAGCTAACGATAACTTATTGAATTCCATAAAGGGTCCTTTCGGAGGTTTTGAAATGACGGAATCCCAAATCAGAAATACAACGGTTTCCGATGTAGTAAAATCTGTGGATGGCGATAAGCTTTTTGTAGGCTGTGCATTGGGATTGGAATCATGTAATGACGACCGCCCCTGTCCGATGCATGCCCACTTTGTACAGATCAGAACGGACCTCAAGAACATGATGGAACAGACCAGCATCTATGATTTGGCAATGGGTCTTAAGTCCGGGGAAACCATTTTAATTCGATAAACAACAAGCAGATGGAACGTGAGGATATCAAAAATTTAGCGGACATCCAGATTTTGGTGGATACCTTCTACGATACTATCCGAAAGGACCAATTACTGGGTCCTATTTTCGATGGCATTATACAAGACCGTTGGCCAGAGCACCTGGAAAAAATGTACCGCTTTTGGCAGACGGTGTTGCTGGAAGAACACACATATTATGGAAGTCCATTTCCACCGCATGCAAAAATGCCCATCCAAAAAGAACATTTTGACCGGTGGATCCAACTGTTCACCCAAACTGTAGATGCACTCTATACCGGAGAAACTGCTGATCGAGCAAAATGGCAGGGAAATAGAATGGCGGAGATGTTCCAGTTCAAAATTCAGCATCTAAACGGAATGAACAACTTGGTTTAAGCTATAGATATAACATAAAAAGACCCTTTGTCAGGGTCTTTTTATGTTAATACACAGTCTTTTAAAATGCCTAATGCAAATTATTACTTTATCACCGTTTCACCATTCAGCATACGCTGATACCGCAGCAAGGCCTCCACATAATAATAATCAGCATAGGTTAATGGGACGTCTACTTCAGAATTTAATGGCAGGGCTCCCACGCTATGCAGCAATAAGAACCCTCCGTTTTCCCCTTTTTTAGCGAAATAGGTCGGTGAGGATAGATTCTTCAATAACGTCTCTGCCTTCTTCAGGTATTCAGCAGATTCATTTCCTTTGGTATATAATGATAATTCCAATAATGCCGAAGCATATAGCGCACCTGCTGAAACATCCCGTAAATCTTTATTTGCATACATCTTATCATCTGTCGGAATCTTGTCTTTATCGAAATCCCAATATGGAACCAAATCCTCGGGCAGATTAGGGCTTTTCAAGATATACTTCGCTATGTTTCTTGCTTGGTTCAAGTATTCTTTCTTCTTGGTTTCGCGGTACATCATGGTATAGCCGTACAACGCCCAGGCTTGACCACGCGCCCATGCAGACTCATCGAATGCGCCCTGATGTGTCTTCTTCTCATTTACTTCCCCCGTTTCGGGATTATAATCCACAACATGGTACGAACTGTAGTCTTTTCGGAAATGGTGTTTTATGGTTTTATCGGCATGCTTAATCGCCATTTCGCTATATTTTGGATTTCCAGTAATCTTGCTCATCTGCATGAGAAACTCGAGGTTCATCATGTTATCAATGATTACAGGATATTTCCAGGTGCCATGGTTCCATGATTTAATCAAATTCACCTTGGGGTTGAAACGGCTGGCCAATGATTCCGCCCCGGTTGCCAGGATGGGTTCATATTTGGCCGAATCCCCTGTCAGGCGCAATGCATTTCCGAAACTACAGAAGAGCATAAAGCCAAGATCATGCGTTCCTTTGTTATACTGTTCCTTTTCGAGGTGCTTTAATTTTGCGACAGCCAGATCCTGCAGCTCCTGATCCTTATTTGCTTCGGACAGCAACAGCAACGTGCCTGGATAGAAACCAGAACACCACCATGTGGAATTGGAGAACTTTGGTTGATTTTTTTCAAAGGTTTTGGGAAAGGCATCCTCCGGTGTCAATGCAGCCAGCACACGTATCTGTTCACCTGACGCTTTCAATTGATTGTCAATAAATGACTTATCCAAACTTAACTTTTGTTTCGTTTGCGCCTGTAAGGCCGAGGTCCCGAGCATGGCAAGCAGGCCACAGACCACTAATGGAATCTTTTTCATCTAATTTTTGGTTTTATTTTTTAAGGTTTTTAGGGTTTATTTTTAGGTTAGCAACACGCCACTTGGATTCGGCGGCGTGCTGCTCGATGGAAGTTTTATCTTCCCATCCAACCGCCATCAACGGTTAGGATGGTGCCATGTACATAGTCAGACGCTTTCGAAGCCAGAAATATCGCCGGTCCTTTAAAATCCTCCGGCTCACCCCAACGGGCAGCAGGAATTCGGTCAAGGATTGATTTCGAGCGATCGGGATCATTCCTTAAAGCTTCCGTATTATCGGTTGAGATATAGCCTGGCGCAATAGCATTGACATTTACGCCCTGAGATCCCCATTCGTTCGCCAAAGCCTTGGTCAGGGAAGCGATGGCACCTTTCGATGCCGCATATCCCGGTACATTTATCCCTCCCTGGAACGACAGTAGCGATGCCGTGAAGATAATTTTTCCCGACTTGCGCTCCAGCATCCTTTTTCCCAGCTCTCGGCTGAGGATAAATTGCGCATTTTGATTGACCTCGATGATCTCGTCCCAATAGGCATCAGGATGCTCGGCGGCAGGTTTACGCAGGATATTCCCCGCATTATTGAAAAGAATATCAATGACAGGATGCTCACGTGTCAAGGTATCAATAAACGAATAGAGCGCATCCCTGTCTGAAAAATCACATTGGTATGCTTTGAACGATCTACCCAGCGCTGTAATGCTTTTTTCTACCGCAGACCCCGAAAGTTCCAGGGAATGCGAAACGCCGATAATATCAGCACCTGCCTCAGCAAGACCTTCCGCAATGGCTTTACCAATTCCTCTTTTACAGCCTGTTACCAAGGCCACCTTACCTGTTAGGTCAAATGATTGTATAGTAGACATCTTAATTAAATTTAACGTGTAATGGCTTTTCTAATTTTATGGATTCATCACGAACAAAGGTTTTCCATTGTTCTGCATTGGCTACGGTTCCCTCCCGATCCCAAGCTGCACCATTGTAGTACACAAACGGCTTACCGTTCCTGATATCCGTTTCGACTAGGAACTGCGCTTCATCATTTGCGTGAAGTTTATGCTTCCCTTTTGGCAGAATCAATGCAATTCCCGTATGCCCATTCTCCTGCACATTTGGCTCCCAATAACTGAGCGTCCTTTTTTCAGGGTTCCAGCCATAATTCGGTTGCTGTTCCTTTCTTTTGGCAATTCCAAGAACAATACGCGTTACTTTCTTTTCCGAATTATCAAGCTGTACCGATATTTTATTGAAATGTGAACCTGCATCCAATTGAATGGTTTTCTTCAAAGCAATGGTTTGACCGTCAAAATCCTGAGGATCATAGTTGAGCACAAAGGTTGTTCGCAACGGTCCATTGTCCAGAATCTGATAATTTCGGTAATGTTTGGTATACTGTAATTTATCTTTTTCAAAAATTGCTAAATCACCGGCCCCTAAAGTATTACCTACACTGTAGTAATCCAATCCTTCACCATGATCGCGGTGGTAATCTTCACTTTTGTACCAGCTATTGATCACCAGCTTATCGGTACGTTTTGCCCAATAATCCATCCCCTGAGCATCGTCTGCTCTTCCTTCCAACGCTTTCCCGTACATACGGAACCCAACCTTATCGTTCTCCCAGGCAAAATCATCATAACGCTCCGGAACATATCGAGCATACGTCTTTGATGGGGTATGCAACGGCTTGCCGGCCTCCACCTTGTATTCCGACGACGACCGATCTGCGACTTCTACCAGAATCAGAATGTTCTGCGCTTGGTTTTCGCCTCGATATTCCACCTGATGGACAATTAGGTTACCTGCATGATCCTTTACCACAAAATTCGTATCAAGGCCAAATTCATGTTGAAATTGGGCATACGGAATGCTTATCACCTCCTTACGTGGAAGTGCGGTTTCATTTTTAACCGAAAATGTACCCTGTGCCAATGTTACTGTTGCCATGCACAGCATCGCAGGGATCAATAGAGCTTTCATACGCAAATTATCGTATTTCGGTCACTTTAAATGAATCCATATCGTTATAATCCATATTTTCACCGGCCATCCCCCAAATAAAGGAATAATTGGAAGTACCTGCCCCTGAATGGATAGACCATGGTGGCGAGATGACCGCCTGTTCATTATGCATCCAAATGTGGCGTGTTTCCTCACGAGGCCCCATGAAATGGGATACCGCCTGCCCTTCAGGCAGTTCAAAATAAAGATAAACTTCCATCCGGCGATCATGCGTATGCGCCGGCATCGTATTCCATACCGATCCAACAGCAAGCTCGGTAAGTCCCATCTGCAATTGACAGGTCTCTACGGTGGTGTGCAGTAACATTTGGTTTATTGTCCGTACGTTTGAAGTCTCAACTGCCCCTAATTCCAATTTATTGGCATCAGCCTTAGCAATCTTCTTGGTCGGATAGCTGTGATGTGCTGGCGTAGAGTTGAGGTAAAACTTTGCAGGAGCTTTCGGCTCGGCTGAGCTAAAGATCACTTTCTTTGCTCCTTTACCCACATACAAGGCCTCTTTGAAATCCAGTGCATAGGATTCCCCATCCACCTGCACAGTCCCCTGTCCGCCAATATTGATAATTCCCAATTCGCGACGACTCAAAAAATACGGTTCCTTGAGAAGTTCATCTATGGTCTCCAATTCCAGACTCTCGTTCACAGGTTTCGCGCTTCCAGCCATATACCGATCGTAATGCGTATACACAAAATGAATCGCATCATCCTTGAATAGCCCATCGATTAGGAAAGTCTTTCTTAGGTTTTCCGTGTCCATCTGCTTTGATTCATTTGGACCAATAGCAAATCTAGTTTCAAATGTAGGTTTCATATCCCTAAATATACCCTAGAATTCCGCAATAAGCCCATGATATGTACGAAAACGATTGCGACCGTTATGTCAATGGTTTTTTACGAAATCGATTCCGTAAGAAAAGCAGGGATTTCCATTCAAGTATTGATAACATTGGTTAATTATAAACCACAAGAACGCATACCAAATAGTTTCGCCCTGTATAACGGAAAGAACTTGGTTGCATTCCTAGCAGAGACTATACCAACACATGATGAAGAATAGCATTAGCCAGATGAGCAATTATAGATGGAAAATCTGTGCCCTATTATTCGTGGCCACCACGATCAATTATTTGGATAGACAGGTCTTGTCCTTAACCTGGAAAGACTTTATCGCACTGGAATACCACTGGACAAACAACGACTATGGGAATATTGCTGCATTATTCTCCATTTTCTATGCAGTTTCCATGTTATTCGCAGGGCGTTTCATCGATATATTGGGCACGAAGAAGGGGTTCATGTGGGCTATCGGCATCTGGTCGGTGGGTGCTATCCTTCATGCATTTTCCGGGATGTACACTTCGGGGATGCTCACTGGACAATGGTTGGTCGGTTTTTCCGAAGCCGCAGAGATCATCGGTAAAGTAAGCGATATTGCTGCCGTGGGAAGTGTGAGTGTTTCCTTCTTTATTTTTGCCCGTTTTGTTCTGGCACTCGGGGAAGCCGGAAATTTCCCTGCTGCCATTAAAGTGACGGCGGAATACTTTCCAAAGAAAGACCGTGCCTTTGCCACGTCCATATTCAATGCCGGAGCTACGATAGGAGCATTGGTCGCCCCTTTGGTCATTCCGGTTATCGCAAAACATTGGGGGTGGGAATCTTCATTCATTATCATTGGTGGGCTGGGTTTTGTTTGGATGGGATTCTGGCAGTTTATGTACGAGAAGCCTGACGCCCACCCAAAAGTGAATCGCGAAGAATTAGCGTATATCCTGCAGGATGAAGAAGTTGAAGAAAATACCGCAGCAACGGTTGAGGTAAAAAAACCTAAGGTTTCCATATTCAGCTGCTTAAAGCATAAACAGACCTGGGCATTTATTGTTGGCAAATTCATGACAGACGGTGTATGGTGGTTCTATCTGTTCTGGATGCCGGCATACCTCAGCTCGGTATATGGCATAAAATCATCCGATTTTACCGGTCAGATTGCCTTATTCGTGCTATACGCCATTACTTTATTATCGATCATTGGAGGATGGCTTCCAACCTATTTCGTCGATAAAAAAGGTATGGAACCGTATGCCGGTCGGATGCGCGCCATGCTTATATTCGCGGTCTTTGCTTTATTCGTCCTCTTAGCACAGCCATTTGGCTATATATCTTTCTGGGTACCTGTGGTGCTGATAGGCATCGGCGGGGCAGCGCATCAATCTTGGTCCGCGAATCTATTTTCGACCATTGGAGACATGTTCCCAAAATATGCTGTGGCAACTGTGACAGGCATTGGCGGGCTGGCAGGTGGAATCGGCTCCTTTCTCATCAACAAAGGCTCGGGTTCCCTATTTGATTTTGCAGAAAAGAATTGGACAACGATCAACGGAAAACCACTCTTGGAATTATTCCCGCAATTCGCTCAAGCTGATACGGCTGCTGGATTCCTGAAAAGCAACAATGTATCGACCTTGGAAGAATTTCTAAAACTACAGACTACACAAGGGCAATTGGTAGACAACGGATTGGATACCGGGTATATGATTATCTTTACCATATGTGCCCTAGCCTACCTGATTGCTTGGGTAGTGATGAAAATGTTGGTTCCTAAGATTAAGCCGGTGAAGTTCTAGTCGAATTCCGGGGGATAATGATAGGATCCATAATAACTGTTTCCTCTTTCATATCCCCTTCACGTTCCATCAGGTCAATTAGCCGGGAAACACTCTCATATCCCATTTCTACGGCAGGTTGAAATACCGTCGACAGCGATGGGTTCATGCAATCAGCATATTCGGTATTGGCAAAGCCTATGAGGCTAACCGTATCCGGGACTTGCACACCCAATTTCGCAAGAATGCCGAGGGTATGGATCGTCAAAGTATCTGTTGTACAGAGTATACCTATCGGTTCGGTATAGGTCTTCAATCGTTTGTCCAGCAGATGAGTTAGGTTCGTAATTAAATCCTCAGCAGTCTGTCCATATTCGACATACACCACATTTTCAGGCCTATTGGGCAGATAATTGGCCATCAATGCTTTCTTGTAACCCAACAATCGCTTTTGGTTGATGCCGAGATTTTTACCGGTGACCACAAGGATCTCCGTCCTTCCCGCATCGATCAAGTGCTGTGTAGCTTCGAAAGCGCCCTTCTCTGAATTGACTCCTATCTTTGGGGTTTTAATATCAAAGTCTATACGATCGACTAGAATGATAGGACATTTGCCATGGATAGCCTGTAGAAAACGCTCGTTGCTATTTGCACTGGGTGAGATTACAATTCCGCCGACCTGCTGTTGCAACAGTGCATTCAAGGCCTCTTCTTCCATTTTCGCATCTTCCCTGCTCTGCATGAATACAAGGTTATAATGCCGATCCAAGGCGGCCTGCTGTGCCCCTTCCAATATCTGGGATTGAAAAGGATTGGTGATGTACGGGATCACCAAACCAATGGTATTGCTACGACCTGTTTTAAGGCTCTTGGCCATGAGGTTGGGTCGGTACTGCAGCTCTTCAGCCAAAGCCTGAACCTTCACCTTGGTGTCCTCACTGATTTCATGACTGTCATTCAAAGCCTTGGAAACGGTGGAAACGGAAAGGTTCAGCTTCTGCGCGAGCTGTTTTAATGTGATCGACATGGAATAATACTGAAATTTAAGCTAATGGATAGACCTGAATAGCAAAAGGCACCTTACAGATATGACGATTGCCAAGCAAGGTTTTTAAACCATGCTATTTTGAATTCACCGCCTTGGCGCTGCTTTCTTTCAAAAAAGTCATCACCTTAGTCTCGTCATAACTTTTCCCATCTTCCAGATTGCCACTTTCACGCGTGGAAAGTACCTTTCCCTCGCTATCCAACACGATAAAGAAAGGATAGCCATATTCTTTACCCTTGTCTTTGGCATACCGATCAAAAACAGCTTCGTTTTTATTTTCTGGAGACCAGTTTACATGGTAATACAGGAAATTATCCTTGATATAGGCATTCACTGTTTTGTTTTCCTGAATGAATTTATTGAACCTTAGGCACCAGATACACCAATTTCCGCCAGCTTGAAGGATGATATGTTTCTTTTCCTTACCGGCAAGGACTACTAAACTGTCGATGTCCTTTTGGGCATCCGCCTCCGGATGGTAAGGTTTTTCCAAACTCGCCAATTCCGGATTCACAGGCTTGGTCTGCGCAGATGCGCCAACACCAAAACACAGTAAACCTCCCAGCAGCAATCCCGATACGACCCAATTCTTGATTCCGTTCTTCATATTTTTACGTGATAAACACACTAATTTAAAGATTCATCCTTAATTTTAGCCGTTTTACATAAAAAAGATACAATTGTACCACTATTACCTTCTTTTCCATTCCTATTTCCGTTGGGCGGCCATACTTGCCCTATTGTTTCACCTAATCTGGATTGGGTGGAATGCATTGCAGAAGAAAACATTTACAAAGCAGGATTACAACCTGATGCTGGTACTGGTGATAATCTATGATATCCAGCTGGTTCTTGGATGGTTGCTGTTCTTTGAGTCACCAATGGTTTCTGCTTTCTGGAATGATGTAGGTACGCAGGTAAAAAACCGGCAATTGCGTTTCTTTGGCCTAGAACATATGTCCATGATGACCCTTGGCATAATGCTGATCAATTTCTATTCCTTCAAGGCGATCAATATGATTGGGACGACAGCTTTCGGCTACCTATGGAAAAGATTTGTATGGATCGGACTTATTATGCTGGCCTCTATTCCATGGTCCTTCTCCCCACTTACGAGCAGACCGAATTGGCGGTAAAATGGGTAAGAAAGTAATGAATCGGACATTCTTGAATGTTGAGCTAGACATTCAAATTCATATGAAAATTTATAATATAAAGCTGCCCCACCCCTTATTATAATGAATCAGGCAATGGGATAGCTATTAGTCGATTTCATCAATTCGCTAAATAGCATTGGAAAATGAGAATCATATTTTAAAAACTACATTATATTTCAAGAATATCATTGCGCTAATTTTTGCAGTCCATCATCAAATTGATACCTTCTCCATATATTGATTTTCAATTCATGGACTTGTTCCTCACGCACATTTGAAAAATTCCCACGGTGAAATATATTATAAGTACCCCATTTTTGTTTTTCATCCCTACTCTTCATCCGTACTTTTTTCTGATCGGGGAAAATAAAATCAGCAGAATCCAGAATTGAATAATTCAAACCATTGCAATTTTTTGCACCTGAGTACCCTGTCAATTTCAGGGTATCATTGGCATTTAACTTATTTTCAGAAACATCACATCCTCGATGATATAATTTAATAATTACCTCATTATTGCTCTTATTCACTAAATAAAAAAATTCGTCATACTCTGCTAAATGATAGTCAATTATACAACTTGAGAAAAGTAATGGTAGCAAAAATAGCTTTTTCATGTTTCACAAATTTTAACTAAATATTTTAACTAAAAGTAATATTTATTATGATTTTATCACGCTGAAATTAATTTGATAACATTTGCTTAACCCAAAACTTTCCATCATTAAATAGTTTTTAATTTAAGTTTTTCTAAGATGCTCAATATTATTGTTCCTTAGAACCGCTACACCCTTCCTTTGAATCTAGCCTACAACAAAAAAAAATTCCGAGCCTATTGCTAGGCCCGACAGCTTTCGGCTACCTATGGAAAAGGTTTTTATGGATCGGACTTATTATGCTGGCCTACATTCCATGACCTTTCTCCCCACTTACCAACAGACCAAATTGGCGGTAGAGTGGGTATGGGAATAATGAATCAGATATTCTTGAATGTTCAGCTAGACATTCAAATCCATATGAAAATTTATAATATAAAGCTATCCCACCCCATCATAATGAATCAGGCAATGGGATAACTAATAGTTGATTTACATCAATTCGCTAACTAGCACTGGAAAAAGTAAATCATATTTTAAAAACTACATTATATTTCAAGGATATCATTGCGCTAATTTTTGCAATCCATCATCAAATTGATATCTACTCCATATATTGATTTTCAATTCATGAACTTGTTCCTCACGTACATCTAAAAAATTCCTACGGTTAAATATATTATAAGTACCCCACTTTTGTTTTTCATCCGTACTCTTCATCCGTACTTTTTTCTGATCGGAGAAAATAAAATCAGCAGAATCCAGTATTGTAAAATTCAAACCCTTGCAATTTTTCACACCGTCATACCCTGCCAATTTCAGGGTATCATTTGCGTTGATCTTATTCTCATAAATATCACACCCTCGATGATATAATTTAATAATTACCTCATTGTTGCTCTTATTCACTAAATAATAAAATTGGTCATACTCTGTTAAATGATAGTCAATTATACAGCTTGAGAAAAGGAATGGCAAAAAAAATAGCTTTTTCATATTCTTATAATTTACCCTGTACAGCCTCTTCATATTTTAAGAAAAGGGTATCTATTTGCAAATCAGTTACGTGGCTCGGTTTATGACTTTTAACTTCTTTTTTTAAATGTCTTAAATTTCTAACGTCCATTAAAATATTATTTAAATCGCCAATTGTATATCCATTCACCGTATCATTAGGGTATTTCTGATTTCTATCAGATTGATTATAATCATCAATTAAATCAATAAATATAGGTGAGTAAGAGAAGTTCTTAACATGAGGTGTCCAATCTTGCTTATTTAATAAATCTTTATCTTTTAAACTATAGTTTAATCGATCATATTCTTTACTGACTAAATACCATGCTACTGCACTAGCCCAACTTTCGGCAATCATCTTGCTAGTTAGTATAGCATTTCCTCGGCCTACATGAACTGCATGCGCGGAGTGAGCTAACTCATGAATCGAAGTACCGAATAGACCCCAAGTAAAATATGAGGATCCTTCATCTTTGCGTCGATATATTTGTATTTGAGAAAACAAGTCTGTACTAAGCCATGTTGCCCATGGTCTATGCAACCCATTATAAGAATTATTTGTTTTATTATAGAAACTAATTTTTTTCTTTAAAAATCCAGGTGCATAAGGTCTTTTTAAACCATCAATATCCTTAAAAAAATAGTTTACACAAGCTCGATGTATTGTCCCATAGTAAACAGATTTCCCTCCATTGATTTCTAAATGCCAGTGATTCCGCATTTTTGGGCCATTATAATATGCTTGATTAATATGTCCATCTCTAATATCCCATTTATTCTGTTCCCACACTACAGTATAATTTACTGCCTTTCTGAAACTTGGAAGGCGAACATAGCCATCTGCATTAGTATAACCAGTTCTCCATCGAACAAAATGCCTAACCCGAACTTTTGCTAATTCTATTGGAACATATGCCTTAATAGTTTCATCATAAACTTTAATTGTGGCACTTGGAGTCCACCTTCTATTAGACCTTCTCCTTCCTTGCACTAAATCATCATCATGTCCGGTAATTCGAAGTGATTCGTCCAAGATATCATCGAAATTAATGGTTAAAGTCGGAGAATGTTGAATTTCCAAATCATTTTGATCCCAGTTTTCTGCTAAGTCGGTAGGTATATATAAATCTTCAATAAATTCGGCATCCTTTAAAAGTGGATTATTTGATGATTTTTCAACTTTCGTATATAACCATCGCATTCCGTTTGCATTACCTGGAGCAACCCGAACTTCTTCTCCCTCACTAATATCTACATCAAGCGGATAATCAAAAAAGTCCATCGTAGTATCTGCCAATAGCTCTTCATAATGAAGTGAATCTTTCGGAAGAATTCGAATATAACTATGAGTTGCAGCAAGTAACATAGAATCTTTAGAAAGGTTCAATGCATTTCCTTTTTCCATGCCTACCATTCGCTCATCTTTTTCCTGTAATAAATTCAAATATGCCCTATTCATATTTTTTAGGGAATAGGGATTTTCCATTTTTTGATTGGAAATTACTGAGCTTTGTGCAATTGATTGCCTAGAATCTATTGATGTCAACAATTCTTTTTTACAGCCAAATAGACCAAAAACAAAGATTAATAATATAAATTTTTTCATATAGAATAAATATTTTAATCAAAAATAATATTTAATTTAAAATTATTCTTATTTAATTAATTTGATAATATTTATTTAATTTATAGATACAGTTATTTAATGAATTATGATTAATATGATATTATGTACTAATAATTTAATCATAATAAGTTAGTAGTTTCACTAAAAAACAATCGCTACACCCTTCCATTGAATCTAGGGTACAGCAAAAAAAATTCCGAGCCTATTTTTAGGCCCGGAATGATGGAAATGTATCTTACGATACTGTGAAGTTTGTTTGTTGTGTTATATAAATATTTTCAAATCTTATCTCCAGCCGCCTCCCAATGAACGGTACAGATCCACATAGGATTCCAGGTGTGCTTGGCGCAATTCCACGAGGTCAAGATCGGAGTTCAGGGCATTCCCCTGAGCAGTGATGACCTCCAGATACGTGGCATAACCACCTTTGAACAGCAAATTGGCATTGCGCACGGCTTTATCGGAGTTCTCTACCCGCTGGCGGGCAAAATCCAGCTGCTCACGCAATTTCTCGACCGTAACGACAGCATCGGACACTTCCGACACCGCTTCCAACACCGTCTGTTGGAAGGCGATTTCTGCCTTATCACGTTCCAACTTAGCCACTTCCCACTGGATCTTTAATTTTTTATTCTTCAAAATTGGCGCTGTCAGGTTTCCACCGATACCGCCCAATAAAGCTCCCGGAATGGAGAACCAATTTTTGGGCAACATGGAATTCACCCCGAACACCCCTTCTAGGGATAGCGAAGGATAGCGCATAGCCTGTTGGATATTGGCATTGGCATTCGCCGCAACCAAGCTCCATTCCGCACCGCGCACATCCGGTCTGTTCCGAACGATCTCCACCGGCGACCCCAATGAAATATCCTTATTCTCTGCAAACAGGTGCTCAGAACTAGTTCCGCGCTTGATCTCACCCGGCATCTGCCCGATCAAAATCCGCAACGCGTTTTCCTGCAATACAATATCTTTTTCCAATTCCGGAACAAGCGAAGCCGCCAATAAGCGCTGCGACTCCGTTTGCTGGATGGCCAATGCCGTAATTTCGCCGGCAGCATATTGCAGTTTGATCATCTGCAGCGTACTGTCGTTCAATTGGAGGTTTCGCTTCGCTACCTCAATCTTCGCATCCAACATCAGCAGGTTGAAATACCCCTTCGCCACGCTGGCGATCAGGTTAGTCTGAATGGCATTGCGCGCCTCCTGGGTGTTCAAGTATTCCGCGGTCAATTGATCCTTGGCATTGCTGATCTTGCCCCAGATATCGATCTCCCAACTGAAGCCGATCTCCGTTCCGAATTGCGAGGTATAAGTAAACATATTCTCCGGTGCCTTGGTTCCCTTACGGTCGTACCAGCGCGTCGATGGCCCTGAACCGAACTCCTTGGACCGGTATTGCTTGTTCACGCCGGCAATGGTCGCATCTACTTCAGGCAGGTAGTTGAAGCGATTCTGGCGCATCCATTTATTGGCAATGTCGATGTTCTTCATCGCCGTGCGCATGTCGTAGTTATAGGTTAACGCCGAATCGATCAGATCCTTCAGCGTAGGGTCATGGAAGAATTCCTTCCACGAGATCCGACTGATGCTGGAGGTATCCCCGAAATAGGCCAGGGTATCACCACGGAATTTCTCCGGTAAATTCAAGTCAGGCTGTTGGTACTTCTCTCCTACCTTACACCCCTGTATCAACAGGAAAGCTGCGAAAAGTCCCACTATGGCCTTGATATATGCTAATCTTTTCATGTAATTCTTATTCTTCTTCCGTCTTAATTTTATTTCTCACCTTTTCATCCAATGTCTTGAACACCACGAATAGCATCGGGATAATAAAGATACCGAACGCTACCCCGAACAGCATCCCTCCTGCTGCACTGAAGGAGATGGAATGGTTACCGATTGCTGAAGGACCAACGGTCCACATCAATGGAATCAAACCGGCCACAAAGGCTAGGGAGGTCATCAGGATCGGACGCAAGCGCAATCGGGCACCGTTGATGGCCGCATCTACAATGCTCAAGCCCTTATCGCGCTCCTGCACCGCAAACTCCACGATCAGGATCGCATTCTTGGCCAATAGACCGATCAACATGATCAACCCGACCTGCACATAAATGTTATTCTGCAGGCCTACCAAGCCAATCGTTGCGTAAACCCCGATCAAGCCGACAGGGATGGAAAGCAATACCGCCCAAGGCAGGATGTAACTTTCGTATTGTGCCGCCAATAGGAAGTAAACGAAGAGGATACTCAGCGCAAAGATCAATACGGTCTGTGAACCCGATTGGCTTTCCTCGAAACTCATACCCGTCCACTCGTAACCGATGTTGCCAGGCAGATGCTCATCGGCATAGGCCGCAATGGCATCCATAGCATCACCCGTACTGTATCCCGGTGCCGGTTCGGCATTCACGACAATCGCATTGAACAGGTTATACCGCGTAATGGTCTCCGGTCCGATGATCTTCTCCAAGGTAATGATCGTATTGATCGGTACCATCTCCCCATTGTTGTTCTTCACGAAGATGGAGTTGAAGGATTCCGGATCCGTACGGAAGTCAAAATCCGACTGCACATAGACACGGTACTGGCGACCGAATCGGCTAAAATCCGATGCCTGCACACGGGCAAAGTATAAACGGATGGTCGACATCAGGCTATTGATGCTGACACCCAAAGATTTTGCCTTTACCACATCGATATTCACTTCGTATTGTGGGAAGGTCGATTTAAAGGACGTATAGGCATTACCGATTTCCGGCAATTCATTCAGTTTGTTGATAAAGCTATCCGCCAGCACATCGAAGTCACGGATATCACCACCCAGACGATCCTGCAGGACCATCTCGATCCCGGCGAAATCACCGAAACCCTGAACGGTAGGTCTTGGGAATACCGTAAAGTTCGCCTCGTGCAACTGCGCTAGATCCGCACGGATGGTATCCATAAATTCCGTGATGTGCTTGATCTTCTCCCGCTCGGCATGTGGCTTCAGGTTGATATACCCCGCCGCAAATGCCGGGCTGGAACTCGCATCCAGGGCGTTGTAACCCGATACGGATGTCATCCCCTTAATATCTTCATGTCTTCTCAGGATGCTGTCCGCTTTCCGAAGGACTTCCGTCGTCCGCGCAAGGGATGCACCTGGAGGCATGGCAATGTTATAGGTAATGAAACCATCATCCTCTGTTGGGATAAATGATTTCGGCGATTTCATCATTAAAAATGCACCCAAGGCCGTGATAACGATCAATCCCAACCAAGCAACCTTCTTGTTGCTGATCAATTTCTTCACCCCAACGATATAGCGGTTGGTGAAATTATCAAAGGCTGTATTGAAGGCCGTAAAGAAACGGTCCTTATAGGTGTTGAATTTATTCTTCGGCTTGCCAGTTTCCTTTTCATCCTCCGGTGCTTTCAGGAGCAGGGCACACAGGGCCGGACTGAGTGTCAATGCATTCAGTGCGGAGATCAGGATGGCCGTGGCCAAGGTATAGGCAAACTGCCGATAGAAGATACCTGCAGGACCTTCCATAAAACCTACCGGAAGGAATACCGCTGCCATGACCATCGTAATGGAAAGGATGGCACCCGTAATTTCCGACATGGTGGAAAGGGTGGCCTGCCGAGGCTTCTGCCCAGTGGCATGCATCTTATGGTGAATGGCCTCGACGACGACGATCGCATCATCCACCACAATACCGATCGCGAGCACCAGGGCGAACATCGTCAGTACGTTCAGCGAGAAGCCGAACAGCTGCAGGAAGAAGAACGTACCGACCAAGGAAACCGGAATCGCAATCGCCGGGATCAACGTCGAACGGAAATCCTGCAAGAAGATGAACACAATGATAAATACGAGGATAAAGGCCTCAAATAAGGTATGTTTTACCTGCGAGATGGACTCATCGATCTGATCCCGTACGGAATACGTAATCTCATAGTCGATCCCTTTCGGGAAGTATTTCTTCTGTTCTTCCAAAACCTTCCTTACGGCCACATCGATATCATGGGCATTGGATCCGGAAGTCTGGGTCAGGTTCAGCGTAAGGCCCGGATTACCGTCGACCTTATTGTCCGAGTTCAGGTTGGTTGCACCGAACTCCACGCGCGCCACGTCCTTCAGATAGAGCACTGAACCATCGGTATTGGTTTTAATAACGATGTTCTGGAATTCCTCCGGTTGGCTGAAACGCCCTTTGTGCTTAATCACTGTTTCAAAGGCCTCATCCGAGGTCTCACCGAACTTACCCGGTGCGATCTCAAAGTTCTGATCCTTGATCGCATCGGAAATATCCTTCGGCACCAGGTTATAGAGCGCCAATTTCTCTGGATTCAACCACACCCGCATCGCGTAGTCACGCGCCCCCAATCGGGAAACCTGCGCAACACCATCCACCCGCAATAAGGGGCGCATCAGGTTAATCTGCGCAAATGCCTGCAGGAACGTTTCATCATAGACCGTGTCTTGGTGATTCGAGAAGATGTTGATCGTCATGATCACACCACTCTGCCGCGGCATGGTCGTTATACCCGCCTCATTTACCTCCGCCGGGATCGAACTGATCGCCTTGGAAATACGGGTCTGCACATTGACGGATGCCACATCGGGATTGGTACCCGTCTTAAAATAAACCGTCACACTACCCGAACCGGAGTTCGAAGCGGTGGACTTGATATAGGTCATGTTCTCCACCCCGTTAATGGCCTCCTCTATGGGAAGCAATACGGAGCTCGCTACAGTCTCGGCAGTCGCACCTGGGTAACTCAGGGAAACCACCACACTCGGCGGTGCAATTTCCGGAAAACGGGTCACTGGAAGGAGCTTCAATCCTACCAAACCCAAGATTACCAAGATGATCGAGACAACGGTAGCTAGAACGGGACGACTTACGAAGGTCTTAAGCATATATGATAGTTAGGGTTGGACCATACGCTTCCTTGCTCTTTGCTCAGCAGAGCAAGGAAGTAATGGCCAATGATTTAATTAGACAATTATTTTGCTTGTGGGATAGGTGTGATGGGTGAACCATCGGTCAATTTGTCGAAACCGCTCAGGATAACACGGTCACCAACCTGTAGACCTTCCGAGACAATGTACTTATCCTTGCTCGTTCCGGCCAATTTAATGTTGCGGCGCTGTGCCTGGTTGTTCTTGTCAACAACATACACGAACGTCTTGTCCTGCAATTCGCTGGTCGCGACCTGCGGAATCTGCAGCACGTTGCTCTTCACCTCTGAAATCTTCAGTGTACCCGTACTTCCGGAACGCAGGATATTGTTCGGATTCGGGAAAGTGGCACGAAGGGAAATGGAACCCGTTGTACGGTCAACTTGACCATTCACGGCATCCACGATACCTTTAGATGAGTATTCCTCACCATCTGCCATCATCAACGTCACTTCTGGGAAAGTTAGACGTTTCAACTTATCGTACTTGCGGCCTTCGATACTGTCCTTTTTCGCCTGTGCTTTCGAGAAGTACAGGAAGTCAGATTCGTTCATCGCAAAGTAGATATACACTTCCTGGATATCGGAAAGATTGGTCAATGGCTCCTTGTCACCCTTGCTGATCAGGTTACCGATACGCTTTGGAATACGACCGATATAGCCGCTCACTGGGGCAGTGATTACCGTAAAGTCACGGCTCAACTGTGCCGAACGCACTTCCGCAGCGGCCTGATCCAAGCCTGCTTTCGCCACTTGGTAATCGGACTCTGCAGCCGCCAATCGCACATCGGAAATAACGTCATTCTCCACCAACGGACGTAGACGGTCAACTTCCAACTTCGCATTCTTCAACTTGGCTTTCGCCACGCGCTCGTTGGCCACCATGTTATTTACGTCTTCCTGATAGAAGGAAGGGTCAATCTTAAACAGCTTCTGCCCTTTCTGTACGTAGGAACCCTCATCCACATAGATCTCTTGAAGTAAGCCTTCAACCTGCGGACGGACTTCTACGTTAACTTTACCTTCTATAGTACCCAAGTAATCTTTCACCGTGACAGCTTCCGATTTCTCAACAGTATATACAGGTAAGGCCAGTGCTTTTGTGTTGTTTTCTTTTTCTTTTGATTTGCTCTCTGAACAGCTTGCCATGATACTCACTGTCCCTAGCAATAAAAATGTTGCTTTAAATAATGATAATCTTGTTTTCTTCACAGTTTTGATACGATTATGTGTTCTCCAATAGTGTAATATTCTTATTACATTTCCATCTAATTAACGTATTATTCAACAATTATTGCCTCGTTTAACATTTGTTAACATGTTATTTTTTAGTTAATAAATCGTTAGGTCTTCACTTCCTATGTGTTAAAACACTGATTATCAACAAAAACGCCTAAAATGTAACACGATTGTTATACAAATACGTCGCACTATTTAAGGAAATATCATGCCAAAGATGCCTTCTTGGCCTAAAAAAAGGATATTCAAAATGGTTTAATGTGTTTATAACTTATTTATCAAAGCCGGGATAACAAGCTGCATGGCAACAGATTACCATAACTAATAATTAATAAATGGCGAAGAAAAATAAATGGGATTACGGGGATGTTAGACGTGACAGCTAATATTACGGAAAAGGAAAAATTTGGATGAATTGTTGGGTAAAATGGGCATTGGAAGAAAAATTGGTGGGGTTAGGATTTGTACTGAGGCACAAGAGAGCCATCGCACAGGCCAACCACACAACTCTTGCGCCAGCGTTGGGCACTTGAAATAAGAGAGAGATTTTGGGAGGGAATGGGCGCGCTCTGCGCGCCCATTCCCTCCCAAAATCTCTCCTAACCGCGTCAAATCGCAGGCTGGCGCAAGTCTTTCGATGGGGGCAGCGGGGTGGCGGACTTGTGCCTAAAAACATGCCGTAGGCACAAAATAAACAGCCTCAAAGACCTTCCGCACAACTTGTGCCTGCGTAATAGGCCGAAGGCACAAGAGAGCCACCACACATCCCCTCCGCACAACTCTTGCGCCAGCTTGTTGGGCCTTCCGCACAACTCTTGCGCCCACTTCCCACCGAAATCCGCCTTAAATATATCATTCCGAAGCCCTATCTTTGCATTATGTCTACAGCATCCCTAATTTCTCAAGATACCATTGTCGCACTGGCCACTTCGCCGGGTGCCAACGGTGCCATTGCCGTTATCCGTCTTTCCGGTGCAAAAGCCATTGCCATCACCAACGCCATCTTTAAAGGCAAGGACCTCAGCAAGCAGGCTTCGCATACCGTGCATTTCGGAACGATACGCGATGGGGAACATATTATCGACGAGGTATTGGTCACGCTATTTGTGGGTCCGAATAGTTATACCAAGGAAGATGTTGTGGAGATCTCTACCCATAATTCAGCGTATATCATCGAGCGATTGATTACACTGCTGATCAAGAAAGGTGCGCGGGCAGCGCGTGCTGGGGAATTTACCCTGCGTGCTTTCCTCAACGGTGGAATGGACCTCTCCCAGGCCGAAGCTGTAGCCGATCTGATCGCGTCCAATTCCGCAGCGTCCCACCAGGTCGCCATGCAGCAGATGCGCGGTGTATTCTCCAACCAATTGAAGAAATTGCGCGAGGACCTTGTCCACTTCGCTTCCCTGATCGAACTGGAACTGGACTTTGCCGAAGAGGATGTCGAATTTGCCAACCGCGACCAGCTGAAGGCCCTGATCGAACAGATCCACCAGGTCATCAGCAAGCTTATCCGCTCCTTCGAACAGGGCAATGTGCTGAAGAACGGTGTACCCGTGGTTATCGCCGGGAAACCCAATGTCGGCAAGTCTACCCTACTCAATGCGCTCCTGAATGAGGAACGCGCCATTGTCTCGGATATCGCTGGCACAACACGCGACACCATCGAAGATGAAATCAATATACATGGTGTCACCTTCCGCTTTATCGATACGGCTGGGATCCGCCATACCGAGGATGTCGTCGAAGCCATCGGCGTTGAACGCACGCGCGAGAAAATGAAACAGGCTCGCCTGATCATCTACCTCTTCGACCCTACCCAGGATGAAATTACCGCCGTGCAGGAACAGATCGAGGAAGTGCAGTCCCTACAGATTCCTTTCGTCACGATCATCAATAAGGCCGATCTCCTCACCGAAGAACAACGTGCGGCTTATGCCGTCCTCAACCCGCTCTATATTTCCGCCAAACAGCAGACCGGTATCGAGGAACTGAAAGATGAACTGCTCAACCAGGTCAACCTGTCCAACATCAATACCGATGATGTCATGGTCACCAATATCCGCCATGTCGAAGCCCTGCAGCTGACCCAACAATCGCTGGAGAAAGTGCTGTACGGAATCGACAATCCGATAACCTCGGATTTTCTAGCCATGGATATCCGGCAGGCGCTGCATCACCTCGGCGAGATTACAGGAACTGTGACTACCGATGATCTGCTGGAGAATATATTTAGTAAATTCTGTATTGGGAAGTAAATAATAATAAAAGATAATAAACGGTAATTACTAATGATTATAAACCGCTTAAAATAAAATGAGAATTTCAAAAAAGATTTCAAATACATTTTGAATAATTCAAAATTTTTGATTGGCTATGGAGTATTTCTGCTGTTGCTGTTCGCTATTGTGTTATATATAGTTTGGTACGCGCCACTTTCAGTTTCAGCAAATGATGTACTTTTTGCATGATAACTATTTTTTCTTAATTAAACCTACTTGTTTAGCTATATCCATTGTAAATTTAGCCATGGGGCGTTTATGATGGTCTTCGTCTGTAGAATAATTACCTATTAATAATCTATTGAATATGCCCTCATTTGTGAACAATTTAGGGAATTGTTTTTTTAAGTTTTTTTTGTATTCCTCAGTATATACTTCCGCTTTTAAAATCAGTTCTTCAGCAATGTCCTTTTGTGTTTCGTAGATTTCTTGAATTTTGAATACTTCTTGGAATGTTTTATTGGGAGCTATTACTTTAGGTTCCGAAAAAGTGTATTGTATATCTTCAAGGTCTCGGCTAGTTAAATATTTTGCAATAGAGCCATTTGCTAAAGTAAATTCAAATACACTTGGTGTAATACTACGCTCATCTAAGTAAAGATTAAAATCCACCGTATCCTTAGATTTTGCTAAATTGCAATTGGCACATACTGGATATAGATTATAAAGCGATACACTAAAGCAGGGGTATTCGGATTTTGGAAGAAAATGATCGACTTGAAATTTAGCAGTATAGTCAATCCTAATTTTTCTCTTCAATTTCACTTGTTCCTCAATGACAACAGTTAAATGTGCATTACAGTAGACACATGATTTTATGCCAATTTTATGGAAGTATTTAGGATAAAAATCAGATCTTCTATTTTCGTATTCAAGCGCAGTTAAAATTTTTTTAATAAAGCTTTTATATGACTTGCTATTTTTAATTGCAGATTTTGTAATACCATCAAATTCTTTTTTTAGTCTTTTTATCTCATCAGGTTTAGCAACTAAGATGATATCTATATTTGATTTAATACATTGAATATATAACACTTTATATTTTGTGTTTTTCCCTGCCAAAAGCTGGTTTAGGTTTACAATAATTTTGTTTTTCCTTTTCGCAAGAATAGTATTAAAATCTTTAATTACAGAATCTACAGTTTGATAGGATATTGGTCTCATTTTGTTATCCTTTCTTTTAATTTTTTCAATCGTTTTATTTCTTCATCTATTTCAGATAGGGAGAACTCTGACTCGTGTAAACCAATCTTTTCGTGATACAGGTCTAGGAGGCTATCTTTTATTAGAGGTTCACCAATTATCTGTATAAACTGATAAATTTCTCCTTTTTCATTTATTTTAGTTTTATTGTCGTCTTTTTTCCATTTATTAAGAGTATCAATCACCTGTTTTATCTTATTATTAACAAATTCACCCATATACCCTTTTTCAAGAAAAAAATCATTCGCTAATAAATCATGAATATTTGCCCCAAATGTTTCCTCTGAATTTTTGGTTTTAAAAGGTTTGCCAGATTCTAGTCTTAAAATATTGTTAGAAGGTATATCTGATAGTATAAATGGAGAATGTGTGATAAACAGAATATTGATATTATTCACATATTCTAATTGCATCTTCCTTATTTGATAAAGTAGATTCTTTATATATGTTCGTTGCATCTCTGGATGAAAATAGAGCTCTATTTCATCAAAAATAATATTTACGTTTCCATATTTAAGAGTTCCTTCCTCTTGTAAGACAGAATCTATGTTATAAATGTGATAAATAATTGTATTAATTGATAGAATTTGCTGTTTCTCTCCAGAGCTTAATTCTGTTATTTTGCCTCCGTGATCAAAATTGATTTTGACATTTAAAAATGATGGCGGGATTAATTCAATTGTTTTTAGGCTGAATTTTTCTTTTACATTGTCAATATTACTGATAACATTGAGTAAAGGAAGTGATATTTCTAAATCATATATATGATATATCAGAATATTAATTGCTTGCTTAAGTTTATTTTCTATATGACTATTTCCATTAACTAATCGATCTAAATACTCTGTTAGCTTTTTGTTATCAGTTAGCCCCCAGCTAGGCAAGTCCTTATATTTCTTCTTATAATATTTCTCAGATATATTGATTACTTTAAAGAAGATATAATTTTTTGCTTCTTTTTGTACAGAACATTGAGGATCGATTTTAAGAACAAGATATTTTATTATTTTGTTAAATAGTTTTCTGTCAATTTTTCCGTATTTGTCTTTATACTCTTTTTCTTTTTTTATGATTTTACTATTATCCAAAGTAAGTATAATGGAATTAGGAGTAGATCTTGGGACTAGTTCTGGTATTATTTTTCTATTAAAGTCTATATGGTGAGGTTCAAGTATATTTGCAAGTAATCTTGAAGTTCCTAAGTATTCTTCTCTATTTACATCTATATTCCCCTCGATTCTCATTGGGTTTAGTACTAGTGGGATCTGATAGCCATCATTTTTCCAAAAGAGAGGATTAACCCATTTTCCAGTAATATTTGAGTTTAAAGCATACAAAGAATAGTTGACAGATATAGTATAAAATAAATTTTCTAAATCAAAATCTGCAATATTAATAGCCTCTTTGTCGATCTGGTAGGTGTTGTTTTGTAGTAATTTGTACCTAAAAATTTCAATACTTTGACTAACAGATATTTTATAAATCGTGTCAAGATGAACAAATAAATCAACAAAAACTTCTTCATGGATGAGTTTTTGTTCGGGATTCAACTTTTTATGAAAAGCTATTTTATTGATGATTAAGTAAAGAATATCGGCTATTGTACTTTTTCCACTCCCATTCATACCTACAATAGCAGAAATAGATATATTTAAATTCTCATTAACACTGTATAAATCTAGGTCATTCGTTTTGTTGTAAAGGATTATTGCATCATCATCTTGAATTGTATATAAATTATAGAATTGATACAATTCTCCTTCTTTCAAATTTTTAAGATGCTTCTGTTTCTTAAAAGAATCGTTGGATAGTGGCCGAAGCGCTATTATTTTAAACCCATTAAGTCTTTCTTTTCTTATCTGTTCAACCGTAACAAATTTTTCAATATGGGAAGGAGTGTATTTATCTAATATTGTAACTGTATTCTCAGTTAAATTATATGAATCTTGTTCGAAATTAAATACTTTATATGAATCTATGACTAAATCTCTGTAAACTGTCTTTTTTAAATCATTACTATAAACCGAATCTTTAATTTCTTTACACAAATCGATATACACACCGTAGCGTTTAGGTATGTGGTCAATAACAGAAATAGATTTTAAAAAATTTACAGTATTCCTATCAACAGGCAAAAATTCCTCAGAATTAATCCAAAATAAAAACATAGTAAATGATGCGATATCAATACCTCTCCATCTTTTAATTTTCTGGAAGTGTAGAGCCTTCAAGTTTCGCATACCATCATTAGCTAACTCTCGAAATACACTCCATATTTCATTTTGTTGATTGAAACCTCTATATTGTGCTATCTGCGTAATAATGGGTGAGGGAATACCTTCGAATGATATATAGTTAACACTCTTCTCTGATCCTAGTTCAAATAATAGCGAATTTATTAATTCAATTCTTCTATTGGGGTCGATTTTAGTATAATTGAATGTTGCATATATCTGAATAGGATCAAGCCCCCATTCATCGGTTCTTGTAAGACTATCTCTAAATAACCTACCACGATTTAAGTGTGCAAACTTTGAATATTTTAGATCATTGTAAAGATCCTTTGCAGGATTATCACGATTTCCATATTTGGATATAAGTAATTTTGCAATTAATCTATATGCTTCATACCAATCGCTAATAATATTTTCATTCATATAATCTAGGTATTATTCGAGTTGTGTTTCGTGGTATAAAATCCTTATAATAACCAAATTCAATCTTATAAATCTCAATTAATAAAAGATTTATGCAAAGATGGAATTAATTATTTTTTATAAGAATAATGAATTTATATTTATTAATTCAAATAAAAAATCATCATTTCTAATTTTTAACTAATTTCTATTTTTTTTCTAAATATTGACGTTTTGTTATAAAATAATTAGTCGATTTATAGTGAGACCTTAAATAACCTCATTAATTTGAATTTTATTTATATTTATTTTTAAATAACACGTTGGTAATCAGATTTTAATATTTTTTGTATCGGGAAGTAACCCTATGACCAGAATTAACAAAACTGTATTAACTCTTAAAGAAATCACTTGATTTATTGCTTCTTCTTGGTTGTTGGGTATTAGTAGGAAATAGAAATAACCCAAAGTACACGAATAAAACCCTCATTAATTTTGCTACGTCTTAAAACCCTCGAATTGTGCTTTTGATTAAGAATAGTAAGTTTTTATGATATCTTTTTAATAAAAAGCAGCATTTGGTTATGTAACTATTTTTTTACATGCCAAATATTGTTATTTTTACACTAAGTATCACACTATTATAAACCAACTTAAACAATAAACCATGAGAACTTTAAAAGTGATTTTGCCATTGCTATTGGTAATAGCAGGGTGTAGTAGAAATGATTTAGATCAAACCAATGAAAATCTAAATGACCTCCCCAAAAAAGCCCGTGTAAATGTCCAAGCATTCGAGCAATACGGGATCTGGACCACAAATGTATCTGAAAACAGGAAATTAGAAAGAACCTTCAATGGTGATCTTTCGTTCAATTCTTCACCAAATGGCAATCCAATCATAGAGGTAGACTCTAGAGCTGGGAATAGGAGTCAATATATTGATGGATTTGGATATACCCTCACCGGAGGAAGTGCTGAACTTATTGATAATATGTCCGAAGGATCAAAAAGTGCATTGCTAAATAATCTATTTGGCTATACGCAAGCGGGGCAAAATAAAATTAACGTGATCCGTATAGCTATTGGATCAGAAGATCTAACTAGAAATGCCTATACCTTAAATGATAATCCTCCTGGCGGTATAGATCTTCCGCAAAATCATTTCAGTTTAGCGAAAGATGAGAGAAAAATTAGGGTATTGAAAAGAATCTTACAAATTAATCCGAATATCAAAATAATTGCGACCCCATGGTCTGCACCGGCATGGATGAAGGACAATACGAACCTGAAGGGTGGCCGTTTAAAAACGGATTCAAATAATGGTAACCAGATTTATTATGAATCCTATGCCACCTATTTCAGGAAATATGTGCAAGCCATGAAAGAACAACATGGGATCGAAATTTGGGCTGTTACACCCCAAAATGAACCGCAGAGTGGCAATCATTTACCTAGTATGATCATGCTTTATTATGAGCACAACAACTTTATTCAATACCATTTATACAATAAGCTAAGTTCTCTACCGAACAGACCCCATATCATAGCCTATGACCACAACCCTGGATTCGAATCTACCACAGGAATGACAGGTGTAGATTATGTGCGCAACTTACTAAACAATAACGATTTAATCAATAAAATCGAAGGGGTCGCATGGCATTTGTACACGGGTAATATCAATGATTTATCAACGATTCACAATGAATTCAAAGATAGACGGAACCCTCCTATCGGTACATTTTTTACGGAACAATGGTTAGAAAGAAAAAGTTATTTTGACAATGTAGATTTCATGTGGCACATAAACACTATAATGATTGATGCACTTAATAATTTTAGCCGAACCGCGCTGGAGTGGAATCTAGCAAGTAATCCGAACACAGATATTCGTACATCAGATTCAGCTAAAGATGCTTGTCAAATCTGTATGGGTGCTGTCACCATAAACGGCTCAAATTATTCGTTTAATGTCTCCTATTACACAATTGCGCACCTATCAAGATTTCTTGGTGATGGTGCCCAAAGATTATTCCCCAAACCGCATGGCGTAGGAAATATCAAATACGCAGCTTTTGTCAATGATAAATCTCCATATGCTCGAATTATGTTGATAGCCAATGATAATGATCAAGCAAAGAATCTAAATTTAAAATATATTGATTATGATGGGAATGTAAAGTATGCAGCTATTACTGTACCAGCTAAATCAGCTCAAACTTACGTTTGGAAACAAAATTAAAATAAGTTGAATGAAATAATATCCCAGTGAAAATTGGGATATTATTTTTTTGGAAATTTTAAATAGAGTTTAATATTGTATTACCTATTATTGAATTACAATAGAAAAATTAATCGATAGCGTCATATTCTAAAATGCTAATCATGTTTCTAGCTATTGGTGGAATGCAGGTTCTGAAATCTCTGAAAAATCAATAAATATCTTCATTATGCATCTTATTGAAAGTTTGCAACCTGTTCATGAAAAGTATACAAAGGATCTAATCAATTCTGCTTACGCTTAGAATATCACGGAAGTTTATCATATAGGCAAACCAGAAATTATATGTACACATCCATCTTCTATTGACGCGTATAGGATTTAAAGAGGGAAAGGCTTACGTCGTTTCTGATTCCAACAATTACAAGCGCAGCGAGGCGCTGTGTAGGCGGCTTGAACAAAAATACGGATTGACTGCTGTACGGTCATCCGATGAAACTCAGGAGCGTGCGCCTAACAAGGATGAATTGGAGATGGTGCAACGAACAGGAAAGCCTTCGGACAGGATGCTGATACAAGAGCGTGTAAAGTTTGCCATGACCAAATCCAACTCAATAGAAAGTTTTATAAAAAACTGTCAGGAGCAAGGAGTTTACTTGCTTTTTAACCAATCAAAAACAACAGGAAGGGTCTCCGGAATCACCTACGTTTCAGAAAACGGTTTCCTAGCGAAGGGGCAGAAGCTTGGGAATATGTATAAATGGAAAAACGTACAAAATATATTAGGATATGAACAAAGCGCAAATAGCAAAGCAATTAGCGAAGCAAACGTTAGAACAAGAGCACGATTTGCGGGCATCCTTCTTAAAGGAGACGAGCGCCATCAAGAAAGGAATAGTGACAGTGGGACAGACCCAAAATGTCATTATACAGAATCAACAAGTCATTCACGAGGCGATCAAGGCACTGGTAGAGGTGGGAACGAACCTGAATCAAGCGGAGATCCTTCAGGAACTTTCAGAAACGAAGAAAGAGTATCAGAAAATGAAAAGGCTGATCGTGATCTGTTTTCTATCGGTGTTGGTGCCACTATTAGCAGTATTAGCGGCTCTATTGGTGGTGCATCTGCTAACGACTTAGACGATGACGAACTAAAGAGAAAAAGACGACGGCGGAAGCGGTAGTTCTTAAATTTTATGCCATACCCAATATGCATCCACGACTATACAAATACATAAAAATATAATTGTATAATTATATAAATGTATATAACAGAGGGTTTTAATTTGGAGGTGTATGCCGGGCTGTTGTGATTGCGCCAAGGTCTTTACTATTCCCGGGTTTAAGTAGGCTTCCAAGAAGATAAAATACTGAATTTAGTTACTATATTTACACCAAATGCAGATTATTATCCCTAAAAAGTCGATAAATAAAATAAAGGTCGCACTTGTAGAGCAAGGAAAGACGAACAAATGGCTCGCTGAGCAACTTCATAAAAACGAGACGACTGTTTCACGTTGGTGTACGAATGAAGTTCAGCCAAGCCTCGAAACCCTCGTACAAATATCTGATTTATTGAATGTCGACGTAAGGGAACTATTGACTTCGACGCGAAAATAGTAAAATGCATTATAAGAAGATATATCGTTAATTGATTGCAGAACTATAAATGAAACTATACACAACCTTAGAACAGCAGCTAAAAAAAGAGCCCAACTTCGTGACAGATAGCGGTGAACTAAAGAAATGGGTGGTGCTGAACAAAGCTCAAAATTTCGATGAAGAACTGATCGGGCTGTTGCTTGACGACGACGAACTGAAAGAGAAATTTTTTCTAGACCTGAAAGGTGCTTTGGTTTTTAAACAAAATTTCTTTATGCAGTTTTTAGAACAGAAGAACTATCTGAATGAGAGTTATACTGTGTATAAAAACAAGGTGGGACTAAGCATTGATGGGAGATATCTGAAGCAACGAAATGAAGTTTCTTTGGTTTGGCCCTTTAAAGACTGTATCCTAGAGGGTGGGCAAAGCCGTGAAGAAGACAAAAGGGAAGAAATTTTCTTTAATGAAATTCTAGCACAAGACGAGATTACTCAGCTGTTGGAGCCAAAGGTGTTGACCAACTGTAAATATATTGATAAAAATGGCGTAAAACGTTTTGACGGATTTAGTAGAAACGAAAATGCCATAATAACCGACAACCTTCTTATTAAAGGTAACAACTTATTGGCATTGCACTCTTTAAAAGAGGAGTTCAAGGGAAAAGTTAAGCTTATCTATATAGATCCACCTTATAATACAGGGAACGACAGCTTTCAATATAACGACACCTTTAATCACTCGACTTGGCTTACGTTTATGAAAAACCGCCTTGAAGTAGCATATGAGCTTCTTAGTACTGACGGGTCAATATTTATATCAATCGACGAGGGTGAATTAGGGTATCTACAAATATTATTAAACGAAGTTTTCGGAGAGGAGAACCAAGTCAATCTTATCACTATTAAAAGGGGTTCCGTGACAGGGCACAAGGCAATTAATCCTGGTGTAGTAAATATTACAGAGTATGTCATTGTATTCTGTAAGAATAGAGCAAGCTGGAAGCCGAATAGAGTGCATCAAAAACGGGAAAGAAATGAACGATATAATACGTTCATTCTAAATAGAGATCAAGAGATAAGTGCATGGAAATTTTGTTCCCTCTTAGATGCCTTTTCCGATTACAAGGAGATTCCAAAAACTAAACTGAAACGGCAATTAGGCAACACCTTTGAAAAGGAGATATATGATTTCGTTAAGAAAAATGCTGACGCAGTTGTCCAAATAGCATATCCTGATGCTGATAAAGTGAGCAAAGAAGTCCAAGAGCTTATTAAAGAGTCAAAGAAGTCTCCCAAGCAGGTATTTCACCACCAGAGGGTGTATGAATCAGATATTTATTTAATTAATGGCCAACGTTTACTATTCTATTCAGATAGGCTAATGGAGATCGATGGTGAATTAGTTACAGGTGAGCCTTTAGGCGATTATTGGGGAGACGTACTGCCAAATGATCTTCATAATGAAGGTGGAGTGAAATTGAAGAAGGGAAAGAAGCCAGAAAAGCTTATCAAGCGAATCTTAGAAATCGGGTCGAATGAAAATGATGTGGTTTTGGACTTTCATTTAGGTAGTGGTACCACTTCTGCGGTTGCACTTAAAATGAACCGTCAGTTTATAGGTATTGAGCAGCTTGATTATGGAGAGAATGACTCTTTTAACCGACTGGTGAACACTATCAATGGCGAAAAGTCTGGCATAAGCAAAGCCGTGAATTGGAAGGGTGGCGGCTCATTTGTTTATTTTGAACTTAAGAAATATAATGAAACCTTCATTGAGCAAATTCAAGCAGCCGAAGATTCTGAGACGCTTCTGAAAATTTGGGAGCAAATGAAATCCAAAAGTTTCCTCAATTATAACGTAGATATTAAAAAAAGTGATCAACATCTTGATGAGTTCAAATCCTTAACCTTTATCGATCAGCAAAGTCATCTTTGCGAACTGCTGGACAAGAACCAGCTGTATGTTAATATCTCGTCGCTAAGCGATTCCGAATTTTCTTGCACCGAAGAGGATAAGAAAGTAACCGTAGATTTCTACCAACTAAATAAATAGACATATGGCGTTTTTATATGATACGTTATTACAGGAATTTGGTAAAAGAGCTATTGCGCAAGTTACCGTTCCTAGCCATGTCACCGACAATCTCATGTCTGGATTTGCTCAAAGGCCTTATCAAATCGAGGCTTTTCAGCGTTTTATTCTTTGCGAGTCAGAAGATTTTGAGGGTAAGCCAAAAAGACCTGTCCACCTTCTTTATAATATGGCAACAGGAAGCGGGAAGACCTTGATAATGGCAGGTCTGATGTTACACCTTTACTCTAAAGGTTATCGAAATTTTCTATTTTTCGTAAATAGTAACAATATCATCCAGAAGACGCGAGACAATTTTCTGAATCCAAATGCTTCGAAATATTTGTTCAATAGTAAAATTGTAATTGGTGCAAAACACGTTTTAATTAAAGAGGTTGATAATTTCGATGAAGCGGATGATCGAAATATAAACGTCAAGTTTACCACCATTCAACAGCTTCATATAGACTTGAGCAATACGAAAGAGAACAGTGTAACCTTTGAAGATTTTGAGGAAAAAAAGTTGGTTTTACTTGCCGACGAAGCTCATCATTTGGTAGCAGGAACTAAATCTGGGAAGTTGTTTGGAAGTTGGGAAGATACAGTGAAGAAAATACACGATGCCAATCTGGAAAATATCTTATTAGAGTTTACCGCAACAATTGATACCAATACCGCAACCTTGGTAAATCATTACCAAGACAAGGTACTTTTTAAATACAACCTTGCCGAGTTTCGTAATGACAAATATTCTAAAGAAATCAACCTTATCCGTTCTCTTTTTGATGAACAGGACAGGACAATCCAAGCACTGATTTTAAATCTTTATCGTCAGGAACTCGCAACTCTTAACAATATCAATTTGAAACCCGTAATTCTCTTCAAAGCGAAAGCAACTATCAAGGAATCGGAACGGAATAAAGAGAATTTTCACAAATTGATCGATAATTTTTCGGCTGGGTTAGTTGAAAAAGTTCGGAAGACTTCTACCGTTCCAGTTGTTCAGAAAGCTTTCCGATTTTTTGAAGCAAACGAAATATCAGCTGATGTTATTGCGAAACGCATTCAGGCGAACTTCAAATTTGAAAATTGCTTAAGTGCCAACAATGATGCAGAAGCGGAGCAGAATCAGATATTGTTAAACACGTTGGAAGATGAAAATAACCCAATTCGGGCGGTATTCGCCGTGCAAAAATTGAATGAAGGTTGGGATGTTTTGAACTTGTTCGATATTGTTCGCCTTTATGAGGGCAGAGACGGTAAAGAAGGTAAGCCAGGAAAAGCTACTCTTGCTGAAGCGCAGTTAATTGGTCGAGGTGCAAGGTACTATCCGTTTTCTTTAGATGAAGGACAGGATAGGTTTACCCGAAAATTTGATGAAGATATTTCAAACGACTTGAAAGTCTTGGAAGAATTGTATTATCACACTAAAGAAGACAGTCGGTACATTTCAGAATTGAAGAAAGCCCTGGTTGATTCTGGTATTTATGAGGATGATGAAAATTTGGTATCCAAGCAACTTACATTGAAACTAGACTTTAAGGCTACTGGTTTTTATCGTGATGGACAAGTTTTCTTCAATAAGAAAGTTCCTAAAAGTTTTGACAACATAAAATCATTTGCAGATTTGGGTGTCAAGAAAACGAACTACTTACATGTATTGTCTTCAGGAGTAGGAAGGATGTCCAGTGCATTTTTTGAAATGGAACTGACTCGGTCTAATGATGAGATAATCAAAACTAGGGACGTGAAACTGACGGAAATCCCGAGCAATATAATTCGTTTTGCTTTAAGCCAAAACCCGTTTTTTTATTTTGACAGTCTGACTCGTTATTTTCCAGGCATTAGTTCGCTTGGGACATTTGTTGAAAGCACCAATTACTTAGGAGCTTTGCAAATAACGTTTAGTGGAACAGCCAGTCGCCTAGAAGAGATTAATCATCTTGACTATCTTCAAGCTATGAATGCACTTTTGCAAAGCATTGAATCTGATATAAAGAGCAATTCTACGGAATATGAAGGTTCGGACTTTATTAAGAAGCCAGTCCATGAAGTTTTCAGGGACAAAGAAATTAAGGTATACAAAGGTAGCGAACGAGCTGACGGGCAGGAGGCCTTAGTAGCTCAAGAGCCTTGGTATGTTTACAATGCGAATTATGGAACAAGTGAAGAAAAAAAATTTGTTGAACTATTCTCCAGACGCTTTAACAGTCTCAATCAAAAGTTTGAAAATATTTACTTAATAAGAAACGAGAGAGAAGTGAAAATTTTCGACAAACTCGGCCGAGCTTTCGAGCCTGACTTTCTGCTGTTCTGCAAACAACGTAAAAAAGAACATATTACTTTCCAAGTTTTTATTGAGCCCAAAGGAACTCATCTGGTAGGCCACGATAAATGGAAGGAAGACTTTTTGAGAGAGGTGAGTGAGGAAAAGAAGACTATCAAAATCAATATGGACACTTATTTAATAACCGCTGTTCCATTCTACAACTACAGCAACGAAAATGTTTTTAGTACATCCCTGGACGACGTATTATAAAGTTGATTAGTTTGCAGTAAAAACGTTAGCGACGATTTTTAGTCGAAATTTTCCAATGATGGAGGTGCGTTTTACCGCTATACATGGAGTATAAAGAGTCAATGAGGAAATCGTATTTTAACTGATAGATACGTTCCCATGCAAAAAGAGTAATGATATATAATCCGATGGAAAAGAACCTTAAAAGATCGTTGGTATACCTTGTTTTTTTAACACTAATTGTAACAGTTGTATTTGTAATCATCGTTTGTATTAATTTTTCAATATTCGAGAAAATAGATTGGGCAGCGACTGGCCAAGTAGGTGATTTTTTTGGCGGTGTAATCGGGACGTTAGTGGGTGCAATCGGTTTTATACTTATCTATTTGAGTTTCGTTTCTCAAACCAATTCTCAAAAAGAGCAGGAGAAACAATTTCTGAAATCGCAGATTGAGAGCAGATTTTTTGAGTTAATTAAGCTGCATAAGGAGAACGTAAACGATATTATTTATAGTCCAAAAAAAACAACGGAAATACGGGGCAGGAAGGCAGTTGATTTTATTTATCAGCAAATAGAGCAGTGTTACGGTGAAATAGGTGTGTTTTTTGAGTTCGAGACTCCTGAAAGAATTTATACCAGCAAGTATTTGGAAAAAATTCGATGTTATCAAAAAGAAAGGTCAGGTATCTGTTTGTTGAACTTAGCTCAAATTGATATTGCATATTCTATTGTGTTTTTCGGTACCTCCCATACGGATTTGCAAGCGTTATACAGGCTGTTGTCAAGATATTATGATGAAGCGTTTATAAAGTTAATCTGTAGATATGTTAGATTAAAGCCCCTTTCCGAAGATTTAATGGCAAAATGGCGAATTATAGAAGAAAGAAATCTAACTGTTTTAGAGATTAAAGATGCGTTTGAAAAGCTAGACGAGAGAACTGCAAAAGAATCGTTGACTCTAGAAGAAATATCGGGTTATGAAGACCATTATATAGTTGCATTTAGAGATTTGGCGAAAATTGAAAAGCTCAATAAATACTATGGCGGACATCAATATAAATTGGGGCACTATTTTCGACACCTATTTCAAACAGTAAAATACATTGACGAGAAAACAATACTGAAATACGGCGAAAAATATGATTACATAAAAACCCTTAGAGCACAATTATCAACAATAGAGCAGTATATAGTTTTTTTTAATAGCCTTTCGTTTATGGGTAGAGCTTGGGAGTTTGATAATATTGTAGATAATACTTCTAATAAGCATAGAAATAAGTGGTTAATTACTAAATATAATTTTTTAAAGAATATCCCAGATTTGTATCCATTTGAAGGTGTTTTAGAAATAAATAAATATTATCCCGATGTGCATTTTGAATTTGGCGACAAACCAAGTACTAGAGCTAGTTTAGAAGAAGTATTTACTGCGACAGATAACTTACAAGATCAATACTGCTGTAGAGAAAAGGAATAGATTGGTATTCATTTAAAGATTGTATCTTATTTGTACCTCTCGTATTATAACAGTCTGTAAATAAGCTTAAATCATTTTTTGTATCGTAAAGCAACTACATTAAAAATATCCCACAAAAAAGCCCAACAAAACGTCAGGCTTTATTTAAATCAATAATTTATCCCACTCTCCCCTATCTCAAACTAATTTGTCCTACATCCAGCAAATTAACCTTATTATAATTCATGCTTTTAAATTCAAACTGCGGTTGAAAAGGTGAAATATGGTCATCATCCTTATAGATCCGGGATGTATTCTTAGGCATCATGATATTATCTCCATCATCGCCAAACTTATCCGTTAACACGAAACCGTATTGAAAATCCACAATACCGTCATTTGAGATTTCGCCGGTCACAACGGAAACGGTTTTGTAATCGACACCTGAACTAGTCCCTGATAACTCTGCATATAGCGTGAATTTATTGTCTGTTCCGGAAAGAAATGTAGCCAAACCTTTTGCGCTATCGGCACCCGATGATTTAAAGTCCATTTTAGCCTTATTTCCCTTTTGGTCATAGACATTGAACAAATAATCGCTTACGACTTGTCCCATCTCATACGGATCATTCTCACCAAATCTGCTGGTCAATTTCATCGGTGTTACTAAAAAAATCTTATTGAGCATAGGCGGGTTATTTCCCCTATTGATTTTCATTCCTCTTTTTTCCAGATCCAGCAGCAAATCATTGGAGATGATCTTCGTAATTTCCGGATCCAAGTAATCTTTATCGGTTTCCGAATCCCCATCCTTACTACAGGAGGTAAAGGAAACAAATGAAATTAAGGACAGGACCAAGATTAGCAGTACGTGTGTATTTTTAAGTTTCACCATGTTTATTGTAATTTTTAATAGTTTGTGAAATACAAAGTACCTGATTCATTTTCAGAATTATAATACCCGAAAACAGGTCTTTTCACTTCCTATACGCGTAATGGTGACCTTAAAAATTGTTTTCCAGTGGAATCCGCTTTGTTTTTTTTGGATGAATTGCTGAAAAATTCATAAATTGTATCAACAATCCATTAAAACCAATTACCATGGACAAAGCAATGGCATTCATCCTTCAGAACAAAACGCTGGTCATCGCGATTTTGATGATCCTTTCTGTTTTTGCGATTTACCAGTTCGGCTATATCGTTGGCAAGTTTGTCTACCTCATCACCCATTAGATTCTATTTCATTCCCAATCTACCCTATCCAATCACCGGATCTCCCTATTTCTGCAGTAGTTTCAGGTAACTGAATATGATTCCACTATGTTCCGCTTCATGAAAGATGGCGGCCTGCAGTGCCTGTAAATGGTTGCTGATATGGATTCCGATCGGCAGGCTGAAAGGTTTGTATCGAACAAATACCCCAGATTTCAGATCTTCGCGAAGCTGCTCCACGGTGAAGAGCAATGCATGTTTCACTTCATGCACATCGGGGCGGGTTATCCAGGAGCCTGGGGAAGTTCCGATTTTGAATGTTTCCATAAATTCCTGGGATATGTGCATGGGCAAACCACTGCGCATGTACATGTGCCGCTGCTGGGAGGTGATGCAATGGCCAATTTGCCAGATGATATTGTTGTTGAAATTTTCCGGAATGGTAAACAGGAGTTCATGGTTGACGGTATCAATCAATTGGGATAACCGGAGTCGGCTAGCGCGCAGAATTTCTACTTCAAACAGGTCGTGATTCATAGCAAGCACGTTTTAATTGGTTTAGTAAAGGTATTTATCCGTAGGGAGATCAGCAATAGTTCCGCATACTTTCGTACAGGAAAAAGCCACCTCAATCCTACTCCATATTGACTTGGAATAGCACCTGAACTATCGTTTTACCTACAATTTCGCCAGGTTACAAAAAATAAAATACCCGATAATTGCCGCCATAATGAATACGATTATGAGGCATATGGCTACTATCCTATTTTCCTTTTGCATCCCCTGAATTTAATAAACTTCGGTTAAACATCCAATTTTCGGTCCCCTCACCCATTGGCTTGATTCCCTCATTAAACCGTATGTTCCACTAATTCTCGATGAATCCTTCTCCGTTCCTGCCCATCTTTACGAATCACAAAAACTAACATCATGGCAAAGACACAGCAGACCATATCGGAGAAGACAGTCTCCTCCGGCATGCAAAAAATCAGGGGCAGATGTAGTCTATCTATACGGTTTCCCGTTAAAAACCTCCAAAATATCTTATATCTTCGTATTAAATTATAGAAACAAACCAAACTTCAATCTATTAACTACTATGAAATTAAACAGAAAGATTACTTTCAGTATCATCCTCTTTGCAACCACAACGCTAAATTCCTGTCAAACCAGCAATGGAAATAGTGGAGACAATACAGTAACACAAACAGAAGTTGAGACTACAAGCAATTTATTGAAAGGTTGTGGGTTCAATTCATTTGTTGAAGTGGAGAATAGTTTTCTGCCTGCAGAAGAATATGTTCAACAGATTGTCCGAAATATTGTTAAATTCGCTGGTTTACCCTCCAATTTCAGTGTTTACCAAAGTGAAAATATGAACAATGCGTTCGCGGCATTTGATGGTGTGAACCGATTAATTGTTTATGATCCAAAGTTATTTCGAAACGTTGAAGTTGGTTCTTCAACCTATTGGTCATCTGTATCAATAATTGCACATGAGATCGGTCATCATTTAAGTGGTCACACCTTTGAACAGGTTGGTGACAATCATGGAGTGGAATTACAGGCAGACAAATTTTCAGGGCACATCTTATATAAAATGGGTGCTTCAGTAGAACAGGCCATAGCAGCAATTAAATTCTTAGGATCGGTTCATGATTCTCAATCACACCCTAATAAGGATCGACGCATAAAAGCTATTATGGAAGGTTGGAATGAGGCACAGTCCCAACGCTATAATGGGGCTATTCCTGCCACTCCATCAGATAATTATTTTATTAATGAAGTGTATACGCAAAATATGTTATTAAATTCTGAACATTTTGAATATGTTGAATACCGGGAATATGGTGAAAACGATCCTTTTGAATTCGGAGTAATTACTGAGGTTGATAATGATTATTCTGAATTTAAAATTCGATTATTAAAGGATAACACGTCCTTCTATGAAGAAGATTTGACAGTATTTGTAGATGCGAATGATGGGTCAGAAATGTGCAATGCTTGTTGGCGCAATTTTCAATCGCTCTTAGTACCTGGCAGACGATTAAAATTAAAAGTTTTAGAAGGTTTACCAGGTGGAGGAACTTCAGGAATTGGCATGTTTTATTTAATTCATGCTGAACAGGTTAAAAATCCAACATTTTAAGTATAACAAATACAGCCATCCAGGCATTTAACAACCATGCAACCCCAGCGGGGTGTCACTATTTTAGCTCATGTTGCCGGGATACGAATTAACCCCAGAGGGGTGTAACTATTAGTTTATGCCTTAGGCACAAGAGATTCCCCCACGAGCCAACCGCACAACTCTTGCGCCAGCAGGTTTTGGCTTGGAGAAATGGGTGATAAAGGGGGAGAAAATGGAAGCGCTTCGCGCTTCCATTTTCTCCCCCTTTATCACTTAAACGCCCCTAAGCGCATGCTAGCGCAAGAGTTGTGCGAGGGGATTGTGCGGTGGATCTCTTGTGCTAAAAACATGCGTCAGCACCCCAAATCGTATTTGCATTTCATACAGCTGTCCAGGAATTTAATACGCCATGCAACCCCGAAGGAGTGCAAATATTTCAACAACACTGCTATACATCGTCAAGCCCCAACGCCCACATTTATGGTTTTGCTAAAGCAAACCATAAATGTGGGCGTTGGGGCTCTTTTAATCTTCGTGGCGTGAGCTAAAATAGTGACACCCCTGACGGGGTTGCAAAGTCGGCTAACCGGCAAGATGGCAAAATATGCCTTAGGCACAAGAGATCCCCCCACGAACCAACCGCACAACTCTTGCGCCAGCGGGTTTTGGCTTGAGAAATGGGTGATATAGGGGGGGAGAAAAGGGAAGCGCTTCGCGCTTCCCTTTTCTCCCCCCTATATCACTTAAACGCCATAAAAAGCACGCTAGCGCAAGAGTTGTGTGTGGGAATTGTGCGGTGGATCTCTTGTGCTAAAACATGCGTCAGCACCCCAAATCATATTTGCATTTCAAACAACCATCCAGGAATTTAATTCCCATGCAACCCCAGAGGAGTGCAAATATTTCAACAACACTGCTATACATCGTCAAGCCCCAACGCCCACATTTATGGTTTTGCTAAAGCAAACCATAAATGTGGGCGTTGGGGCTCTTTTAATCTTCGTGGCGTGAGCTAAAATAGTGACACCCCTGACGGGGTTGCAAAGTCGGCTAACCTGCAAGATGGCTAAACATGCCTTGGGCACAAGAGATCCCCCCACGAACCAACCGCACAACTCTTGCGCCAGCTTATCCCCTCTGTTACATTCTCCAACCCACACCACCTCAAAAATTACCCTTAAACCATTTTAATTACATATTAAATAATATTTATAACATTTGATTTATTTTACCCCTTAAACATGCCTATATTTGCCGAAAATTCAATGGCAAACCCATTATTAATTCGATTTGGTTAATTTTTTAATGATCTAAAAAAATTAACCAATCACCATAAAAAAGCACAATTCTCCATGAACGATAACATAGCCATCCGGTCTCAATCCGAACGTAAAAAGAAATACATTCCACCCTTGCTCCGTATGATTATCCTGGAGCTTGAAGATGGTATTGCTGCTGGATCGGCGCTGGTGCGTCCTGGTTATGAAAGCAGCATCATCGAGGAGGAATGGGAAACGGGAAATGATATCGAAGGGGAATTCGCTTGGTAGTCAGTACATCAAATCCAAACCATTATGTTACGTTTCAGCAACCTCAGTCCAACTTTCTACTCCCTTATTATTGTCCTATTTTGCTGTTCGGTTATTTCGTGTAAGGACACCGGACGCGAAGGAACAAAAAAAGGCGAAGCCTTGGTGATGGTTCGCCTGTCGGAGGCCGTCTATGCCGATGAAGGCATGCTGGGTCAGCGGTCGAGTTCACCGATCGACCCCGGTGCAGCGCGGCAGACCATTACACTCAATTCGGATTACCTTTTGCAGGCATCGCTGATTCCCATTGGGTCTATTGCCTCCAAGGGACAACCCATCAGCGCCGGCAATCCCCTGCGTGCTGCCGTGGTCAAGACGCCATTGACGCCCAATATCCGCTACAAACTGGTCGTATTCAAAAGCAATGGCGAATATGTGGCTGAACGGGATTATGTGTACACGCAAGAATCGCATACGCCGGAACTGCTCTTGGATGGTGGCACGGCCTATACCTTTATCGCCTATTCCATCAACAGCACCACGGCACTGCCGAATCTTTCCTATCGGGATGGGACCAAAAGAACGCTGGACGAGGCCATCGTTTCAACCGCTGGGTCCGAATTGGAACTGATGTACTTCCGGAAAGACATGACCGTTACGGGGAATAACCCGAACCACTTGGCGATCATCCTCCGGCACAGGGTCAGCGAGATCACCACGACCATCGATGCACAGCAGACGGGCTACAACATCACGACGCTTTTGGCCAGCCTGACGCCCCATTATCCGACGGCAAGCATGAACCTTGCCGATGGCACGATCGTGCACTCGGGCACTCCCGAAGAGCTGGACCTGACCTTCAGTGGGCTGCCGGCCATGGTTGCCACTGCGGCGCCAGTGCTTTTCAATACGGATGGCAGCAGTGCCAGCCTCACCTTGGGCAGCATCGACATCACCCACATCGCCATGAGCAATGTGAAGGCGCTGTCCGGTATGCATGTGCTCCCCGGGTTTCGGTACAACCTGAAATTGACGATCGTGCCGAACGATGGCTACCTCTCTCATGCGGATCTGCCGGCCGTGCGCATTGGCGGACAGATCTGGATGCGCCATAATGTGGGCGCGATTGCGGAAAATCCTGAACAAATCCCCATTACTTCCGAACAACATGGCAATTACCACCAATGGGGCCGGATGGTTTCCTTTGGTGATGGCACCTCGAATATTCCGGCGCGCAGTCTACGCATCCAGCCACCGCCTCCCAACTGGTCGGGCATCGCCTTCAATGTCAAGAATGCGTGGAATACAGGTACGGATACCGAACCGGAGAAGAATACCGACAATGACCCTTGCCCGACGGGCTATCGTGTCCCTACAAAAATTGAAATGAAGGAGTTATTGACCAATGTGCTGATCACCAATACCGGAACTTGGACGGAAGGTGCCTCCAATTACGACAGTGGCAAGGTGTTCACGAGCAAGCGCAAGAGCAGTGTCACCATGGTCTTTCCGGCGCAAGGGATGTACAATTCCGGCGGTACTACTACCGATGGTACCAACGCCATGAATGCCTATATCTTTGCGGGCCTGTCCAGCCGAGGATCAAACGGCCTCTATTGGCTCAGCAATTTCCGCAGCTCCAATACGGTCTCTCGCCTGAGCTTGGTCCGGGATGGAAATTTCATCGTCGATAAGGTGCCCAATAATTCCAATACCACCATCAGCTATGTCGTTCGCTGCATCGCCGAGAATCAACCTTAAAATCACCTGACATATTTGTCCCTACTTACCCTGAAAAATAAAAGGCCTAACCGATACGGTTAGGCCTTGATATCCTATAGTCTTTAAGATCGCTATTCGATGAATGCCTTGTTACTTCTTCTTGTTGCGCATGGTCATGCGTGCCTTTTCGCCACTGCCATAGTTATACGTTTTGCTGTTGCTGGCTTTCTTTTCATGGAATGCACCACCACGGCTCTTATCCTCTTCCACCTTTTCGCGCGTAATTTCCGATGGCTTATAGATATGCAGATCATCCGGTAAAGGCATAATCGGCATTTTCTTGCCCAGCTTCTGCTCGATCTTCTTCACTTCGGGAAGCTCCAGATCTGTCGCGAATGTGATGGCAATCGCCTCTGTATCGTCGGTCTTCAGGACATGCTTGATAAACTCATCCGTTGACTCAGGAATCTCAAAATGGAATATAAAAGGAATGCCCTGCAGGTCCAATTCGCCTGCGCCCTCGTTAGCTACGATCAGTAAACGTGTATTGGATGTTTGTCTGAACACCTGCACATCTTCATAGCCTTCATCTTCAAAGAACATTGGGTTTAGAATCGCCGCCTCGCCTTTCTTCAGGTGCAGTCTATTCAATAGGTTATGTGCGGTCTGTTTGCTGTTCACAAAGAGGACCACCTTATCAAACACCTCTTCATCGCGCATCAGATCGTTCAGCAGATTGATCTTGGTCGTGAAGTTCGGCACCTGGTACAGCATCAATTCATGCGTCTCGGCCACCTCTTCTGCAAGTTCCTCTACTTCGAATACCGGTGCAAAGGCCATGAAGTCGTCGATCATCAAGTGTAGTTTCTCATGTTCAACGGTACTGAACGCGAGGTATTGCACCTTGCCGCAGCTCTGCGCCAGTTCACGGACATTGGTCTGCATCCCCTGTTTTACTATTTCTTCCGCATCATCAATGATAAAGGTCTGTATGCGGTTCAGGTTGAGCCCCAGTTTCAGGTAGACCGCGCGGGCCCGCGCTGGCGTCGCCACAACGATATCCACCCCACGGACAAGGTCTTCGATTTCCTCTTCCATGCCGCCACTGGTCTTCAATCCCATAATATGCAGGTCCTTATTCTTACTGATGGTATAGAAACGGTCCACGATCTCATTGATGCGCTCCTCATTGGGAGCCAGGATCAAGAACTTCGGTGCTTCATCCTGCGTGTATTTTAGGCGCATCAAGACACCAAGCACATAGGAAGTCGTCTTGCCGGCCCCTTCCGGCGCAATACCGATCAGGCTATGCCCACCGATGATGCGCGAAATGGTTTTCAATTGGAATTCCTTCGCCGCAAAATAACCCAAGGCATTCATGTTGGCCTGTAGCCGCTTACTAAGTTTCAATTTATCTATGGACACTGCTGAATATTTAAAAGATTGTTCAGCTGCAAAGTTAGCTAAAATATGTTTACCAATAACAGCGCTTTATACCCTACAAAAAGTTAGATATGAGATTTTTTACCCAATGTTAAATATTTTGATTAAATTCAACCATAACCAATTAAATAAACAAATGAAAGGCATCTTTATTCTTGTAATAACCCTATTTACACTTTTTTTATACATTTTATCTGTTGTATCAGGTGATGAAAGGGGAAGCATTATCTCAATTTTTTTCTATACCCTTAGTTCGCTGCAATTCCTGAAAAGAAATGAAGTAATCAATTTGGACCTCTGACTTCCTCAAATGTTAAGGAAATGTTAAAATTCAATTTTTCTGTCACGTAAATTGTCCAATAATGTGAACAGAAATCGATTTATAAAGGATATATATGTTTTAAACATATAAATCAAAACGGTCTTAACGGGCTAAATTTGAACCATTTAACGATTTATTTTCTTTCAATAAAATTATATTGTTTTTCAGCATGCTTGTTGTCTATATAGGGTACACACGATTTAATTACTAACTATATGAGCAAGTTCAATTTTAACAGAGATGTAATGCAGCAGTCCAATGTATTATTAGAGTACGCGAAAAACTTCACGAAGGATCATAATGATGCAGAGGATTTATTGCAGGACACCCTGATCAAGGTCTATCGCTATATAGATAACTTTAAAGAGGGTACCAATTTGACCGGATGGATCTACACGATCATGCGCAATACGTTCATTAACAATTACCGCAAGAAATCCATCGTGAATTCCGTAGTGACTCAAAAGGAGGAATTTACACCTTCCGATCTGATCAAGTCTTCGGTAAAGAACAATGTAGAGAATGCATTCCTGAATGATGACATCCAGTATGCGCTCCAGAAACTGCCGGAAATGTACTACCGCCCGTTCGTGATGCACTTCGAAGGCTACAAATACTATGAGATTGCAGAATACCTGCAGATTCCAGATGGCACCGTTAAGACACGCATCCATATGGCGCGCAAAATGTTGCAGGGAATCCTGAAAGAATACAAGGTTTCCAGATCCGCATAACCAAATCCACCGGATTTCAGCGATCCTAATTCGAAATTCGGCAAACTGTTCTTCATCTATTCTGTTTTTAGGGTATACACCAAGAACATTCACGATGAAGAACGAAATCTTAACAATCGAACGCAAATATTGGGAGGCCATGGCCAACCACGATTTTGAAACAGTCAAGGAACTGACTTTTTTCCCATGTATCGTTGCCAGTAATCAAGGTATACGGAACATGGACGAGGATAGCTTTGCCCAAAATTTTGCCCAGGCGAAGGATATGCAGATGAACATTATCGATATCAGCCAGGAAGAGGTATCGGTGATTTCGGATGATTACGTTGTGCTGGGCTATGTCATCGAGCTGGAACATACCATGGATGGCCAAATGAAGCGATCCAAATGTGCCTGCACTTCCGCTTGGGCGCGTGTCAATGGCAGTTGGCAGTGTCCGCTGCATACCGAAACTGAATTGAGCTAAGAAAGAATTTCCCAACAACAATTAAAAATAAAGCCGATTAGCATTTCGCTAACCGGCTTTTTCAACATTAGTACTACACTATAGGTTCGTTATGGATGTTACCAAATTTTATAATTAAGAGCTCCGAAGGATCAGATTGCCGAAAAACAAAATAATCCAACAATTTCTTCCATACTATCCATTTATTGCTTACCTTGGGACCAACAAGCAACTCGCTGACCATCAATCTCTTACAAATCACATCCTTTTTAACAACTTGTTAAGGAATCCTTGATTTTATTTCGAAAAACAAACCGTTGACACGCTGTCGCATGTTGACATTTTCAATTATTTATGATAGAACTTGCAATTTTTGCAAGCCGAATTGGCAACAGAAATGCCCTTTTTGCTAGTATAGACCTTGTTCGAGGTGCTAGCGTACTGCATCCGCGGTGCTACCGAGGTGAGAGCGTGCCTATAGACACGCTCTCACCTCGCTCTCAGTACGCTCTCACCACGCTCTCACCTCAGACAAGGTCCGGAAACAACACTGGAAATCAATGCGTTACACCTAACTTATTTATCCGAAGTTTTCGAGCTTATTGTTTGGTCCAAACCAGTCTATTGAGGTCATAACCAGCATCTTTCGCCATTTTCATGAATTTATTTTTCACGGCATCCGGCATGGTTTTATTACGGGACAGGAACCAGATATAATCGGTGCTTTCACCAAATACCAGTACATTTTCATAGGCAGGATCCATAGCTACCACATTATAGCCCGAATAGAAAGGTCCGAAAAAGGAAACCTTTAGGGCACCTCTATTCGTATCTCCTACAAATTTCGCCTTACCTTCCGATTCTTTCCACTCCTGTTTTACTGTGTCAAAACCTTTGTTCAGGACATTGACGCTGCCATCTTCATTCAGGGTATATTCAGCAGTCACCTGATCCATATCCTTTTCGTGTTTAAAATCAAAGCGTGCGATTTCGTACCATTTTCCTGAATAGGATTTAATATCGAAATTCTCCACTACCTTGACGCCAGGAGGTACCTTTACGGATTTACAGGCAGCGAATATAAATGGACTCAGCAGCAATGCTGAACCTAGCGCAATTTTTAAATATTTTGAACATTTCATAGCTTGATGTTTCTTAAAGAACAAGAATTATTTAAAATAGTTAGTTATAAAGATTTATAAATTGAAATATTAATGTTACCACTTCGTATTAATACGGATTAATTAAAATATTCTACCTACCTTGCACCCGTTCCTTATTCGTGTTGGGCACGACATATCGAATAGCTTGGCATTACATTACTAACTATTTCATGGAAAAAATCAATTGTGAGGATGAACGTATTCAATTCTTAGGCCAGGTACAAGCTATCGGTTTTTTGTTGGTTACGGATTCATCCGGAAAAATATTGGCTGTAAGTGATAATTTTGACCAATTTGTCCAAGGCATTGATTTGTCAACGATAATTGACCGCAATATAGCGGAGTTGAATCTATTGGATCTCCATGGAAAAATTATTTCGGAATTTATCCATTCTACCGTCACAGAACGAAAGTCTGCACAGTTGGTTGAAGTTGCTGACCAGTCCATGCATTTCACACTCAGTCAGCTGAACGATTTGTATTACTTTGAATTTGAGCGCTGTACCAGGAAAGAAAAACTTCCCCTCTCGGTTTTCAATAACCGAATGATGGAACTGCAGTACGAAAAAGAACATGTATGGCAGTTATTGAGTAAGGTTATCTCCGAAAACTTACTGGTCGATCGGGTTATGGTCTACCAGTTCAATGAAGATAGTAGTGGTGTTGTTGTTGCTGAAACCCTGTTGTCTCCGGAATTGGACTCCTACTTGGGATTGAATTATCCTGAATTTGACATTCCGAAACAGGCTAGGGAACTCTATAAACGAAAACATGTGCGCTTTATTGCTGACGTGAACCAAACGCCGGCACGACTTATTTCCAATGCGCAGCACGATATAGATCTGTCGACGATTTCCATCCGAAGCCTCTCACCTATCCATTTGCAATACATCCGCAATGCGGGTTTCGAATCCAGCATCAGTTTTTCGATTATGATCAATGGAAAGCTTTGGGGGTTGATTTGCTGCCAGCATCGGACACCCCTGCACATCGATCGGGAGAGCAGGACGTTCGCTTTGATGCTGACCAATTTTGCGGCAAATCGTTTTCAGCAACTGAAGGATAAGAAACGCATCCAATATCTACAGGAGGTCCAGGAATTGGTACTGCTCCTAAAGGAGAAAGTCCTATTGAAGAGCAATTTCTTTCCTGAACTGAAACAATATGCCTCACATCTGCAGGAGATGCTTGGCGCAGATGGCATCGCCATTGGCTTTGACGATGGCATCCACTTGGAAGGGACAACGATCGACAAAGAAGTGTTACGTTCGGTATTGCCCCTACTACGCGAGCAAGCGAAGGATGGCTTATTTACGGACAATTCGTTAAGCAATCACCATCCGGCCATCTCTGCCGTCATCGGTAGCCAATTTCAAGGGATTGCTTTTTCCGAGATCGACGAGAACAGATCCTTTTTCATTATCTGGTTCCGGAAGGAAATTCTTCTGGATCGCAATTGGGCCGGTAAACCGGAGAAATTCTATGAATTGGATAAGGAAATCAATAAACTGAAGCCATCGCCACGCACCTCGTTCAACAGCTGGCGCGAACAGGTCAGCGGCACATCGCCGAAATGGACCAACCGCCAATTGCTGTTCATCGAACGCATCAAGCATGTCCTGCGAGAGGGTTTGATCAATAAGGCCACGGAGATCGATAACCTCAATAAGCAACTTATCGAACGGAACAACGCGCTGGATACCTATGCCTATACCATCAGTCATGACCTGAAGAATCCGTTATCGGCGATTAAGCTTTCGACGGAATTCCTACAGTTCAAGCGGGAGGTGAAGCCGGAGGCCATGGCCAAGATGACCAAGAATATTCTGGATTCCGTGGATATCATCCTGAACATGCTCGATAAGATTCATCAATTCTCCAAGGCTAGCGCATTCAATTTCGATGTGGAGACCGTTGAAACGGAGAATTTTATCCAAGAGATTGTCGATATGAGCAAGCACCGGTTCCAGGCACTACATGTTGATGTGCAATTGGGTGACTTGGTGCCTGTGAAAGGGGAAAGAACGTTGATCTATCAGCTCTTCCTGAATCTGGTTGGCAATGCGATTAAATACTCGTCAAAATCGCCAAATCCAGTCGTCCAGGTATCTTCCGCAAAAACGAACAACGGCACCATCTATACGATTCAGGATAACGGAATCGGTATGGCTGAAGAGGAACTGGAAACGGTTTTTGAGATCTTTAAGCGCATGTCCAACTCAACGAACTTTGATGGTTCCGGTGTTGGTATGGCCATCGTAAAACGGATCACCGATAAATTGGGAATCGATATCAGTATCAAGAGTAAACTGGGCGAAGGCACGACGATCCGCTTGATGTTTCAAGACTAAATTTGCCTGCATCCCTAACCGGGTTAACGGCGAGCAAATAGCTATAATACAACAAAGGCCCTGATGGATTTGAGATTCCTTAAGGGCCTTTTGCTTTACGTACTGGGTTTAAAATAGTTAGTGCATTCTTATTTTATGACAAAATCATGCAGATAGATTTTCTTGCTTTCGGCAAATAATACCTTAGGCTTTCCATTCGTCCAAAGTACACCGGTGGATTTTTGTCCGTTCTGGTAATTGCCAAGGACATAGACCTTTCCTGCGACCACCTGAATAGCAGTTGCTTCTAGATTCTGTGTATGGGAAAGTTGGTAGAGCTTGGTTTTATTTTTGTACACCACGGCGATGCGCTTCCCATTCTTCTGGATATTCGCGACAAAGTAATAGTCTTTTCCGGCCATGGTACCCAACACGTCTGTTGCAAAATCACCAAAAGGCAACCTGAATACTTCCTTGTCGTTCTTCCAGACCATGGCTGCATCGGACGATGCGCTGACTGTTTCCTTGCCCAGGACATAGATATCCGTGCCGATGGCATGGATGTAATCTGCATAGGTATTGGGACCTGCCAATGCGATGCCCATTCCGTTGACAAACATAAAGGCATTGCTCGCAAAACGGCCCGCAACCACAGGTTTACCATTCGATTCCGAAATGGAATTCAAACCGGACTGTACCAAGCAGCACCCCTTACGGGAAGCAACGCCATTGGTCCAGAGCACCAGTTTATAGGCATTCAACGTATCAACCCTACCGCCGATGTACACCTTACTACCCACCACATGGATTGCACTCCCTGTATTGTCTTTACTGGCCCCGGAAAGGTATTGGATCTTATTGTTTTTCCAATAAACTGCACGCTTGGTCCCTGCTGCAGTGACCTGATAGCCGGTCAGGTGGGCTTCTTTCGAATTGACAGCCGATATGGCAACGGCATCGGACCGCATATTCGGCGACAGCCTAACGACAGAGTCGTTGATACTGAGAATGGCCCTGCGATCGGCAGCTTTGTAATCCGTCCCGTATGAATACCCCGCAAAGAAAAAGGTAAGCGGTTTTGGTGTCGGTGGTTTCGTCGGTTCCTCAGGTTCCGGTTCAACAACTTCGATCTCTTTCTTATCACATGCGGACAGTGCCAGCATCAAGCCGAACATAACGGCTAACGTTCTAAAATTTAATCTTTTCATAATCGTGTTCTCCAGATAAAGGTGAACAAAAAAGAATCCACGAAAAGGCTTAATTATCGAGTGTAAATGATTGGTGAATAAAATAGGCTAAAATAGTATACAGAAAGGCGTTTTTGGGCGTATATACAAATTATCTACGGGTTTGGTTCGTTACGGAATTGGGGAATTTTAGGGGGAAAGATGGTGAATATGCTTTAGGCTGTACGCTGGCGCACGTCTTTTGTTGTGGGCGGTGTGGTGGCGGACTTGTGCCTATACGTGCCCCGGGCAGTGATCCCTGCACAGGCTTTCCGCACAACACTTGCGCCAGCGGGTTTTGGCTTGGAAAAATTGGTGATATGGGGGGGGGAGAAAATGGAAGCGCGAAGCGCTTCCATTTTCTCCCCCCTATATCACTTAAACGCCCTAACCGCATGCTAGCGCAAGAGTTGTGCGTGGGAATTGTGCGGTGGATCTCTTGTGCTCAAAACATGCCGTAGGCACCCCAAATCAATTTACATTTCATACAACCATCCAGGAATTTAATACCCATGCAACCCCGTAAAGGTAAAATTGCCCCAGCACCCCGTTTTTTGGTTTGCTAAAGCAAACCAAAAAACGGGGTGCTGGGGCTTTGGGATATGTATGGCGCTTGCTAAAATAGTTCAACCCCTCTGGGGTTGCGTGGCGCATAGAAATTCAATGATCGGTCGGTGAAAAAAATGCCCCTGGCACAAGTGATCCACTGGACAGTCCTCCTGCACAACACTTGCGCCAGCGGGTAAAATGCTTTAGCCTGTACGCTGGCGCACGTCATTTGTTGTGGGCGGTGCGGTGGAGGACTTGTGCCCATAATGTGCCCCGGGCACAAGTGATCCACTGCGCAGGCCTCCCGCACAACACTTGCGCCAGCGGGTAAAACAAACCACCCCCACAACACTTGCGCCAGCGGGTAACACCGGCCGCCCGTGGGGAACACTGATCGCCAGCGGGTGACAACCCTCTACCCTCTTACTTCCTCTTCCAGAATCTCCTCGCCTTTGCCATCAAAATACGTGCAGGTACCTTTCTGCAGGTCCACATGCCAATAATGGACACCCGTATTGGCACAATCCACCAGAAACTGCGGGAAATCTGTCTTTCCTTCTTGATGGTCCACCAATGCCTTGGCGAACGTCGGTAGGTCCACTTCTTCTGCTATGTCCACTGGCGGGTATTTCGCATGCGAATATACTTCATAGCCTCCTTCGCCGATATACTTTTCATTCCCGTCCTTAACGTGGAACTCAAATCCCGTGACTCCAAGCTCACGAATCTCTTGGATATACGCCGGGAAATCTGCAACGGTTTTCACCTTCGCATGGGCTTCTTCAATCTGTCTGTAGGTAAATGACATATAATATGTTGTGTGATTTTAAAATTAGAGCAAGGCCATTTTCCAGGCCTTTTCCAGCTCGCCATGCGCAAGGTATTCCTTCGCCTTCAGCAGCTGATGGGTTCTACGTGTTGTTTCATCGCCGATGAAAGCATTCAATAGTTCCTGCACCTCAGGTTCGAATTGAAAGGCATCAATTTCCTGATCCGTGGGAACCCGATCAATGCGCGCCAATTGCTCCAGGTCTTCCTGACTGAAGATACCCGCATGGATGATAAAATGTGGAATTTCTGTTATCTGCATAAAAAAAGCTGAACCTTAAAGTTCAGCTTTTTTACGTTATTTACAAAAGCATTATAGCTTTTCAATGATCTTATCTGCAAATTCCGATGTTTTCAATAGGGTTGCGCCTTCCATCAGGTTGTAGAAATCGACCGTTACAGTCTTATCCTTAATGGTCTGTGCCAAGGCTGCTACAATGGCATCGGCAGCTTCGGTCCAGCCCATATATTCCAGCATCATCACACCCGATAGGATTACTGATGAAGGATTCATCGTGTCGGTATTGGCGAAACGCGGAGCGGTTCCGTGCGTTGCTTCGAAAATGGCATGTCCGGTTTTGAAATTGATATTGGCACCAGGCGCAATACCGATTCCACCGACCATGGCCGCCAAAGCATCGGAAATATAATCACCATTCAGGTTCAACGTTGCCACGACATCATAATCATGCGGTGCGAGCAAGATCTGCTGCAGGAAATTGTCCGCGATAATATCCTTTACAATTAATCTACCTGCTTCTTCTGCTGCCTTTTGCTCGGCATTTGCAGCGTCCTGTCCGTCGCGAACTTTCGTTTGTTCCCATTGGTTCCAGGTATATACGCGATCGCCAAACTCCTTCTCCGCCACTTCATAGCCCCAGTTCTTAAAGGCACCTTCCGTATATTTCATGATGTTCCCCTTATGGACCAAGGTTACCGATTTGCGTCCCTCCGTGAGGGCAAATTCCAATGCCGCACGGATCAGGCGCTTGGATCCTTCCTCCGACACGAACTTCAGGCCTACCCCAGTCGTATTCGTGAAATTGTAATCCACATCCAGGTCCTCCTTCAGGAAGTCCTGCAATTGCTTCGCTTCAGCGGTTCCCGCTGCGAACTCAATCCCTGCGTAAATGTCTTCCGTATTCTCGCGGAAGATGACCATATCCACCTTTTCCGGATGCTTCACGGGCGAAGGCACGCCTTCATACCACTTGGTCGGCCGCTGGCACACATACAGGTCCAGTTCCTTGCGCAGGGCAACATTCAAAGAACGTATACCTCCACCGATCGGTGTGGTCAACGGACCCTTGATGCCTACTAAATATTCCTTGAAGGTTGCCAATGTTTCATCCGGCAACCAACTTCCAGTTTCGTTAAATGCTTTCTCTCCAGCCAATACTTCCTTCCAAGTAATCTTCCGCTTTCCACCGTAGCATTTCTCTACTGCGGAATCAAAAACGCGAACCGAAGCCCGCCAAATATCCGGTCCGATACCATCACCGATAATGAACGGAATGGTTACCTGATCTGGAACCTGCAACTTACCTGATTGATCGATACTTACCTTATCTGACATATAGTTTTAATTTATATTATTTTTCCTTACTGAACATATTTCCAATTTCGCGGCTGATGCGGCGGAAAATTGGTGCGGCTTGTACATCTTCATATTCGTCGATATGCTGATCTTCCAAGCGTGAAGGGAAAATTAATATTAAATTTTGATTCTTATAGTACTTCCCGACACGTTTCGCTAATCCATCTAGGGAATCGCGATAAGAAACATCGCCATACCTTGCGGATACGAAGACCAAAAGTGAATCGGCATTACTGAATGTGGAGAGTCCGTAGATATTATCCCAGTCTTCATACTGCTCAAAAACAATCGGCACACTGGATTTCAATTCTTCCATCATGTGTTCCACTGCCCTTCTGGATCGGCTGTTGCAGACAAAGGTGATCGGCAGCGACAGCTCCTGGGCAAGCTTGGTCATTTTCTCCATCCAATAATGGAACCCAACTTCAGATTCCGCTAATGGTGGAACAAAAATAATGATGGACTTGTTTGTAATAAATGGTTTTTCGATGCGGCACATCATCAGATTCGCATCGGTCCTGTTCAGGATGCTCTCGGTCTTCTCACCAACGATCTTCTCCACAAAACTGGTCGCACTCGGCCAACCCAGGATCAGACAGTCTGCGAAAGCCTCTTTCGACGCTCTGGAGATACCGTTGGCAATGTTGTAATCGACCATGGTCACCAGATCAACCTCCGTTTCGGATCCGGAAGCATATTTCGCCATCTTGTCCAGATTCTGGCGCGCCTGAGCAAGGTTTCGATCCGCCTGCTCATCATTCGGTACGACCGAGAGGATGTTCAACGGGTGTGGGGATTTCTTGGATTTAACAAGCGTTGCAAAATCCAGGATAGCCTCCATATTGTTCAGGTTGGCAATCGGGATGAGGATCTGCTCTTCATGTTCTTCCACATGCTCCATGTGTTCCTCGTGCTGCCTACCTTCCAATACGATCTTCTTGGAGGCATTTTCTGTGACAATGGAGGCAATGATACAGCTCACCAGAATCAAGAGAATGGTGCCGTTCAGGACGTGCTCATCGATAATGTTACTGTTGTAACCGACCATAATGATGGCCAGTGTAGCTGCTGCATGGGCGTTGCTCAATCCAAAGATCAGGTTTCGCTCGTTCTTGGAATATTTGAAGGCCAATTGCGTAGCCGTAGCTGCCAAGAATTTACCGACGATACCCACCAAGGTCAAGGCGCCAGCCACATAGAATACCGTTAATCCTTCACTATTGGTAAATACACCCACATCCACGATCATACCCACAGAAATCAGGAAGAACGGGATAAAGATGGCATTCCCGATGAACTCAATGCGGTTCATGAGGGCAGACGAATGGGGGATCAATTTATTCAATGCCAAACCGGCAACGAAAGCTCCGATAATAGGTTCCAGATTCGCCATTTCCGCAAGGAATGCAGCAAAGAACACCACCGTCAATACGAAGATATAGTGTCCTGTTTTTTCACTTTCCACTTTCTCGAAGAACCATTTGGCAATCTTCGGGATGATACCGAACATGATGAACAGGAAAATGGCAAAGGATACGCCGAGGGTAACCCAGAATTCGCCGTTGATATCGCCAGCCGATGCACCCTTGATCACCGCAAGGATAATCAGTACTGCTGTATCCGTCAGGATTGTACCTCCAATGGTGATGGCCACGGCCTCATTCTTGGAAATACCATAGCGATTGACTATCGGATAGGAAACAAGGGTATGCGTCGCGAACATACTGGCAATCAATATACTCGACAACAGACTATAATCCAGGATATAATAACATACAGGAAAACCGATTGAAATCGGGATGATGAAGGTAAAGAAACCAAAGAGGAAACTTTTGTGCTTGGTCTTCTTAAATTCGTTCATATCCAGCTCTAAACCAGCGATAAACATAATGTAAAGCAAACCAATGGTCGAGAACAGATCGACGGCTGCATTTTTCTCCAGCCAATTCAGTCCATGCGGACCGATGATCATCCCTGAAATAATCAAACCGATGATCCCCGGCACCTTTATGGGGCGGAGCAGAATCGGCGAGAGCAGTATAATAAAGAGTACGAGTGAAAAAATGAGTACGGGGTTCGTTAGAGGCGCCTCGAATGCATGAATTAAGTGATCAAGTATTTTATCGCTCATATAGTCAGTTTATGTTTAAATGCGTAAAATAACGCTCCGTTATTTCATGCGTAAGATAAGAAAAATAAAGAATTTAAGACAGAAACAATTAATTTCAGCCTAAGTTTACTTGAACTGAATTGTTTTAATTGGGGAGATTCTGGAGATCAACATGGAGGGGATAAAGAGGGTGATCAGGGCGATGCCAACCAACACCACATTCAACCAAAGGACTGTAAGCCAAGAGATTTCCATGGGCACGAAAGAAACGTAATAAATGCTCGGATCCAATTTGAAGAAATGGGTAGTCGTCTGGAAAAAGTAAAGCAACAATGCGATTACATTTCCCAAGATCAGCCCATACCCGATCAGATAAAGTGAATTATAGAGGAAGACGGTACGGATTTTCGTGTTGCGCATGCCCAATGCTTTCAACATCCCGATCATCGGCGACCGTTCGAGAATGGAAATCAACAGCGCAGAGATCATGTTGATCACCGCGACGATCACCATCAGAACGAAGATGATGTTGTCGTTCATATCGAGCATATTCAACCAATTGAAGATATCCTGCATCTGCATCACCACATTCGTGGCATACAGTTCTACCGGCATATTTTCGTTCAGCTGTTCTGTAGTCTCAAAAAGTTTATTGAAGTCATGGACACGAATCTCATAGCCACCCGCTTGCTGTTCTTCCAGATTGTTCAATCGGCGGATCAGCGGTAGAGAACCAATGACGTACATCTTATCCAATTCCTCGGAGTTGGTGCTGAAAATCCCTTTCACCGTAAATTTCCGCTTGCGGACAGGTTCCTGGATAAAGTACATAATGAAACTTTCACCCACTTTGAGGTTCAGTCGGTTGGCTAGGACGGAAGAGATCAGTAATTGGTTATCGGCATTTTCAGCCTTGAAATCGATGGGCTCACCCTCGAGGATGGTTTTTGCCAGAAAATCCTGATCGTAGTTTTCATCGATGCCCTTCAACAGCACACCTTCCACCTCCCCTTTCACATTCATGATCCCGGCTTTGGTTGCGAAGGGATAAACATCGGCCACATTGGGATTCTGCTTGAGTTGCGCAATCTGTTCGTTGGAAAGTTGAATGGGCGTATTAACGTAGGAGTCGTTGTGGTCATTCTTCAGCAGGATAATATCGCCAAAGAAGCCACGCTGCTTTTCGGTAATTTCACCTTTGAACCCATTCAAAATGGCCACTGCCATGATGATGGCCATAATTGCCAATGCCAGCGCACCAATGGTCACCCGTACGATCAGTTTAGAGAACGTCCGTTGTCCATTGAGGGTAATTCGCTTCGCAAGGAAATATGGAAAATTCAAGCTAAAATTAAATTTGTAACTTCGCAAAGTTAATAAAATTTGTCATCCAACAATGGCTGAGCAGGTATGCTCGGCATAAATAATAGATTTTTATGCGTATCGTATTTATGGGAACCCCAGACTTCGCTGTAGCCTCCCTACAGGCATTGCTTGAAGCTGGTGAAAATGTAGTAGCTGTGGTCACCACGCCGGATAAACCGGCAGGTAGAGGTCAGAAAATGCACTCCTCTGCCGTCAAGCAATTTGCCGAGGCGCAAGGGTTGCCCGTGCTGCAACCCACGAAACTGAAAGACCCCGAATTCATAGCGGAATTGCAATCCTACCAAGCGGATCTGCAGGTCGTCGTTGCGTTTCGGATGTTGCCGGAAATTGTATGGAATATGCCGCCCAAGGGAACCATCAATGTACATGCTTCCCTATTACCGAACTTCCGTGGCGCTGCTCCTATCAACCACGCCATTATTCAGGGTGAACGGAAATCGGGAGTGACCACCTTTTTACTGCAACATGAGATCGATACGGGAAATATCCTATTCGCCACGGAGGTAGAAATTACCGAGGAGAATACGGCCGGAGATCTGCACGACAAGTTGATGGTTGCCGGAGCTGAGCTATTGATCAAAACCGTTGAAGCGCTGAAATCGGGAAATGTAAACCCTATTCCTCAGGAATCCGTAGAAAACGCGGGCGCCTTGAAGCATGCACCAAAAATATTCAAGGAAGACTGTGAAATCGATTGGCATCAGAATACCGAGGCGATCTACAATAAAATCCGAGGCCTGAGCCCCTATCCGACCGCATTTACGCAATTGGATGGCAAAAGCTTGAAAGTATTCAAGGCGACGAAAGAAATTGTCGCGCAGACCGAAATCGCTGTTGGCGATTATTGGAGCGACGGTAAGAATGAGTTGAAATTTGCCACGTCAGACGGGTTTATCAAACTGTTGGATATCCAGATCGAAGGTAAGAAACGGATGTCCGTTCGGGATTTTCTACGTGGCTATAAACTAGAAAACAAGGGTTAATCCTCGACAAATTCAAACAGTTCGCCAGGTTGGCATTCCAGGGCCTTACATAGGGATTCCATGGTGCTCAACCGAATAGCTTTGGCTTTTTGATTCTTGATGATGGAAAGGTTCGAGAGGGTAATCCCTACGCGAGCACTCAATTCGTTGAGTGAAACTTTCTTTTTAGACATGATTTCATCCAGGTGAACAACTATAGGCATAGCTTTGTGATTAACATTTTTACGAATAACTAATTTCTTGACTAAAAAACAATTCCTATATCGAATTGTTTGATTAACTAGGAAAATGAAATAAAAATCTGCGTCACGGCGTTAAACAGTGTTAAATACGTGACAGTTGCGGATTTATCGTAAAATTGGAATGATTTTTGATGTTAGAAACACATCAGCTCAGCGCGCATAACTTACTCATAATGAGCTAATAATTTACAATTAGATTAGAATAATTTGAGATAAATTTGTTATGTTTGCACACATTTCAGAAAAGAAAGGTTTATTTATTTAGATGAGACAGCTCAAAATTACACAATCCATCACGAATCGTGAATCGCAATCACTTGATAAGTACTTACATGAAATCGGCAAGGTTGACTTAATTTCCGCGGAAGAGGAAGTTATCTTGGCTCAGCGGATCCGTGAGGGTGATCAGGTTGCATTGGAGAAATTAACGAAAACCAATCTACGCTTTGTTGTATCGGTAGCAAAACAATATCAGAATCAAGGATTGACCTTAGGGGACTTGATTAACGAAGGCAACTTAGGCTTAATAAAAGCAGCAAAACGTTTTGATGAAACCAAAGGTTTTAAGTTTATTTCGTACGCGGTTTGGTGGATCCGTCAATCTATTCTACAGGCAATTGCCGAGCAGTCTCGTATCGTTCGTTTACCATTGAACCAAGTAGGGTCATTAAGCAAAATCAGCAAGGCCTTCTCTAAATTGGAACAGGAATATGAGCGTGAACCATCACCAGAGGAATTAGCGGACATCTTGGAGACCACGGTCGACAAAGTGTCAGATACCTTGAGTAACTCTGGTCGTCACGTATCCATGGATGCTCCATTCGTGCAGGGCGAAGAGAATACCCTATTGGATGTATTGGAAAATAGCGATCCAGATACAGATAGCTCCCTAATTGATGAATCCCTTTCCGAAGAGATCAAACGTTCTTTAGCAACGCTTACCGAGCGTGAGCGCGAGATCATCGTTTTGTTCTTCGGTCTAGGTTCTAACCATCAATTGTCTTTGGAAGAGATCGGTGAGAAATTCAGCTTAACGAGAGAGCGTGTCCGCCAGATCAAGGACAAGGCGCTACAGCGCTTGAGACACACCTCCAGAAGCAAGATCCTAAAATCGTATTTAGGTTAAATCGAAATCTTCAGGAAGAAAATAGCGATGCGCAAAGTAACCTTTGCGCATTTTTTATTGCTTTTAGCGAACGAAATGAAAAACAAAAAGCCCCACCTTAAGGTAGGGCTTCAATTTCGCTAGCTTTACACTTATTTTTTGTGCAATTGTTCGTAAAGGTCGATAACTTTCTTCTGTAAGTCAATAACCTCTACTTCGCGTGCTTGTAAACGCTTCTGAAGTTCATTAACTTCATTCTGAATCTGTTTATCTTCCTCTGGGTCCGATGTTGATAACAGTTGGACCAACGACAAACCAAATAACTTGGAGATTTGATTCAATCTAGACAAATTGACATCAGTAATCCCTGTTTCAATTTTAGAAAACGCTGGAATAGAGATATCTAGCCTTTTAGCGACATCTTCTTGACTCCACCCCTTCTGGTGTCTAAGTAATCTAATTTTCTTTCCTAATGCATTCATGGGTAAAATGTAAAATATTTATTTATTAAGTAATTATCAAATTTAAACAAATAAAGTAAAATTCAAAATCTGTATATTAAAAAATTAAAAATAAATTGAAAGAATCTTAAAAATTTCTCAAAAATTTATCTGCAAAACTTGCCATATTTACTCCATTGTAGTTATTTGAACTCATAAAGAGTAAATTGTAGCCATTAGACTTAAATGATTCTAAAAAACCCTCTAAATCAGCCATTTGCGTGATAACGTGAAAAGATTGGTGATTGAAACCTTCGGTTAATCTCCAGATTAAATTGTCTAAAGCAATATTTTTTTCCTTGATTTGAGAGGTATTAACAAAAACGACAGCAAAATCTGATTCGTTCATGCTGTCCCGATACTCGGAAATCAAATCGGTGTCCAAGCTGTCGTAAGCATTCAGCTCAATGATGGTCACCAAGGCTTTATTCGGGAATTGTTCCTTTACCGCATGGATGCTGGAGCGCAACTTGCTCGGTGTATGGGCAAAATCCTGATACACCACGCTGCCGTTCTGGCTGGCCACAAATTCCAGATACCGAATCGAGCTCTTGAAATCCTGGATGGCGTGGTAGAATTCCTCACGCTTTACGCCCAACCACTCACATACCGTATAGGCACCGGCAATATTCGATAGGTTATGCTTGCCAAAGACCTTCAATGGAATCTGCTCATCACCGACCTGCAGATAGGTCACACCCTTGTTGATCGTATATTCAGGCATTTTATAACCATGTCTATTGATCTTGATGTCCATGGTGCGTTCTACGACCTCCTGCGTGTTCTTGTCGTCTTTATTGTATATAAGGGCACCCTTCGGCACGATCGTGCGAATAAAGTCCTCAAACTGCTTAAAATAGTCTTCTTTGGAGATCACCGTTTTGAAATGATCCCACTCTACCCCACTGATGAGGGCAATGTTCGGTTTATAGAGCAGGAATTTGGACTGTTTGTCCAACGGAGAGGCAAAATATTCATCACCTTCGATGATCATCAGGTTGTTCTCGGGATTCAACTGCAGGAGCTTGTCAAAGCCCTCCAGCTGCGCACCGACCAGGTAGTCGAAATTCTTACCCAATTTCTTGAGCACATGCATTACCATACTCGTGATGGTGGTCTTACCGTATGTTCCGGCGATAACCACACGCACCTTATCGGCACTCTGCTCATAAACGAATTCAGGGAATGAATAAATCTTCAGCCCCAGTTCCTTCGCCTTCTGCAATTCGGGATTGTCATCCGTGGCATGCATACCCAGGATGACGGCATCGATGTCTTCAGTGATCCGATCGGCAAACCAGCCCATTTCCTTCGGCAAGAGTCCGGCCTCGGCCAGATGTGACTTGGAAGGCTCAACGATCTGATCGTCGGAACCAGTTACCTGATGGCCCTGTTCGGCCAGATTAATGGCCAAATTATGCATGATGCTGCCCCCTATGGCAATAAAATGAATCCGCATTAGTTTGCTTTATTAAATTTTGCCGCGCACCAGTTGTCCAGTACTTTCTTTTCTACAAATTCAAACCCGAGCCTTCCTGCCTTTTCCGTCAGGATGTCCAGGTCCTCCCCGTCGTAAAATCCGGAGATGTACAGCTCCCCACCTTGTGGCAGGTCGGTAGCATAGGTTTCAAATTGATCCAACAGGATATTCCTGTTGATATTCGCTAGGATAGTCTGGAATGTACGACCTTCGATCGCTTCCTTCGATCCCAATTTCGCTTCGATGTTGGAAACGGAATTCAGGACCTTGTTTTCTTCCACGCTTTCCACGCAGATCGGATCGAAATCCACCGCCAGGATATCTTTAGCGCCACGTTTGGAAGCCAGAATGGCTAAAATTCCCGTACCACAGCCCATGTCCAATACTTCTTTTCCAGAAAAATTATTTTCAAGAATAAAAGACAGCATCATGGAGGTGGTTTGATGATGGCCAGTACCAAATGACATTTTCGGATCGATAATGATCTGATACGGGTATTCCGGGCGGTCCTCATGGAAGGTCGCCCGCACATAGCATTGGTCATCGACCAGAATAGGACTGAAATTGCTCTCCCACTCCTGGTTCCAGTTCTTGTTTTCCAATTCCTCTACCTCGTAAGCGATATCATAGTCGATTACCTCTGTTGCCAAAACCGTTTCCAGTGCTTGAATATCCAGATTCGAAGATGGGATATAAGCAATGAAACCTTGGTTCCGATCTTCAAACGTATCGAAACCAAGGTTTGCCAATTCAGCAATAAGCAAATCCTTTTGCCACTCCTCCATTGCTGAGGAGGTAAAAGCAACTGCTGTATACTTCATATATTAAGCGTTAAATACATTAATAATTTGCAAGAAATCTCTCGACTTCAGGGATGCACCGCCGATCAATCCGCCATCGATATCTGGCTGGGAGAATAGGCTCTGTGCATTGGATGGGTTGGCACTACCGCCATAAAGAATACTCGTGTTGTCTGCAACTTCAGCACCATACTGATCTGCCAAGGTCTGGCGGATAAAAGCATGTACCTCTTGCGCTTGCTCCGGTGAAGCTGTCAAGCCTGTACCAATTGCCCAAACTGGCTCATAAGCCAAGACAATATTTCCGAAAGCAGCAGCATCCAGGTGGAATAACCCTTTGCTGAGCTGCGTTTTGATCACATCAAAATAAGAACCGGATTCGCGCTCATCTTTGGTCTCGCCGATACAGAAGATCGGTTTCAAGCCATTCTTTAAGGCCACATCCACTTTGGTCGCCAACAGCTCATCCGTTTCACCGTAATAGGCACGGCGTTCCGAGTGGCCAAGGATAACATAGGCAGCACCGGTGGATTTCACCTGAGCGGCAGAAATTTCGCCGGTATAGGCTCCAGATTCGTGGTCATTGATGTTCTGTGCACCGATATGCACATTGCTAACGCCAGCGCTTAATTTAGATATAGCGGCTAAATGAATGAATGGACTACATACCACGACCTCTTGCTTCCCGATCACTTCATCTTTTACCATATTGACGATTTCGGAGAACAAGCTTACGCCCTGTTCGTATTCCATGTTCATTTTCCAGTTTCCTGCTACAATGTTTTTACGCATGTGATTATATTTTATATGTTTAATGTTGATTCGCTGTTCTCAAAAAAGCCGATTCTTCGAATATCTCCCAAAATACACCGATCATGTGATCTGCCGGTCGCATTCCGCTTGCCGAAGCTCGCCTGTCCAACATGGATTCAAATTTATCGAAATCATACACCACGCTGTCGGCATCGGTATTCCAAGTGAAATCAGGCACAAATTTGGGAATAAATTTTGACATTGCAACCTGTGCAGCAACGCCAATTACCGTACCTGTATTAAATGATGAATTAATCGCCGCCATGGCGTAATCCCCCATGAAAAGCCCACACTTCAGTACATCGGTCTCCCGGAACGTAAGTCCCTCATAGTCAAATAACCGTACAGGACTCCAATTGTTTTTTAAATTTGAATTGGAACTGCCGGCACCGATATTACAGCCCTCACCCAAAACCGAACAGCCCAGATACCCTTCATGGCCCTTGGCCGAATTCCCCCAGATAACCGTATTGTTTATCTCTCCCGCCACCGTACTTCCCGGACCGATCGTCGTGTTGGGATACAGCTTCGCGCCGATCTTTACACGTGATCCTGCACATACGGACACATATCCCCGCAGGAAAGTTCCCTCTTCGATGACCGCATTTTTACCGATATAAATCGGCCCCTCCAAACTATTGAGACTGGCCCCTTCCACCTGAGCCCCTTCTTCCACAAAAATCCATCCTCCATAAACGGTATTGCTGGAAGATAAAGGCTGGGATTGGCGGCCTTGGGTCAAAAGGTTGTAATCAAAAAGTAGTTGGGATCGGTTTTGCAGGAAGATATCCTCCAGAAAATTAAGATTGGCGATTTCCGCCGAACTGCGAAATGGCCGCAGCTGCGGGATCATTTCATCGATATTTTCTACCGGAGTGGACACCTTAAAAGCAACCCATTGATTGGCATCGAGCAATACATCGCCGACCTTTAGGTTTTGGAGCTCCTTTAACAGAGCTTCTGTCGGTAACACATTTGCCCGAATGTACAGGTATTCTTGGCTGTCGCCTTCCGGAAAGGGATAGGCTGCCTGTAAATAAGGTACCGTGGAATAGCCCACATCACAACCAAATACCTTGGACCATTTCTCCTGCAACGTCAATATTCCCACCCGAAGATGACCTACGGGTCTGCTTGAAGCAAAAGGAAAAAGACGCTTACGCCAATGGGCGTTATCGGATAATACAATGGTTAGCGACATGAACTAAAATTACATAAAAAATCCCGACAAAATAAATTTTATCGGGACCTGTACAGTGTTTTTAAGGCAAGAATTACTTCTTGTTGTAACGGCTACGGAACTTATCAATACGTCCTGCTGTATCAACCAATTTCATTTTACCAGTATAGAATGGGTGTGAAGTATGAGAAATCTCTAACTTAACCAATGGGTACTCATTACCATCTTCCCAAGTAATAGTCTCTTTAGTATCAACACAAGATTTTGTAACGAAAGCGTAGTCATTAGACATATCTTTAAATACAACTAATCTGTAGTTTGATGGATGCAAATCTTTTTTCATTTTATCTTATGATTACTATATAATTCAACAATTGAGGTGCAAAGATAATTTATTTTTCATTCAAATACAAAAAACAAATTATATTTTCCTTTCCACACCTGTTAATAAATTCCAGTTGCGATATACGGATCATTTGACCTATCCGTGTTCGCCTGCCAGAAGGACCACAAACATAAACAAATCCGCACAAATAAGCGCTTTTTTATTGTATTCTACCTTTAAATAGTTCTAATTTCATACTTTTGCAACACATTACAAGTTCTACGAAATATGAGTATCGGATTATCTGAACAAGAACAACAACGAAGGCTGAACCTAAAAGCCCTAATTGACCTAGGTATCGACCCTTTTCCGGCAGAGGAATTTAAGGTGAATGCGACTGCTGAAGACATTTTAGAAAACTACGAACGCGATAAGATCAACTATAAGAACATTACATTTGCTGGCCGTATCATGAGCCGCCGTGTGATGGGAAGTGCCTCCTTTATGGAGCTGCAAGATTCAACTGGACGGATTCAGGCGTATGTAAAGCGTGATGATATCTGTCCCGGCGAAGACAAGACCTTATATAATACGGTATTCAAGAAATTATTGGACATCGGCGATATCGTGGGCATCACGGGCTTTGTTTTCACCACACAGACTGGTGAGATCAGTATCCACGTGGAGACCCTAAAGGTATTGACGAAATCCCTTCGTCCACTACCCGTTGTGAAGGAAGCTGAAGGCAAGACATTCGATGCCTTTACAGATCCGGAACAACGCTATCGCATGCGCTATGTGGACCTGATCGTCAATGCACAGAACAGGGACATCTTTGTAAAGCGCACTAAGTTGTTCAACGCCATGCGTGAATACTTCAATAATGCAGGGTACATGGAAGTGGAAACCCCTATCCTACAGGCTATCCCTGGAGGAGCAGCGGCACGTCCATTTACTACGCACCACAATGCACTTGATATCCCGTTATACCTGCGTATTGCCAATGAATTATACCTGAAACGCCTGATCGTAGGTGGATTTGACGGTGTATATGAATTCTCCAAAAACTTCAGAAATGAAGGTATGGACCGTACGCACAACCCGGAATTTACAGCAATGGAAATCTATGTAGCCTATAAAGACTACAACTGGATGATGGAATTTACGGAGAACCTATTGGAACACTGTGCCATTGCAGTTAATGGAACAACAAAGGCACAATTTGTAGACCATGAAGTGGACTTCAAAGCACCTTATCCACGTGTCAGCATGACCGAAGCCATCAAGCAGTTCACAGGGTTTGACATCACCGGTAAAACCGAAGATGAAATCCGTGCAGCGGCAAAAGGCATGGGCATCGAGGTGAATGACACCATGGGTAAAGGGAAATTGATCGATGAGATCTTCGGTGAGAAATGTGAAGGCAACTTCATTCAGCCGACCTTTATTACGGACTACCCGATCGAGATGTCGCCATTGACCAAGAAACACCGCGACAACCCGGAATTGACCGAACGGTTTGAGCTGATGGTCTGCGGTAAGGAAATTGCCAATGCCTATTCCGAGCTGAACGACCCGATTGACCAACGCGAGCGTTTTGAGCAGCAGTTGAAACTTTCCGAGAAGGGTGATGATGAAGCCATGTTCATTGACCAGGATTTCTTACGTGCCCTGGAATACGGTATGCCGCCTACCTCTGGATTGGGTATCGGTATGGACCGTCTGATTATGTTCCTGACCAACAACCCGTCGATTCAGGAAGTATTGTTCTTCCCGCAGATGCGTCCGGAGAAAGTGGCCAAGGCAGCATCAGTTGCTGATTACGTAGCTTTGGGCATTCCTGAAGGTTGGGTGCCTGTATTGCAGAAAATGGGTTTCAATACCATTGAATCCCTAAAAGAAGCTAACCCGAACAAGGTATTCAACGACCTTGGCGGTATGCGCAAGAAAATGAAATTGGATATCGCTATGCCAACAAAAGACGACGTCTTGGCGTGGTTTGAATAACGAAAATCATCTATAGAAAATCCCCTAGAAGACCTTTCTCCTAGGGGATTTTTTTATTATCCGATAAAATCCTATTCTTCTATAACATCATATTCATAGTCGAAAGAGGTATAGAATCCCGAAAAGTCACTCAATTTGCGCAAATGATAGGAAATTGGGTAAATGTGATTCGCATACTTTTGATCTAAGAATTCAACTGTCTTATTGTAGAGCGCCAAAATCTTGTTCTTCCCCGATGCCTTTTCCATCAAAGCATCTTTCTGTGCACTCGTACGCGCATAGACGGCCAGTGAGGTCACATCCAACAGCTTGCCTTCTGCAGCACTTAGGCTCTCCCGATCAGCCAATTTTTTCAAAACTGCCCGTAACTCTTTTTCCTCCGCCTCCGATTGTACCAACATGACAGATCTTCTTCCATAATACGCCGCAGATACATAGCAGAGGTTTTCATCGTTCGCTTTCCGGATGTCCTCTTCAGAAATCAATGCATCTTTATCGGGGAGATCCATCGTGAAGTCGAAATTTTTCACCTCATTCGTGGTAGCCATGGTTGTCTTTACCGTCTTATAATCTGCCAGTAGCTTAAAAAACCGAGACCGCTCTTGTTTATCCGTAAAATACCAACTGAGGGCATGGTGATCCAACATGGCATTCCAGCCACTGAACGAAGCGGACGCATCCCCATCAAACCGCGTATTATTCAATAGGTATGTTTCAATCTTCATGAAATCGGGAATATCCTTGTAGCTCGGCTTGTCCTGGATCTTTAAAGCCGAAGAGATAATCACTGGAAGTTTTTTATAGTCGTTAAAATCTATTTTCTGGATTTCGTCACCTTCGCCTTGCATCTTCACTATTTTACCCGGATACAGCTGATCGGCATCCCGATCTACAACGGCAAAAGAAGTGATTTTATATTCAGACTTTACTTTTTTTACATTTTGTTCCGGCTCAGGCTTTGTTTTGGGAATATCGATCTTGTTTTCAGATTTGGAACAGCCAAACACACATAGGGAGAAGGCAAGAAATACATACGGAAGATATCTGGTCATGACTGTTTACATTTAGCTAGATACGTAAAATTACTACTCTAAAGTTAACAAATTATTAAATTTTAAAAAGAATTACCGAAATAATTTAAACCTATAATCAACACCAATTTATCACTTTGACTTATAAATGAGGCAGAATGGTTCCTTGGACTAATATTTGCTCCTCTTTTCGCAACCAAAAACATCCCATATGAAAAAGCTACTAGGCCTATCCCCTATACTTCTCCTGTTTGCTTGTGCAAGCACGCAGACCAATACGGATAAAGCACCAAAGATTGAGGGCAACTGGCGTTGGATCGAGACCACGGGCGGCTTTGCGGGCATCACGAAAACACCGGAGAACAGCAGCGATATCAAACACCTTCAGATCACAAAGGACAGTGTGTTCGCCTATGATCGCGGTGAATTGCAGTATGCACAAGCCTATAAATTAACCCTGGCCCAATCCCAGTTGAGCAATAAAACCGAATGGTTGCTGCATGAAGATCCCATGCGGACATTTATTTCCCGACAGGACAGTGTACTTGTATTAAAAGAAGATTGTTTTGACTGCTTTACCCATAAGTATGTTAAGATGCGTGAGAAATAAAAAAACGCCCTGAAATTCAGGGCGTTTAATTTTATCTCGAAATAATTCATCTTATTTCTTTGCTGCCGCAGCCGCTTCTGCTTTTTGCTCTGCTGCATCCGGCAATAGGATAAATTTGAATACATTATCCGTATTGAGGTACTTGTTCGCAACAGCCTTAACTGCCGCTGGAGTCACCGATTCCACATCCTTCAAATAACGTGTTACATAGGTTGGATCGGTCTGGTTCTGCCCAGCACTCACCAAACGGCTTGACCAGAAGTTGTTCTCTTTCAACTGAACTTCCAATTGACGTTTCTCTTCAATCACGAATTTATCCAGATCCACTTGTGATGGACCATCTTTTTTCAATTTGTTGATCTCATCGATTGCCGAATTGATAAGCGACTGGTATTTATCCATGCTCGTTCCAAAACCGATCATAAAGGAGAATCTTCCCGTAGGGAATTTGCTATAGTTGAAGCGAGCTCCAGTACCATAGACACCGCTCTCCTCTTCGCGCAAGCGTTCAATCAATTTGTTGGATAGGATTGTCTCCAAGGCATCAACAGCCACGTTTTCCTTTTCACTGTAGTCGTAATCACCATAAATGCTCAAACGTACCATGGCTTTCGCCTCTTTACCTTTGCGCGTGATGTTTTCTACCGCTTTTTTAGGCTCTAGAATCTTCAGATCCTTCGCTTCTTCCTTACGTCCTGTCGACGGTAAAGCCGCTAGGTAATTCTCTAGGTAAGGCTTAATCTCGTCTTCCGTAAAGGAACCAGTGATAACAAAGGTGAAGTCAGAAGCATCAGCAAAACGATCTTTATAGATTTCCAATGCTCTCGCTTGGTTCACTTGCCCTAACTCTTCCACATTATAAGGTACGCGACGGATGTTATCTCCGTACAAAGCACGTTGCATTTCATTGCTGTACACAAAGTTTGGATCATTGTGGCGGTTCGCCAACATATCTTTTTGCTTACTGATCGTTCCTTGGAAGATATCGTCCTCAATACGTGGTGCAGTGAAATAACCGTAGATCATTTCGAAAGCTGTTTTCAAACTTTCCTTATCTGTACTACCGTAGATTCCCTCCCAACGTTCAGAAATGTAAGGACTGATGTTCACTTGTTTTCCGGTCAGGTATTTCTGCAATTCGATCGTGTTCAATTGACCGATACCCGATCCGTTCACCAAGTTACCCGCGAAGTTAGCGGACATGTAGTCAGCATCCGAATACAAGGATGTACCACCCGGGCTGTACGCGGAGATCAAGATCTGATCGTTCTTGAATTTCGTTGGTTTCAACACGACTTTCACGCCATTGCTCAACACCAAATCCTTGGTTTCGATTGTCGCATTCGCTGATTCCGATTTGATGGATCCTTTCACAGGTTCTTTCGCCAACATCGGTAAGTCAGACACCTTATCATCATAAGCCTGCAACTCTTCCTTGTCGATATCCGCAAACCATGTGTTCACAGTCGCTTCGTTCGGCAGTTTATCTTTTTCACCTTCAGGTGCCAAGATGATCACATCTCTGTTTTTATCTACATAGAATTCCTTACCAACCGCTTCCACTTCTTTCAAGGTCAAAGTTGGCAATAACTGTTTTGTAATCTGATAGCGATCCTCATTGCTCAACGCTGGATTTTCTTCCAGGAAGTGCGCAAGGTACGTATTCACATAACTGTCAGACTTGCGTTTATCACGCTCGATATACGATGTTTCGTTGTTCTTTGCAATCTGGCTAACCGCACGTTTGAATTCCGTTTCGGTAAATCCAAATTTCTGGAAACGATCCAACTCACGAACAACTGCTTTGAAACCTTCCTCAAAAGCACCTGGTTTGGACACGAAGAAAGCGCCCAAGTTATCTAAGCCACCCAAGAATCCGGAAATATCCACTCCACCCTGGATGTATGGCGGGTTTGCTGATTGGCTAAGTTCGCTCAGACGAGAGTTGATCATGCTGTTGAACACATCCTTCAACAGATCGCGACGGTAATCACCGACAGTAACGATCTTTTCTTCCGGATGCTTGATCATGATCTGACCGATGGTATAGGTCATCTCTGGATCTGTTACAGCGACGAACTGGTTTTTCTCCAATAAGTCCACTTTATATTTTGTACGCGGTTGCGGCGTTTTAGGCACACGCATATCCGAGAACAGGCGTTTGATCTCATTTTCCATCTGCACTGGATCGATGTCTCCGACAACGATTAACGATTGCAGATCCGGACGGTACCACTGTGCATGGAAATTACGGATCACCTCAGGGTCAAATTTCATGACTACTTCCTCCGTACCGATCGGCAGACGATCAGCATAACGGGATCCGTTTAACATCACTTTGAAGTATTGGTCGCGCATACGTTGCATAGCACCACGGCCGCCACGCATCTCTTCCATAATAACACCACGTTCCTTATCAATTTCTTCTGTCGTCAACAAGGCATCCTGTGCCCAGTCACGCATCACCTGAAGTCCGTTTTTCAAAATCTCCGGATCATCAGATGGAATAGGTAATTGATAAACGGTTTCATCAAAGCCTGTATAGGCATTCAGATCCGATCCGAAGCGAACACCTACACGTTGCAGGTAATCCACTAGATCATTCTTCGGGAAATGCTTCAAGCCGTTGAAGTTCATGTGCTCCAGGAAGTGCGCCAAACCCAATTCCTTTTCCGTTTCTAGGATGGAACCAACCTTCACCGCTAAATACATCGTCACCCGTTTCTCAGGCTCGGTGTTCTTACGGATATAGTATTGGAATCCATTGGCCAACTTACCGGTTTTCACTTCGTTGTCAAACGGTAACTTCGCATCAAGTTTCAAGGAGTCTGTCGCGAGGATGATCTTCGCTTCAGGGGTAATACCGGTTGGTACATAAGCACTGGCTACTTCTGTCCCAAATGGCAACAAAAACGCTAGGGCTAGCGGTTTTAGAATTTTCATAATCTCAAAAAATATTTACTTGAATGGTTATTAATTTAAATTTGAGAGCCAATCTACGATAAATTATTTTATCATTAAAACAGATTGTTAAATCTTGGGATCTTTTAAATATATTTAACAAATGGATTGGGAGCTACTCAAAAAGGATTTTAAACGCTATTTATTACTGGAACGCGGCCTCAGTGACAACAGTATATTGGCCTACCTCAACGATGTACAGAAACTACAGAGTTTTGCTGAATCTCAACAAATTGCTTTAAAACAGATGCATACGAAGGATATCCAGGAATTTCTGCGTTGGGTCAATCAGTTTCCCATTTCCGAGTTCACCCAAGCACGTCTACTCTCCGGCATCAAAACTTTCTTCAATTTCTTGCAGGTTGAAAATCTATTGCCCAATAATCCTGCTGAATTGATAGAGACCCCACGGCTGGCGCGAAAGATTCCGGCGGTGCTGTCCATCCAAGAAATCGACGAGCTCATCGGAGCGATAGACCTATCGACTGCGGAAGGGATGCGCAACAAGGCTATCCTGGAAACGCTGTATGGCTGCGGCCTACGCGTTTCCGAACTCTGCAACCTCAAGATCTCCAACCTTTTTCTGGATGTGGAGTTCATCAAGGTGGAAGGCAAGGGCAATAAGGAACGTCTGATCCCCATCGGCCAGCAGGCCATAAAATACATCAAGATCTACATGGAGGAAGTTCGGGTGCATCAAACCATCAAGCATGGGCAGGAAGATTTTCTATTCCTCAACAGGCGCGGCGCACCCCTATCGCGCGTCATGATTTTCCTTATCATAAAGGACTTGGCTAGCAAGATCGGTCTGGAGAAGGAAATCAGCCCCCATACCTTTCGCCACAGCTTTGCCTCGCATTTGGTCGAAGGTGGCGCAGATTTACGGGCTATCCAGGATATGTTGGGCCATGAAAGCATCACCACTACGGAAATCTATACCCATATCGACAAAGAATATCTGCAAAGTGTCATAACACAGTACCATCCGCGATCATAAATGCAACAATGTTTACTTTAATTTGCAACGACATTGCATTTGAAGTATATTTGCACCGTGATAAGGAGTTTAAGGCCGTTTAAAAATAGTATCGTTAGTCTATGGATCAGCATTCTGGTGCTTTCCATGGGGCTTATCGTGGCTCATGACCACCATCACGAAGACCATGGCCCATCGTGCCACACCACTGAAGAATCGCATGATCAGCATGACCATCATGCCGATTGTCAATACTGCTTCTTGTATTTCCAGCAAGGCATTTCTTTACAAAATGCCTTCCATTGGGATGCAACTCCCGTGGAATTGGAAATTAAGGTCACCCTTTCGGAAGATTACAAATCACACCCCTACTTAAAACCTTTTTATTCTAAAGGCCTCCGGGCGCCGCCCATCTTACTTATACCCACACAAGCGTAATAAAAGCATTGTATACGTATAATTAAAGACATCCATGTTGAAATACATTTGGGCGCTTGCATTGGTTATATTGATGGCCAATTCCCAAGCCCAATCCACCTCCGCACCATACATTAAAGGTATTGTATTGGATGAGGAGCAAAAACCCATTTTCGGAGCGAGCATCACTGTAGTAGGCAGCAAGTCCAGTACGGTCAGCGACAGCCAAGGTCATTTCCGCATCCATAAGGATGATGGACACGAACATATGGTCCTACGGGTATCGGCATTAGGCTATGAAACCTTTGAGTACCCTATTCATGCACATGATGGGGAATTGCTGAAAGTTACCCTACGGACGTACGCGGAAAAGATCGAAGCGGTTGCTGTCCAGGGCACAAGAGAAGAGCAGAAATCAGCCATCCGATCCAGTCTTTCAAAAGAGACGATCGAAGCCAGCAAGGGCAAGTTGGCTGCTGAGGTATTTGCCAATCTTTCCGGTGTTTCCCTGCTCAATACGGGCCATTCCGTAGCAAAACCTGTTATTCACGGGCTGCACAGCAACCGCGTGCTCTTATTGAACCACGGCGTGAAACAGGAAGGACAGCAATGGGGAATGGAACATGCGCCAGAGATGGACCCTTTCACCGCGGATGAATTCGAAGTGATCAAAGGGGCGCAGGCAGTGCGCTATGGCGCCGATGCCCTGGGTGGTGTCCTGATTGCGAGATCTGAAAATATCGACCCTAATGCATTCAAAGGACGTGCAGATCTAATCGGACAATCCAATGGCAGAGGTGGCACAGCCAATCTGCAATTCTCCGGAGGCATCAACAGGATCCCACAGCTTGCTTGGAAGGCCCAAGTATCGGGCAAAAAGCTCGGTGATATCCGTACTGCAGATTATAATCTGGGAAACACCGGCGTTCAGGAGCTCAACTTTTCAGGACAGCTTCAATACCGCCGGAACAACAGTTTCATGGAAGCCTATTACAGCCGCTTCGCTACCGAATTGGGGGTATTCTATGGTGCCCATATCGGCAGCGTGGAAGACATCTATGCACGGATCGAACATGGCGAACCTTTTGAGAAATACGACTTCAGTTATGCGATCAATGCACCGAAACAACGTGTGGACCATCAACTCGGAAAACTGAAATACCAACAGCAGTTCGATTCTGGGCTGGCGTTGGAAGCGCAGTATGCCTGGCAGCAGAACCACCGCAAGGAATTCGACATGCGCCGCGCCGTTTCCGATGATGTCCCGATGTCGGACATGGTACTGACCAGTCAAGCGTTGGACCTGATCCTACGTTATAAAAACCACAGTGTAGGCCTTAATGCCGGTACACAGGTGAACAACAATGTGACCGGAACGGGCACAACGCCGATAATTCCGAATTTTGACAGCTATAATCTGGGCCTTTTCGGCATCCACCAATTCCAATGGAATACGCTGACCCTGGAAGCGGGATGGCGCTACGATTTCAAATACTTTGATGCCGCCGGATACCGCTATCGCTTCAATAAGGAGGAGGATGTGCCGGAACAATACCTGCTGGAAGACACCCGGCAGTTCCACAACTTTTCCGGATCCTTAGGTGTGGTCTATCCGATCTCCGAAAAATGGCAGTATAAATCCAGTATCGGACTCGCATGGCGAGCACCTACGGCCAACGAATTGTATAGCGATGGTGTTCACCACGCAGCAGCAATCTATGAAATCGGAAACTTGGACCTGAAGGCCGAACAGGGCGTCAAATGGGTAAATTCGATCAGTCACCGAGCAGAGACGTGGTCCCTGACAGCGGATGTCTACGGTCAGCTTATCCACAACTACATCTATGCAGCGCCCAATCCGGATTCCATTCGGCAGACCATCCGAGGTACTTTCCCCGTATTCAGCTATGCACAGGTCAATGCGCTTTTCTACGGTGCTGATCTGCAATTCGACTGGAAGGTTATTCCGTCGATCAAGTATAGCCTACAGGCATCGCTGGTGCGCGCAAAGGACCAATCTGCGGATACGTATCTGCCCTACATCCCTTCGGATAGATTGCAGCATGCAATCCAGTGGTATTTCGGAAAAACGGATGCCGCATACCTAAAGTTTGGTCATGAGTTCGTGGCCGAGCAAAAGCGCTTCGAAGCTGGGACGGACTACACCTCTCCGCCCCCGGCCTATCACCTGTTCAATGCTTTCATTACGCAGCCTCTTGCCGTGGGCAAGCAGCAATTACATATTTCCCTAGCGGTGGAAAACCTGTTCAACACCTCTTACAAAGACTATATGGACAGATTCCACTACTACGCGCACCGCCCGGGAAGAAACTTTATTCTATCCTTAAACTTTAAATTTTAACACCAAAAAATCATGAAAAAGTACATTTTAACCTTATCTATAATTGCTTCAGCATTCGCATTCCAATCTTGTTCCAAAGACGATCCGACACCGGAAATCGATCAGGAAGAAGTAGGTTCCGCAACGTTGGTATTCACGGAAGTGGAAGCGGAAGCGCATGACGACCATTTCCATTACAACGATATTGCCAATGCGGAAAAGGACAGCATCAAATTCTCCGGTGAGAAATTCCTGCCACCAGTAGGTGCACACATGCACCTGGAAGTTGGTAAGGCTTACCGCTTCGAGCTGAAGGTTACAGATTTTGCCGGCCGTCCGAGTCAATCTACATTTGTCGAGCGTGCCGACCAGCACTTTGCCTTCCTATTGAATATTCCAAAAGATGCATTGGCGGTTTCCTATGCCGATGTAAACAAAGCGGGTGATAAAGTGAAAGTCGGTGTTACAGGTTACATCCGTGTATTGAAACAAACAGAGAGCTTTAATTTCCGTTACGTTATGCGCCACCTCAACCCAGGTGTTAAAGAGAGCATCAATACCACGACGGATATCTTCAATGCCGATTTCAATAAATTCGGTGGAGCGAACGATTTAGACCTTAAATTCGAACTTCACCTGGTAGAAGGTGAACACGATGGTCATGACCATTAATTCATAGCATTCAAAATCAATAGCTTGCCGAAATATGCAAGCTATTGTTGCAGAATACCCAAAATAAATATTATTTTTGGCCTGCCGCCTCCGTAGTTCAATGGATAGAATGTCAGATTCCGGTTCTGATGATGTAGGTTCGATTCCCACCGGAGGTACTTGAAAAGCTCGTCGTAGACGAGCTTTTGTATTTAGTAGTAAGTAGTAAGTATTTAGACCTAGGGCGGGTTGCCAGACCTCTTTAGCCTTGATTAGCATTAAATTTATTGATCTTTAGACTGTGGCTGGTTCAGTGGGAACACCTCGTCGTAAACGAGCTTTTGTATTTAGTAGTAAGTAGTAAGTATTTTGACTTATGGCGGGTTGCCAGGCCTCTTTAGCCTTGATTAGCATTAAATTTATTGATCTTTAGACTATGGCTGGCATGGCTATTAGGAGCCTAGCGAAAAATGGGATTTGTCTTTCACGCTGGTGCGGAATTTTGGTGGGGCCTGGAAGGAATATGATAGATGGACCATTATAGTTATACGCTAGGCAACCCCGTCATTGTGTAACTATTTTAGCAGCTATGGTAAAAACCCACGCAACCCCGCTAGGGGTGTAACTATTTTAGCAACCATGGTAAAAACCCAGGCAACCCCGCTAGGGGTGTAACTATTTTAGCACCCATGGTAAAAACACATGCAACCCCGCTAGGGGTGAAACTATTTTAGCAACCATGGTAAAAACCCAGGCAACCCCGTCAGGGGTGTAACTATTTTAGCAGCCATGGTAAAAACCCAGGCAACCCCGCTAGGGGTGTAACTATTTTAGCAACCATGGTAAAAACCCAGGCAACCCCGTCAGGGGTGTAACTATTTTAAAAAAAATTTACAACCCGGAAATTCCCCTGGTCTATAACTTTTCCAAACGTATATATACAAAAAATGGCGCCTTGAGGCGCCATTGTATTATCCGTTATCTTGATTTAAAGATTGTTTATAAATCGCTTTCTTAACTTGGATACGACGAGCAACGGATTTTTTCTCGTAAGCTTGACGTGAACGTAATTCTCTTAAAACGCCAGTCTTCTCGAATTTCTTCTTGAAACGTTTTAATGCTCTATCTAAAGATTCTCCTTCTTTTACATTTACAATAATCATAGCTTTTTGTATACCTCCTTCCGTCGTAAAATTCTTGGTGTGCAAAGATAGCTAAACAAGAAGGATTTGGCAAGAAAAAACTTAGATTAAATTCAGCTCCTTCACCAGGACCTCCAACGGGCGCTCTTTCGTACATAATGCAGTCTGGATCCCCAGTTTTGCAGCGCCTTCCAAATGTTGGGGGCTATCATCGATAAACAGCGTTTCCTCCGCAATGAGTCCATTTTCCTGAAGCAAACGCTCAAAAATAGTTGTATCCGGTTTCCGTAGACCCTCGAGGTGGGAATAATAGGTGCGCTCAAAGAATTGCTCATTATCCGGAATACCGTACTGCTCCTGTAAACTGTTCATGCAATAGGCATAGTGCAGTTCGTTGTTATTGCTGCAGAGGAAAGTCCGATAGTTCTTCTTTAATTCCTCCAAAATTTCATGTTTCCCTTCCGGAACACCCAGCAAAAGGGAATTCCAAGCGTCATCGATCTGCTGATCGGTCAGGTCGGGTCTTTCCGCTTTCGCACGGACCCCATCGCGAAATTCAGCAACGGTGATCTCCCCCCTATCAAACGCATCAAAAAGGCTATCCTGACCGTGATGTGCGAAAAAATCATCTACGTTCTTGATACCCAAATCCATAAACGCCTGACGAACCCGAGGAAAGTCAATCATAAAAATTACATTCCCATAATCAAGAATTATATTTTTAACTTTTTGCATACAAAATTTTGTTTTCTCGTCTCAAATATCGATAATTGCATCGTCAAAAAGGCACAAATTTGCCCCTTTTTCAGACAATAAAACCGCGCCTATAGCTCAGTCGGTTAGAGTAGAAGACTCATAATCTTTTGGTCCCTGGTTCGAGCCCAGGTGGGCGCACTGGAAAAACCGTTTCAGAAGAAATTTTGAAACGGTTTTTTTATTTTGAACTGATTAAATGGCAGGACTATCACCTAGCAACATCCCTAAAATTGAAAGAATAATGTAATGCAATCACGTTTATGACATCGTGACCAATCTTCTGTGATAGTTGATCTGTCCTAAATGATAATTAAGGTGAGTTGCCAAATGAATCAAAAAAAATGAAACAGTTGTCTTTCGGTCAAATACTTCGATCGGATATTCTTTCTCTAAGTCTTTATCGGTTAAATTCTCAAGAGAACTTATCACAATTTCTTTAGTCTTTTTGATTTCGCGGAGCAGTTCAGAAACAGGGATATTTTTTAATGAAAACTCCAATGGACGGTTTCGGATATATCCCGACTTTCCAATTTCAGCCCCAATATAGGTGTTCAGGTTGCCTAAAAGATGTAAACATAAGTTTCCAGCAGAGTTTGCTATTCCTTTTTCAACACGCCAAATCGTTCGCTCATCTTGGTAAGACTCTATTTCAACTTTGAGCTTGTTAAGATCTCGCTCAAATAGTGTTTTCAACGTTATAATCAAGGATGTTGCCATATTATCATTTCAATCTTATTTCAAACAAACTGACGGTTGCATTATCATAGTGTGCTGGAAGACCTTCTGAATTTCTGAGCTTCAGCTGTCCAAGATATTCGAATCCGCATTTTCCATAATAAGCAATCAATTTTGTATTATCTCCCACGGTATCCATTCTTATAAACCTCTTGCCGTTATTAGCTGCATAGTCCTTGGCCCAATTTACAATTTCAGCCACTAGATTTTGTCCTCTGAAATCAGGATTCGTCGCTATCCGGTGAATGTAAACGGAAGGATCTGAATTCCGTTCTTCCCATATCTGCGGATCATCGAACGTCGTCGCCCATACACAAGCAATCCTGCCATCAATCTCCAGTTTCCATTGTCGTTTCTCGTTGATTTCGTTTTCCACCAACTCAAGCTCGAACTCCGGCCAGTGGACCGTAAACCTGGTTTTTTGAAAGTCTGTTGCTATCTTATAAAGCCTGAAAATCTCCTTAATATCAGCTTTTGTACTATTATTTATCCGCATCATCATCTTTTTATGTTATTGCTTTCGGTTACTTTGAATCGTTCGAATTCTCTAATGTCATGGTATCCGAAAATTTCGATTTCCGGATGGGCTTGCATCAGCTCACGGATTTTCTCCAGGGTATCGATGCGCATCTTATTATCGTCTGCCCTCATCTCCGCCAGTTCATGAACTGGATGATCAATATTAGACAATTCCTCCCGTAGATAATAAGCATCTGCTACATAAAATAGCCATCCGTCACCGTTTTTTATAGCAACCCCGCAATGGCCCAATGTATGTCCGGGAAGCGGTATCAACAATATTTCTGTGTCCAATGCAGTAATTACTTCTCTGGCTTCGAAACCGAACCACAGCTTATCTGATTTCCCATAAGTTTTAATGGTCGGATTATGTTGCAACGGAATTTTTAGGTATCTCGGATTGCCTGACATATAATTTTCATATTCCTCTTTGCCGACATGCACCGTTACATGGGGGAAATCGGGAAGTCCACCGATATGATCGTTGTCCAGATGAGAAATGATGCAATCGGTTATCTGTTCGGAGTTTAATCCAAGACCTTCAATTTGCCTAACAGCGGTTTGATTTTCATCAAATCGATATCCTGTTATTTTAATAAGTTCGTGCCCTATCCTTTCCTCGGGCTGCTGGCTATCAAGAACACCGATGCCGGTATCGATCAGTGCCATCCGATCATTTTGCTTCAAAAGCAGACAATGTCCGCAAACATTGTCAGCATACGGAGAGACGATCTTGACGCAGTTTAAGTGATAAATTTCTGTCATAACTATTCATTTTGCTATTGGATCAAAGCTACTCAGTTCATGCGTTCTTATCTCCGAGAGGTAAAATTATGAGTTTTTATGTAAAATTAGAACAATTGTTCTAATTTTACAAAATAAAGACCAGCGATAAGATATTGGCCACAGCGAAAAGCCTTTTAAGTGAAAACGTAATCCGAAATACGACAAAGAAATATATAGCCAGTTCGATGTCAATCCGTCTAGTTAATCTTTTAAAACTTCAAACATATCAAAGATATAGTGATTGCGCTTTTCCTGGAACTTACGGACTGGTATGACAGGATTATCGAATGACAACGGGAATGTGTTTCCACGATGCCCTCTGTTACCAATGAAAATCACTAAATAAAAAGCCCTCCCCACAAAAAAAGTCGCTCCGGACTTCCGGAACGACTTTTTATTTCCAAGCAATTGCACCTATGCAATCCCCCTACCCAATCTCAACAATTACTTTGCCTTCTTCAGTTTCTGCAGACGATCTTTAGCTTCTGTCAGTACATCATCATCGCCTTCATAATTCTCGATGATACTCTCCAGGGTACTTTTTGCCTGCACGGTATTTCCTTTGCGGGCATAGGTATCTGCCAACAGGATAAAACTCTTGGCAACCCAATAATCGTTGGCATCCATATTTTCGATCACATCAAAAGCGGACTTCTCGGCCTGATCGTACTGTTTATTTTTGTATTGCTGCAGGGCAACCATATAGCGCGCCTCGGCACTGGCTGCGGACTTGCTCTTCAGCGCGGCAAGGTTCAGCTCTTTCGTTGCTGAGGCTTTATCACCCTGCTTTTCGTAGGCCTTCGCAGCATACATGTGGGCGGTTGCAATTTCCTCATCCGTTGCTCCCGCATAATTCTTGAGAATTTTTATGTATCTGTTCATCTGCTCGTAATCACCGATCTCGTAATAGCAGATGATCAGATTCTTCACGGCATAGCCGTAGTTATCCTTGTAATCGGAGTTAAGCTCCAATTTCTTTAAGTGCACGATTGCCTCATTGTATTCCTTCAGGCTCAGGTAAAGCGCAGCCACCGTCAATAAGGTATTCTCGGTATACTGGCTTGTCCAGTCGTTCAGAATGATATTCAGGTCGTGCAGCGCTTCTTCCGGATGTCCAGTGTGGTATAAGCTTACGCCGCGGATATAACGGGCATGTTTCTCCTGTCTCGGTTTCGGGAATTTATCAAAGTAGGCATTGATAGCTTCCACTGCCGGTCCGTATTGTTTTCGGTCGAACAACCGACGGCTGGCCTGAAAGGCCAGGTTATCCTGCTCCCCTTCACTCAGGTTGGTCACACTTGAATTGGTCGCATATTGGATATAACTTGTCGCATCACCCTGATCCAGGTAAATATTTTCTATGGATAGCAATGCTTGCGCTGCTTCCCCAGTTTTGGAGTAATCCTTCACTACTTTCTGGAAGGTGGCCATAGCTGCTTCTGAATCATTTTTATTGTACTGTACCAGACCGATGGTCATCAATGCCCGAGGCACGTAACTACTGCGCGGGTACTGTTTGATCATCTTCTGTAATCCGGCAATCGCAACATCGTAATCCCCTTCGGTAAATGCGATGTAGGGAATCTCGAATGCAACATCATCCGCATAATTTGATTGTGGAAATTTCTCGACCACCGACCGCAGCGTATTGAGCTTCGCAGCATTATCACCCTGCAGTCCTTGGAGGATACCGCGCTGGAACAGGGCATAATCTTGGTTAGGCGCTTTGCTGTTGATCAACTGATCGTAGTAATCGCTGGCACGCCCGTAATTGCGCATGGATAGGTACGAGTCGCCCAAACGTGCGATGACATCATAGCGTACATTTTTATCCAAGGAACTCCCCTCAGCTGCCAGATAGCGCTCAAAATAGTCCGCCGCTACGCTATACCTGTTGATACGGAAAGCCGCATACGCCAGGGCATAATTCGCATAATTGTACACACTCGTTGTGCGTGCTTCAGGTAGACGAAGGAAACGCGAGAAGTTATCCACGGCCTCGCCATACTTGCGCACCTCATACATGGCCTCCGCTTTCCAATAGGTCGCCAGAGCGGCCATTTCCTTATCGTACGGGAATTTCTCCGAACGCATGAACATGGAAATACTGTTCTCGAAAGCACGTTCATTATAAAATTCCAATCCGCGGAAATACGTAATTTTCTGTAAGATCCGTTCCGCTTTTTCATCCCTGTTCGTGAAAGATTCCAACAGGTATACAGCTGACTGGAAATTGCTTGTTCCCTTCAGGATCTGCGCCATGCGCGACTCCGTGGTCTCCGATTTGTCCGTCTCCGGGCTAAGGTCCGGATATTTCATGGAAATATATTCTTTCAGCGGTTGCAGGGCAGCCTGTGCGGAGTCCAATTCATTCAGAATTTTCGCATAATTGTACAGACCGTCGGCCTTCAGATCCGGGTCGTGGTCCATTTGAGAGGCCTTGTAAAAAGCTTCCCGAGCCTTCACCTTATCCCCCGATTCTAGCGCGATATGCCCTAGACCGAGAATCGAACTCTGATAAAAAGCATCGTTCGGTTTTACCTTGCTCAGAATGGAAGCTGCTCTTTCATACTCCTTACCTCGATACGCCAGGATACCGATCCGGTTGTTGTCGATATTATCGCGTGAAGCGTTGGGATACTTCTGGTTCAATGGGCTGTGATATGGTTCACGGTATTTATTCTGCTGGAAATACATACCTGCCGCAATCAAGCGCAACTCATTCTCGAGCGACTCCCGATTGATATTCATATCCGGACTCCGGCGGATCTTGACCGCATCGGCCAGCATCGGACGGTAATCCCGAACAATCTCTATGGAATCCATAACGCGGGGCCGTGTGTCTACGCCCTCCACTGTGGATTCTCCATTCTCTTGTTGTTTTTTATCTTCTTGCGCATAACCTGCCGCAAGCAAAACGGAAAGAACACCAGTCAGCACTGGTTTCAGGTAAATATTGCCGTTCCTTTGTTTCATTATCATGTTAATCCCTATTTCTAAGCTTTACAAAACTTCCATTGCTGTGTGGGCAACAGCGTATGGCTATCAATAGCATATGTGTACTGCCCAAAACTAAACAAATCCACTATTTTTTCATTGCATTAGCAGCAAATTGTCAGCAACCATACACGACCCCTCAAATTAAAGACCAATTATCAAATATTTTGAAATATCTCCTATCCTTGTCAGCTTTTTTACACTTTATGCATAGCCAAATATCCGGCAAATAAAATCACGGATTAGGACATATCCCACGCCCCACTTCTCGGGCTACGAAAACGATCTACTATCCGGAAATGCAAAAAGTCGCCCCGAATAAACGGTGCGACTTATTTTGTTGCAGAAGACTGGTATTCATCCAGCCTGCATTACATCCGATAAACTGCGCCAGCGTATTAGTTACGCTTGATGTGAATATCCGTTTGTGGGAAAGGTATTTCGATGCCCGCCGCATCCAACGCTTCCTTACAACTGATGATCAGTTGCTCCTGCATGGTCCAGAAATGTTCATTGTTGGTGGTCACACGTACGGAAAGGTTGATGGCGCTGTCGCCAAGGCTTGTCACCACCACATCCGGAGCCGGATCTTTAAAGGCATATTCATTCTTCTGGACACAGTCCAACAGAATTTCCTTCGCTTGGCGGAGGTCCGCATCATAGGCTACACCGATATCGAACCAGGTTCTTCGTGTCCCCAATTCCGTGTAGTTTGTAATGTTGCTGTTGGATAATTCCCCATTGGGAATGACGACCAGCTGATTCTGTGGCGTCACCAATTTGGTATTGAAAATATCAATTACCTTAACCGTTCCATCCACCCCCGTCGACGACGAAATATAGTCGCCCACTCGAAAAGGCTTGAACAACAGGATCAATACCCCACCTGCAAAATTCGATAGCGACCCCTGCAGGGACATACCGATTGCCAAACCTGCAGCACCGATTACAGCGATAAATGTCGAAGTCTGCACACCCAGTTGACTGACAACAACAATAAAGAGCATGACCTTCAAAATCCAGTTGATCAAATTCCCCAAGAAAGTCCTGATACTCGGGTCGATATCCCTTTTCACGAAAATCCGGTCCACCAACTTCCGCACCATGCGGATCAGCCAGAGCCCCAGGACAAGGATCAGTCCTGCCGAGATAATGGAGCTGATCAAAATCGGGGCATACGCAATAGCGCTATCCACGAATTTCTCTATTTTTCCTTCTACGTTTTCCAATTGTTCTACTTGCATTGTCTATAGTTTTATTGTTCGATAGTTTGATTGCTATGTTCTAGTTCTTCGACAAAATCCTGCCCCCAATAATGAATATCATAGTGCTTGATCTGCTGAAAGGACCTTTTGATACGGATACTTGCTTCCTCCTCTTCCATGACCAAAGCCTGGTAGAGCGATTCGGTCATGCTCCGTCGGTCATAGGGATTTGTCGGGACACAGTATGGCAGTTCTACAGATGCGCCAGCAAATTCAGAGAGGACAAGAACACCAGCTTGATTCAGGATGCCCTGCGTGGCCACAAACTCCTTTGATACGAGGTTCAAACCATCGCGGAGTGGTGTAATCCAAGCCACATCCGCCAGCGCATATTGAACCAGGACCTCCTCAAAAGGAAGGGCCTGAAAGAAGTACTGTATGGGCGTCCAATCCAGCGTAGCATATTTTCCATTTATTTCACCAACCGCTTGATTCACCTGGTCGCGTATCTTATCGTAAATCCGCATGCCCTTGGATGGTGGTGTACAGACATTGATCAGTTCGACTTTGCCCTGAAATTCAGGGTGCTCTTTCAGAAACTCGCCGAATGCGAGTACCTTTTCCAGCGGTCCCTTCACATAATCCATCCGTTCAATGGACACGATGCGCTTTTTACCATCACCAGCAGCCGCCTTGAAATTTTCTATGCGCTTGGCTACCGAATCTTTTTTGAGCAAGCGATCGATCAATTCAAAATTTACCCCCACGGGTTGGGCGCCCAAGCGAATCTGACGCCCCTCAACCGAGATGACCTTGGTCATATGCTCCACACCCAATGCCATGCTGTAGGTCAGAAACTGATTGGATACATTTACCGTTTTGAGTTTCTTGAACGGTGTATGGCTGCGAAGGACATCGATGAAATTCTCGACATACCTAGGGATATGGAAACTGATAAAATCGCACATCAATAGGCTACCGATAATTTCTCGTCGCCAAGGAATGGTATTGAAGATATCAGCGGCCGGAAATGCTGTATGGTGAAAGAACCCGATCTTCAGATCTGGGCGCAGCATCCTGAGGAAGGAAGGCACCATCCAGAGGTTATATTCATGGATCCAGACCAGCGCTTCGGGATCTGCCTCCCGGGCGATGCGTTCCGCAAATAACTGATTTATTTTGAGGTAATGCTTCCAGTCCTTATGGTTGAATTTGGCCTTGTCCACAAAGGAGAATATCGTTGGCCAGAATGCCTCCTTGGAAAATACGCGGTAGAATTGGTCGATATCCTTTTGGGATAGCGAGATCGCAGATACATCCAGGTTGGGATAACGTGCGGGATCCACCTGTTGCCGTTCCTCTGCCGGCCCGTCTTCCATCGCAACCTCTTCCCCTATCCACACGCCAGGTCGTCCCTGTTCGAATAAGCCAAGCAACGACGGGATTATCCCATTGGGACTCTGAGGCGGTACCTGCTGTAACTTTCCGTCCACCATTTTGCGCTCATACGGCAAGCGGTGGTAAACCATAATCAATTGGCGCTCGTCCGATGCATTGAGCGCAAGAGGCGGGGCTATAGTACTTTGCACATAATCGCTGAAGCGTTCATGCCGTTCCATACTTTCTAAAATCCCGCCGGCACCGGCCTGCTTTGCGTGGTAAACGTTGGGAAGAGCTGCCGTAGCCTCCAAAAGGGCTCCTTCAGCTTCCCCGACGGCCACACCCTCAAATCCGGTTTCGAATAGGGAAAGATCATTGAGCGTATCGCCAGCAACGAGCACGCGATCTGTGGGAACATCCAAATGAGCGACCAATTTTTTCAGGGTACTTCCCTTGTTCACCCCTTTCGGTAGGATATCCAGATATTTATCCAAGGATGTAATCACGTCACAACCTTTTTCCGCTGCAATCTGACGTACCTGCGCCAAATCGGTACTGGCATCGTAAAAGTAAGAACAACGGCGCTGTTGTGGCACGCGCTGATAAACCAGTCCGGGAATATTCGCATAGGCTTCCTGCAATTCGTACACAGAAGGCCAATTGTCCTCTATTTCGTGCTGGATGGCATCGATAGCCGCTAAGGAATGACCATCACTGACGGTCCCCCCAACATCTGCGATGACATAGTCTGGCCGAGGTATGGTTGGGTCATTCAACAATGGAATGACGGATTCAATCCCCCTACCGGTAACAAAAACCAATTGTATATGTTTATTTTCCTTGATGAGCTGATAGAGCCGTAACCGATCCTCCATCTTGCCCCCCAGGAATGTTCCATCTAAATCTGTAGCTAATAGCATCATATTAAATTTTCCTCTAAAGTTTTAAACTCAGCATCCACTGAGCGATTCGTATATAGTATGTGATAGACTGTGGACAGGATAGGCAGATGCAGTTCATTTGCCTGCGCATAGGCATACAATCCTGCCGCAGCTCGATGCCCCTCGGCCACCATGCCCAGTCTTTCAATAGCTTGATCGGCAGAATCACCTTGGGCAATTAACCTCCCGAACTGGCGGTTCCGGCTTTTATCCGAATAGCCCGTCACCAATAGGTCGCCGGTGTAGGTTGAATTCAACATGGATGTTTCTTCTCCAGCCATACTGTTCAAGAGCTTATCCATTTCCTTCATCGCATTGCTGACCAATACCGCCAGGAAATTATCACCATATCCCAGGCCATCCGCCATACCACTGGCTATGCCCAATACATTCTTGTAAATTGCAGCATACCCGACTCCTGTTGGGTCACTGTTCGTGCGTACGTGGACATAGGGGCGGCGAAAAATTGGCCAAAGCATGTCTGCCAATTTATCATTGGTGCTGGATAGGGTAAGGTAAGTTGTCTTATCTGCTGCAATCTCTTCCGCATGGCAGGGCCCTGCGATGCAGGCCATTCGAGAATTTGGTATCTGAAAGAATTTTTTCAGATAAGCAGCCGCACTCCCCAAACCTTCGCCAACTGTCCCTTTCACTGCGGAAAGGACGATTTTATCCGCTAAGGCAGTCGCATCTAATTCGGCTGCCACAAGGGGAAGCGCAGCACTGGGAACGGCAAATATGATGATCTGGGATTTTGACACGACCTCTTGTAGGTCGCTGCTCGGATGGACGAATCGTGTGTCCAATTTGGTTTGTGCGAGATAATCAGGGTTGATGCCCTTTTCGCGTATTTCCTTGACCTGGTCTTTTCGTCTCAGGTACCAATGTGTTGGGTTCTCATTTTCAGTTAATATCTTTACAATAGCAGTAGCCCAACTTCCACCACCAACTACACTTACTTCAATCAATCTTTTGGGATTTTTATCGCAGAATATCGGTTTAGATTCTGCAGTTCAAGAATTAATGAGTTACAAATATAGGCAAAATTAAACTATTAAGCAAATAAATACCCCTAAAACTCTAGAATTCCCCAATCCAGAGAAGCACATAAGAAAAGCAGCACCCTATACGCGCAATATTAACACAAAAGCACCTTTTGATCCATTTTGGTTATTGGGTATCAATTTTGTCTTGCATGCCGTCAACATCCATCCTAAACGCATAAAAAAGGAAGTTTTAGGTACTGAATTTATTGCTTTTGTCCAAAAAATGGGTTTTACTAGGGTTGGACCTTGTTCGACATGAGAGCGTGGTGAGAGCGTACTGAGACCGTGGTGAGAGCGTGCCTATAGACACGTACGCAGGGCGGTTGGACCACGCTCGCACCTCGGACGCACCTCAGACAAGGTCCAGGCCATCGCCAAGCAGGATTTACCAGAATTACTGCATTACGAAATGAATACTATATTTACGAAAAGTATAAAAAGATGATAACGCCAGAGCGTGTTGGCGTTGATGAAATACGATGAAAAAGGGATTAATTTTAGGTTTTTCCTAAAATCTGTGAAATGAGGAAATTAACCTTTAAATTTGACTTAACACGCTAAATATAAGTTTTTTAACTGGAATATCAGCTAAGATTTTTCTTTTAAATCCAAAAATAATTCCATTGCTAGACAGATGCGCTCCTTTTCTCCACCAGGTATTTCCAATATCTTTTCGGCACATGCCGCAGATGGAGCTTAATGTTCTTTCGTGCTTCGATATTTGTACTCTTAAAATAGGTTTGCCACAGGTGCTGGAATTCCAATTCCCGAGGGTCCAAGTCTACCTCAAAGGCATAGGGATCCTGCACATCGCCTTCGATAGCATTGGTGACCTCAATAACCGATTTCCGATCGTAGAAAAATCCATAATTCCTGCGCAGGTCATAGATCAGCCAGGATTGATCGGCAAATCGATCCTTAAAGAACCGCGTGACCAAAGGGAGCACATTGAAATCTGGGTCAACTAATGCGGTATAGATCTGATCTGCTGATTTCACGAATCGCACGAAAGCCTTCATGCGGTGTCTTTCCCGACTGACCTTCTTAATGGTTTGGTGCATCAGCAGGACTTTTGGATCCCCATAATTCCGAACTTCCACATTTTGCTGTTGGAATAGTGCAACCAAGAGCTGGAAACCATTCAGCCAAGCTGCGGCATCATCTGCGAGGAAATTGTGGTAGAACAACGCAATATCCTTTTTACCAATTTTCTTTTCCAGCGCCTGCAGGATGCGATCGGCCTTCTGGTTGTCCGTGGCAATTTCCCTGCTCGAATAGAAGATACTGGGCCGCTGCATAGCCGACGTAATGGGTTCCGCATCAAATTCTTTTCGTTCAAAGGATTCAAACACACAGCATAAATAGCCATGAAAGCTGCCATCAAATAGGTAATACATCAGAATAAGGTTAATTGTGAAACAGAAGCGACCAACTGCGGTTTTGGATTGGGATCGACCAAAGCCTTGCGGATGTTCTCGGGATACATAAATCCGGGATTCACGAGACTGTCCTGACAGATCATAAAATATTTGGCGCGGTTGAAGGCAATCCCCAACTTGCGCAACTGAAATTCCTTAAGCCGCCCGTATTTCCGTGCTGCAATAATCTTGCGTGCCGACTGCCGACCAACTCCAGGTATGCGGATGATCCATTGGTAATCGGCCGTATTGATGTCAATGGGGAAATACTGTGGATTGCGCAATGCCCACGACAACTTTGGATCTATTTCGAGTTCCAGATGCTGATGGTTGGTATTCAAGATCTCGTGGAGCGAGAAACCATAGAACCGCAATAGCCAATCGGTTTGATAGAGTCTGTTCTCACGCACCAATGGTGGTGCCGTCCCAACCTGCGGAAGGGTACTGTCTTGGGCATTGATGGGAATATACCCCGAATAATAAACCCGTTTCAGGTTAAAGTTCTTGTAATAGTCATTCGCTGTTTCCATAATCTGCAGATCGTTCTCCGGCGTTGCGCCAATAACCATTTGCGTACTCTGTCCGGCGGGCACAAACAGCGGAACTTTTTTGAACAGCTTTTTATCACGCTGGACAGCCTTGATCTCATTCTTCACAATCGCCAACGGTTCGCGCACAGATTGATGATCCTTTTCCGGAGCCACCAATTTCAAGCCTTCCTCGGTGGGTATCTCCAAGTTGACACTCATCCGGTCCACATACAATCCGGCCTCCTTCAACAGCCCCTCGCTAGCGCCAGGAATAGCTTTGAGATGGATATACCCATTGAAGCGCTCCTCCATCCGTAATTTCTTCACCACCTGCATCAACCGCTCCATCGTATAATCTGCAGATTTAAAAATACCCGAACTCAAGAACAACCCTTCGATATAGTTTCTGCGGTAGAAATTCATCGTCAGATCCACGACCTCCTTAACAGAAAATGCAGCACGTTGCACATCATTGCTCCGTCGGCTCACACAGAAAGAGCAATCATAGATGCAATAATTTGTCATCAGGATCTTTAACAGGGAAACACATCGACCATCTTCGGTATAGGTGTGGCAGATACCACTCGCCGAAGAATCCCCTATTCCATTGGTATTCTTCCGCTTTCCCCCACTGGAGCTGCAGCTGACATCGTATTTTGCAGCATCCGCTAAAATCTTCAACTTATCATCAAATCCAAACATCTGCTCAATATTTTAGTGTGATATAGCAAAGTTACTAATTTTTTTAGTAATGAGATGTGAGATATGAGATTTGTGATAGAAAGGGGGAATTGAGGGGGATATTGGAGGGAATAAGGCGTTTGGACAATTTGTGGCACATTTGCGGAGGGTCAATTGCTGGCGCAAGAGTTGTGCAGCGGGTGGCCAATCGCTGGCGCAAGAGTTGTGCGGTGGGGTATGTGAAGTGGATCTCTTGTGCCCAAGGGCTGTACCTTGACCACCCCTAGCGCACGTGTTTTGCAGAATTGCTGGCGCAAGAGTTGTGCGGCGGGGTATGTGAAGTGGATCTCTTGTGCCCAAGGGCTGTACCCTGACCACTCCTAACGCACGTGTTTTGCAACAGGCCGCCAATCGCTGATAAAATATTTCGCACCAGCCCTCCACTCCTTCCCAACGAACTAATTCCAATTCTAGCTGTTATGTTCTTAAACGACGCCCATGCTGGAATTTAGACGTGAAGGAATATATTGCCCTCAGGGAAACTTCTACATTGACCCCTGGCTGCCTGTGGATTATGCGATTATCACGCATGCCCACTCGGATCATGCGCGGGTCGGCATGAAGAAGTACCTGTGCCAGAAACTGACTGAGCCCATTCTGCGGTTGCGGTTGGGATCGGATATTCAGGTTCAGGCGATTGAATACAACCAACCGATAACCATCAACAACGTGAAAGTTTCCTTACATCCGGCGGGCCATATTCTGGGCTCAGCACAGGTCCGCATGGAATATAAGGGTCGAATTGCAGTGGCGTCCGGTGACTATAAAATTCAGGATGATGGGCTCTGCACCCCTTTTGAACCTGTGCGCTGCCATGAGTTTATCTCCGAAAGTACGTTTGGGCTGCCCGTTTACAATTGGCTCCCTGTCTCGCAGATCAATGCCAATATGGCGAACTGGGTGCAGGATAACAAAGCGAATGGCATCACGTCCATCCTGATCGGCTATGCCTTGGGAAAAGCCCAGCGTATCATGAAGGCCTTGGAAGGTGTGGGCGATCTGTACGTGCATTACGCCATTGACCGGGTAAACCGTGCATTCACCGATTCGGGAATCCAACTCCCATCCTACCAGACTCTGGATTTCAGCAATAAACCCAAAGGCTTGGAAGGGGAAATCATTATTGTGCCGCCATCGCTATTCGGTTCCAACATGCTGAAGGGTATCCCTCGTGCCTATACAGCGATCTGTTCGGGTTGGATGCAGGTTCGCGGCGCACGGCGATGGCGTTCGGCCGATGCGGGGTTTGCTATCAGTGACCATGCCGATTGGCAGGGGCTGCTAACCGCCGTGAAGGCTTGCGAAGCAGAAAAAGTGTATGTCACGCATGGATTTAAATCGGAATTTTCCAGATATCTCAATGAATCGGGAGTTGAAGCGGAGGAAATAACCACCGCATTTGGTTCAGAGGAAGAGTTGGACGAAACCTTACCTAAAGAATAACTGATGAAAGTTTTAGCGGAATTAATCAACGCGTTGGATAGTACCAACAAGACGGGCAGCAAGATCCTGGCGATCGAACGGTTCCTGGAGGATTCGTCAGAACTTGATAAATATTGGTTCCTCCGTCTGTTTACCGGAAAGCGACCCCGTCGAACCGTGAAAACCGCACTGATGCGGCAATGGGCCATGGAGATGAGCGGTGTGCCCGACTGGCTTTTCCAGGAAAGCTATCTAGCCGTCGGTGATCTGGCCGAAACCATAGCCCTGATCATTCCGCCAGCAGACCAATCCATCGACAAAAGTCTGGATCAATGGATGCGGGAGATCATTGCCCTTCAGGAAAAATCGGAAGCCGAAACAAAAGAATTCATTGTGCATGCCTGGCAGCATCTCGGACAAACCGAGCGCTTCGTTTTCAACAAACTGCTCGGCAGTAGCTTCCGCATAGGTGTGTCTTCCAAAACATTGATCAATGCCTTTTCGAAATATTACGACCGCGATGCCAATTTGGTCGCCCATAGCCTCATGTCGGATTGGGAACCCGAGGACAGCAGCTTTGCAGACTTCGTGCGTGGAGTACACATCAACGTCAGCCTATCCAGTCCCTACCCCTTTTGCTTAGCGAATCCACTTAACCAGGATCTCGATAGTCTTGGTGACCCGGATAATTGGCAAGTAGAATATAAATGGGATGGTATCCGCGGACAGATCATCGTTCGGGATGGGGAAATCTTTATCTGGTCGCGCGGTGAGGAAATGGTGAACGAGCAGTTCCCCGAACTGCTGGAGAGTTTGGCCAATGTACGTCGGGATGTGGTCATCGATGGAGAAATTGTGCCCTATGACGGTACTGGCGTCATGAATTTCAACCAGTTGCAGCGCAGGTTGAACAGGAAGAACATCAGCAAGAAAATGATGGTCGAGGTTCCCATCCGGTTTATTGCCTTTGACCTGCTGGAGCTGGATCGCGAAGATATTCGGCACCTTCCCCTCGTCGAACGTAGGGCCATGCTCGAACGTACACTTTCGGATATCCAAGATGATCGCTTGATGCTTTCTGAAAAGATTATCTTTACCGATTGGAAGGAGCTGGTCGATACCCGCCTGAACTCCGGAGACATCAATGCCGAAGGATTGATGCTGAAGGATAAAACTTCGGCCTATCAGGTGGGCCGGAAGAAAGGATTTTGGTGGAAATGGAAAGTGGATCCCATGACCATAGATGCCGTGTTGATTTACGCACAGCGCGGGAGTGGCCGACGGAGCGGACATTATACGGATTACACTTTCGCCGTCCGGGATGGCGAACAATTGGTGACCATCGCCAAAGCCTATTCCGGATTGAACAATACAGAAATAGCCGAGGTGAGCAAGTTTGTGCGCGCCAATTCGCTGGAGAAATTCGGCCCCGTGCGCACCGTAAAACCAGAGCTGGTCTTTGAACTCGCCTTTGAGGGTATAGCGTTGAGCAATCGGCACAAATCCGGCGTCGCCCTTCGATTTCCCAGGATACTGCGCTGGCGAAGAGACAAATTACCCCATGAAATCGATTCGATAGCAGACGTCAAGAAACTGATCAAATAACCTAAAGAAATCGTTAGCAACAAGCATCCGAGACAGCCTTAAATTTTTCCATATGTTAAAATTATTAAATTTTAACACCAATACGTTAAAAGTGTTAATTAACTAAATTTACAACAACGATCGTTTTACTTTTACTGCTGAATACAATCAGTTAATTAATCGATCATGAAAATTTTTACATCCGGCATTTTATTGCTTCTCCTCGGCTCCAGTCTGACAGCTTCGGCGCAGTCCTTAGTTCCTGAGAAAAGGTCTTCCTTTGGCATTGGTCCTTCCATTGGCTATGATTATAAATTGCAGGGCTTTAGCTATGGTGCCAATATGATGTACGAATTTAGAATCAACTCTCACTGGGCAGCCTTTGCAGCACTGAATTATGAGCAAACCTTTAAAAATATCAACCACGCAGCTTATTTTAACACCGTAGGCGGCCAATGGTATCACCATGTAGCTTCCGCCAATTTGGGGATGCGGTATTACTTTGATAAATTTTACATGTCCGGCTCACTGGGTTTGGGTTATGACAATAAAAAGATCACCCTAGATGATGGTTGGAAAGTCAACGATGTTAACGGTTTTGGTCTGCATCGATCCTTTGGCTTTGGGTATCAATTCGACTTGATAAACCAAGATGCATTGGAAGTTGAGGTTGGAGTTTCCGGCACAAATGCCTCCATGAAATCCATGGCTACCTTTCGGTATCTATTCCGATAGGCTTACTGATTTACGAACTGACAATCCTTGCTGTGTGCAAAGAGGTAAATACACGTTTCCCGAAAGGCCATAAAAAATGTCACCTAAAGCAGTTCGCTATGAGATGACATTTGTATGCTGTGCGCTCTAATTTTTGATTATTCAAGATATTGCCCTTGCCGTATCAATAAGCTCCTATACTTATTGAACACCGATGATTTGGAAATAAATCCAAGGTAATGGTCATCCCCATTCACTACGGGAAGGATCCACACATCTTCCTTGTTCATTTTTGACATGACAACATCCATGTGTTCATTTTCCAGAATAATGTCATTTGGTTTCTGTGCCAACACCGCAAATGTTTTATCCCGGCCATCCTCCTCGCCCAACAAGATGGAAAATAACCGTTCGCTATAAATGATACCGACCAATTTGCCCTTCTCATCAACGATCGGAAAAATATTCCGCTTGGAATGGATGATATCCGATTGCCGATCCAATGGTGTTTCCGTAGGTCTAAGGACCACGAAATTGGTCTCCAGAACATAACGCAGCTTCATCATGCTCAAAACGGTCCGGTCCTTATCTTCATACGAGATCAAGTCGCCCGATTCGGCAAGTACCTTGGTATAGATGGAGTGTTTCATGACCCCGCGGTTAATCAGATAGGATATCGAGGACACCAGCATCAAAGGCACCATCAAGGTATATCCGCCAGTTATCTCGGCTATCAGGAAAATACTGGTCAATGGGGCGTGCATAATTCCCGCCAGAGCGCCGGCCATGCCTGCCATCACAAAATTGGGAACATTCAATTGGATAAAACCGGTCTGATTTACCCCGAAGGCAAAAGCAAAACCGATCAGACCGCCCATCACCAGACTGGGACCGAATACCCCACCGTTTCCACCACCATTGATGGTGAAAAGCGAAGCGAAGGATTTCGCGAACAGCGTAAGAACGGTATAGCACACCACCACCCAGGCGAGTTCGCGATATTCCGCAAAGAGCGAATTTTTAACGATCGCATTGAAGTGGCCATCCAACATCTGTTGGATCGTAATATATCCTTCCCCATACAATGCCGGAAAAAGAAAAATCATAATTCCCAGCGAAATACCGCTGAACCACACTTTATTATATGGATTCTTGATATTGGCGAACCAATTTTTCACCACATTACTGATCTTGGAAAAATAAACCGAATATAATCCGACCAAACCAGCCAGCAGGATATAGAAAAATATAGACTTCACCTCCCAGTCCGTTGCTGCCGTATGGAAAAGTGGTTCCGAATACAGGATCCGTGAAATTACAGCTGCCAAAGCAGAAGATATCAACAAAGGGATAAAAGCTGGAATGGAAAATTCGGTCAGCAGGATTTCAATAGCGAAGATCATGCCCGCGATGGGGCTATTGAAAGCTCCTGAGATACCCGCAGCTGCACCACAGGCGAGCAGCATGGTGACTTCCTTATAGCTCAAGCCGAACAGACGCCCGATATTTGATCCGATGGCCGATCCGCTGAACGCAATGGGTGCCTCCAGACCTGATGAACCACCCGAACCTACCGTGATGGCAGCAGTGATGATCTGCGAATAGATATTCTTGGGGCTGATGCGGCTCGATTTCCGGGAAATGGCATAGATAATGGGTGTAATACCATGTTCCATCTTTTTTCCGGGCATAAACTTACGCACATATAGTACGCTCAGGAAGATACCCACCAGTGGGAAAATAAGGTAGAGGGAATATTTAAAATGCCACTCGATGTCATCCTGAAGCAGGGCTGCAATAAAATGGGTCATGCCTTTCAAAAGTGCCGCCGCCAAACCTCCCACGATCCCCACAAGAAACGCGCAGACGATTAAAAAATTTCGATTGGAAATCTTCTGCATCCGCCACTTGTTGATCTGCTCAAGCTTTTGAATTAAACGTTCTCTCATCTTTCGTTTGCTCGGGAATTCACCTCAGAAGACCGGAAATTATCCTTTTCCAATCCTCATTTCCACAAGGAAATAATCCCCTATAAAATTGATTAATCTGTGTAACACCAAATATTGATGCAAATATAGGAAGCATTTATCAGAACGCTAAATAATTCGGCAGAAGACCTTCTGCACCGAAATTCCCCATTCCCCATAACATTTCTTATTTTTGGGGTTGAAATCAAATCTATTGTTATGATAAATCTATTGAAAGTTGGTATAATGGCTGCTTTCCTGACGACAGGAACGGTTATCATTCCAAATGCCATTCCTGATGAGGGAATGTTTCCCTTAAGTGAATTAAGTAAGGCGGGATTAAAGAAAGCAGGATTAAAAATTTCGGAGAAGGATATCTATAACCCGGGCAGCATCGGTTTAGTGGATGCATTGGTGCAGGTGAGTGGCTGTTCCGGATCCTTTGTATCTCCGAATGGACTTATTATCACCAACCACCACTGTGCATTCTCGGCCGTTCAGCTGGCCTCGACGCCGGAGCACAATTACCTGGAAAATGGATTTGTGGCAAACTCCCACGAGCAGGAGATCGAAGCCAAAGGTCTTAGTATTCGGATTACGGATTCCTATGAGGATGTTTCCAAGCAGGTCCTGGATGCTGCCGCGAACCTGACCGACCCTGCGCAGCGGATCGATGCCATCAACGCAAAGCGAATTGCCCTTGCGAAAGAAGCTGAAGCAAAAGATCCAACCATCAAGGCGGAAGTATCGGAGATGTTCATCGGTAAGACCTATGTCCTATTCAAATACAAAACCATCGAAGATGTGCGATTGGTCTATATTCCAAGACAGAACATCGGCGAATTTGGCGGAGAAACGGACAACTGGGTATGGCCTCGCCATACGGGTGACTTCTCGTTCCTGCGCGCTTATGTAGCTCCTGATGGCAAGTCTGCAAAATATGCGAAAGAGAATGTGCCCTATAAACCAAAGAAACACCTTAAGGTAAATCCGAATGGCGTCAATGAGAACGATTTTGTGTTTATTTTGGGTTATCCAGGTAGGACCTTCCGTCACCGCCCGGCACAATATATCGAGTACCAACAGAAATACCTCCTTCCCTACACCTCCGAACTGTATGATTTCCAAAATCAACAGATGGAATTGGCAGGCAAGGACGATAAAGCGATGGAGTTGGCCTTGGCCACGCGTATCAAACGCAATGCAAACGTCCTGAAAAATTACCGCGGTAAATTGAAAGGGCTTCGCAACATTGACCTGGTAAATACCAAGATCAAGGAAGATCAGGAATTGGCGCAGTTTATCGAAAAGGATGCTGCCCTAAAAGCACAGTACGGAACGTTGATGTCCGATATCGACAAGCATTATGAGCAAGTGTTCGCAGATGCCGAAAAAGAATTGTGGTACAATAACATCTACTCCGGTATCCGCAGCTTACAGTTCGCCAGTTTAACAAACAGTTTCAAAGATGCACTCTTGGCAGAGAAGAGCCCGGCAAAGCGCAAACAGCTGTTCGATGCCAACGTTGAGAACTACAAGAAACAACTTTTAGGCTTACATGAAAGTTATAATTTGGCGGTGGACAAACAGATTGCAGCGCATATGTTCGGACAGGCGGTGAATCTTCCGGCAAACAACCAATTGCCGTTGCTAAAGAAACATCAACTGTCAACTGCAGAGGCAGCAGCTGCCTATAGCAATAAGGTATTGTCGTCTTCCAAATTAACCGATTTCCCGACTTTTGCGGCCAATCAGTTGAAAGATGCATCGACTTTCCTAGCCTACAACGATGAGCTGATGGATCTTCAGAAAGAACTGGCGCAAGAAATGACCCCATTCTTGGCGACACAAAAAAGCAGAGAGGGAAACCTGAATAAGTTAATGGCCGACTATGTGGCGGTTAAGGAAAAATTCCAATCCAAAAGCTTTATTCCAGATGCCAATTCGACCTTGAGGTTAACCTTTGGAAATATCAAGGGATATAGCCCTGTTGATGCAAGCTACATGGCTCCTTTCACTACGGTAAAAGGTATCATTGAAAAAGGCAACTCCGGGCTACCGGAATTTACCTACCCGGAGTCCATCAAGCAAAATTGGCTGGACAAGAATTTTGGGAACTACCTGAAGAAAGATTTGAACGATGTGCCTGTGAACATATTGTACAATATGGATACCACAGGGGGTAACTCGGGCTCTCCTATCATGAATGCGCATGGGGAATTGATCGGGGTCAATTTTGACCGTGCCTACGATGCAACGATTAATGACTTTGCATGGAATGAAAGCTATAGCCGCTCCATTGGTGTCGATATCCGTTATGTATTATGGATTGCGGATAAAATTGACAATGCACAATTCATCATTAAGGAAATGGGTATTTAATCGATACCTATCCACATAAATAAAGGGGCTGATTCACATCGGCCCCTTTTTTATTCAACCCAATGATTGAATGGTAGAAATAAAAATTAGTATTAGAATTTGGATTTGGACACTTTTGCAGCGTTCGGAAGATACGTTGGTAAAGCAGCCGATCCATACCATTTATAAATGCTATATGACAAAATACCCGCATGAATGGCCGGATCGGACTCCAATACTTCTTTAACTTCTTCAACTGTATGCAGGTTATTCAAAATAAATAACCCTCTGTAATTATCTTCATTCTTTTGGAAAGGACCTGCAACGATCAGCTTTCCTTCTTCGACCAACCGTTTGATGTTTGCCATATGGCCCTTGAACTTTTCATTGATAATGGTCTTGTCCTGCTCCTTACTATCGCCCGTTTTCAGAACGACAAAGAAATAAGATTTCATACCATACTCATCAGCGCCAAGTTCCTTGGCCAAGGCTTCATCGTATGTGGTTAGTGCAGGGTCCAACGCTCTTGCTTGCGCAAGAGTGTTAGACCTATTATACACTAAATTATGGGCTTTCTGTTCATTCGCAATGCGCACGCGCATTTGCTTTTCGTTCAGTTGTTCATAGGCAATTTCTTTCGGGAAATCATGCTGCTCATTCCTGAACACCAATGTTTGCCCCTCCATCGCCCCAACAAACTCCACAATCTGGTTTTTATTCTGCCCGAGCACTTGCGCGGACAGCACCAACTTGCCATCTTTAAGAGCTATCTGCAGGTATTCTTGAACCTGCATCTGCCCATTGGCATCCTGTTGGTATGTAAAGCCTTTCAGCTCATTCGTATTGATATAGTCCCAGTGTTCCGTATTCTTGGATTGCTCCTGTTGCCAGTCGCCGACCAAGAACTCGGGAATTTTCACTTGCGCCGTCAGGGCATTCGCCAGACAAATCGCCACAGCGCTCAACATTAATTTCATGATCTTTATTTTTTACCAAAATAAAGAAAATGTTAAGCAAATGTTGGTTCCGCTTTTGAAAATTCACGGATATACTGCTCTACCAACTCCACCATGTTCTTGCTCCCGATGATCAGGGGCACACGCTGGTGCAATTCGGTCGGCATCACATCCAATATCGGCATGGTACCGGTTGACGCACGACCACCGGCCTGCTCAGCGATAAATGCCAACGGATTGCACTCGTACATCAAACGCAGCTTCCCATTCGGATAACTGTAGGTATCCGGATATAGGAATAACCCGCCCTGAATCATGTTCCTATGAAAATCAGCTACCAAAGATCCGATATACCGTGAGGAATATGGACGCTTCGTTTTCGGATCGATTTCTTTGCAGAACTGCAAATAGTTTTTGATCGCTTGTGAAAACTGATTGTAATTGCTTTCGTTCACGGAATACGTACGGCCATCTTCAGGGATCTGCAATTGCGGATGCGATAAGCAGAACTCACCAATGGATGGATCCAATGTAAAACCATTGACTCCTTTTCCCGTGCTGTACACCAGCATGGTAGATGACCCATAAATCACATAACCGGCCGCCACCTGGCTTCTTCCGCTCTGTTCAAAATCACGATCTTCCATCCCATCAGCAGTACTTACACGTCTGTATATGGAGAAGATAGTTCCAACCGATACATTGGAATCGATATTGGACGAACCGTCCAATGGATCGAAATAAACCATGTACTTGCCAACAGCATATTGTTTCTGTTGCGTCAGGTCCTTTCCTTCTTCATGTTCTTCAGATGCCAAGTAACAGCACTCTCCTACCTTACGGAGTGCATCCATAAAGTGGTTATCGGCAAAAACATCCAATTTTTGCTGTTCTTCTCCTTGGACATTGGTTTCTCCCTGTTTACCAAGGATATCTGCCAAGCCCGCTTTATTGACCTCGCGGTGAACGATCTTTGCGGCCAAGGAAATGGCCTGCAGCAATCGGGTAAAATCACCTTTTGCCTGCGGAAATTGCATCTGTTGAGCAGAAATAAACTGCTCTAGGGTTTGAATGCTCATCTGTATAGAATTAACCTACAACTTTTTCCAATTCAGCAACCGAATATTGCGCATAGTTCTCCTCGAACATTGCTTTCAATTTGTTCGCCATCTCTTCGTATGCTTCGGTATTTTCCCACATTTTGCGCGGGCTTAAAATATTGCTTGGTACATCCGGGCATTCGCGTGGCATCTGCAAGTCAAAAACAAGGTGTTTTTCGAAACCTGCTTCCGATAGGTGACCATCCATTGCGGAACGGATCAACTGACGGGTATAGGACAGCTGAATACGACGTCCTACGCCGTATGGACCTGCAACCCAACCTGTGTTCACCAACCATACCTGGATATTTGGATTCTGCTCCAATTTACGCTTCAACATTTCTGCGTAGCGCATTGGGTGCAAAGGCATGAAGGCAGCGCCGAAACATGCAGAGAAAGTCGCTGTAGGCGTTTTTACCCCCATCTCCGTACCGGCAACCTTAGCTGTATACCCATTGATGAAGTAGAACATGGCTTGCTCTGGAGTCAATTTGGAAATCGGAGGAAGTACACCGAACGCATCTGCACTAAGGAAGAAAATGTGTTCCGGAGAATCTCCATAACCTTTTGGATTGACATTCTCCAAAAACTCGATCGGATAAGAAGCGCGCATGTTTTCGGTAATGCTATTATCGTTATAATCTACTTCGCGCGTACCTGGTTTAAAATTCACGTTCTCCAATAGCGCACCGAAACGGATTGCATTGAAAATCTGTGGTTCATGCTGTTGCGTCAAACCAATTGTTTTTGCATAACATCCACCTTCGAAGTTAAATACTTCATTTTCTGTCCATGCGTGCTCATCATCGCCGATCAGTAAGCGTCCGTGGTCAGATGATAGCGTTGTTTTCCCTGTTCCTGATAGGCCAAAGAACAAGGCTGTATCCTTATCCTTGCCCACATTTGCGGAACAGTGCATGGTTAATACATTATGTTTGGTCGGTAAGTAATAGTTTAATGCCGAGAATATACTCTTTTTGATCTCACCGGTATAGGCTGTACCCATAATCAAGACAATATGTCTAGTTAGGTCCAAAACCACACAGTGGGAAGTCGGAAGGCCTAGGGCTTCATGATCTTCCAATTTCAATTGCGATGCCGCAAGGACGGTCCAATCGACAGACTCCTGGGTGTTGACATCGATATTGATGAACATGTTGTTCACGAAAATATCCTGACATGGATTTTCCGTTACGGTAAGAACGTTCTGCGCATAATCTTTATGATTACAAGCTTGAACTGAACGTACATACACAGGAATGTTAGACAGGTATTGGCTAACACGGGTCAATAATTGGTCAAACAATTCTGGGCTTACCGGTTTATTCACCTTCCCCCAGTTGATTTGCTCTGCAGTTTCCGCATCTTTTACCAAAAAACGGGACTCTGGTGAGCGACCGGTAAAAATACCGGTTTTAAAACATAAAGCGCCGGTCTCACTCAGCTCAGCATCTTTATTGTTGATTGCATGTTCTACCAATTCGGGAACGGGTAGCTGGAAATAAACGGGGCCTACCGGTCTTATACCTAAGGCCTCCAATTGAACACTGATTAATTTTGTCATATATAGGCTTTATTTTGCTTGCAAAGCTATATATATTTTTAGCAATAAAAAAAGAATATTTAGCATATTGTAAAATATACACAATTATAACAAATTGATTTATAGTGATTTAAATTTTAAAATTAAAATTATCATAATTTAGCAAAGAAATTAGTCATTTTGGGATTTATCAAGCAATCTGCGTTTAAATGATTTAAAGCTGGTTTTTAGCTTTTTAACACCTTAAAAGGACAATTTTTGGCGTAATGCAAAATTTTCAATCGGAAAATTCGGTTAGAATTTTAGCCTGCTAAAATTAATTACCAATATGTATTTATAAATTGACAATATATGTTTAGTTATTCAAATAAAATGTTAGGATATGCACCCTACCTTTATTTATCGAATAACATAAAATTTAGCAAGCGCATCAAATCGAATGAAAAAAGCGGATAAAAAGTGATCCCGCAAAAGTGTTCTGACAATGGAACCATAATTCCCTACATTCAGATTACAATCCTAAAGCGATTTAGGATGTATCTTTACCGAATGAATAAAATCAATTACTCTGCCTTAGAATTAGCAACCATCACCAAGAATAAAACCGCTGGCGACGCCATTGCACGCGCTACAGTTGGTGCACAATATATCGATGAATTAGGTTTCACGCGGATGTGGCTTGCCGAACATCACAATATGGAGCATATTGCGAGCTCAGCAACCTCAGTACTCATTGGCCATATCGCCGGGCATACAAAAAATATCCGCGTCGGCTCGGGTGGCATTATGCTGCCAAACCACGCCCCTTTGGTCATCGCCGAACAATTCGGAACACTCGAGGCCATCTACCCAGGTCGGATTGATTTGGGTTTGGGACGGGCACCTGGAACAGATCAGATTACTGCCATGGCTTTGCGCCGCAACAACCTGAATACCGCTTTTTACTTTAAGGACGACGTTCTTGCCCTGCAGCAGTTTTTCAGTAAGAACAATTACACGTCCAAGGTGCGTGCTTTCCCAGGCGAAGGACAGGATGTGCCGATCTGGATTTTGGGTTCCAGCACCGATAGTGCATTTTTGGCTGCAGAATTAGGCTTGCCTTACGCTTTTGCGGCACATTTTGCACCGCGCATGCTGGAAACTGCCGCTGAAATCTATCATGCACATTTCAAACCTTCGGAGCAATTGCAAGAGCCCTACTTTATGGCCTGCGTCAATATTGTCGCCGCAGATACCGATGAAGAAGCACAGCACCTGGCCACCAGTCTGTTCAATCTTTTTTCCGGAATAGTAACCAATCGCAGGATGCCGTTGGCACCGCCAACAGAAAGACCTATCTATGAAGGTATTCAAGAAATTGAACAGGCCGTTGACAACATGATGGATAGCACCCTTATCGGAACTCCGCAGACCATTGCCGAGGGATTAAAAGTGCTTATCAAGAATACAAAGGCCCAAGAAATTATGTTTACCAATTACATTTATGATGATGAGAAAAGATTGAGGGGCTTTAAATTGGCGACTGAAGCTTTTGAAATCATTAATGGATAATCGCAGTTAATTTTACCAGATCAGCGCATTTGCGCCAGGATCCCTGGTGATGAGCCATAAAATTTATCAGCTTATATAAAACAATATCCAGTTTTATTCCTTTTAAAAAATATAAGTTATTCTTTACCAAAGAATAACTTATATCACACTTACTATGTAATGTATATCACATTTATACATGTGGTATTTTTATAGCTTTGGTTAATAAATTAAGGGTCATGTATTGAACTTTGTCATCTGACGAGTTTTTTACATAATTTATGTTCCCAATGCATAAACTAGATAATAGAGTACACATTTACAGTTAATAAAATCCAATGATTTGGAATTCATCCCATATTGACCCATCTGAAGTGGACTTATGGTTAAATCATAACATCCTAGAACCTGCGGATATTTACGTGGCCGATCTTCCTATGCACTACATTGGCCTCGTTGGTGCTGGACCTAAAGGTTTATTTGCACTGATTAAGTTTGTTGAGGCTTATATGATGGCTGATTCCATTGAACATGTTGAACTTCACTGGTTCAATACCGACAAAACTTTCGGAACGGGCCCCTACTTTAGCAAAGATATTCCAACTCTATTTACCTTACATGATTGTATTGGAAACATCTCCTGCTATAGCAAAGAGACTTCCGAGCGTGGCATGTTAAAAACTGTATCCCTATTCGATTGGCTTAGCGAACATAGCCGTTCGGAAGATATGCCCAAGAGATCAGATTTTTGTTCACGCGAGTTATTTGGCCACTATCTAAAGGACCAACTCCATGCGATTATCCAACAGTGCCCCCCTAGCCTCCATATCAAGATGCTGCAGGCTACTGTGGATGATGTAGATCGTCGTGGAGATAATTTCACCCTATCAACGAACAAAGGTGCTATGCCCTTTACCTACGAATCGGTGTTGATCGCCAGCGGACATTCATTTTCCAGGGATTCCTACCGCGATGCTCAGTCCAATGGGTCCATCATCATGGAACCCTACCCATTGGAAAAATTGGATTTTATACCGGCCAGACAGGAAGTGGCCGTCCAGGGAATCGGCTTATCCTTTTCGGATGTAGCACTATATCTTACGGAAGGACGAGGTGGCATATTCTATAAACAGGACAATGAATACAAATACCTGCCTTCAGGTTTTGAGCCCAAATTATATCCATTTTCTAAGCGGAGCCTTCCGACCCTGCCGCGCGGGATCTTTTGGGAGGGCCACCAATTTGTACCCAAGATCATGGATGAGGTTTGGATGGACAGGTTACGGCAATTGGGGCGGCATTTAAATTTTAAAGAAGATATCCTGCAGGATTGGAACCTGGAATGTCAAATTGCCTTTTATGAACAGTTTCCCGATACAAACCATTTTTCGGATGTGGAGATTCTCCATCTCATCGAAAACTATGACAGGGAACAGATCTTTTCCATCAACGCGCTGATTGATCCATTGGCGTATTCCAAAGTTCCACCGGACTCCCATTACCAAGAGTTTATCGTGGATCTTTCCATGTATTGCCTACAGCATTCAAAGGGCGGCGAACTGAAAAGTCCCATGGGTGCAGCGATTGGTGCATTTAGGGAAGGCTTTTACAAAATTATCCAACTCCATGAGGAAATCGGATTTGATGAGGAATCACAGATTTTATTCCTAACGGAATGGATGAATTATTTTGGACACATTAGCTTCGGATCGACAAGAGATGTCAATGAAAAACTCTTTTGTCTAGTGAAGGACGGCTATATAAATTTCCTATTTTCTGACACGCCAAATGTGGAAATGGCTGATGACCAATTTATCATTAGCAATGACTATATCAGCAAAACATTTGATTACCTGATCGATAGTCGCCTAACAAAAGGTGACCTGAACAAGAACAACAATACCCTGCTGTCGAACCTATGTTCCAAAGGAATGATCTCCGAGCTTCGACTGAACAATTGTGCAACCGGCAAAATTGACCTGGAGAACGGGAAAGCAAGGAACGCTTATCCAAATTCGATACTTTACTTCTACGGTATTCCTGCAAATGGCAGATCACTTTTCAATGAGCACCTATCCCCAAATCTTTATGATTATGCGCGCAATTGGGCTCAAGAGTCCGTAGCAAGAATCAGCAAAAAGAAATACGTAAATGCCTGAACCCTATACAGGTGCATTTAAAAGGACTATTCAACATGTTTACAAAAACTTAACACCGATTTAATGAATCAATTAAATCCCGCTGGTATATTTGATAAACAAAAAAGATAAATGTTATGATTAAAGATGAAGAACTAACACAAGAATTGAATTCCTTTTTTAATGAATTCTTATTTGATGGTGATGATTTTAACTCAGAAGAGGATTAAAATCCACCATCAATTACCCTTCTCTCTCCACTTCACCAACTACCTTTCTTTCTACTTCCATTTGCTTTATTTGAAATTGCTTTTGAGATTTTCTCGCCAGTGCGCTATTTCTAAATGTTCTGTTTAACAGGCTTGGAATTCCTTCCCCAAAAAACCTTCTTGATTATGTTTTTGTTACCAAACTTTTGGTAAAACTTACAACACGAAAGAAAAAAATTATTATTCGGAAATTTCGTCGGTAACCTGCAAAATATACCAAAAACAACACACTAAACCTATACATCATTCAGACAATCAACACATTAACAGAATTATTGTCATATTTTTTTATCAGATTTTAATTTTAGTTCCCTAATTTTAATTTATTGTTAACAATTAGAAATGTTTGAATTAACAAATATTTCTATGAATCAACAATAAAACCAATTAAAACCATTCCCATTAGACTTATTAGGGGATTAAAACCAGTATTGATGAAACCACCGTAGACGTTATCAAGAGTTGACCATGCACCAAAATGTGCTTTACAAGAAATTAAATTAACCAATTTATCAACTTAATTATGATCATTTATGTATTTCTACCTTAACCTAAAGAGATATATGCAGCTATTGGGCCGTTTGAACCAAGAGGCGCCAAAGTCCTTAAAATGGATCTTGATTTTATTTCTGCTCCTATTGTATAGCGCGCTCTTGCAAGCAAAAAGCAAATCGCACCATAAATTCCGAACGGATGAACATCACGATCCACACACGCGTCACGGATCTGTATCGGACAGTACAAGAACGGCAACTACGCCCGTTCAACTGATCGTTAAAGGCCATGTCAAAAACAGTTCTGGGCAGCCCTTATCGGCAGCAACTGTTGTCGTCAAGGGCACACCCCGGAGTGTCTCTACCGACCGGAATGGGAATTTCGAAATTCAAGCCAGTGGAACAGAAACGCTAATCATCCGCTTTGTGGGCTTCAGGACGCAAGAGATACCCATCGGAGGGCGTTCTGAAATTACCGTAATCATGGCGCTGGAAGACAAAGCCATTGAAGCGGTAGATGTCGTAGCCACAGGATTCCAAAATATAGACAGGCGAATTTTTACGGGTGCAGCCACGCAAGTGAAAGCAGAGGATGCACAGCGATTTGGTGTACCTGACGTTTCTCGGATGCTCGAAGGTCAGGTGGCTGGGGTTTCCATGCAGAACGTATCGGGAACCTTTGGCGCTGCACCCAAAATTCGTGTGCGTGGGGCAACCTCCATCACCGGGGACAACAAACCCCTATGGGTAATCGATGGTATTATCATCGAAGATGTGGTCAATATCTCAAACGACCAATTATCAACTGGGGATGCGAACACCCTCCTCGGATCGTCCGTAGCAGGGATAAATCCAGACGACATTGAGAGCTTTGAAATCCTGAAAGATGCAGCCGCAACATCTCTATACGGTGCGAGGGCCATGAATGGGGTCATAATCATCACCACCAAGAAAGGAAAGGCCGGCACACAATCGGTTTCTTACCTAAACAACATGACCAGTTACCTTCGGCCAAGCTATACGCAATTTGATATCCTCAATTCCTATGACCAGATGTCCATCTATGCAGAGCTGGCACGGAAAGGAGCCATTGACTATGCCCTGATCCGTAACAACATGAACTCCGGAATTTTCGGCAACCTTTCCCGGGCATTAACTACTTGGCGGGAAGATGGAACACCACTCGTGCAAAATACCCATGAAGGCCGAGAGGAATTTTTGAGTCGGTATGTCCGCCAGAATACGGATTGGTTCAATACGCTTTTTAACAATTCCCTGATGCAGGAGCACTCCCTGAGTTTCTCGAACGGTACGGATAAGGTCCAAACGTATTATTCCACTTCCTTCCTGCAGGACAATGGATGGGCGAAATCCAATGGCGTCAGAAGGTACACCGCAAATATCCGAGGCAATTACAACATTTCCGATAAACTGACCTTAGGCTTATTGACGACCGGATCCATCCGTGACCAACGAGCACCGGGAACATTGGGACAGGATAGCAACCCCATCACAGGCGTTGTGTCTCGGGATTTTGACATCAACCCCTTTTCATACGCCATGAATACCTCCAGAGTCATTGCACCATACGATGAAAATGGCAACCATGAGTTCGTCACCATGAACTACGCCCCATTTAATATCCTCCATGAATTGGAAAGGAATTACATGGACCTGAAGATGTTGGACCTAAAAGTGCAGGGAGAGATCAACTATAAACTTCCAAAAAATATCCGATACAACTTCATTGGTGCCTATCGCTATGCCAGTACGGGAAATGAACATAAGATTTATGAGAATTCCAATTTGGCGAATGCCTATCGTGCCGGTACCAATTATGATGTCACGGGCAATGAAAGTGCTGTCATTGCGGATGCGAATCGATTTCTCTATCGCAACCTTAATAATCTTGAAGCACGCCCGACCACAGCCCTGCCGTATGGTGGCTTCTATATCACAAGCGAAAATGGTTTGAAGAGTTTTTACCTCCGGAACAGCTTGAATTGGGACCTCCATACCGACAAGCATTATTTTACAGCTTTTGGCATTCAGGAAATCAGGTACCTGGACCGCATGTCCAAAGAATCCATAGGCTATGGTTACCAATTTGAAAAAGGCGGGGTTCCGTTTATCGACCCCAGGATGTTTACGAGGAATGTAGAAAGCAACTTTCCTTACTTTAAAATGAACGTCTTTCAAGATCGTTTTGTGGCCTTCGCCTCGAACCTCACCTATTCCTACGACGGCCGGTATCAATTCAGCGGAACATACCGCTATGATGGATCCAATCAATTGGGACGAAGCCGAGTGGCGCGCTGGTTACCGACATGGAATCTTTCCGGTTCCTGGAACATCGATCAAGAAGCCTTCATGAAAGATCAGCAATTCTTCAACAGCTTGGCGCTCCGTGGTACCTATGGATTAACGGCCAGTATGGGACCGGCCACCAATGCGAGTTTGGTCTTGCGATCCAACTCCGTCAATCGACCTCGGTTAACCGACCAAGAGCCTGTGATCCGATTGGAATACCTCGAGAATAAAGACCTCACCTGGGAAAAGCAATATGAAACCAATATTGGTTTGGATGCGACCTTTCTCAATCGCCGCTACCAGGTGGTCCTGGATTTCTACAACCGGGAGGCCTTCGATCTAATCGGCCCACTCTTTATCTCCGGAATTGGCGGGGAGCACATGAAATTTGCCAATTATGCCAATATGCGGACCCGTGGGCTGGAAGTGCTCTTGAAAGCCTCCATCTTCGATTCGGAAAACTGGAAATGGAAGGTTCAATTGACCAATGCATTCAACAGGACCCGGATCACGGACTTAAGGAACGAACCGAATATTTGGAACTTGGTGAACTCGGTCGGTGCAGCTAAAGAAGGTTTCCCACACCGCAGCCTATTCTCCATCGATTTTGTCCGCTTGAATGATGAATTGGGCACACCATTATACGTGAATCAGAGTGGCGATGTTTCCGACAACATCTTTCTGCAGAGCATACAGACCGATTACTTGAATTATGAAGGGCCTGTAGATCCGACTATTAATGGTGGTTTCTTTAACAATTTTACCTATAAAAATTTACAGCTCGGTGTTCTGGTAACCTATAGCGCCGGTAACAAGGTCCGACTGAACCCCATCTATAGGAATTATTATTCCGAACTGGATGCCATGTCCCATGATTTCATCAATCGGTTTACCCTACCCTATGAGGCACTATCACCATCCATCCCTACAGCGAGGACCAATTCCAGGCTAACAGGCGACCAAGTGTACAATGCATACAATTACACGTCAGAACGGATTGCCGATGGTGGTTTTATCCGCATGAAACAGATTACGTTGGGTTATAACCTTCCTACAAAATTCCTACAGGGTACAGGGCTAAAGAATATATCCTTGAATCTCGTGGCCAACAACCTGTTTTTGATCTATGCGGATCCACGACTGAATGGACAGGATCCCGAATTCTATAGCTCAGGAGGGGTTGCCCTACCTATGCCACGACAATTTACATTCTCACTTAAGGTTGGACTCTAATTATGAAACTCATGAAAAGAATAACATGGTTACTATTGATGGCCATTAGCATTGGCCTCTCAGGCTGTTCCAAATTTTTAGACACGCCTCCCGATCAACGAACCGAACTAGATGCTGTTGACAAGATTGCTGAACTGTTGACTTCAGCCTACCCAGCGGCCAATTACATTCCATTTTTCGAGGCTGCATCCGATAATGCGGGCGATAAGGGGACCGGGCGAACGGAAGGCGATATCATGAATTACAACCCTTGGATCTATCGCGATGTGGATAGCCGTGACATGGATAGCCCTTCACATTATTGGTATGGTGCCTATAAAGCCATCAGCGTTGCCAATCATGCGCTCCGGGCCATCGAAAAGATGAATAAACCCAAGGAAACTGCCTCGCTCAAAGGCGAAGCCCTAGTGGCAAGAGCTTATGCGCACCACATGCTCTGCATTGCTTTTGCGGCAAACTATGACCCTAACACCGCAGCTACTACACCAGGAATACCCTATGTTACGGAGCCGGAAGATGAGGTCCTTAAAAAATACGATCGCAAGACCCTGCAATATGCATACGATCAGATTGAAAAAGATCTGCTGGAAGGGTTGCCCTTATTAGACAACAGCAGGTACAAAGCTCCAAAGTTCCATTTCACGAATACCTCTGCTCATGCTTTTGCCACCCGTTTCTTTTTATTCAAGAAAGATTACAAACGGGCAGCGGAGCATGCTGAAGCTGCGTTGGGCAGAGATATTGCCAACTATATACGCCCTATAAATAGCCCGGCCTACCGTACTATGGAATACAACACCAGGCAGCAATGGTATTCTTCCTCTGAACATCCGTTTAATTTATTGCTGGCGGAATCGCCCAGCACGTGGGGGCGAAATTATCCATTCAATCGTTTCGGGCTTACCTATCCCATCTATTATGAATTGGTTTTGCGGGGGAATATCTCCACTGGACAGATGACCTATGGCTTCTTCGGTGGCAATGCGCTGGTGATTCATATCCCGAAATTCAGGGAACAGTTTGTAACCGCGAATGTCAATGCTTCATTTGGAATTCCTTACAACCAGATCCCACTATTTACAGGAGATGAGCTCCTCCTCAATTGGGTGGAAGCACTGGCCAGGCTGCAACAATTTGATTCTGCCATAGAACTACTCAATACCTTCATCAGCAAAAAGGTGATCTACAACACGGAGGTTCGGGAATATGTACCCGCTGTCCATAACCTGAATGTCACCAAGATCAACAATTATTACGGCAACCAAAACCTGGAGGAAAACATCATTCGTACCGCGCTGCATTTCAAACGCGTTGAATTCTTATTTGAAGGCTTGCGTTGGATGGATATCCTGCGCCACAGAATTACAGTACGACATATGCTATATGATGGATCGGAAGAATATATCCTTGGCCCGAACAGTAATCTACGCATGTTCCAGATCCCTGATGAAGCAGTTATGTCAGGTGTAGAACGGAATCCACGGTAATTAAATTAGCAAACAATGAAAACAAAAACATTATTTCTGTTGCTCCTGTGCATTCTTTTAGGCTCCTGCGCCAAAGAACCTGCACTATCAGAGAAGCCTTTATTTGAACTCGGCGGTGAGCGCTGGGAACGAACGGAACTTGACAAGCTCATTTTCAATGAGTTTACAAAACCGTATAACATCGAAATTAAGTACAAATGGAACCCTTATGAGGTAAACCATAACAGAACTTTGGTACCACCTGTGGAAAATCAAATTTACCCTGTTTTAACCGCACTTAAAGAAGTATGGATGAAACCTTATGAGAAAGCTGGCGGGTCTGAATTTTTGCGCCGGTTTCCACTGACGAAATTCGTATTGGTGGGTAGCCCTGAATTTGAAAGCGATGGTTCAGAAATTATTGGTCGGGCAGAAGGTGGAACAAAAATAGTATTGTACAACGTCAATGACTTTTTGATTGACAATATCGGTTCACTGGAAGACATGTTCCGCACCATCCACCACGAGTATGCACATATTCTTCATCAAAACATCCACTATCCAGAGGAATGGCGCGGAATCAGCACCGAACATTATACCCCAACTTGGTATAACACCAATTCGGAAACAGCCAATTCTCAAGGGTTGGTCACGCCCTATGCCAAAGCTTCAGAAGCCGAGGATTTCGTGGAAACGATCGCCTATCTATTGATTGAAGGTCAAGGTAGCTACAACTGGGTAGCGGAATATTATGAAGAAGTCACCCATATATTTCGCTTAAAAGAAAGTTTGATCGTTAAATATTTCAAGGATTCCTTCAATATTGATTTTCGGGAATTGCAACGTGAAGTTCAGGATGCCATTTGGCGCTTAGCCTATAATTAATCAGCTCATGAAAAAGAATATATTATATTATCTATTTATAGTGGTCTTATTTTCCTCTTGTACAAAAGAGGAGATTAAAACTGAAAGACCCGATGAAAAGTTGTTCCGCGTACATGAAGAATATATGGATATGTTGACGGAGGCCGAAAGTGGTTGGGTTGGCTATCTATTTCCACGAGGTGGGCGTGGATTCACCTTTCGCTTTGTATTTACCGAAAACAACAGGGTAAGGACCTCGGCCAACTTAGACGAACGGTATACGGTTGAAGAAATGGAAAGCTCCTTTCGCGTGGTTGCGGATCAGACCCCATCCCTGAGCTTTGACACCTATTCCTACCTTCATTTACTTTCCGATCCGGATGAATTTGTATTTGGTGGTGCCCGGGGACAAGGGCATTATTCGGATTTTGAATTTTCTTTTATGAAGGTTTCAAAAGACACCATCCAGCTCAAAGGCAATCACAATGGCAGTACGCTGTTGCTGATCCGCGCCTCTTTGGGGCAGGATGTCAATTTCATCAGAAATAGTTATGCACTCAACAGGAAGATGGCAGAAATCAATGATTTCCCCAAATACCATAAAAAAGTAACGATCAATAATACGGATTTTACATTTACCATTTCACCCCATATCAATTCCATAGCTTTCTATCACCAAGAAGGTGGAACCTTCAAGCAGACCATGGGAATTTATACGGCAAATGATTATGGTATCCGCTTCAAGGAACCTGTTGAATTGGCTGGAGAGGTCTTCAATGAAATCACGGATTTCAAAGTCGATGCCCGAAATAATCAGGGAAGCTTTGTCATCAATAACAAGGAAATAAAAATTACTGCTCTCGATGCGCCGTTATACATCGATCGCTTGGCGCCCACCCGATTCCGTGAAATACCTAAGCAATTCCATTCCAGGCATATGTTTACCATCGATGGCGTCCATGATGCCATAGGTCTTCGTGGCTTGGAAGATTTTATCGGTGGATTCTACCTGTCCAATGTTAACCAGACTCGACATGATGCCATGTACCTGGTCTATAGGACCGGGAGTAGATATGTTGGTCCTTTGTTTTTCACCCATATTGAAGAACAAACAGGCATCATGAAACACATCAAGGATATCGAAGCATATGGCTATAATCCTGGTCCTGAAGGCATCATCATTGTGCGCAGATTCAATGACCAGTGGTTTGATGAGGCGGGATTTTATGTATTTCAGACTGGACCGACAGATTATGACCTGGTCAATGCCAAAAACGGAAATATCTGGGTTAGATTCAATTAAATCAATTGCATTATGAAAAATTTACTTATTAGTCTTCTGCTGATTTTTTGTCTGAGCAACTGTAATAAGAATGCTTTTACCGAACATGAGGTTGAAAAGGTATGGGTTCCAGCAGAGGAACAATTAGAAACCTACCAAACCCTTCTCACCGCTCACCAATCCGGTTGGGAATTTATCATGGAACGCCCGAATGACCATGGTGTCTATTATGGGTTGATTAATTTTAAAAATGAAAATGAAATCGACTTCCTGGTAGATTATGCCATCAGGTATACCAAGTACCAACCTGGAAAAATAAACTTCGCCGTTCACAACGGCAGCCCTTCTTTCAGTTTCCCAAAGTATTCCCCGTTTGCCAACTTCATAGATCATGCTGGGGGACTGGACAGCTTGTACACGTTTAATAAGATCGTGAATGACACCCTATTCCTGGATGGAAATGGTGTCGGTGTTAAACTAAAACTGTACAAATGTCCTCCGGAAAAGAATCAAGCACTTCGAAACAACAGCATGGCGAAAAACAAAGATGACCTCTTCAAGATATTTTCGATGAAAAGATTCTTCTTCTATCTCAATAAGGGCGGACAGAGTTTTGATATTGCTTTAGACACCCTGCGAAAGGAATTTGTGATCAACTATGGAACAAATGAAGATTTTAAAGCATTTACTTCAAAATATTATTTTGATCAGGACGGTATTGTCCTGCAGAAACCATTCTCCGATAGTGGTGTTGAATTTCGAAAGCTGAAACCACAATCGCAATCGGAATTTACAGCAATCTTCGATGAGGGGATTACCATCACCAATGAACCTAAGCCTAAGCGTTATAATCTGAAAATCGTCAGTGACTTCAAAGGGCATGATGCACATTTTGGCTGGGGCTCCTATGCTGGGCTCAGCACCCGAGACCAATTGGATATTGCCAATATGCGGGCGATTAATGAGGTTGAATTCTTCTCCATCTTTCCGACGTTCATCATTGAGGATGAGCCACCGGTCATCCATGGTTTAGCCGCATTTATTATGAAAAGTGGAGATATTGCTCTCGGAATGGACCGACAATTGACCAAATTTACGGATGATGGTCGCGTCTATTTTGAACGCTATATTGTAGAAGAGCATCCATCCAGTGAGGAGATAAATGCCGCCAAAGCCAAAATTACTCCATATTTCTATAATGAAAGGGGGTTTTACATCATAGGAGACAACAATGGGCTCTATTTGGTGGATGCCCGGGATGGACTGACCTGGGCACACTTCCGGTCATTGACCCGGATGCCACAATAATAGTAAAGCAGCGAAGAACACGATACCAAACTATACACTATAGCAGAAAGGGGCATCTGGTTAACAACCAGCGCCCCTTTTATTTTTTGACACGTAGATTTAAGAAACGGAACCCCTTACCGTAATAAGCTATGTTGACTAGCCGTGAACAAATTGCGAAAGACAATATTTAATTCGGATGTCCTTTGGGCTGCCCTAATCCCCAGAAAAGGAAAGAGTGCTGTTGTATCGTTTCTGATTTCTGAGACAATAGCTCTTGATTTCTGAGCGATCTCGTTGAGCAACGAGGAATCTATTGCTGGTTCCGATGCTTTCGCTTGGGTCCATAGCAACTCGGCTAACTGCAAAATATCCTTACGCGAAGCGGCATGCTTCACCTGGATTTCATCCAATTCTTTGAACCTGGATTTACTGTGTAAATCTGCCCATTTCCGATCTGTAGATTTCTCAAAATAATATTTCTCCACCAAGTCCGTAAACCTTCTGAACATGCCTATATAATTCACCAAAAGGGTCAATTCCGCAAATGGCATAAATGGTATCTGGAACAATGCGGATGTAGATTGCTTGTGCGAAGGATCCAATTGGAAGGCATATGATGCTGGAACCCACACCTGATCCAGGGAAAAAGAATGACTTGCCGTACACTCCAGCCCGAATGTATCCCAATCATAATGAACTAGAACCTGATCTCGGGGTACAAAAAACGATCGTATCAAGGGTTCACCATCTGGCTGGAAAACCTGCTGCCCGGCATCGTAAATTTCCGCATTCAATGTAAAATGGGTTAGATGGGGTGCTCCAGTGGCATAACTCCACATCCCCGATATTTCATACCCATCCCCTTTACGGACTGCCTTGCCCCCTACTTGCCCACTCCCGCCTAAACATACCTTAGGATCAGTCCAAACCTGCTTGGCCAATTCAGGATCAATAAATCCGGCAAACATATTTGCACCAGAACACAGGGTCACGGTCCAGCCAAGACCACCATCCCAATAGGCCAACTCTTCCAGTACTGCCAATCCCTGGGGAAATGACGTTTCCAGCCCATGCAAATCTTGCGGTACCCACAGGTTGAACCAATTGTTCGTATAAATCATATCCAGTTGCGCTTGGGTCAATGCTTTGTGTTGTATACCCGCCGCTTGCAACTCGCGAATTTGGATAATCTGTTCGTTCGTTAAGGTCATATTCCTTTCAATTCTTGTGATTTCATAATACGTTTCCAGTTAAAGAACCCAAAGATGGCCACGATGAACAGAAAGGTTGTCAACGCAGCAAATAAATAAAGATCTTTATGGATTAATAAAGGTATTGCAAATAGATTACTGATATTCAGGAGTATCCAATTTTCAATTTTCCGCTTGGCAAGCAGCCACATACCTGCCCAGGCTGTTGAGGTGACCCACGCATCCCAGATCGGAACATCCGAATCCGTCAATTTATTCAACAGTAAATAGAACAGCAGGAAACCTCCGAAAACAATGGAAAGGACAATCGTCCATTCCCGCCGGTTGGATGTACTGATGGGCTGTTGTGCAGCCTCTTTATTGCTGAGCCAGAAGTACCAACCATATATGCTCATGATCAAGTAATAGATGTTCAGCACGATTTCCGCATACAGGCCGGCCGAAAAGAGAACAAGCATACCACTGAGAATACTTAAGATGCCAAAGAAATAGGTGGATACTTTATTATTCTTGGAGAGCAGCACCTGAATAATTCCGCATACGACCGAAAATCGCTCCAACCAGGAGGTCTGCAGAAAACCATGCACAATATTATCGATAATTTCTTCCATAAATAGGATAGTAAACTTATGGAAGTACAGGAGGGTAATAAATCATTCCTACGCCAGCATTACCTGGATCAGGTTCCTTCCGCTCGATGCAGAATTGGGTATAATCTCAGCCTAAAAATATGTCCTGCCGTTGGGCAGGACATATCAGCACCCCATAAGTAAGGTATATATTATTTATTCAACTGCAATATTTCAGTTGTACGCGTCCGTGTGCTTTCGCACAATTCCGCATCATCGTTCAATTTTTTGCCCCAGGTCGGGATCATCTCACGTAATTTCTTACGGTAAGCTTCTGATTTGGCGCGCTCAGGGAAACATCTTTTCAAGAGGTTGATCATGATGGCCACCGAGGTTGATGCACCAGGCGAAGCGCCCAACAGTGCTGCAATGGAACCGTCGGCACTGGATACTACCTCTGTTCCGAATTCCAAAATACCACCGTGTTTCGGATCTTTTTTGATCACCTGAACACGTTGGCCTGCTTTCTCGATTTCCCAATCTTCCATTTTTGCAGTCGGCATGAATTGTTTCAGGGCATCCAATTTATCCTGAGGTTTTTTCATGACTTCCGTGATCAAGTATTTTGTCAACGGAAGGTTATCCAATCCTGCAGAAAGCATCGGGCGGATATTCGACAATTTAATGGATGCAGGCAAATCAAAATAAGAGCCTTTTTTCAGGAACTTCGTCGAGAATCCGGCGTAAGGTCCGAACAATAAAGCTTGTTTTCCATCAATATAACGGGTATCCAGGTGCGGAACGGACATTGGTGGAGCACCAACAGAAGCCTTTCCATACACTTTGGCATGATGCTGTTTGATGATTTCCTCGTTGGTACAACGTAGCCATTGCCCGCCTACCGGGAAACCACCATAACCCTTTGCCTCCGGGATTCCGGATTTTTCCAATAACAATAAGGAGTGACCACCAGCACCGATGAAAACAAACTTCGCTAGGATCTCCCGCTTCTCTCCTGTTTTCAGGTCCTTCACTTCCACTTCCCAACGGCCGTCATCTTCACGGTCGATATCTTTGACCTCTTGGTTCAGCGACAGTTTGATATTGTCCTTGCCATCCAAGTAGTTGATCAAGTCTCTGGTTAAAGCGCCAAAATTAACATCTGTACCGATATCCATTTTGGTTGCAGCAACCGCTTCATTGCCGTCACGGCCTTCCATCATCAATGGAACCCATTCCGCCAATATCGACTTGTCCTCAGTATATTCCATGCCCTTGAAAAGATTTTCCTTGGTCATGGTCTCGTATCTTGTTTTTAAGAATTTTACATCCTTCTCACCAAAAACTCCGGACATGTGGGGAACACGACGGATAAAGTGACTTGGATTTTTAATGATATTTTTCTCTACCAGGTAAGACCAGAACTGCTTTGAGATTTCATATTGCTCTGCAATATTGATTGCCTTGTCGATCTTTACACTCCCATCAGGTTGTTCAGGTGTGTAATTCAACTCACAAAGGGCTGAGTGACCCGTTCCGGCATTGTTCCAAGCATCTGAACTCTCTGCGGCAACTACATCCAAACGTTCGATTATCTCTATGTTTATGTCTGGACTTAACTCATTGATCAACGTCCCTAGCGTTGCACTCATGATACCGCCACCGATCAGAACAACGTCTACTTCCGTTTTTTTTGTTTTCTTACCCATGGTTTTTAAATGAAATACAAAATTAATATTCAGTTTATATTATAGCGAATAAATTTGTCAGAAACGTTTCAAATATTTGTGATTTTATCAATAACAGCATATTCCCTTATTCGATTCTACCAATTTTAGACTTTTTAGCCCGTTGAAAGTCCCGAATCCGCCAGTTTTTTTGTATTATGCAGTTTATTTTCCACTTTTGTGGACGCAGAATTCGTGAACATAATTAAAATACTATATGAAATTACTAGCCGGAAAAACAGCTTTAATCACTGGGGCATCAAAAGGTATAGGTCGCAAAATTGCAGAAGTCTTTGCTGAGCAAGGTGCTAATGTAGCTTTCACCTACCTTTCATCCGTTGAGAAAGGACAGGCTCTAGAAAAAGACCTTGAACAATTCGGAACAAAGGTAAAAGGTTACCGTTCAGACGCTTCCAAATTCAATGAAGCTGAACAACTTATTAATGATATTGTTGCTGATTTTGGCACTTTAGATATTGTCGTGAACAACGCCGGAATCACCAAGGACGGTCTGTTGATGCGCATGACCGAAGAGAACTGGGACGATGTGATCAATGTGAATCTGAAATCCATTTTCAATGTATCCAAAGCGGCAGCTAAGGTGATGATGAAAAACCGTAAGGGTAGCATCATCAATATGAGTTCAGTTGTGGGTGTTCAAGGAAATGCAGGCCAGGCAAATTATGCCGCATCAAAAGCAGGAATTATCGGTTTCTCAAAATCCTTAGCGAAGGAGTTGGGTTCTCGTAATATCCGTACTAACGTCGTGGCACCAGGATTTATCCGAACCGAAATGACCGATGTACTGGATCCTAAAGTCGTGGAAGGCTGGGAAGCAAATATCCCATTGAAACGCGCAGGAGAACCGGAAGACGTCGCCAATGCATGTCTATTCCTGGCATCCGACTTATCGGCCTATGTCACCGGACAGGTACTACCGGTTTGTGGCGGAATGCTCTAGCAAAAAAAATCTCCATGATATGAAATCATGGAGATTTTTTTTGCGTAGTTAGTAGGTAGTATTAAGTATTTAGACCTATGGGGGATATTGGGTGGGAAGTGGTTGTTTTTTACTTAAGAACCTTGATTATTATTTGATGAATCTCCATGATATGAAATCATGGAGATTTTTTTTTGCGTAGTAAGACCTATGGGGGATATTAGCTGGGAGGAAATAGGTGGTCGATTACTATTCGTAATCTGGTTAAAAGCGGTATCGAATTCTGAATTACAACCCCTATATTTGCAGCAATGGAAATCGCTGATCGCATCTTTACTATTCAGAACGAAGAGGAATTTAATGAAATTGCATTGCAGATCTTTCAGCAGCAGGTTCAACGGGTGCCTGTGTACAAAATGTATGTGGAGTTACTGAATATATTGCCTGAATCAGTTAAGCACTATCGTGATATTCCATTTTTACCCATCCAGTTTTTCAAGACGCAGGAAATCATTACGGAAAGTTCCTCACCAGAGGTAATCTTCACTTCTTCGGGAACTACGGGCATGGTGACCAGTCAGCACTTGGTTGCTGATAAGGCGCTCTATGAACAAAGTTTCCGGAAAGCTTTTGAACAGTTTTATGGATCGGTTGCTGACATTGCTGTGTTAGCTCTGCTACCTTCCTATTTGGAGCGTTCTGGCTCTTCCCTGATCTACATGGTCGATGATCTGATCAAGCATTCCAAACAAGCTGAAAGTGGGTATTTTCTGTACAACCATGATGAGCTCTATCATGCCCTACTCCACTTAAAAGCGAAAGGTACAAAAACGATATTGTTTGGAGTTACCTATGCCCTGTTGGATATGATCGAGAACTATCAGATTGATTTTCCGGAGTTGATCGTAATGGAGACTGGAGGCATGAAGGGCAAACGAAAGGAAATGGTCCGTGAAGAACTCCACGATCTATTGTGCAAAGGCTTTAATGTACCTGCCATCCATTCTGAATACGGAATGACGGAATTGCTATCTCAGGGTTATTCCTATGGAGAAGGGCTATTCCATACCCCAAAATGGATGAAGATATTGATCCGCGACACCAATGATCCATTGACGCTGCTGGACAACAAAAAAACAGGAGCAATAAATGTCATTGATTTAGCCAATTATCACTCCTGTTCATTTATAGCGACCCAAGATTTGGGAAAATATCATCCCGATGGGTCTTTTGAAATTCTTGGTCGATTCGACAATTCCGATATACGGGGTTGCAATCTACTCGTCCAATAGCCTGTTTCTTATTGCAAGCTCGGATCCTCGAAGGTATTTCCTTGGTTGATGTCTCCCGTTTCGTATCCTTTCTTGAACCAGTACATACGTTGTTCGGATGTACCATGGGTGAAAGATTCCGGATTGGACTGTCCGTAAGCCTGCTCTTGGATATGGTCATCCCCTACCGCTGCGGCTGCACGCATCCCTTCAACAATATCATCGTAGGTAATTTCCACATCAGTCATCGCATTCAAGTGATGTGCCCATACGCCAGCGTAGAAATCGGCCTGTAGTTCAGTCATGACCGAGATTTTGTTGTAATCACGCTCGCTCATTTTTGAACGCATGGCATTGGTCTGCGATAGCACGCCAAAGATATTTTGGATGTGATGGCCAACCTCATGGGCAATAACATACGCCAAGGCAAATTCGCCTTTAGCACCGTATTTCTGCGACAATTCCCTATTGAAACTTAGATCCAGATATACCTTTTGGTCGCCTGGACAATAGAATGGTCCGAATGCGGATTGCCCCATACCACAACCGCCAGTTTCTGTTCCCTGGGTATACACCACTAGAGCTGGCTTTGGATAGGATTTTCCATTCTGTTGGAAAATGTTGCTCCATACATCATCCGTACTAGCCAACACCACATCGGCAAAATGCATCAATTTGTCCTCTTCAGGCGTGGATTGATATTCCCCTTGTTCATTGACAGTGGCTTGCTGACCGCCCATCTGATTCAGCAATTCTCCAGGGTCTCCACCCATAAAATAACTGATCAGCAGTACGATTACACCACCAATTCCACCTAACGTTAGTTTCTGACCTCCGGACATGCCCCTGCGGTCCTCGATATTGCCGCCACGGCGGCCTCCTTGCCATTTCATAAATATATTTCTATTTTAATTTAGTTTGCTTCGGTTCTACTACAAATTCTTTGCCACAAGAATTTGTTTACGAATCTACAATACATTCCCCTCATTTAAAATCATTATCTTTGGGAACAGTAAATATTTCCAAACGTATGTTATTAGACGATTTAAAAAGTAGAAGTGAAAATCAATGTGAACTATGCCGTTCCACAGAAAATCTCGACATCTACGAAGTACCCCCAACATCAACCCCTACCTTAGACAACAGTATTTTGATCTGTTCTGTTTGCAAAGGACAGCTAGAAAAAACGGAACAGATTGATCCTGAGCACTGGAAAGTGTTAAGTGACACCATGTGGTCCGAATTTCCTGCCGTTCAGGTTGTCGCTTGGCGTATGTTAAGCCGTTTGCGCAATGAAGCTTGGGCTGCCAATAACCTGGACATCCTCTACCTTGATGATGAAACCCTGGCATGGGCCAAGAAAACCGGTGACCATGAATCTGAAGCAACGGTTGAATTCCATCAAGATAGTAATGGAACCCGCCTTTTTGAAGGTGATACAGTAGTTCTGATTAAAACCTTGGATGTAAAAGGCTCCAGTATATCCGCTAAATTAGGAACTGTTGTTAAGAATATTCGACTCGTTCCTGACAATACAGAGCAGATTGAGGGCAAGATTGAAGGGCAAACCATCGTTATATTAACGAAATACCTACGCAAGGGATAACCCTTGTACTGAAAAACTAAAGAAAGAAAACATGAAAAAATTATTCTTTACAGCCTTGATCACTGCCGCATGCTTCAATGTGCAGGCGCAGGAAAAGATCGATGCCAAGAAAATGGAGGAAATGATTGCCAAACCGCAAACGCAGATCCTTGATGTTCGAACTGCTGAAGAATACCAGGGCGGACATATCCCAAATTCCACAAATATCGATTGGAAGGAAAAAGAGGCATTTGCAAAAGCAATCGAATCCTTGGATAAGGAACAACCTGTTTATGTTTATTGCCTAGGTGGCGGACGCAGCAAACAAGCGGCCCAATACCTTACACAGCAAGGTTTTCAAGTCTTCGATTATTCCGGAGGAATGATGGATTGGCGCAATGCGGAAAAGCCGGAAATCAAACCCAATGGCGGTAAGGAAGCGGCAGGCATGAGCACAGAGGATTTTGACAAGGCGATCAACGCTGCAGATGTGGTATTGGTCAACTTTTCGGCAGCTTGGTGTGTCCCATGTCAGGAACTCAAACCCACCATTGAAAAAATAGAAAAAGAACAGGCTGCAAAGGTTAAGGTCCTCAAATTAGACGCCGACCAAAATAAGGAATTGATGAAGGTTCTGAATGTCCGCGGCATTCCGCAATTAACCCTGTACAGAAAGGGAGAAATTGCCTGGTCAAAAGCTGGCGTACCGACAGAAGCTGAAATCATGGCCGAAGTGGATAAAGCAACAAAATAATTCATCAATACATATCGCTAGTGAATCAAGCAGCATTAATTTCAGGCGCCATTTTTGGCATTTTATCCATTGTTTTAGGTGCATTCGGTGCACATGCTTTAAAGAAGGTCCTATCTGAGGAACGATTGGCATCCTTTGAAGTAGGCGTCCGTTATCAGATGTATGCAGCCATTACCTTACTAATAATTGGCTATCACGCGGATTTCAGCACAAGCTATGGAAAATGGGCTTATTATGGTCTCTTCTGGGGGACTATCCTTTTTTCGGGAAGTATTTACTTTTTGAGCCTGAAAGATGTGCTCAAAGTTAATCTTCGCTTCCTGGGTCCAATTACACCACTGGGCGGATTGCTGATGATCGTAGGATGGTTGATGTTACTGCTTTCTTATATGCAGTAAGGAAGAGCAAAAAACTTCATAAAAATAAAAGGCATCCTTTGGGATGCCTTTATGTTTTTATCAGACCAATATTCAGAAAAACACCTCTAGTTTAATTGGAAATAGTATTTGCTATGATTTTGAATACAAGCTAATTATTGCTCCAATTCGGCATACCAAGCTAGGTACTTTTCTATTGCTTGCCTTTTCTCATTCGTAAGGTGAAAATTCAAATTTTCATTTAAATATTTATGATAATCGAAATTGGGAAATACGGGAAGTCCGGGGATCACATCATCCGGTCGGGATACCCCTTCCGCTAGGGCAGCATTGAATTTTTCCTCAAAGGCATCAGGTAGTTTTTTATTGGATACCCAAACGGCAAAGGCAAAAGGCAAACCTGTCAATTCCCGCCAATAATGCCCAAGGTCATAAACGTACGGCACTTCTTCTTTCTTACCGAAGGTGCGATCTCCGATCAATACGTAGGCATCTGCCTCGCCTTCCGTAAGCACCTGCACATCTCTTTTCCAATAGTGCTTCAGTAAAATTCGAGCAAGACCATTGGATGTGCGGGATTGCTTATCCAATAAGAGAGTATCTATTTCCGAAATCGGTTTGTTGGAAAAGATAAAAACCGAATCCACATAGTCTTCTGTTCCTATGCAATAATCTCCGATAATATGGTATTCTTCGAGTTTCGTCAAAGCAGCTACGGGAATAACGCCCATATCCACTTCATCCTCGATTACTTTCCGCGCGCATTCGCTGGGATAGTCAACCGATAGCTCAATATCATTAATCACATCTGAAGCCCGTATTCCCTGTAGAAAAGGCAGGGTGTTGGTATAGGAGACAGCAGATACCTTAATTTTATTCATTCACTAAACTTTCTAGATGTTTGATGTTGTAATGATCGACAATGGAGAAGCGGCCATCTTCATATTCCAATTTGTATAGCGCCGTATTGGTATGCGGAAAATCATCCATTTTGCAAACCGGCACTTCGGTAATATGACAGAGTAAGATGCGCAGTGCACGGCCGTGCATACACACCAGAACTGTTTCCTCTCCCGGTTGATTGATCATGTAGTCAATGGCTTCCCGTTGCCGGCTGACCAACTGATTGGGTGATTCCCCCTCTTCTATGGCCAGATCCAGATCATTATTGCGCCAGGAATTGACTACCTTTTCAAAGCCTGTCAGGATATTTTCGTTCTGTTCCTGCCCTTCATAGATTCCCCAGGAAATCTCATCCAGACCAACCAATTGCTCCATCGGCACGCCATCCTTCAGAAAGGGTGCTACGGTTTGGTGGGTCCGCAACAGTGTCGAGGTGTAGATCTTATCAAATGGAACCGATTTATACGCTTCATAAAATGCTTGAGCCTGTTTGATTCCATTTTCATTCAATGGGCTGTTCACACCCCTGCCCTGCACAATACCTTTCAGATTGAGATCTGTTTGCCCATGGCGTATAAAATAAAATGTCTTCTTCACGTGTTCTCCTGCTTATGAATTCACTACCGGTAGTTTATAGTATTGTTTCTTGGGATTGGCATCCTCAAAAACTACATCTTTATAATCCGTCACCACATGGTACAACGTATCGCGTTCAATCGGGTGGCGGCCTACGTTTCTGATCAGCTCGACCAACTCCTGCGTTGTCATGGCCGGATTCTGCTCTTCGGCACCTGCCATACTGTATATTTTCGTTGTATCGTCCAATGTACCGTCGATGTCATCCACGCCAAAGCTTAGGGACATCTGTGCAGTATTCCTGGAAATCATCGCCCAGTAGGCTTTGATATGCGGGAAGTTGTCCATGTAAATCCGCGCAATGGCGTAGTTCCTTAAATCTTCAATAACCGATACTTCAGGCACATCGTGCATCTGGTTGTCTTTATTTCTGAATTTTAAGGGGATAAACGTCTGGAATCCACCCGTTTTATCCTGCAATTGGCGCAAACGCTCCATATGGTCCACGCGATGCCAAAACTCCTCAATATGCCCATATAACATGGTCGCATTGGTATGCATGCCCAATTTATGCGCTTGTTCATGGATATCCAGCCACTGATCGGCCGTACATTTATCATGCGCGATCTTCTCCCGAACTTCCGGATGGAAAATCTCTGCACCGCCTCCAGGCATGGAGTCCAAGCCACAGGATTGCAGGTATTTCATACCCTCATAATGGCTAAGCTTTGCTTTCTTGAAAATGTAATAATATTCTACTGGGGTTAGCCCCTTGATATGCAGATCTGGTTGGTGTGCCTTGCAACGCTTAAAGAATTCCGCATAGAACTCCAAATTTTGCTTTGGAACAACACCGCCTGTGATATGGACTTCCGTTACGGGTTCACCGTCATATTTCTTCACGATATCCATCATGCCATCCACATCCATCTCCCAACCTTCGTCACGCTGTTTGATCATCCGTGAATACGAACAGAATTTACAGTCGTACACACATACGTTGGTGGGTTCTATATGAAAGTTCCTGTTGAAATAAGTGATGTCACCATGTTTTCTCTCGCGGATATAGTTTGCTAGCACACCCAAATATCCCAATTCTCCATGTTCATAAAGGTAAACGCCTTCATCAAACGTAATCCTTTCAGCATCAAGCACCTTCTGTGCAATACGCTTTAACTCTGGAGATAATTTCTCATCGTTTAATAAAAACGTTAATTTTTCTGTTGATTCCATTTCTCACTCCTTACCTACAAATGTATAAAAATCAACCCACAATTGCTATAGGAAACGGTTTTACGCTTCCACAAATTGTTGCATGTCGATCAGGCGTTTATATAACCCATTCTTACCGATCAATTCGAAATGCGAGCCTGTTTCCACGATGCGTCCACCCTCCAAAACGACAATCTTATCCGCATTCTGAATGGTACTTAAACGGTGGGCAATAACAACAGTGGTCCGATTTTCCATTAGCTTATACAGCGAATCCTGAACAAGTCTTTCGGATTCCGTATCCAAGGCTGATGTTGCTTCATCCAACAGCATGATCGGTGGATTTTTCAATACGGCGCGCGCAATACAGATCCGCTGGCGCTGACCTCCGGAGAGTTTCGAACCACGGTCACCGATGTTGGTTTGGTAACCATGCTCGGTCCCCAAGATGAATTCATGGGCATTAGCAATTTTCGCGGCACGTATCACCTCTTCCTCAGTAGCAGAGGTATTCGCAAATGCGATGTTGTTGAAGATCGTATCGTTGAATAATATAGATTCTTGATTGACGACGCCAATTAGCTGCCGCAGGGATTCCTGTTGCAAATCGCGGACGTCCGTTCCGTCCATCGAAACCGACCCTGAAGTCACGTCCATAAAACGAGGGATCAGGTCTACCAACGTTGATTTACCGCCTCCAGAAGGTCCAACGAGTGCGACAGTCTGGCCCTTCTCGATCGAAAGGTCAATATCCTTTAGGACATCGGTGTCCTCATAAGCAAAATTGACATCCTTGAATGTGATAGCATCCGTAAAATCGGTCACTGGTTTCGCATCCGGTTTATCAGCCACTTCATTCTGCTCATCGATCAGTTGCAGTACACGCTCACCTGCGGCAATACCGTTATGGATGTTGCTGAATGCATCGGTCAGTGCCTTTGCAGGTCGCATGACCTGAGAAAAGATGGCGATATACGCGATAAAAGCAGAAGCTTCCAAATCACCCTGTCCACTCAACACCAAACTACCACCGTACAGCAGGATTACAGCGACCATCACTACACCGAGAAGCTCGGAAACAGGAGACCCCATTTGCTGACGGCGCACCATTCGGCGGTTAATGGTTGCATAATTGTCATTCTCTTGATCGAAACGACCTTTGATGAAATTCGCCGCATTGAAGGATTTTATAATTTTAATCCCCGATAAAGCTTCCTCGATCAGGGTGATCATATTCGCATAGATCTTTTGCCCTTCCTGCGCCTGCTGCTTGAGGGTCTTAACGATCTTGGAAATGAAGAACGCCGAAACAGGAATGACCAAAAGGGAAAATAATGTCAATTTGGTAGAGATGACAAACAACATAACCATATAGGCGATCAATTGCAATGGCTCTTTAAAGGCTACCTGCAAGGTTCCAGTAACGGAAAACTGCACCACCTGAACATCCGATGCGATCTTGGAGATAATATCCCCTTTCCGTTGATTGGAAAAATAGCCCAGATGCAGGTTCATAACATTGTTAAAAACCGATTTTCGTAGGTTCAATAGCGTATGGATCCGTAAGTTTTCCATAATCCGCTGAGACAGGTAGCGGAAAAGGTTACTGATGAATACGGAGGCGACAATGACGATACAGATATACTGCAGGGCTTTATATGGCCCCAAGCGGTCATTTAAATCATAGGCGAAATAGTTGAAATAATCCATTAGGTCAAAACCTTCCGGTTTCGCAACGGGCTCAACGGCACCTTCAGCATTAAATAGGGTGTGTAATAAGGGTGCCAACAAGGCTAGGTTCAGTGTACTGAACACGACCATAATCAATGTACAGATGATGTATGGTATAGCATATTTCTCAATAGGCTTTGCAAATGAAAGCAGTCTAAAGTATGTCCTCATGAAGATTACTAAGACTACAAATGTAGCAAAAAATGTATGTAAAGGTTTTTTTCACCTTTGCATGTATAAAATTGTTGCAAATCAATGTCAATAAAAGAAGGCGGATGAAGCATGTTTATATGCCTATTTCATCCCGCCTCTTTCTCTTTATTACCTGCATTTAATTCTCGTAATATTTATAATTTTCTTTAGTGACAATATCAATCGGCGTATATTGGGTTCGCTCCACCTTTCTTTTGGCAATAAAATGCTCATATAGGGCCAAGAAAGCTTTGTACCCTTGCTCCAACGGCTTCTGACAGATCAGGAAATCAATGTAGCCATTCTTCAGGTAGTTCAGGTTTTTGTCATGGTATCCATTACCGACCAATCGGATATGTTTAAATCCCCTATCTTCAAGGTATTTAGCAACCATATACGCCCTGGAGTTGGTCACATAGATCAATTTCACGGAATTTTCTGACAGGTAATGGTCCAGGAAGCTTGAAATTTCATCCATGCCCTTGGCATCGACATCCAATGAATCGACTTTACAATGGACATCCGATTCACTCAGGAAAGCTTCAAAACCCATTAATTTTTCCTGCAGACTTTCCTGTATATCCGGCGCTTTGGAAATATTGAGCACCAACACATCATCTCCGGGACGGAGCAGGTATTGGCACAGGTTTCCTACCACCCTACCCGCTTGGTAATAATCCTGCCCGATATAACTTAAAGGCGAAATCTGCGGAATTTCAGATTCAATAAACACAAATTGGACGCGGCGTTCCGAGCAGCGCATGGCAAAGTCTCGGGTCTCATCGATAAAAACAGGCACCACGATCACCCCATCCAACTGCATCTTCAACATGGTTTCGGTTTGGCTTTTAAAGCTATCCCGATCTTTTTTATCAAAGAAGTGGTAACTGATCTCAACGCCAAAATCCCCAAATTCTGATAGGGCTTCCTTAATTCCCGAAACAGGACCATTCCAATACTCCGCCTCCGAACATTCTTGAGGAATCAGGATACCAAACTTATAGATACGTTTGGATGCCAGACGCTTGGCCAGAATGTTGGGCTTGTAATCCATGTCCTTAATGATGGAAAGAATCTTCTCCTTGGTCTTTTGAGCAACTCCAGTACGATTATGTAGCACACGATCCACTGTAGCTATTGAAACATTAGCTCTTCGAGCAATCTCCTTTACACCTGATAATTCTACAATCTTCATAAATCTAAAACTGAATGATAAATATTAAATACGATGTTAATTTATTAGTCAAATACGATATTGTTGTTTTGAATCTAAAATTAATATTTTCCTTTGAATTAATATTAATAATTTTCAGATAGATTAATAAATTTAAATGTCAATACGGTAAAAATTAAATGTCTTAATAGAACAATTTAGAGAAAAAAGGAAATTTAAGGATAGCTAATTTCATCATAACTAGTTGAATACAATGCCATACAAGCGGAAATAGAATAGGTTGATGAATAATAAAATTCAAGGATATTTTTCTTAAAATAAATTTATTTTAGTTTTTCTTAATAGTTATTTAAACGAATAATTACACTGCGGTTCGTAACAAAGTCCGCAGCATATCCTCCCCTTGACGATCGAACAAAAACACGAAAACCAAGCTACACCCCCTAGGCTTTCATCAAACTTGGGCTATTAAAAAAGTATAAATCGATTAAATATTCAATTAGATAGTTTATTGTTTGAGAGAATTGGAATAAAACGAGGAACTTTTTATAATTTTATCGACAAATTAAAAACAATGGATATAGAAGTAGCGAAAAGGCTTCAACAGACTGAAGAATATTACTTTTCGAAGAAATTGCGTGAGATCGATGAGATGAACAGGAACGGGTCTGCAGTGATCAACCTGGGCATCGGCAGTCCGGATCTGCCACCGCATCCTGAAGTTATCCAAGTACTCCAGGAGCAGGCAGCATTAGGCACTACCCATGGTTATCAAAGCTATAAGGGCGCTCCTGCCCTTCGCCAAGCTATGGCGGATTGGTACGATCGATATTATCACGTTGCTTTAAATCCAAACACGGAAATCCTTCCATTGATCGGCTCCAAGGAGGGTATTGTGCATATCTGCATGACCTACCTTCAGGAAGGCGATGAGGCGTTGATTCCTAATCCGGGCTATCCGGCTTATTCCAGTGCGGTAACCATTACGGGTGCCACACCGGTGAGCTATGCATTGACTGCAGAAAACAATTGGCTGCCGGATTTTGAGGAGCTGGAGAAAATGGATCTTTCCCGAGTGAAGCTGATGTGGATCAATTATCCGCATATGCCGACTGGAGCTTTAGCAACGCGAGCACTATTTGAAGAAATTATCGCATTCGGATTGAGACACAACATCTTAATCTGTCACGACAATCCATATAGTTTCATTTTAAACGATAACCCGCAGAGCATCATGGAGGTTCCTGGTGCCATGGAGGTTGCCATTGAGCTGAACTCACTGAGCAAGTCGTCCAATATGGCAGGCTGGCGGATCGGTATGCTCGTTGCAAAGGAAAGCCGAATTGCGCAGATTATGCGCTTCAAAAGCAACATGGATTCAGGCATGTTCCTGCCACTGCAACTGGCAGCAGCGAAAGCATTGAGCTTAGATTCCTCTTGGTATAGCGAGCTGAATGCCGAATACAAAGAGCGTAGGGAAAAGGTGTTTGCCATTATGGATCTACTGGAATGTACCTATGACCGGAATCAAGTCGGGCTCTTCGTCTGGGCAAAAATTCCATCTTCCTACCAGGATGCTTATCAGATCTGTGATGATGTACTCTATAAGGCACATGTTTTCATCACACCGGGTGCTATCTTCGGAACGGCGGGCAGCCAATACATCCGGATCAGCCTCTGTGCAAAGCCAGCAGTTTATGAAACAGCCATCGAACGTATCAAGCAAGCCTTGAAATAAAATGTAGATGGTAATTTTTACAGTTTAGCGAATAATAAAATGAATATAGCAATTGTCGGAATTGGTTTAATCGGTGGTTCCATCGGTATCCGACTAAAAGAAACAAAATTTTGTGAGCAGGTCATCGGTGTTGAGAAAAGTGAGATCAACCAGAAGAAAGCTTTACAATTAGGCCTGGTGGATCAAATCCAGACATTGGATGAGGCGATCCAATCCTGCAAGGCCATCATCCTGACGATTCCCGTAGATAGCATCATGGTGTTGTTGCCGGAGATATTGGACAAGGTGACCGACCAGGTCATTATCGATATGGGTTCGACCAAATCAAATATCCTGAACCTTATTCAAGACCATCCCAACCGTGGCCGTTATGTAGCTGCTCACCCGATGGCCGGAACGGAATATTCTGGTCCTGAAGCTGCTATCCCTAATCTCTTTAAGGAAAAGATGATGGTGTATGTAGAAGCATTCCGTTCGGATGAAGATGCTTTTGAAGTGGCAGATGCCATTACGGAACAATTGGAAATGCAGACTTCCTTCATGACTGCCGAAGAGCACGATATGCACACCGCGTATGTCTCTCATATTTCACACCTCACATCCTTCGCCCTAGCACTTACCGTATTGGAGAAGGAAAAATCACAGGGTCGGATTTTTGAACTTGCAGGATCTGGTTTTCAATCGACCGTGCGTTTAGCGAAATCATCACCGGACATGTGGACACCTATTTTCAAACAGAACCGGACCAATGTACTTGAGGTGTTGGAGGAACATATCAAGCAGCTGCAGCATATCTATGAGAAGATCGAGCAAGAAGATTACGATGCCGTGCATAAATGGATTAAAAAATCCAATAAGATCAAACGTATAATTAAGTAAGCTATGTTGGAACGAAAAGAACTGAGCAATGACCTGGTGAAGCTTATTCCGATGGTCAAGGAAGACTACGAATGGGTCTATGCAGCAGCCGCAGATCCGGGCACAGCACCCTGATAAGATGCGCTATACACCACTGGGATTCACCAAGTATTTCCAGAAGTTAATGTCCGGAAATATTGCTTACCTGATTCTGGATGCCAAAACAGAAATGGTCATTGGTGCCACAAGCTTCTATAACTTCAATGCAACAGAAAACTCCGTAGCCATCGGTTACAGTTTTTTAAAGAAGGAATATTGGGGTGGTGAATATAACAAATCCATCAAAAAACTGATGATGGACTTTGCATTTGAGCAAGTCGATCAGGTGATTTACCATGTCGCTTCCGACAACCTTCGTTCTCAGGGGGCACTGAAAAAAATTGGGGCTGTCAAATTCCACGAGGAAGAACAAAACGGACAGTTGAAGTACTTTTATGTCATCAAGAAAGAAGACTACAAATAGCTTGAGATAAGCCTAAGAAATCCGTCCTTTTTTGAAAGGACGGATTTTTTTTATCCATTGCTGCGTTCCATAATGACCATGAGCATCAAACTCAATACAAAACGCTCATCATCTATCTCGCGCGTCGTGATTTTATGCACCGTAAATTTCCGACCGAAAAAGGAAGGTTCTTTCTTGATTTCGAACATCTCCTCGCCTACGTCATTTCGAAGTATGTAGGAAGGGTTAAAAACATATCCCGAAAGCATCCCAATTAATGGTAATTCACCGAAAAGGCCGTCAAAAAATTTCGTCCACGGATTTTTCTCCTTGATGGAGTGATCCAAGCGATCTTCCGGATCCATTAGATTAAAAGTAGAGCGCCACAGTGAGCGAATGGTTTTCCGTCTTACCTTCCCCACGACCCGCTGTTCCGCATCGTAAATCGTAAAGGTCTGTTGAAAGTCGATTAGTTTATTCGACACCAACTCATACAGCAATTCCGTTTTCTGCTGATCACGATAGACCATAATCCGGTCCCGAAAAGTGAAAATTTTCTCGCGCACGTAATAAATAGTATTTCCAGCTGCATCGACAGCGGTGAAGTCATTCGCAAAACTCGTAACCTTAAACCTGAAATGTAAAGGGTATTGAAGATCTTTCATAGTTAATAATTGATGGCACTAAAATATAAATTGAATCATCTATTTAGGTGGTGCGGAACAAAAATATGTTTATTTTTTTAACCAGCAACTAACAGCAAAGAAATATTAGGTTAACAGTTCAGATGTACATTTGCATACGGGAAAAGAGGTATACAAAGAATATTCGTTAATTTAGAGTATCCTCAACCCACAATCTAAACATTTCAGACATGATCCAAAAGTACCTAATTTACGCGGCCTTCGGTATGATGAGTGCAATCGGCGTGGTTGCAGAAGCACAGGTAAAACCTATCGCGTTTCTTCCCAATGCACATTCACACAATGATTATACCCGAAACAGCCCTTTTGACCAAGCCTATGGGCTGGGATTCGGATCTATTGAAGTCGATCTGTTCCTGAAAGATGGGGAGCTTTACGTAGCACACGACCCTCATGAGATAACGCCTGAGCGCACGTTCAAGAAATTATACCTGGAACCCATCCTGAAGGCCTTTCAGCATACCAAGGATGGTTATCTCTATCCGGAACACGGCCAACTGCAATTGCTGATCGACCCTAAAACTGCAGGCGGTCCCATATTGGAAGTCCTTACACAACAATTAAAACCCTATCGTGAACTTTTTGATAGCAAGAACAACCCGAAAGGCGTCAAATTAGTCATCAGCGGCAATCGGCCCGACGCAAAGGATTTCGCCAAATACGATGAAATATTCTTCTTCGACGGAAACCTCAAGGAAAAGTACTCTGAAAAGGAATTGGAACGAATCGGGTTGATCAGTGAATCCTTTCGATCCTTTACTAAATGGAACGGATTGGGGCGATTGACGGACGTTGATTTAAAGCGCATCCAGACGAAAGTTGATTCCGTACATACCATCGGTAAGAAAATTCGATTCTGGGCAGCACCAGACACGAAAACAACCTGGTATGAATGGCAGAAAATTGGTATAGACTACATCAATACCGACAAACCTTTTGAATTGAGTGAATTCCTCCGGAATAACCACGGTAATTATCATCAGGAAGTTGCGCCTTATCAACCTGTAACTATCCAAACCACGTTCAAGACAGGCCTAAAACCAAAAAACATCATCCTGCTGATCAGTGATGGTGCGGGACTTTCCCAGTTGTGGGCATCGGCAATGGCCAACCGCGGCAAGCTAAATGTACTACAAATGCCTTACACCGGCTATTTGATTACCCAACCGACCGACAACTACCATACCGACTCAGCTGCGGGTGGAAGCGCTATAGCAACAGGATATAAGACGAAAAACAGACACATCGGCGTAGATAGTTTAGGCAATCCTGTACAGAACATTCCTGATCGATTATCGGCTATCGGCATGCGGACTGGCATTGTTTCAAACGACGAGATCACCGGGGCAACCCCATCTGCATTTTACACGCATGTTGCCGAACGTGATCTTTCCGACCAAATTGCCAATGACATCCTGAAATCAAAACTCAATCTGCTTATAGGTGCTCCCTCACCTGTATTTGAAGATCCAGATTCGACGCTGATCAAACACTTGCAATCCCAACAATTCGCAATCCGTACATCCGTGGATGGTTTGGAAAACGTTGAAGCCAAACAGGTACTGATACTCACGGAAGATAGCGTGGACCATAAATGGAATAAATTGGACAGTGACCAGTCGGAGATCAAAACTTCCTACCGACTTATTGAACACGCATTGCAACCGGCAATTTCTTTCCTGGGAAAAGGGAAGAAAGGATTTTTCCTTATGGTGGAAGGTGCCAAAATCGATGGCGGTGGTCACAGCAACTCCCTATCCTTTTCTATTTCGGAGTATTTGAGCTTTGATCGTATGGTAGGTCAGGCGTTGACCTTCGCTGCGCAGGATAAGGAAACATTGGTCCTGGTCACCTCGGATCATGAAACCGGAGGTTTGGTCGTCCTGGATGCCGGAATGAAGGAAGGTACTGTTTTGGGGAACTTTGCAACCACCGATCATACAGGCATCCCGGTGCCGCTATTGGCCTATGGCCCAGGAGCTGAGCATTTTCAGGGATTCTTGGACAATACCGACATTGCAAAAATCATCTATAAGCTGCTGCAAGTCAAATAAAACGCTATATAACAAGAAAGAGATGCTTTCGCAGCATCTCTTTCCTTTTATCGTATATAGAAACTTAATATTTCCACTTCAACCGATCAAATACTTTCGACCACAACCACACCGGTCCAATAGTCAACAGTTTTCCGAACATACCGTTGGAAGGATTGACTTTCTTTGTGCTCAGGTACAGTCCAACCAATCCAATCAGCGCCAGAATACTACAAACCAAGATCACCGTAGGTCCGCCATCGCGCTCCACATATTCCAGTTGAACGATGAAGTAACTCATGATACCGATACAGAAAAGTACAGCATAGGATAAGGTTGGTGCTAATTTAAGGTAGCAGTAAACAACTATAGCAATAAAAAAGGAACCCCAATTCAGGAAAGTATGGGCGTTCATTTTCACGAGGAAGTCCAATTGTGGAAAAGGGATCATCCAAATGAGTCCCATAATCCCAAAAAAGGCTAAGGCAAGGAAAATCGCATACGCGGTCAGGTTTCCTGCGCCATAGGCTTGGTCAAGCTCATAAAAATGTCGTTCTACAGGCCTAGCAAACTCAGGCTTTTTGGCACTTTTAACTTCCTTTTTCTTCATGAGTGCAAAGGTAATGATTATTGCCAGCATTTAGCTCCATCAGCGTCAAATCCCGGCAATAATAATACGTCCGCTAAGCCTGCTGTTCCTTGCGATACGCGTAATAGAACAGGACTGGCAGTACCGCAAACGAGAGCACAAGGCAGATCAATAGTCCACCTACAATCATGATGGCCAACGGTTTCTGGATTTCGGAACCCATTCCGCTAGACAATGCTGCCGGCAACAGCCCCATCGAACCCATGAGGGCAATCATCACAATGGAACGAATCCTGCTTTTCACGCCCAAATCAATGGCATCTTTCAACTTCCGTTTTTTGAGTTGCTCTTTCATCACCGCGATCAGGATAATACCATTGATGGTATTGACCCCAAAGAGGATGATCAAACCGATGCCGGCGGAGATACCGAAAATGGTCCCTGTCGCCCATAGCGAAATGAAGCCACCTATAAACGCAAAAGGAATGGTAAGCGCAGCGAGCATGGTATCCTTCATATTGCCAAAATTGCTATACAGTAGAATCAAGATCAGGCATAGGGATATTGGAATAACGGTCATCAATTGTTTGCTTGCACGTTCCTTGCTCTCAAACTCCCCGGCCCATTCCATATAATTTTCCTTGGGCAGTTTCACATCTTTGGCCACCACTTCCTTTGCTTCTGCAATGGTGCTGCCCAGGTCCCGGCCGTCTATACTAAACCCAACACCAATGTATCGGCTATTTCCTTCCCTATAGATAAATGCCGGACCTGTCACATAGCCAATGGTAGCAATCTCTTTCAAAGGGATATGCTGTCCGGAAGAAGTTTGCACAAGGATATTCCCGATCTTCTCGGCGGAGTTCCGGTAATCTTCCTTAAACCGGAGGACGACGTCAAACTGCCGGTCCTTTTCATAAAATTTACTTGCTGCCTGTCCACCAATGGTCATGGCAATGACTGCCTGTACATCGGCTGTGAACAGCCCGTACTTCGCCATTTTGGAATCGTGCAGCTGAATCCGCAACTCCGGTAACCCAATATTTTTATAGACATTGATATCTGTGATCCCTTCCACCTTGCCAATGGATCGGGATACTTGGTCGGCATAATCCTCCAATTGGTAGAGGTCATCACCAAAGATCTTGATCACCAAGGAGCTCTTTACCCCAGCCACATATTCCTCCACGTTATCCTGGATCGGCTGGCTGAAGCCGAAATTTATGCCTGGATAAGCCCCGAGCCTATCCCTGAGATCCTGAATGATATCCTCCTTACTGATGGACCGCTCCCATTCCTTTTCGTCCTTCAGCTGGACATTGAATTCGATATTGAAGAACCCCGTAGGATCGGTTCCATCGTTTGGACGACCGGTCTGGGTCAAAATGAAATCGATCTCCGGACAGCTTGCCTGCATCATCGCTTTCATTTCCTTGGTCAATTTGGTGGATTCATCCAAATTGATGCTGTTGGGAAGCGTTGCACGGATGTATATCGCCCCTTCATTTAATTGCGGGAGAAATTCCGATCCGTAGTGCATAAATTTCACGGCACATAGGGTGAGTAATCCGATAAATACGGCTAGAGTTGCCCGCTTATAGCGCATAGAAATGCTGTACAGGCCATAAATACTTGTATTGAAAAACCTGGTAACGACATTTTCCTTCTCCTCGATGGCTTTCGTGAATAGGAGTTTGCACATCGCAGGAACATACGTCAGGCTGAGAATAAGGGACCCCAAAAGGGCATACCCCAAGGTAAATGCCAATGGTGTGAACATCTTCCCCTCTACTTTCTGAAAAGAGAAAATAGGCAATAAGGCCACGATCAGAATCATGAGCGCATAGAAGATATAGGATGCCACGCTACCTGCACTTTTCTTGATCACCCCCAGCTTACTCATCTTGGCAAACTTTTCGGGTCCTACCCGGTGGGAAAGGGTTGCCAGCGACACAAAAACGGTCTCCACAATGACTAAGGTACCTTCAAGCAATAAGCCAAAGTCCAGGGACCCCATCGAAATTAAATTCGCGGGCAATCCCTGAAACTTCAACATGATAATTGCAAAAAGAAATGACAAGGGTATAACGGACGCAACGATAAAGGTGGACTTCCAATTGTACAGAAAAACAAAGACAATTAAGGACACCAATAATACGCCTTCCACAATATTTTTAGATACCGTTTGCACGGTATTATTGACTAATAGCGTTCGATCAACTACAGTTTCGATCTGGATATTTTCAGGCAGGGTCCGACTGTTCAACTCTTCGATCTTGTCCTTCAGGCGTTCGATGACTTCCGAAGGGTTCTCCCCACGAAGCATAACCACGATCCCTTCCACAACATCGTCGGCATCATTTAGCCCGACCTGCCCCAACCGAGGTTTAGCGGAAACCTCAACCTCCGCCAGGTTCTTGATCAAGATCGGCGTAGAACCGTTCAACTTGACGGTAATATTGCCGATATCATCGATTTTATCTAATAAACCAACCCCACGAACCACATAAGCTTGGTCGCCTTGCTGGATGACATCGCCGCCTACGTTGATGTTCGATTTGGAAACTGCCTCATACACATCCAATGGTGTAAGGTTAAAGTTCTTCAGCTCCGTCGGGTTGATTTTTATTTCGTAGATCTTCTCCTCGCCACCAAAACTGATCACATTGGCCACCCCAGGCACGCCCAAGAGCTCACGTTCGATGACCCAATCCTGAACCGCTGACACCTCCTTTAGGGGAAGATCACTGCGCAACACATACCTGAAGATCTCGCCGGTAGCTCCTGAGGGCGGCTCAATGGAACTGTCCGTCCCTTCCGGCAGGTCAACACCGCCCAGCTTGTTGGATACATACTGTTGCGCATAGAAGTCGTCCACATCGTCCTCAAACTGAACCGTGACGACCGATAAGCCAAACAACGAAATGGATCGGATATTCGATTTCCTGGGAATACTGTTCATCTCCTTGGAAATCGGCAGGGTCACCAGTTTTTCTACCTCTTCTGCGGAACGCCCGGGCCATTGGGTAATGATCCGTGCCCGGGTATTGGTTACATCCGGAAAGGCCTCGATAGCGGTATGGCGCAACGCATAAACTCCTCCAAATAATAAAGCTATCGTCGCAAAAAGGATAAACGTACTGTTCCGCAGGGAAAAGGTAACTATATGCTGCACTAATTTCTTCATGCCTATTAATCTCTCAACTGTTCAAATACCAAAAGCGCGTTGCTGCCCATAACTTTCTCCTGAGCATCCAAACGCTCAGCGATGTAGGTATGCTCCTCATTACTGGCCAGAATGGTCACCTTGCGTACCTGCATATGGCAATCATCCCGATATACGACGATATAGTGTTCGTTATTACTGAAAATTAGCGACTGATTGGGCACACGGGTACCTTCGGTGGAAGACTGTGCTTTGTCGATAATAATGTCTGCCATCAATCCGGGCATAAGACGGAGATTTGGATTTTCCAAGATGACTCGGGCTTTCATAACGTGTTCGTTCGGATCGAAAACATTGTACATCTTATCGATCTTCCCCGAATAGACCTGATCCGGATAGGCAATGGTCCTGACCTTTACCTGATCTCCGACGTGCACATATTTCAGGTTACTTGCATAGACATTCACCATCACCCACACCTCCTGCAAATTGGAGATGGAGAACAACGGCTCACTATCCTGTGTAATAATCTGTCCGGGACTTAAATCTTTTTGAATGATATAGCCATTTTTGGGAGCCAGGATCTGGAAATACCCATCTCCCGTTGCGTGGTACAATTGCAAGGATTGATTGATCCGTTCCAATTCAATGCGTGCTGTTTCCAGGTCATGCTGTACCTCCAACATCTCCGGTTCGGATATCATCCCATCCTTGAGCAAGTCCCGCTTGGTATGCAATAGCTTCTCAAGGAGACTGATCTGGTTCTGTTGGGACTTCCGTTGCTGAAAGAGCCCTTGAATTTCTGTAGATTTTATTTTCGCCAATACCTGTCCCTTTTTCACTTGATCGCCAAGCTCAAAGGCCACCTGTTCCACCACGCCAAACAACAGACTACGGAAACTGACCAAGTCATTCTCATTGTACTCGACCTTGCCGGAGAGTGTAAGTTGTTCAACAACCGGAGCTACGGGAGCATCCAAAAGGCTACTGGATGTTTTCAGCGCCTCTGACAGGCAATAGGTCTTCGCTTGTGCATCATCAGTTTTCTGCTGTTGATGGCTGCCATTGCAGCCATAACAACAGATTAATAGTGGTAAAACTATGGGTATGATTGGGATATTCTTCATTTCAGATCTTTTCCAATGAGGTATTGAACGGTTTCAAATGCGTTGAGGTATTTTTCCTGCAGGTCCAGATAGGCTTTTTGTGCTTCCAGGTAAGCCTGTGAAAAGTCGATAAACTCCAACAAGGTCACCTGTTGCTCCTGGAGGTATTTGCTATAGTTTTCCAGCACCTGGACCTGCCGTCCGTCCTCCTGTCCTTTCCATTCCTGCAGTTGCGTTCCATAGCGTTCCAGCTCACGCATATGAAGAGAAAGGGCTTCTGTGACTTCATGCTCTTCGGCACGAAGGCGTTGATCCTGTTCGGTAAGATGCAATCGAGCAGCAGTGATATTGCCCTGGTTCCTGTTGAAAACCGGAATATCCAGCTTGACTCCAATACCGACGAAATTCCGCATCACATTCCCTCCTCTTTCGTAATTCATCACCATGCTGAGATCAGGAATTCGATTGGCAACTTCCAAGCGGACCTGTTGCTGGGCCAAATCGATCTCGTTCCGAAGCTGCATAAGTTTCGGGTGTGCCTCCAAACTCCAAGATTCCAATTCCTCGGACGATGCCGATAAAGCCGGAAGTTCCATGTTATCCAGTTGCAGATCGGCAATGGTCAGTGCTGGCAAAGCCGTCAATACACGCAGGTGTTTCATTTTATCAAGCCTTTCCGCGGTCAGATCCAGTACTTCCCGTTGTATGCCGATTAACTCGGTATGCACCCGGTAATAGTTGACCTGTGATATATGCTGTTTTTCAGCCTGTACTTTATATTGTGCATGCAGTCTTTCGAAGAGTTGCAGGACACGCAACAATTGGTGCTCTTCCTGCTTAATGCGCAGCAGACTATAATAAGTGGACCGAAGGTCTAATTTCATTTCTCGAAGGATGGCATCAAATTCAAGCTGATTGGCCTTACTTTCCAATTCCCGAAGGACAACTCTTTTCTTGCGCTTGCCTGACGTTTCTATCAATTGCTCCAACTCGGCTCCAAACTGTTGTTTTGCACCAAAAGATCCAAAAAGGGGTTCCATGGTTTCAAAGGTGGAGTTCGCCCACAGATTCACATTATCTACAGTAAGGGATGGATTGGGCCACAAGCGTTCCTGCCGGATCAACGCCTCCGCCTGCCCGATTTGATATTTCTGGGCAATCAGCTGCAGATTGTTCCTGAGAAAAGCGGTCTCCAGATCCAATAGGCTTAGCTGCTGCCCAAAGATGGCTTCCGTACTGATAAGGAATACGAGGGTTAAGAGTTGTTTCTTCACGTATAAATGTTTGATGCAAAACTAGCACCCCTACATTAAAGTGAATTTCGAAGTAAATTAGAAAATAATTAGAATGTGAGAATCACCTGGGTACCATGCTGATCGCTCTGCAGATCCAGTTCTATTTTGTGCAGGTTAAAGATGATGTTGGCCATGGATAGACCTATTCCTTTCCCATTGTAATTTTGCGTATTCTGCCCCCTGAAGAAGTTCTGCTTTACATTTTTCATATCCTGGGATGAAATACCGATTCCCTCATCACTAATGATGGCAAGAAGCTTTCCTTGGTCTTCTTTCAATTGAACCTTTACGGGTTTGTTATTGGAATATTTGATGGCATTTTCGATGATGTTATTGAAAGCGAGGGCAAGGAGCTTATCATTGCCATGCCACTTGAGCAGATTCATATTTTCAACCTCGATCATGACATTGACGTTGGCCTGGTAGTAGAGAATGGCATTCTCGATGACCTGCCAAACGATCTCATCAATGCGGAGGGACTTAAATTCAAAGTTTGTTTTGGCACCCGATAAGAGCATCATGTGTTCCAAAGTTTCCTGCAGGTCATTGGTATACTGCTTCAGCTGCCCCATAACGGCCTCATATTCTTCCACGGTCCGATCCCTTTGATTGGTCACCTCCAATGTACCCAACAGCGCTGTAATAGGCGTCCTCAGCTCATGGGAGACATAATCGATAAAGTTTTTCTGCACATTGAATGTCTGCGCAATACGGTCCACAAAGATATTATAGGTGTTGACCAGGTCCTGGATCTCAGCATACGATCGGGTCAGATGGATCGGTTTTTCAAAATTGGTGCTATTCCGCTCATTGATCTGGTCGATGATTTTCATGATCGGTTGATAGGCAATATAGCCGAGATACCTGGAAAATAAATAAATAACCACCAACCCCAGGAGGAAAGAGCCCACCAAAATCTGCAACAGGGAGGACATCTGGCCGTTGAACTCATCCTTAGCCGCGCGCGTCACGACGACGAAATCACCTTCATTATCTTCATAAAAGATTCCGTTATAGAAAAAGTGATCGGTTTTAAAATAATTATGCTTGGCTGCCCTGACGGAATTCAGGAACTCAACACTGATATCCTCCGTGTCGGCCATGTCACCCGCCTTGCGGACATCATGCGCGTCATAGACAACAATATTCCTGCGCGATAAGGTCTTGAACAATTGACGCTGTACGGCCTCATGTTCCATACTGCTCAATTCATCCTTATCCAAGTAGTAAATAGCGGCTAACACCGATTTACTTTCCAGACCCAAGCGCTCCGCTTTCTCCATCTGATAGTAGTAGGAAAAATAGATCAACACCGATATGATCAACGTGATGACGCTGAATATCAAAATAGAATATAAGGAAAGCCTGTGTCTTAGTTTCATTATTGTTCTTTGAACATATAGCCCACACCTTTTACTGTATAAATATACTTCGCACCTTCCAACTCGATCTTATTGCGGAGGTAGGAAATATACACATCCACAACATTGCTGTGGTTATCAAAAGTAATTCCCCAAACAGCATTGAGGATCTGCATCCGGCTAACGGTTTTATTTTTGTTAACGATCAGGTAGGCCAAGAGCTTATATTCCCGGGGCGATAGCTCCAGTTCTTTATCCTTGAAAAATACCTGGTACTGATCGGTGTCCACGCGGAGATTCCCAAAGGTCAGTTGCGGAACGCGAACGGGCTCCTGAAGGTGATATTGGCGGCGACGCGTCAGCGCATTGATCCTGGACAGCAATTCATCGAAATGGAAAGGCTTGGTCAGGAAATCATCTGCACCATGGTCCAGACTGGTTACCTTATCCTGCACGGAGTTCAATGCACTTAGCATTAGAATGGGCGAAAAAACTTGCTTATAGCGTAAGGTCTGCAGCAATTGAATGCCATCGATACCGGGAAGCATGATGTCTATAATGATCACATCCCACGGAACTTTCAGGAAGTCTTCCTGGAGCGCTTCTTCAGCACGCTTGCATAAAGTCACCAAAATTCCGTTCTCTTCTAGACCTTTGATCAGAAAGGAACTTATACGGTGATCATCTTCTACAACAAGAATCTGCATAATTAAATAAATATCAAAGTTAGACAATAACTACTGATAATAAGGAATATTATAAATTTCTAATCAAATTCTAATGTTCTTTTCCAAAAGAAAAGGCCCGCGAATGCGAGCCTTTTACTATATTAATCAAATTTTTTATTTTGCGTAGGAAACAGATCGTGTTTCGCGAATAACGGTCACCTTGATCTGTCCAGGATAGGTCATCTCCGTTTGGATACGGTTGGAAATATCTGCTGCAAGGATCTCTGCTTGCGCATCCGATACTTTCTCGCTTTCTACCACAACGCGAAGTTCACGTCCGGCCTGAATAGCAAATGTTTTCTCCACACCTGGATACGATAGGGCTAGGTTTTCTAGCTCTTTCAAGCGTTTGATATACGATTCAACCACTTCACGACGAGCACCCGGACGGGCACCTGAAATGGCATCACAAGCCTGTACAACAGGAGAAATCATGGACGTCATTTCGATCTCATCGTGGTGAGCACCAATGGCGTTGCACACATCTGGGTGCTCTTTGTATTTTTCAGCCAATTGCATACCCAAGATTGCGTGTGGCAATTCAGGGTTATCATCAGGCACTTTACCGATATCGTGCAATAGTCCGGCACGTTTCGCATGCTTCACGTTCAGCCCCAATTCAGCAGCCATCGTTGCGGCAAAGTTTGCCACCTCACGGGAGTGCTGCAAGAGGTTCTGACCGTATGAAGAACGATAACGCATTCTGCCGACCATACGGATCAATTCAGGATGCAGACCGTGGATACCCAAGTCGATCACGGTACGCTCACCGATCTCAACGATCTCATCTTCGATTTGATTACGCGTTTTGGAAACCACCTCCTCGATACGAGCAGGGTGGATACGGCCATCCGTTACCAAACGGTGTAGGGAAAGGCGAGCAATCTCCCGACGAACCGGATCGAATCCCGATAGGATAATTGCTTCTGGCGTATCATCAACGATGATCTCTACACCGGTTGCTGCTTCCAGGGCACGGATATTACGACCTTCACGACCAATGATACGACCTTTGATCTCGTCATTCTCGATATTGAAGATCGATACGGTATTCTCGATTGCCGCTTCTGTAGCCGTACGCTGAATGGTCTGGATAACCACTTTCTTTGCTTCTTTTGAAGCGGTCAATTTCGCTTCGTCCACGATATCCTTGATCTGGATGATCGCTTGTGAGCGTGCTTCCTCACGTAGGGAATTCACCAATTGCTCTTTCGCTTCATCTGCGGATAAACCAGCGATGCTTTCCAATTGCTTAATATGTTGCCCTTTCAACTGCTCCACTTCTTCCTTCTTCTTCTCGTTCACTTCGATCATCTGATCCAATTTCTTGGATTTGTTGTCGATATCCTGTTTGTCGCGGTTCAGGTTCTCCATTTTCTGATTCAGGGACTGCTCCTTCTGACGGATGCTGTTCTCCTTTTGGGAAATGGTGTTGTTCTTCTGGTTCACTTCTTTCTCATGCTCGGCCTTCAGCTGAAGGAATTTTTCCTTCGCTTCCAATTGGCGTTGCTTCTTCACATGCTCTGCCTGTTGTTCTGCATCTTTGATGATCTGTGCAGCTTTATCATTCGCTGACTGTTCTTGTTTCTTGAACAACATCTGCAATAGATATCGACCAATAAAAACACCAACAACCAGGGAAATTATTATTGATATAGTAGTTGATAACTCCATTTGTTATGTATTTATTTTTATATGTTAATGTAATGCTCTAAAATTTCTCAAAAAAAAACCGCAATTAAATTAATCAGGGTACCAAGTATTATTAAACTTCGATTACACATGATTTGAGCGTATGATCATGACCTAGATGGCTTTCGCAAAATGGCCTTCATCTTTGTATTGCTCGTGATATTGAAGCGTTAAGTTTAAAATAGTGACAACCCGAATTTAATTGCGGCAAATTCGTCGTTACAAGCTCTAAATTCTAAGAACGTAAACGTTATTTCTTGAAGAACTCCGTCAATAGATTATCCAACTCGTGAATCGTATCATCCAAGCCGGAATCCCGGTTTTGGCTGTTGCGTTCGGCTTTGATCATCCCCGTAGCATACTGCAGTACACACATGGACAACAAATCCTGTTTATCACGAACCGCATAATTGTCTTGCAGTTCCTTTATCTTTTCGTTTATTAGCTTCGCGGCGTATCGTATAACCTCTTCCTCCTCCGTTTCTACACGTAATGGATACACACGATCAGCGATATTTATTTTTATGGAAATTTCTCCCATTTTCTTGAGCTTAATAACGTAATAAGTCTAAACCTTTTCTCTAATCCAACTATTTCAATAGACTTATACATTTGTCTATTTCTCGCACAAAATCGTTAATTTTTCGTTTTGTGTCAAGTACTTTCTCATTTATGGCCTCCCTATCGGATTCCGTACCTTCAAAAGTCTTGGCAACGGCAAGTGCATTCAGCTTCTCATCCAATACCTTAACTTTCTCCGAACTCGTCTCAAACGCCACTTGAAGGGATTGAACTTCCAACTTCAATAAGTCATTCTCCTCCTGCAAGGCTTCACACAATTGAATTAGATTTTTCGTTTTCTCAACGATAACATTCATTTGGGAAGTTAAAGACGCCATAGTTTCTCGCAATTAATTTATGTTCTATTAGCGCACGTTAGCGCCTACTTCTTTCTCAAAGTTAATAATTAATTTTTGAATTATGCTATCAATTTGTTTGTCCGTAAGCGTTTTTTCTTCGTCCTGAAGGATAAAGCTCAGGGCATAAGACTTTTTGCCCTCCGGCAACTTATCGCCTTTGTATACATCAAAGATCTGCACATCCTTCAATAACTTCTTCTCGGTACGGGTTGCTATCAAGCGCAACTGGTCAAATGTAATCGCATCATCCAGCAATAAAGCCAAATCACGACGAACTGCAGGGAATTTAGAAACTTCCTTATACGTGATCTTGTTCTTCTTGATCACCTTGATCAACAAGTCCCAGTCAAGCTGTGCGAAGAATACAGGTCCATCAACATCGGCTTTGGCCAGATTCTTTTTCGAAACCGCACCAAAAGATACCAAGACCTTCTCCCCTTTTTTGTACGACAATCCGTAATCAAAATAGGTTCCTGCATATTCTTCCACGCGGATTCCCTCAACTTTCAGACGTGCAATCAGGGCATCAACAACCGCCTTAATGTCGTAGAAATTGACCGAACGATCCTGATTGTTCCATTGCTCACGGTCCTTTTTGCCGGCCAGTGTGATACCGAAAAGCTGACGCTCCACATATTGCTCGTTTTCCAGGTTATAGGATCTGCCATATTCGAACAGACGCAGGTCACCATTTTTACGTTTCTGGTTATAACCCACTGCAACCAATGCCGAGAACAATAAATTCTGACGCATCACATCCAAATCGCTGCTCAACGGATTCAAGATCTTTACCGCAGTATCCGGATTCTCCAGATAGTCGTCCTTCGTCAGGGAATTGGAAAGGATTTCGCGGTATCCATTACCGATAAGCATATCGGCAACCTGGTTCAGGATAACTTCACGATCCGGTTTCTCGGATGTATTGAGGGACGCTTTGATCTGCGTCTTTAATTCAATATTGTTGTAACCATAAATACGAAGCACCTCTTCGACCACGTCGATTTCGCGGGTTACATCTACTTTATACGGTGGCACCAGGACATCGAATCCTGCTGCTGTTTCATTTTTAACTTCAATGCCGAGTGCCAAGATGATATCCTTGATCGTTTCGGCTGGGATGTCCTTACCGATGACACGTTGCACATATGCATAGCTTACCGGAAACTCGAAAGGCTGAATGGCTTCTGGATAGTTGTCCACGATCGATGAGGAAACTTCACCTCCGGAAACCTCAGCAATAAGGAGAGCCGCTTTTTTAAGTGCTTCAACAGTGATATCCGGATTCGTACCGCGTTCGAAACGGAAAGAAGAATCCGTTTTTAAGGAATGACGTTTTGCTGTCTTGCGTACGGATACCGGATTGAAATAGGCAGATTCCAAGAAAATGGAGGTAGTTTCTGCAGTCACTCCTGAATTTGCTCCGCCAAATACGCCGGCGATGCACATCGGTTTTTCAGCATCCGCAATAACCAGATCTTCATCAGAAAGTGTTCGCTCAACGCCATCCAAGGTAATGAATGGTTCACCTGCTTTTGCTTTACGGACAACCACCTTATTACCAGCAATTTTATCCGCATCGAATGCATGTAATGGTTGACCTAAATCATGCAAGATATAATTCGTCACATCCACGATGTTATTGATGGACCGCACGCCGATTGCTGCCAATCTATTGCGCAACCAATCCGGCGATTCACCAACCTTGATGTTCTTGATATTGATTCCTGAATAACGTGGTGCATCTGCAGGAGATTCCACAACTACTGCAGTTCCCGCAGTCGATGTTTCCTTAAATGCAGATACATCAATAGGATGCGTCTGTTTTCTGAAATAGGCCGCTAAGTCACGTGCTACGCCTAAGTGTGATGCTGCATCCGCACGGTTCGGCGTCAACCCGATCTCATAGCAGTAGTCATCCTCCATATTGTAGTAGGATTTGACCAAGGAACCGATTTCTGCCTGTGGATCCAGCTCAACAATACCTGCATGTGAAGTCCCCAAACCAATCTCATCCTCACCACATAACATGCCTTCGGATACTTCCCCACGGATTTTAGATTTTGTGATTTTAAATGGCTCACCAGTGGTCGGGTGACAGGTTGTACCAACCTGAGCGACGATTACCTTTAACCCTTGGCGTACATTTGGTGCTCCGCATACGATATGCAGCAATTCCGGTTGCCCAACATTTACAGTCGTGACTTTTAATTTATCGGCATTGGGATGCTGCTCACAGGTGATCACCTCACCTACTACAAGCCCCGCTAACCCGCCGGGTATACTTTGTTCAACCTCCAAAGATTCCACTTCCAAACCGATATCGGTCAGGATAAGGGAAAGCTCCTCGGGAGTTTTATCTATATCAATAAAATTCTTTAACCAATTGTAAGAAATTCTCATTATATCGTTTTTTTCAAAACACAAAGATAGGACTTTGTCATGAAATGCACAGCCTTTTTTGGAGGTTTATAAGCATTTCCGAAACCGTACGAAACAACCTCGTCCACACATGGAATAAATCCCTGAATAACAAACCTATAAATGCAGAACAACCCGCAATAAATTGCGGGTTGCTCTGCGTTTATTTAAATTGAAGTAAATCACAAGATAAATTCCGTAAAAAACTATTTATCAAGACCACATAGCCTTTCCAAGTGTTGATAACCGACACCGAAATACGATTTCAACGACTGGAGTTTCGCCAATATTTCCGCCTGCTTATTTGGCTGTACATTTCGTTTGCTCGCAACTATCATGACGTTCTTTGGTGTATGCTGGTCGGCAATGAACTGCATGACTTTGGTTTCATAGCCATAATATTCCATGATTAATGCACGGATGCTATCAGTCAGCATCTCTGCATGTCTTTCGAGAAAGATGCCATGCTTTGTCATGAAGTCCAGATCATTCTTGGCTTTCACGGCTTCAAGCTCGCGTCGCACTTGTTTATGGCAGCACGGTGCCACCACGATAAGCGAGGCTTCCTGCTGGATACCCTGATAAATGGCATCATCCGTAGCGGTATCACAGGCATGCAGTGCAATCAGGACATCCATCCCTTGATCGGCCTTGAAGTCAGCTATGGTGCCTTCCACAAAATGCAATCCCGAAAAGGATGCTTTTTCTGCTACTTGATTGCAGAAGTCGACTAAATCCTTCCTGAATTCAACGCCGATTACCGAGGCATTTCTCTGGAGTACGTGCTGCAGGTAATCATAAAGCGCAAAGGTCAAATACCCCTTTCCTGCCCCCATGTCCACCACGTTCAGCTGCTCTTGCTGAGGAAGTCCTTCCAAAGCACCGCTCAACAACTCAATGTAATGGTTGATCTGTTTCCACTTATCCTGTGCATTCTTAAAGACCTGACCTTCCGCGTCGGTAAGCTTCAGATCCTGCAGATAAGATTGCTTGGAGCTCGTCAATCGACGTTCCTTTTTATGGTCATGCGTCAAGTCAGCCTGATCACGGCCGGACACCTGGGATTTGTCCAATCGCCACTCGCCTTTCTTGTTCATCTGCATAATCCAATCCGCTTCCAAAAGTTGTGCGTGCATCCTGCGGAAACCTTTGAATTGGGTTAAATCATCCAGTTCCGAAATGGCATCCTCCAGGCTATAATTCTTTGTTATATCTTTTGTAGCATAGCGATATACGAACGATAACTTAAGTTCCTGTTTAAGTAAAACAGGCTTGATATATACATTTTTCAATGTTTTATCTAACCCTTTATAATTCCCAAGAGATAGTTTGACGAGGCGCTGACTAAGAATAGCTTCCTGTAGGTCCTTAAGAAAATCCGTATATACCGACATGTCTTTCAAAATTTACGACAAAGATACGCATACCTGCTCAAGATCGATGCACACCGTGGCAAAAACCCCACCCTTAACGCACGAAATGCCTGTTTTCTTAGGGAAAGTCAGGTGATAACCTTACCTTTATCCCATGCAAAATCCTCAAATTAAGGCCGTTTTTTTTGATATCGACGGCACACTACTTAGTTTCAAGACACATGAAGTTCCGGCTTCCACGATCGAAGCCATCAATCAACTCCAACAGAAAGGCATAAAAACCATCCTTTCGACGGGAAGATCCATAAATAGCATTGATCACATTAAATTCCTTGATTTCGATGGGTTCATCACCTTCAACGGTGGATATTGCTTGACCAAGGACCTGGAAATTCTCCACAAGCAGACCATTGACAAACGCGACATCGAATCTGTATTAGACTATGCGAAGAAACAACCGCTAAGCTTTTCGTTCATGTCAGAGCAGGAGATTACCATTCACGATGTGACACCGGAAATTGCAGGGATGTATGCTCACCTTAACCTACCCGTTCCCAAATTGGTGGATATGGAAACCGTGGACACCTCCAGCATTCTACAAACCAACATCTTCTTGGGCCCTGACCAGGAAGCACAATTCATGGCGGAAGTCATGCCAAACTCCCTCGCTTCCCGTTGGACACCCCTATTTGCCGATGTAAACCCAATGGGATTGAGCAAGAAGGTAGGTATCGATATCTTCTGCAAACATTTTGGCATCGACCTGGAAAATACCATGGCCTTCGGCGATGGCGGAAACGATATCACCATGTTGAAGCACGTGCATCTTGGGGTAGCTATGGGCAATGCGAATCCGGAAGTCAAAGCGATTGCGGACTATGTTACAGATGATGTGGACAATGACGGAATCTGGAATGCCCTGAAGCAATTTCAAGTCCTTTAGCACGCTATTTTTATTGAATTTCGGATAAAATACCAAACCTTAGGTATTTAGAAACATGATGGCACAGTCTAATTTTGGTCTAACAAACCAATCAATTACACATCATGAAAACGATAGAAATTCAACAACATGGCAAGTTCATCCTTGTATTGCTCTTGGCAATTCTAGTAATGCCGGTATGGGCACAGAAAAATACGGTAAAATTCAATCTTTTACCGCTTGTCTCAAAAACATTTGCCTTCGAATATGAGCGTGAGGTGGCACCGAAGATGTCTGTCAATGTTGCGATGGGCTTCCGTGGCAAATCCAACCTCCCCTTCAAGAAATATTGGGAGGACGCCATTGAGGATGCCGACTTCCTCAATAAGGCCACTTTAGGACATTTCACGTTCACCCCTGAGTTCAGGTTTTACCTGAACAAGAATAAAGGCACACGTGGCTTCTATATCGGTCCATTTATTAAGTATGGCAAGTACAATCTCGAAACAGAGTATCCATTGGAAATGGAAGAAGGCGATGTAAAGGATATCCTGATCAAAGGAGGTATTTCCACCTGGAGTGCAGGATTTGCCATTGGCAGCCAATTCAAGCTTTCTAAATCCGTTTTCATGGATTTCAGAATCCTAGGTCCACATTATGGAACCACGAACGGTAACCTGAAAGGCATGACCCAATTGACAGCCGACGAGCAGGCGGAGCTACGGGATCAACTATCAGAGTTGGAAGATGTTGATTTCATCAAGGTCACAACTGAAGTGACGGGTGAAGGTGCAACGGTAAAGGCAAAAGGTCCTTGGGCAGGGATTCGCGCCGGCTTGTCCATTGGGTACCGTTTCTAGCGGCAGTATTGGCGTTATGCCGAACGCCTAGCCAACTCGCGCTACTCAAGATGGTATACCCAATGCGAAATCACCAACACGTAAAAAGGCCTCTGGTTTTGAAACCAGAGGCCTTTACGTATCAATATATTTTTTGAATGGTTTTCAGCAAGCGCTTACACCATAACATCTTCTTTCGCCATCAAGTAGCGTTCAGCTTCCAAAGCGGACATACAACCTGTTCCTGCAGCCGTAATTGCCTGACGGAATACGTGATCCTGAACGTCTCCACACGCGAAAACACCAGGAATGTTGGTGGCCGTGCTATCTGCTTTGGTAATCAAATAACCGGTTTCATCCATATCCAAAATGCCTTGGAACAATTCTGTATTTGGCTTGTGCCCAATTGCCACGAAGAATCCCGTTACCGCAAGGTCCTGAAGTTCTTGTGATTGGTTGTTGATTACACGCACTGCATTCACAACCTGTCCGTCCCCTAGAATTTCTACGGCTTCCGTATTGTAAAGCACCTCGATGTTCTCGGTATTCTCTACGCGGTGAACCATCGCTTTGGAAGCGCGAAACTCATCACGGCGAACAAGCATATACACTTTTCTACACAATTTGGCAAGGTAGGTCGCTTCTTCGGCAGCTGTATCTCCGGCTCCAACGATCGCAACATCCTGACCTTTATAGAAAAATCCGTCGCACACTGCACATGCAGAAACGCCGAATCCATTGTATTTCTCTTCCGAATCCAATCCCAACCATTTCGCCGTAGCGCCGGTAGCAATAATGACCGTCTCCGCTTCTACAGTTTTGATCCCATCGATCTCCACTTTATGGATCCCGCCATCAACGGAAAAATCCACTTTTGTGGCATAGCCAAAGCGAACATCTGTTCCGAAGCGCTCCGCTTGTGCACGCAGGTCTTCCATCATCACCGGACCAGTGATCCCTTTCGGATAGCCCGGAAAGTTATCCACCTCGGTTGTCTGCGTCAATTGTCCACCCGGTACCATACCAGTATACATTACAGGCTTCATATCCGCGCGTGCAGCATAGATCGCTGCCGTATATCCCGCCGGACCTGACCCAATGATCAAACAGGTCACACGTTCGATTTCTTGTTCTTTATTTATCATGTTATTCTTGGTTCTTTTTACTTTTTAAATTTATCCTGAAGGCCTTGCAGCATGGCATCCGTAATTGGCTTTCCAGGCTCCGACTTCTTCTGCGGTCTATTGGCCTGCTGTACAGGTTTAGACGGTTGAGCAGGCTGATTTGTCCTTGATTCTTTCTTTTTATTCTTGAAATCATTCCAAAGACCCTCCAAAACCTTCTTGGTGTACAATGGAAAATCTCCATTCTGCATCCACGCATAGTAGCTTGGTTCGATTTCAAAGACATCCACTACCTTCCGGCCTTTGTGCTTCCCGAAATTGATGGTCGCATCGCCATCCTCGTCATACACCATCCGCCCAGCAAAATCAACAGGCTTGCTCAGGTTGGTGAACTGGTGCAGCGCTTCCACATCGTTGACAACAGGTTTGGTGATCACCCCCTGTTTATCCTCAAATTCCACATCGGCATACTTGGCAAGCTGTGCCTTCAATACGTCATACGTTGCGCGAACATCGGCCTCGGCATTGTGGGCATTATCCAAATTGCCATCGCAGTAGAACCGGTATGCTGCCTTTAGCGTCCGTTGTTCCATTTGGTGGAAGATATTCTGTACATCCACAAATGAACGTCCATCCAAGGAGAAATCAACACCAGCACGCAGGAATTCTTCCATCAGCATCGGCACGTCGAATTTATTGGAATTGTAACCCGCCAAATCAGCATCGCCGATAAAATCGGCAACTTCTTTGGCACGCTCCTTAAAAGTCGCCAGGTCCTTTACATCCTCATCATAGATCCCATGGAAAAACGAGGATTCCGCCGGAATAGGCCGCTCCGGGTTGACACGGAAGGTCAAAGACTCCTCCTTCCCTCCCGGGCTAACTTTTAAAATTGATAATTCAACGATCTTATCCGTCGAAATATTGACACCTGTTGTCTCTAAATCAAAAAATGCCAACGGGCGCTTAAGGTTTAACTCCATTATTGCTAAATTAATAGGTTTCTGCAAATGCTACAAAAATAAGAAAACTATCCGTCACATCGTTGTATTAATCCGCTGAATAACTGTTTTGGATGTAAAATTTTTCAAATCCAAAACAATCTCCAGAATGGTGACCTGAAAGCACGATGAACGCAAATATCTAGCGGACAGATGAGCTCGAGCGCCAAAATTTACCCTACGCTACCTGAACCACCCGAAATGTATCCTATATCTTCCTGAATTAATCGTTGAAACCTTGGTCTATTTCCCAAAAGTAGATTCATATTCTTTTCCTTCCATGGGCATGGACCTTGTCTGAGGTGCGTCCGTGGTGCGTGCGGGGTTCTACCGAGGTGGAAGCGTGTCTATAGACACGCTCTCACCACGCTCTCAGTACGCTCTCACCACGCTCTCACCTCGGACAAGGTCCCGGCATGATTTTATGAAGAAACAGGTGAATATTCCTATAAAAAATTGACAATCAATTGGTTAGGTCATTTTAGGATTTATGCGTAAAAAACCTGATTACGTATGCTACATTGCAAAGTCTGAGAAAAGCGCCCAAAATGCGTATAAAGCTTTCTTTTACCAGGAAAAGTTGGTAATGAAAGTGAACGAAAAATGAAAAAATAAGCACAAAAAAAGCAGCCTAAAAAGGCTGCTCATATCTTCGGTCAGGATGGCTTATCCTAATGTTTCTTTTAGTTTATTAACTTGGAAATCAACCAATTTCTGAAGTGGGCCAGATGCCATCATCTTCATCATCATGTTCAATCCAGCTTCGATAACGAAAGTTGCTTTTGTCGACTGCTCGGAAACAGCTTCCAATTTCCAACGAAGGGTCAATGGGAAAGGTGCTTCTTCGATCGGCACGCTCACCAACTCTTGGTTTTCAAGACGCTCGCTGATCCGTAGGGATAACTTCGCCATGTTCTGGATGGTAAAACGCGCTTCATCAGCCGTTGATGTCCAGTTATAGATATTCTCTGGCATCAATTGCTCGTGGTTGTTCATATCGGCCAAGAAGGCATATACCTCCCCAACGGGTTTGTTGATTTCTATTGAATTCTGAATGACTGTCATAATGTTAAGATTCTGGTGACCAATTTGCAGGATCCTGTTTCCATTTCTCCAATAGTTCAATATCGGATTCCAAGATATAGCTGTTTGAAGCAGCAACATGGATCAATGCGTCGTAATTACATAAACTGTGGAAGGTGCATTTTGCTTCTTCAAAGTTCTGACGTGCGATTTCCAATCCATACGTAAAGATAGAAACCAAGCCAACAACATTACATCCCGCTTCACGAAGTGCCTTAACAGCCTGCAAGCTACTTTTGCCCGTGGACACAAGATCCTCGATAACAACTACACGCTGGCCACTGATTACTTCGCCCTCGATCATGTTCTGACGGCCATGATCTTTAGCACTGCTGCGAACATACGAAAATGGGAGACCCAAATCCTGGGCAACCAATACACCTTGAGGTATTCCTGCTGTTGCAACGCCGGAGATCATATCCACCGAACCAAACTCCTCTTGGATCAATTGCGCTAATTTCTGACGGATATACGTACGAATCGCAGGATGCGAAAGCGCTACCCTATTATCACAATAAATTGGCGACTTCCAACCAGAAGCCCATGTAAAAGGGTTTTTAGGTTGTAATTTTATTGCTTTAATTTGCAATAAGGATTCAGCAACTTTTTGTTCAACCTCATTTAAATAATTCATGGCACAAATTTATAAAATTTATATGAACCAATCTCTGTTAATTTTAGCAGATTTTGCCCCTCGTATGAAAGAAAACATTCAAACAATTGGTTTACAAGACATTGATTTGGAAAAACTTTTTACCGATTCTAATCAATCCACTGATCGGATCGTTTACCTTTACATACACCCAGATATCAGAAAAGTTTTCAAAAAAATCCTCTCCACCACAAAAATCATTAAAGCCGCTGGTGGACTCGTAAAAAATGGCAATGGCGAATACCTCTTTATCCACCGCTTGGGCAAATGGGACCTCCCGAAAGGAAAGGTCGAAGAGGGTGAAAAAATGAAGGAAGCAGCACTCCGAGAAGTCGAAGAAGAATGTGGAATCAAAATCGACTACCTCGGCAAAAAATTGGCAGCCACCTACCACACCTATTACATGCGCAACAGGTTTGTGCTCAAGCAAACAAAATGGTATGAAATGGGCGTAAACAAAATCCCTAAATTGACCCCGCAATTGGAGGAAGACATTGATAAAGCCGAGTGGCTCAAAGCTTCGGAACTGAAAAAAGTAAAGGATAATACCTATCCGCTGATCCTGGAAATTGTCAACGAAATCAAAAAATAAACGACATAAAAAAGCCCACTGGATGTGGGCTTTTTTATGTCGTTTTAAATAAATTCAAGACTTACAATTGCACCTCTGCGGAGTTCTTATGCTTTCTGAAAAGGATGAACAAGAAGGTCACGATTCCCATCAAGAAGGGATAATATAGGTATTGCATGATATCAATCGGGGACATCAGTTCCCTCCCCTGTTCGGAAAGAAGCATATTTGCCGCCGCCAGCGCCGCAAGAATCTGCGCCCCATAAGGCACCATGCCCTGGATAAAACAGGAAACCGTATCCAGAATACTTGCAACACGGCTGCCTTCCAGACCATTTTCATCGGAAATATCCTTCGCCAATGGACCTACGATAACGATGGTAATCGTATTGTTTGCGATGGCCATATTGACCAAGCTCACCAAGAAAGCGATACTCAGCTCCGCCTTTCTTTTGGAATTGATCCGTTTGGTCACCATTTCCAACAGGTAGTCGATTCCACCGTTATAACGGATGATCCCAACCACACCACCAATGATCAAACATAGAATGCTCAATTCGAACATCCCAGCAAACCCATCATTTATGGATTTAAGAATAGATAAGAAATCAATAGACCCCGTAAACAGACCGATACCGGCTGCACACAGGATCCCAATTCCCAATGTCCAGACCACACTTAAGCCGGATAATGCCAACCCGAAGACAATAACATAGGGCAATATTTTGATAAGATCGTAATCGCCAACCTGCAGATCGTGACTTCCGGAAAGCATGCTGTTCCCCAAGATCGCATAGATGAGCATCACCACGATGGCCACAGGAAGGACCATTTTAAAGTTCACCTTGAATTTGGCTTTCATTTCCACATGTTGCGTTCGGGTAGCAGCAATGGTCGTATCCGAAATAAACGACAGGTTATCCCCGAACATGGATCCACCGATCACCGCAGCAAGGGCAACAGCCATAATTCCGGGAATATTATCTTCCAGACCGACTGCAATTGGAGCCAGGGCTACGATCGTACCGACCGAGGTACCCAAAGACGTGGAGATAAAACAGGCGACCAGGAACAGGCCTGCGACCACAAATTGCGCCGGAACGTACGTCAGCGCGAAGTTAATGGTTGAGGATATGGCGCCAATATTTTTGGAGAGTTCCCCGAATGCACCTGCTAGGAGGAATATCAGGATCATCACCAGGATGTTCTCGTCACCGGAACCCTTCGCGAAGGCTGCCAACTTCTCCTGGAAAGGTTTCTTGGGGTATTGCAACAGCGCCACAAATAAGGCCAACACAAACACAACAAGAACAGGAAGTGCATAGAAATCGCCCAGTGCATAGGATCCCGCGAAATACACAATCACAAAAAACAGAAGTGGAAACAATGCCCAAAAGGTACCTTTACGCATATGATGAGTTAAATTTTAAAAATTAGGCAAAAGTAAGATATTCTTCACAAAATCAACTTGTTCCAACGGCTATTATAACACAATTAGCCTAAAAACTTTAACAAGAAAACCATTAAAAACTGATATACAAAGTTTTATTGTGATAATAGTTAATATATTTATGTAACTTTAATCACATTACCAAAAACAAACAATAAACGGACTGCCAATGAAAAGAACGCCTTTGACGACCTTAATTCTATTATTGTGTGTGGCTGCAATATTGCTATTTGCGACCACTTGTTTTGGGATTAGGTAAACATTAAAAAGGGGACAAATCTAGTTTTGTCCCCTTTTTAATGTGCTGCGTTAATTTTTATCGGTCCAATAATCGGCGTTTTTGATGCCAATTTCTTCGGGATTGAAATCGGGGTCTTCAATACCCTGTTTCCGTTTCTGCTTATAGTCTTTCCATACCTTCATGGCGGTCTTGCTCAGCAACAAGATCGCGATAATATTCACCCAGGCCATCAAACCCACGCCAATATCGCCGATTGCCCACGCCATATCCGCAGTGCGCACCGTCCCAAAATAAACCGTGCTCAAGAATACAATCTTAAATATGAACCCGATTATTTTCTTTGCCTTGCCATCCTTGATTAGATAGGAAATATTGGTATCTGCATAATAGAAATAAGCCATGATGGTCGTGAAGGCGAAAAAGAAGAGCGCAATGGCAATAAATTCATTTCCGAAACCTGGGAAATGGTGCGATACGGCTGCCTGTGTAAATCCGTTATAGTCCACCCCTGGTAGGTTCTCGACAATAGCCGTTGCTGGTTTGCCCGCTGCATCAACATCCGTTACATTGTACATGCCCGTAAATAGGATCATCAATGCTGTTGCCGTACAGACAAACAGCGTGTCCACATAAACCGAGAATGCCTGAACGAGTCCTTGCTGTGCCGGATGGTTTACCTCAGCCGCTGCAGCAGCGTGAGGCGCAGTACCCTGCCCTGCTTCATTGGAATAGATCCCTCGCTTCACCCCCCAGGCAATCGCCATACCGATAATACCACCAAAAGTAGCATTCAGACTGAATGCACTACTGAAGATCAATCCGAAAACCTCAGGAATTTGCTGAAAGTTCATCCCTATGATGATCAACGTCATCAGGATATAGCCGCCTGCCATAAATGGAACGACAAATTCAGCGACCGATCCCAGGCGCTTGACACCACCAAAAATGATCAGGATCAGCAAGAGTACGACAGCAATACCCGTATAATGCGTTGGAAGGTCGAATGCATTAGCGGCAGAAGAGGCAATGGCATTGCTCTGCACGCCTGGCAAAAGAAAACCTGCACTTATAATGGTCAATACGGCAAATAACACCGCATACCATTTAACGCCCAATCCCTTTTCAATATAGTATGCCGGACCTCCGCGGAATTCCGTTCCCTCTTTCTTTTTGTACAACTGTCCCAAGGTCGCTTCCACGAAAGCCGATGAGGAGCCGAGGAAGGCAATGATCCACATCCAGAATACAGCGCCGGGGCCACCGTAGAATATGGCCGTAGCCACACCAATGATATTCCCCGTCCCTACTCGACCGGAAATCGCTAAGGCAAAAGCCTGAAAGGAAGATATCCCCTCATCTGTTTTCTTCTTAGCGAACAACAGACGCAGCATATCCTTCAAATAGGTAACCTGTAAAAATCCAGTGCGAATGGAGAAATATAACCCCGTGCACAAGCAGAGGTAAATGAAAACATCTGACCACACCAGGGTGGACACCGTTGAGATAATTTTATCCATTAATTTGGTTTAAATAGTTATATTTCATTTTTATGATGACGTAAAATAAATATATTTTTTTCAATATTTCATATTAATGTCATCTGCACAGGACCAAATGTTTTGCTACACAGGAATAAATATTTTCAAAACCGACACATTTCCTTTAAATTATGACAAACACAAACCCTAGATTTGCTATTTACCCTATACACGAATTATTAACGAAACATGTCATGAGAAAATTGCTGCTGCTCTGTTCGATTGTCCTTTTGGCGTTGGGGATGACGTCCTGCCGATCGGTAAAGAACCTTGAAATCCGGGATCTGTTGCATCACAGCAACTGCAACCAGCAGAATGTGTACAGTTATACCATCGATAGCTTACCAATTCCCCTGCATGACCGGCAAATCTCACCCCTGGTACAGAACAAGCTCAGTTACAACAACCTGAACATGGCCAATGCCATTGGCATCTTGGATCTGGTGACCCGCTTTGTGGAACTCCGTCAGCATCCGAAGCCAGCAGATGATCTGGCTTATCGGCTGGAAATCCTGGAGCTAAAACAGGCGATAGACCACAAGATCAACATGTCTTCCTTAGAGATCTCAGCAATATCTTCCGAAATGGACTGTGAGGAAGAACGCACGTCCCAAGTTGCGAATTACCTGGTTGGGAAAATCCGAGCGAAGGAATCCAAATTGACGGTTGCCGCGATTGTGGTGGGTGCGTTGGGGGCTATCCTAACGGAAGGTGTAATTAAGGATGAAGGTGCAAGCCATGTTGTGGGTATCTCTACGGGTGTCGCGGAGGCCACCTTCGGTGTCATGATGCTGATGAATGACCAATCCACCGATTTCTACCATAAACGCAATGCCTTACGCGATGTATGGTACGGCTCGCCAACATCTTTGAACTTCCCTGCTGCTGTCTGGTATTACCTTAATTATGCCGATCCACAAAACGGTATCGATCAGTCTCTTCGGGAGCAGATCGTTAAAAAATGGACGAGCTTCGGACAGATAACCAAAGAATCTGAAGAGGAAATGGTGGCCTTGTACTTTGGCGAAGGCGGAAGGTACAGCAGTGAACAGCTGGAGAACCGTGCCGATATGTACGACCAGCTCGAGTCGAACATCAATCTGATGAAACAAGACCTCAAGGCGCTATCCCTAGAACTGGAGAAATTATAAATAAGCCCTGCTAAACAACCAGAAGGAACAAGGAGTCTAATTAACAGGGCTAGAAAACAGAAAACTAAATTAGAGAACGTAGAATAAAGGGAGCGAATGGTGTTGAATGATCTAAATACCCAAAAGCGACCTGTAACTAATATATACCCTAAATATCATGAACTAAGATTACCTTTCTTTTAAGGCAACATTATTTCTAAAACAACTCGGTGTTATATTCGGTAAGAACAATTCTCGGATACCTAGCCATTTAGGTCTGCAACAGGTAACGAAATAGGCCTAATTTTTAGCAAAGGCAGTGGTTTACAATCCAATTAATTACCGTATCTTTGCGGCATGATTAACGTATCGAATTTATCTCTTCGTTTTGGGAAACGCGTCCTATTCGAAGATGTCAACTTAAAATTTACTTCTGGAAACTGTTACGGTATTATTGGTGCGAATGGAGCTGGGAAATCCACATTTCTAAAGATCATCTCTGGAGAGGTTGATCCCACGACGGGTTCCGTAGCCTTCACTCCGGGAGAGCGTATGTCTGTACTGAACCAGAACCACTATGAGTTCGATGAATACCCTGTGATTGAAACTGTCATGATGGGCAACCAGGACCTATATAAGGTCATGAAAGAAAAGGATGCCATCTATTTGAAAGACCCTTTCACTGATGCCGATGGAGAACGTGCTGGTGAGCTGGAAAGCTTATTTGCGGAAATGGACGGCTGGAATGCCGAAAGCAATGCCGCTACCCTATTGAGCAACTTAGGTATCAAGGAAGATCTTCACTATAAATTGGTAAAAGAACTGGATGGTAACGAGAAAGTACGTGTCCTCTTGGCACAGGCACTTTTCGGAAAACCGGATATCTTGATTCTCGATGAGCCTACCAACGACTTGGACATCAATACGATTGCCTGGTTGGAGGATTTCTTGGCGAGTTACGAAGCTATTGTACTGGTTGTATCCCACGACCGTCACTTCTTGGATGCCGTATGTACCCATATCGTGGATATCGACTTCGGTAAAATGTCCATCTATACCGGTAACTACAGCTTCTGGTACGAGTCTTCACAATTGGCATTGAAACAGCGTGCAGATCAGAACAAGAAAATGGAAGACAAAGTGAAGGAATTGCAGGAATTTATCCGCCGTTTCTCCGCCAACGCTTCCAAATCCAAACAGGCAACTTCTCGTAAGAAAGCCTTGGATAAGATCAATATTGACGAGATCAAACCGTCCAACAGAAAATATCCGGCAATCATGTTCAACATGATGGATAGAGAACCTGGCGATCAGATCTTGACCGTCGAGAACTTGGGCAAGACCATGAATGGCGAAGTGTACTTCAAGGACATCAACTTTATGATCAATAAAGGGGATAAGATTGCCGTACTTTCCGAGAACAACTTGGTGACTTCTGCATTCTACGATATCCTGACCGGACGCGATAAAGATTATGTTGGTGAGTTCAAATGGGGGATTACCATTACGCCTGCCGATATGCCGATCGACAACGCTGCCTTCTTCGATGGCAAGGATGAGAACCTGGTAGACTGGTTGCGCGATTATACCACAAAACCAGATGCCGATGAACAATTTATCCGTGGTTTCCTAGGGAAGATGCTATTCTCTGGTGAAGAGGTCTTGAAAAAATGCAGTGTCCTTTCCGGAGGGGAAAAAATGCGTTGTATGTTCTCCAGAATGATGTTACAGGGTGCAAACTTCCTGATCTTTGATGAACCGACCAACCACTTGGACTTGGAATCCATCACCGCATTGAACAACGGTATGACTGATTTCCGTGGATCTATGCTGTTCACATCCCGTGACCACGAGTTGACACAGACAGTTGCGAACCGTATCATTGAATTGACACCGAAAGGCATCATCGACAAATTGATGAGCTACGATGAATACATCAATTCCGAAGCTGTAAAAGCACAGCGCGAAGAGATGTACAAATAAGATCCATCGAACTATACGAAAAGAGGTTGTTAGCATGAGCTAACAACCTCTTTTTCTTTATGGGTCATATGACCTTATAGCATACGGCCCTTCATGTCCAATTTCTTGATCAGGTTGGATTTGACAACGGCAAAGAGGTTATCCTTGGCTTCGGCAAATGACAATCCGTAAACCCGTTGCTGCGGGTGAAGTTCTTCCGGGAATCTGGCCAGTAAAGTATCGTAGTAAGCATCGAGCGCTTGTTGATCCGGCATGGCGTAGTGAATCCGAACCTGGAATCTGCGCATCAAGGCATGGTCAATGATCTCGACATGGTTGGTGGCACAGATCAGCAGGACATCATCAGGAAGGTAATCGATCTGTTGGATAATGGAGTTTACTAGCCTGCGCATCTCTCCAACGTCATTATCATCCTCTCCCCTTGCTTTTCCCAATTGATCGAATTCGTCCAGAAAAAGTACGGCTTTATCGCGTGCCGCCCGATCGAATACCTGCTTCACGTTCTGTGAGGTCTCCCCGATCTTGGAATTGATAACATTGCTCAGGTTGAGAATGATCAGGTTTTTATCCAGGGTATTGGCAATGGCTTTGGCCGTTGTTGTCTTTCCGCATCCGGAACTTCCGAATAGGATCACTTTATTGGTTACCGGCAAACCGTATTCCTTCAACTCGCTGACATACCGATGCTCTTTGATCAATTGTTCTATTTTCGCCCTATTCTCTTCCGACAGGAAAACATCCTGAATTGCGATCTGCTCTTTATCCTTAATGATCAGGTCCTGAATATTCATATTTCTTGTGACAACCTTTCTGTTCTAATACGCTACAAAGATAACTGTAAAATGGGATAATCCTTACCTGCGCCGTCCTTTTCCAACCGTCCGACCTGCCGAAATCCATACTTTCTGTAAAACCCCACGGCCTGCTCATTCTGTTCATTGACATCCACCTCCTGAATGCCAAGTTCGGCGATCGCAAATTGCAGGAGCTTTCCTCCATATCCCTTACCTCGGACATCTGCATGGACGAACAACATTTCCAGCGCCGTGCCTGAGACAGCAGCAAAAGCCTTGATCCCTGCATCCTCCAGGATATATATAGCCAAATTCGGCAGGTATTCATTCGGGATTGCAGCTTGGAAGAAGTTGAAGTCCTCCGGTTTTAAGAAATCATGCGTAGCGCGGACCGCGGATTCCCACACCTCCATTAACGGGGTATAATCGGTACTTACATATTGTTTTATCTCCATAGGCCTACGAAGTACGGACAATAAGTCCACAAATCAAAGAAGCCGCTCCAGTTGGAGCGGCTTCCGTTTAAATTTTAAAACGATTATCATTGGAATCGGTATCGACAAGCTTGTTGTTTGGGTCAATGCCGACCTCAACCGGCTTCTCATCAACCACCACCTTAACCTTGTTGTTGATCTTGTCAACCTTGATCCGTTTGGCATAAATAGGATGATCGATCTTGAAACCGTCTTTTTCCTTTTGTTCGCCATAGATTCCCAAATCTATATAATCCTGTAAAGGCAGGGATTGCACCGTTGATTTTCCGTTTTTGAAAGCCAATGCTGTTCCTTTGGCATCTTCATAGCTTTTCTTACCCGTTGGGTCAGTTCTGTACTTGGATACCAAGAATTCCATCTCGACTTCATATTTACCATTCGCTAAAGGCTTCACCTTTGCGGTCTTCACACTGTTATCGTATATGGTGACCGTTTCAAAAAGGTCCTTCACCAGATATTGAAGGCTATCCGGCACGCGAGGGCGCAGCATATCCACGAACTCAATCGATGTGGTATATGGTGGCTGTTGGAAAGCAACTTTCGCGGTATAATCCTTCAGGAAGGTATTGAACGCCTTCTCACCCAGGTAATCGCTCATGGCATACATCACCAACGATCCCTTGTTATAATGAATGTAAGGCTGATTCTCATTGTACATCAACGGATTTTCCCGAATAAACTCAGTAGATCTGCCCATCAGGTATTGATCCAATGCATCTTTCAAAAAGCGGCGCATTTGTCCCTTTCCATAGGTCTGCTCCAGCACTTTCAAGGAACTGTATTCCGCCAATGATTCGGACATCATGGTGGATCCCTTGGCAAAAGCACCGATCACCTGATGTGCCCACCATTGGTGCGCAAATTCATGCGAAACCACAGAGTACGGATAATCTACGGCATTCGGGTCCTTATCATCCACCTGGGCGATAAATCCGATACCTTCCGAGAATGGAACCGTATTGGCAAAGGCCTGTGCGAATGTACCATGGGTCTGCGGGAATTCGATCACGCGCATCTGGTTGAACTGATACGGACTGAAATTGGCTTCGTAATAATCCAAGGATTTCTTCATCGACGCCATCATCCGGTCCAGATTGAACTCATGTCCCTTGTGGTAATAGATTTCCAGGTTCTTGCCTTTATATTTCTCTTTCTTCACTTCGAATTTGGCAGAAATAAAGGCAAAGAAATTCAAAATCGGTGCATCCATTTTGTAATGGAAGTAGCGCTTGCCATCCTTTTCCCATTCCTTCTGCAGGTATCCCGGTGCGATCGCAATCTGATCGGTACTTGTGCTGACAATGGCTTCGAAATTGATCCAATCCGCATCCTTGGAAATGTAATTGTTCCCCAGTTTGCTGCTATCGCGAGGATCCGGCATCCGGTCTTTTTCTGGCAAGCCGTATTTCTTACGCACGCGGTTATCCTGAAGTTCACCCTGCTCCGAATAACTCAGCACCGGAATGATCATATTGTTCATGAATGTTCCGTTCCGCAACACGGGCGATCGGTCATTCAGAAACCCATTGGGTTTATTCTCTAAGGTGTAATTGATGTTTAAGGTTTCTCCCGGCATGAGCGGCTGCTCCAGCTTGTAAAGGTTCACGAAAATTTTCTTATCCTCATGGACCAATTTTGCCTTTTTACCGAAATCAGCTTTCGTAATGATATCCGGCGTGAGGTTCATGAAAATGGTATCGATTGGACGATCGGTTTTATTTTGATACGTATAATCCGCTTTCATGACAAACGTACGCTGGTCGGGATCAATATCCATCGTGACCTTGGCGTCCGTCAGGCGTGGAATAGGATTGTTCAAGAACCGGCCATATTGTTTTTCATATTCTACCGACATCTCCTCCTGCTCCAGCGAGGAGTAATGCTTGTCCTTGATGTTCGTTTCATGATAGATAGCATACCCCAACCCCAAGAATGCAACCAGGAACAATGCCAAAGGTACCAATGTCGCTGCATTGTAGCGGTGGGCCATTAAAGCCAACTTATCTTTCACTCCAGCGATTATCCCACGTCTCCATAACAATAAGGTGAGCGTGAATAGGAATAGACCGAACAGGATCCAATAAAAACGATAAGCAAAGAAGCTTTTCATATCGCCATACCCATTCATATCCGAATAGCTGAATCCAGGTCCGGCATTCGGTTTGAAAATCTGTTGCTCAACACCGATCTGCGACAAGAAAGGTACGCCGATCACAACGATTAGACATACGATAAATCCGACAAAATAGTTCTTGAAAAGATTCTGTATGAACAGAGCAAAGAAAATAAGGTAAGTATATTTCAACGTATTCAGCACAAACAGTTCATAGATGTAGTGGCCGAATTCAAAGTTGTAATATCCGCGATAGACCTGATATACGACACCATTCAATAGCGTAACTAAGCTGACGGTCCATACCATGAGGAATAAGGCAATAACCTTGGAAAATGCCAGCACCCAATTCGGAACGGCTGTTGCCTCGATCAATAGGAACATATTGGTCTGTCTGGAACGCTGCACCAACATCCCCGAAAACAACAGGATCATAATCATCAGAAAGAACCCATAGATCCCGTTCATAGAAAGCAATACCTGCCAGGTAACCGGATAGGTAATGGTGCCAAACAATTCACTGGATACCGATATAACGACCAGGACAAACAGAAACGCAATGATCAGCAGAATGATGAAGCTCCAATTCCGCAAGAGGTATTTAAAATCCACCCAGGCCAATCGTCCTGCAAGCTTGATATTCTCCAGGAAGCCATAGTTGATATCCACTTTCGGCAGCGCAATACGAATGATACTGCCAAAGTTGTTCTTGGTTGCCCGCTCACCTGATTTTGCCTTCTTGAAGGAAATACCGAGCTGTGAGAAGCTGAATTTATAATATACCAGCCCAAGGACAACGGCAGCAAGCCCCAACCAGATCAACCGGTTATAGAGCAAGACACCCGATAAAGGCAGATTATTGACGTTCTGTTCATCCACCGACCAATAGCGTGTAAAGTATAGGATCGGTTGGAATCCGAACGGATCAAACAAGGCAACCAAGTATCTGTTATCCACGTTCTGGGTTGCACTATCCAATAAGGTCTGCAATAAGAACAGAACCAGGACGAACACAAAGCCCACATAAATATTCCGGCTGAAGGTAACGAGCGCAAAGATGATACTTCCGAATAGAATGAAATTGGGAACGACCGTAATAAAAAATCCGTTCACATACGCCATCAGATTATTCGGCCCTAGCAGATCCTTGTTGATACCTGGATAGAATTGTCCCAGATAAAAGGCCAACAAGCACATGAGTGCAATAAAGGTTACGACGGTGAGGGCGCTCAGAAATTTAGCGGCCAAATAGTCCAATTTCCGTAAGGGGTATGAAAATAACAGGGTATGCACATTATACAGGTAATCTCTATACACTGCCGCGCCTATGATGGTCGGCAACAGGAAGTACAATAACGTAGAGAAACTGTTCATGAAACCCGCAATACTGATTGGGGAATTGATGTATACCGGATTGGAAGTCGTGGCCGTAATGCCATCAAAAGCACCTAAACTCGAAATGGTCGTAAAGAAGGCCAATATAAAATAGATCGCACAATACACATAGAACACCGGCTGCTTCAGCCAGCGTTTTATCTCAAAGTTGAAAATCGTACTAAACATGAACGCTATCCGACTTTAGGGTTACAAAATAGACATCTTCCAGGATAGGCGTGGCTGGTCCAAAGGATTCATGTGGCTGCTGATCCTGATAAACCCGGATATTTAGGCTATTGTCTTGATTGTAGTTCGATGAAATGATATTGTATTGTGCATTATGTGCCTCAAATTCTTCACGGCTGATTTTCTTCTTCCAAATCTTACCTTCCAGTGCGTCCGTACCGGCCTGCGATGTGCCGCGGAACAGCACCTTACCCCCGTTCAAAATCGCCAATTCATGGCAGAGCTCACGAACGTCATCCACGATGTGCGTGGAGAAGATCACGGTATGTTGTGCACCAATTTCACGGAGTACGTTCAAGAAACGATGACGCTCTGCCGGGTCCAATCCCGCTGTGGGTTCATCGACAATAATCAATTTCGGATTGTTCAATAACATCTGGGCGATCCCAAAACGTTGTTTCATCCCTCCGGAATAGCCACTCACGCTTTTATTGCGGAAATCATACAGATTGGTGATTTCCAGAACCTCCTGAACAATTTTATTGCGGTCAGACTTTTTGCTGATCCCCTTTAGATCGGCAAAATAGTGCAACAGGTCCTCGGCAGACAGATTGGGATACACGCCAAACTCCTGAGGAAGATAACCCAATACGCGGCGCAAAGCATTGTTATCCTGAAGAACATCGATGTCTCCGAATTGAATGCTGCCCGAATCTGGGCGTTGCAAGGTGGCTATCGTGCGCATCAGCGAGGATTTTCCAGCACCGTTTGGCCCAAGAAGACCAAACATGCCCGGACCAATCTCTAAATTCACGTTATCTAGCGCTTTAACGCCATTGTTATAGGTTTTAGTCAGGTTACTAATTTTAAGCTCCGTCATAGTTTATTGTATTGTTTAGTTAATGTATAAGTCGCATGCATTGGTTTTTTGTAACAAAAAATAACAAAAATTTTCCCAACAAATCCAAAAGCGACTGGAATTTAAGCATTTAAGTGTAAATTCCAGGCATCTTCTGAAGGCAAGATTTACAGGTCGAACTAGTGATCTAATTATCAGCCACAATTTTGACCAAGGCCATTTACAATAAAAACTATTTATTATATTTCGTTAAATATTCCAGGGGTAAATAATTAAAATTATTCCTTTAAGGAAAAAAACAGACCAATAATTAGATCCCGAGCATGGTTAAGAAAAGTGTATTACAGAAACTATCCGATCAGGAGTTGTTTCGTTATCTCTCGCCCACGAACAGATCCGTTCCGGAAGCCGTTCGGTATGCCTATGACATTCTTCGCGAAAGAGGCCATGGATTTACGACGGAAGAGCACGACCGCATTGAGGGCATTATTAAGGGAAAGATTGAGGCGGAACAATATGAAGCATTGCAAAGGCACAAAAATTTCGATGAAAATCTCACGTTTGATGAAGATGCCGTTGAGTTGTATCCGAATTGGGGGATCTTGGTATTCAGTATTGTATTCGGCCCCTTTTTAGCATCTTTCCTTCAGTTTTATAATTTCCTGAAAATCAAAAAGACATGGCCTGCAATCTTTTCCTTAGGTTTTGGCGCATTTTACCTGTTACCGAAACTATTGACTCCTGAATTGCTGTCCAAAATACCTTTAGTGATTAACCTGGGTGCAAGCATTATCTTTTTACCTTTTTTTGGCTTAGGTTTCATAGGGTTAATGCTGATCAATAGGGAGTTTATGCCCAAAGACATCAAGTACCGACCTAAGCCCTTGGTTTTCCCCCTATTACTCTATATCGTGATCACCATAGTAAAGCTTTATTATTTATAAGGACCGAAAACTGGACAAGCGAAAAATTTCAGCATTAAAAAAAGGTGGCCATATCATAGCCACCTTCTTCAAATGTATCTTACAAAGGTCTAAACCTTATTTTTTGTAGTATTTCATTGCTTCTGGAATCAACGCCTGCAATTGGCTGATACGACGCGCATCACTAGGGTGGGTGCTCAACCATTCAGGGTTTTTACCCGATTTACCAGCGGCCATTCTTTCCCAGAACTTCACCGACTCACGTGGATCATATCCTGCCATAGCCATTAAGATCAATCCTGCTTTATCCGCAGCAAGCTCATCTTTTCTAGAGAAACTCAATGAACCCACTTGGTAACCGATACCATACAACTGGTTGAACAGACCGGTATATTTACTGTTGCTGATCGCGCCTGCAGCACCGATCACTTGAGCGCCAAACTGTGCGGCCATTGCATTGGAATATTGTGCAACAGAGTGCTCTTCAATAGCGTGGGCAATCTCATGACCCATTACCGTAGCCAGACCTGCATCATTCTGCGCAACAGGAAGAATACCTGTATATACAGCTACCTTTCCACCTGGCATACACCATGCATTCACTTGGTCACTGTTGATCAAATTAAATTCCCAGTTGAAGTTATATTGATCCGCAACCCCCAATTGTTTTAAATATTGATTGGCAGCCATGGCAATATTGTTACCTACGCGTTTTACCTGCGTTGCTGCAGATGTACCGGTAACAACCTTGGAACCGTTCTTACTCAAGAAATCTTTATATGCTAATGAAGCCTGATCGTTGATTGTTTGTGAATCCACCAATTTCAGGTACTTGCGACCCGTAATCGCTGAGGTGGCACATCCGAATAGGGTGGCTCCCAGCAACACCATGGATGTATATTTAAAAATTCGTTTCATAAGTCTTGATTTAGTTTATCTAATACGTTTATACTATTTAAAAGTATTAAACAAAACTTGTACCCAAAAGTTTAAACTTGCGTTTTTTTCTTGAACAAATATATCTTGGACTCCTTGCCTTTCAGCAAGCGTTCGATATTTTTCTGATGGGTAACCAGAATTAGGGCACAAATGGCAATTCCGTAGAGTAGTATGGAAGGAACCGTTGTTTTAAAGATAAAGGCGATGCTAAAAGGAAAGGTAAAACCGGCCATGATGGAACTCAGGGATACATAATGGGTAATGAACAACACCAATAGAAATACCGATACGCACATCAGTGCAGCAGGCCAATGGATGGCGAGCACCATACCAAATAGCGTTGCTACCCCCTTCCCCCCTCGGAATCCCGCAAAAATGGGAAATAAATGTCCCAGTACCGCGATTACGCCCAGTGCAAGCTGCACATTGACGAACTGCGGACCATCATGCGTCCCGACGATGGAACTGTCCAGCAGATAAGGGAGATTTGTCGCTGTCCATCCTTTCAAAATATCGACGAACATCACTATAGATCCCGCTTTTTTCCCTAAAACCCGAAACGTATTGGTTGCGCCCGCGTTCCCACTTCCATACTCCCGCACGTCCACTCCATAAAACGCCTGACCAAACCAAACCGCTGTGGGGATAGATCCAAAAAGGTATGCTAAGATGACTATTCCGACCAGATATATTGATACCATTTACAGCAATTTTCTATATAAGTTTAGCTTTCAAACTCAAATCCAAGCTCTTAACGGTATGCGTTAGGGCACCAACGGAAATGTAATCTACACCTGCTTTCGCATAATCCGCAATGGTTTCCAACTTAATACCGCCCGAAGCCTCCGTTACCAATCGACCATCCACCATCGCTACAGCTTCCTGTACCTGCGCTGGCGTAAAGTTGTCAAACATGACGCGGTCGACCGTTGGCAAGGCCAACACTTCTTGAAGCTCTTCAAAATTACGTACTTCTACTTCAATCTGTATACCTAAATCATTTAGTTTTTTGTAGGCGAATGCCGCTTTTACCGCTTCAGAGATACCGCCTGCATAATCCACATGGTTATCCTTGATCAGGATCATGTCGTACAGTCCGAAGCGATGGTTTACACCACCTCCGATCTCAACGGCTTTCTTTTCCAGGAAACGCAGCAATGGTGTGGTCTTACGCGTGTCCAGCACCTTGGCTTTGGTACCAGCAACGGCAAGAACATATTTCGATGTTTGGGTGGCAATGCCGGACATACGTTGCATAATGTTGAGCACCAGGCGCTCCCCTTTTAAGATCGTATGGATATTGCCCTTTAAACGAAAAGCGATGTCGCCAGGGCGTACCGCGGAACCGTCCGAAATAAGTTGCTCGAATTCCATGTCGCTATCCAGCTGATGGAAAATCTCAGCAGCGACATCAACACCGGCTAGAATGCCAAGTTCTTTAACCAACAATTGTGCTTGTCCTAATTGGTCTTCTTTTATGGTAGATAAGGAAGTATAATCCCCTGCCCCTACATCCTCTACAAGTGCTTCTTGTACAAAATGTACTAGTTTATCTTTGAACTCTTTCTCCATTTATCGACTTAAAATTAAGCGAAGATGAATAAAAATATATTTATTTGAAAACTTAAGATAAGAAAAAATAACAGATTATTCGATACGAAGCTCTGTAATTAGTGCATCCCCACCAACTTGTGTAAATTTAACGAACACACGATAGCTGCCCTGTCCTGTGGCCATTTGGTAGACAATATAAAAGTTTGAGCTGTTCTTGCCTGTTCGTTGAACTTGCTTTACGTCGGTTGCTTTGGTGGTTCTGAAAAAGTCACCGAGAATCACTTCCGCTTGGAATTTGGAATAATATCCCGATTCATTCTTGATGGAAAGTGAAACGTTCTGGCCGAAGAAATTACCTACATTTTTGGAATTGTTGGATTTTAGGGCCGTAAGGAGCTGTGACCCTACATCGCCTTGCCAATTGGCAAAAGCAACCATAGGGAAGAGCATCACCATGATGGCGATCTGCGCAATTATTACCTTAAAACCTTTTACCTGTTGTAGCATTATTGATTCGGCTTTAGCAGTACCTGAATGAGCGTTTGCCTCTTTTCCAGGTTACTTTTTCTCTCCGCTCTTTTGCATACCAAAACTATGCCAATTTAACTTTGTAATTAACATGTTTCATTATAGTTCAAGTGCAAAACCTTACGGGGTACTTATTGTACTTTTTACAGAATATAAAGTATATTTGTGTAATGAGTTCTGAACAAAATAAAGTAGCCCTATTGATCCTGGACGGACTAGGCTACGGTAAAAAAGATAATTCAAACGCTGTTTTAGCTGCAGATACCCCATTTTTAGATGAACTGCTTGCAACCTATCCTAACTCCAAACTTGAAGCATCCGGTGAAGCTGTCGGTCTGCCTGAAGGGCAAATGGGCAACTCCGAGGTTGGCCATATGAACCTGGGCGCAGGTCGTATCGTCTATCAAGAATTGGGTCGAATCAATAAGGCTGCTCGCGATGGTGTCTTCAATGAGGATGCAACGATACAGAGCGCTTTTGACTACGCAAAAGCCAATGGTAAGAAAGTACATTTCATCGGTTTATTATCCGATGGTGGTGTCCATGCACATATCAATCACCTGAAGTCACTTTGTGATGCAGCTAAGCACGCCAACCTGACTGACGAACAAGTTTTTATACATGCCTTCCTGGACGGCCGTGATACCGATCCGAATGGTGGTGTAGGTTATGTCCAAGCGCTTGAAGAGCACCTCACCCATTCCGTAGGAACCATTGCATCGGCCATCGGCCGGTATTATGCCATGGACCGTGATAATCGTTGGGAGCGCGTGAAAGAAGCGTATGATCTCTTGACGAAAGGAATCGGTACGGCATCAAATAACCTGTTAGCTTCCATCGAACAATCCTATGCTGATGGCGTAACGGATGAATTCGTTAAACCTATTGTAATGGTAGATGCGGACGGCAAGCCAAAAGCAAAAATTGAGGATGGCGATGTGGTCATCTGTTTCAATTTCCGGACAGACCGAGGTCGTGAAATCACCTTGGCACTTACACAACAGGCTTTCCCAGATTATGATATGTACCCCTTATCGTTGTATTATGTGACGATGACGGCCTATGACGATACCTTCCAGAACATTAAAGTGATCTTCCATAAGGACAATCTTTCCCAAACTTTGGGCGAAACTCTTTCCGAACAAGGAAAATCACAGGTGCGTATTGCTGAGACAGAGAAATATCCACATGTTACCTTTTTCTTCTCCGGTGGCCGCGAAGAGCAATTCCCTGGTGAGAGAAGACTGCTGGTACCATCTCCTAAAGTGGCGACGTATGACCTGCAACCCGAAATGAGTGCATATACCATCGCAGATACCATCTGTAAAGATATGGTGGAAAATGGACCGGATTTTATCTGTTTGAACTTTGCCAATCCGGATATGGTTGGACATACGGGTGTTTTTGAGGCCGTTGTAAAAGCTGTCGAAACTGTAGATGCTTGCACAAGACGCGTGGTGGAAACGGGTATCCAAAATGGTTACTCCTTTATTATCCTTGCCGACCATGGTAATTCCGAATTTATGTTGAATGATGACGGTTCGGTCAATACCGCTCATACGACCAACTTGGTGCCGTGTATCTTGATCGACAAGGACTTCAAACACATCAAGGATGGAAAATTAGGCGATATCGCACCGACAGTATTGCAAATGCTCCATCTTCCGATCCCAACCGAAATGACAGGCAATGTATTGGTCTATTAGTCTTAAAAATATAATCCAAGGGGCAGCAGCAGTTCTTATTGCTGCTGTTTTTTCGGGTTGCCAATCAGCAGATAAGGCAAATACCGAAAAAAAGGAACATGCCCGTTATTTTGACCTGCCCTCCTATTTCCAACAGGAAATTGATTCCCTGGCTAAAGCGAATCCGAAGATCAATAAAACAGTAATGAAGGACGATAAGGAAGAAACCAAGCAGGTGCATATCAAGGATTGGACCACAGAGCTATCAAGCTTTCAATCCATCGACCTGAATAAACCCGCTTATGAAGGCCATATCAAAACCGATACTATAGATCAGGTTATTCAGTACAGTTTTACCGATCCAGAACTGGACCTCTCCTGCGTCCGCATCAAAATGGATCCTTCAGGAAAGCCCTTATTGATCTCCATTGAGAAGCACGTGAAGAACACCTTATATGGAACGACAGAATTCTTGGTGTATGAAAAAGATAGCTTCTATTTGGTGGAAAAGAATCAGGCTGTACGCGTGATGGGTGATAATTATTATAAAGTGCAGGGGGAGTTTTAACATTACCCCTTGATGAACGAGAAATTAAGCAATCCAGAAGATAGCAATAAAAAATCCCAGCATGGCTGGGATTTTTTATTGATGTATCTTTTTCCTAATCGTAATGGATCAGCGAAATGATCTTATCGGAGAATCGCGTCAATCGGCCTGCGCTCTGCAGAAAATCCAAACTGATCACAAAGGAATAGGCAGCAATTTCACCACCCAACTTCTCCACGAGCTTACTTGCCGCTACGACGGTTCCACCGGTAGCCAAGAGGTCATCGTGCATCAGTACTTTGGTACCTTCTTGGATGGCATCTTCGTGCATCTCGATGGTCGCCTGTCCATATTCCAATTTATAGGATTCCGAAATGGTATGGAAAGGAAGCTTTCCCTGCTTACGGATCGGCACAAAAGGCTTGTTCATGGCCTGCGCCAAAAGAAATCCGAACAGAAAGCCGCGACTTTCAATACCTGCGATCACATCGATCTCCACACCTTCCAATTTCTTCACGAATTCTGCCACTGCCAATTTCACCAGCTCCGGTTGCTGCAATAAGGGGGTGATATCCTTAAATACAATCCCTGGTTGTGGGAAATCCGGAATATCGCGGATGAATTTCTTTAATTGTTCCTCTATCATATCAGTTTTCAAAATCCAAATAAAGTTCAATTTTACGAAAAAATGCCGCATCCAACGAAAGAATCTTCTGTAAATCGGTCATGGACTGAAAGGGTCCGTGGTGCTGTCTGTAATTCACGATGGTCTTCGCATCCTTCAGGCGTACGTATGGGTGTTTCGCCAACTCCATGGCTGATAGTTCATTAATTTTCAGCTGTTGGATATTTTCCTCAGTTAGCATCAATTGTGGTCGGATCTGTTCCAGCGTCTCGGGTGGCAAGCCATAAACTTCCGCCAACTGATCCACAGCAACAAAACCGCCGAGTTGGCCCCTGTATTTGACGATCCTGCGCGAAAAACCAGGCCCTATCCCGCGCAACATCATCCATTCGCTAGTATCTGCTCGATTGATATCGATGATAACCTTTGTGTCTTTCTTAGGATAGGATGGAAACGATGGCTTGGTGAAGCCTTCCGGACTCGGAGGTAAATCATTGGATTTGGCGATGTCGATATAGGGCAACATGGCTTGAAAGTTTTCCGGACTGATGGTATACATTTTCGCCAGATCCTCCGGTCTGTTGAACTTGCCGCCCCGCTCCCTGTATTTAATCACCGCAGCGGCTTGCCTTTCCGATAGCCCCATCGCCACCCAGCCGGCTAACGGCAATGTATTGGGATCGAACTTGACATATTGCGGCGCCTTACGGGTCTTGGCGTTGCTTTTAAGGCCATAAGATGTAGTCTCCTTCAATTTTGCCACACTATCGACTTCATTGGCAAGCTGTACAATCTGGTAAGACATCGGTTTCGGAGGACGCAAGATCGGAAAGAGCAGATTCAGCAGAATGGAGATGCACATCAGGAACAACAAAACCATTACCCCCAACTGTTCCTTCCTATTCATTGAAAAATATGCAAACAGCTTTTTCATCTGTTATCTTGTATTGGTGGCCTATTCTTAAATTTTAATTAAATTTGTAAAAATATCTGAGGCCTGCAATATGCATTTTGTCCGACCGATTTTCTTTCTGCCCTATGTCTATAATAAGTCGATTTGGCGGAAAGAAAAGAAAAAAAATAATATATACTTAACATTCGATGATGGCCCCATTCCGGAGCTTACGCCTTGGGTATTGGATATATTGAAGGAACGAAACATAAAAGCGACCTTTTTCTGCGTGGGCGAAAATATCGTCCAGCACCCAGAAATCTTCGAACGGATCAAAAATGAAGGTCATGCCGTGGGAAACCACACCCACAACCACCTAAAAGGTTGGACGACCAGCGATGAAGCCTATCTCCAGAATGTACAAGCGTGCCAAGAGCTGACCCAGACGGATCTTTTCAGACCGCCATATGGACGCGCTGCGCAATCGCAGTTGCGAAAGCTGGCAAAAACGTACCGCATTATTATGTGGGATGTCCTGACTGGTGATTATGACTCGACCATATCACCGGACCAGGTGTACAGAAATGCTGTTGATTACGTCCGCAACGGGAGCATCATCGTTTTCCATGACAATATCAAAGCCAAGGAAAACCTTCAGTATGCCCTACCGAAAAGTCTGGATGAACTATTGGCTCGCGGATTCCGATTCGATCTCTTCTGATACCGTTTCGTCCTGGATGTCGATGGAATAATCCCGGACATTCGCTACGGAGAAATAACCCAATGCCCCATTGCTGATATTGGAAGTTGGATTGCCCGGAGCGGCACTTCCCGGATTCGTCATCATGTATTCGGACCAATAGGTGTACACCGGCTTGGTGATCGCTTGTCGGCGGACAACCAGTTTATCCCCCAATTGGATCTCATCATTGCCGCCACTACCAATTTGATGGGTGACCAACTTTCCATCATTGAACTTATCGGATGTGGCCGAATCAAACTTAAACTTCTCCTCATTCACCGATACCGTATATTTAAAATAGTTGGCCTGTCCCGGTGGGTCCTGGAACTTCAAGTTCACGAAATAATAGGTCTCGTTGAATATATTCTCTTTCGTTACGCCAATGGAATCAACCTCTACATATTCCGGCATGCTCGTTTCTGACTTATATTCCTCGCCATCTACGGTCACCGAAAGGCTATAGGTCTCTGCGATGCCCAGTTGCATATTGGTGTTCACATAGCGGCCATCACCTTGATGCAGGAACACATACACCTGCCCCGCTCCCGAACGTACCTGAACAGCGGCATTTTCCACAGGATCGCTTGGTCGATCCACGTCAAAGTTTACCGTGCGGCTTACGAAGACTTCATGCACATTTCCGGAATTATTGATATCGGCTACAATAACAATCTTCGGATCTGCACTGTTCAGATCCACATCGATCAACTCTTCACAACTGCTGAAACTGAAAACAACAGCGCATAATAGTATGATTTTGAATAATCTCATCTGCTAAAATTTAAAATTCCAGGTTACGGAAGGGATAATACCAAAAAGCGCAATCTTATAGGCTTCCGTAATGTTTGGATTCTGTTCATTCTCCCGGAAGTCTATGATATAGGCATTCTTCCTGTTGTAGGCATTGTAAATTCCAAACGCCCAGCTGGATTGAAAACGTTTCTTTTCCTTATGTGGTTCATACGTTGCGGACAGGTCCAATCGGTGGTAATCCGGCATGCGGTATCCATTGCGTTCGGTATAATAGAACATGGTTTCTCCATCCACCTGATATTTTCCGCTTGGGAAGGTAATCGCATTTCCCGTATTGTAAACGAATGTAGCGCCCAAGGCCCATTTCTTCGTCAACTGATACACACCTACAACCGATACATCGTGCGTGCGGTCCTGTCGAGCGGAGAACCAATCTCCATTGTTGATCTGGTCAAATTGGCGTTCACTGCGCGCCAAGGTATACCCCACCCATCCCGTCAGTTTACCTTTATTCTTCCGAACAAGGAATTCCACACCGTAGGAACGTCCGATTCCGTACAGGAGATCCCCTTCCAGGTACTTGTTGGCTTGTAGATCGGCCCCATTCCGGAAGTCGATCTGGTTATCCATATACTTGTAGTACGTCTCAACGGCGAGCTCATAGGTATTGTTCTGAAAATTGCGGAAATAACCCAAGGCCACTTGATCGGCAATCTGTGGCTTGATGTTCAAGCTGCTCACAACGTATTGATCCGTCGGCAGACTTGCCGTGGTGTTGGTCAGCTGGTGCAGGTTCTGCGCAATGCGGTTATAACTTGCCTTGATGCTGTTGTTATCGTTCAGGAGATAGGATAAGGAAAGTCGAGGCTCCAGGTTGAAATAATGCTTGGCCACCACGGAACCGTAATAACTCTCTTTGGTCGGTTCGCCATCCTGATCGAATTCATAGAAGGTGCCCGGCCCCATGACCATAAAGTCATTCAGGCGCAAGCCATAGATCATGGAAAGCCTTTCAAACGGTTTCCACTCATGAGAGACATAAGCAGCCGCTTCGATGCCTTGCCGGTCATCAACCGCAATGGAATTGACTTCCGATCCTTCGATTGCGTCCAAGCTGGCCGGCTTGATCTGCTGGTGCAATAGGTTCACCCCGAAACGGATCGTGCTGTTGTTGTTCGCGTAATACGAAAAATCCTGTTTTAAATTCCAATTCTGAATTTTCGACGCTATCGTAAAAGCCGAATTATCATTGTCCACATTTACATTATACGTGAAATCACTGTAGATCAACGATGTATTACTGAACAGTTTCGAATTGATCACTGAATTCCAACGCACAGTAGCGGTTGCATTTCCCCAATCAAAACTAAACAGGTCGCCATAGCCCAGGTCATCTTTCCCAAAATAGCCGGAAAGGTAAATGGTATTGCGGTCGTTCAGCTTATAGTTCATCTTCATGTTCAGATCGTAGAAATAGAGCTTACTCTTTTTTGCCGTTTCGTCATTGGAAAACTTCAGGAACATATCTGCATAGGTCCGTCTACCGCTGACCATAAAGGAACTTCTATCCTTCACGATCGGTCCTTCCAATTTCAAGCGTGAGGCAATCAATCCGATCCCGCCTTCCATCGAGAACTGCTTGCTGTTCCCATCCAACATACTGATATCCATGACGGAGGATATACGACCGCCATACTGGGCAGGAATACCACCTTTGTACAAACTGGCATCTTTGATGGCATCGGAATTAAAAGTGGAGAAAAATCCCAAGAGATGGGATGCATTATAGACAGTTGCTTCATCCAAGAGGATCAGGTTCTGGTCGCCGGCACCGCCACGGACAAAGAAACTGGAACTCCCCTCGCCTCCCGAAGCCACCCCAGGCAGCAACTGGATCGTCTTCAGCACATCCTTTTCCCCGAAGATCACCGGTATGTTCTTCATCTCCTCCATACTGAACTTGAGGTTGCCCATCTGCGCCGAACTCACGTTACCATTTTCTTTCTTTCCCGAAACCACGATCTCCTCAATGCTGTTCTCATTCGAAAGAAGCTCAAAATTCTTTCGGGTGTTCTCCGAGAGGGTCATTTCCTCGACTGCCGTACGGTATCCTTGATAGGAAACCTCTAGCTGGTAGGTTCCTGCTAGAATGGAGATGGAATAAAACCCATAATTGTTCGAGTAGGTGCTTAAATTCTGATCCTTTATGCGAAGGACCGCACCGATCAGGTTTTCTCCCGTACCGGCATCCTTGATGTACCCACTAATGGTCAGGCGTTCCTGCGCATGGGCAGGTAAAACCTGCATGGCAAGGAAGCAAGCCAAGGCAAATAAATAGCGCGAAACGGAAAAATACGCAGAAATGGAAAAGTTCATAGACAAAAATATAAAAGGACCATGCTATTCACAATGGCTTATGCTGTTTCGTAAAGATTTAATAATACACGCAATCAACAGCTCCCTGCAAACCACGGTTCCAGTACCCTGCTATGCTGCTTTGCTGGAATTGAAAAAATCATTGAAAAAAGTCAATTGATAGAGAATGGATTTCTTCCAATAGTCCCAATTATGCGCTCCAGGCATGGATAAAAACCGATGTGGAATATTCATGTAGTCCAATTTCTCGTGCAATTTACAGTTGACGTCGTAGAAGAAGTCTTCGGTTCCGCAGTCGATAAACAGCGTTAATGACTTCGGTTTGATCAAGTGGGTCATCTCCATGACGGTATGGGTATTCCAAAGGTCCGCATGTTCAGCGTATTCACCCAATCTTTTGGACATGTCCCAATTGTTGGGAAAAGGACGGATATCCACACCACCAGCGGTACTTCCCGCTGCTCCGAAAATATCCTGGTGCCGAATTGCCAAATACAGCGCTCCATGCCCACCCATGCTCAAACCTGTAATGCCGCGTTTGTTGCGATCATTGGCCACAGGATAGTTCTTGTTCACATAGGACACCAATTCCTTGGCCACAAAAGTTTCATATTGAAAGTTCTTATCATTCGGCGAATCCCAGTACCAGCTGCCAAAACCACCGTCCGGGCAAACGATCACCATCTGCATCTGGTCGGCCAAGGTCTTAACTGCAGGCACATTATTCACCCAATTGCTATAATTACCGGAATAGCCATGCAATAGGTATAAGGTAGGCAGCTCTTTAGCGGAACCTCCCTCAGGTTGAATAATCACTGTCTTTATGGACTTGCCCATTGCCGCACTGGGAATGGCCAGGGTATCGACTTTTGCCGCATGGACAAAGCTGAAAAATAAGCTTAAAAGAAAAGCACTTACGGTCGTTTTCATCAATTTCTTAAGGTTTAGTATGATAATGGTAAAGATAGGAATCCAATCCGAATGGACGCTCACTGATGGTGAAAAAACCTTCGCCTTCTCGTGAAAAGGTAATGGCCTCACCCTGCGGTTCCGGATCGTACTGGAGAGTAACACTTGGCTTCGCCAAGGCTTTAATCAAAGGTTCCTGATCACCTATCGGCCAATAAAATATAGTCGTCAGATTTTTCATGAGGACTGCCCTTCGATCCATAGCCATGTCAGCTGCCGTAATGAAGGTAAAGGGAAATTTCAGTACCTCCCGCAATTGGTAACTGGATCTTTCCTGACCAAAGATATCTGCAGTATACAAGGCGGATTGAAATTCCCGTTTGCTGACCATGTATAACTTATTGTCCAAAGGATCCACGAATAATGCCTCGGAATCCCGCGCTTTTCCGGGATACTGCAAAACCTTCGTTTCTATAGCTGCAGCACGGATGGTATCTACGGTTTTAGATTCCGCCAGCTTAGGCTCTTTGACAAGGTATAATCGGATGTCCTGGCGTCTCCCTAGGTTATCGCCGATATCGGCAAGGATAAGATAGTTTACCCCATTCCGTTGTACCCATGCGATGTCCTCCATATCGATGGCCTGTATGCCCTCGAGGTAGAAGGTCCGTTGCAACTGCGCCGTGGAGTCAATGAGAAAGAATCGAGCCTTGTCGCCGCTGTCGTTATGTACCCAAAAGGATCCGGGATTATTCATCGAAGCGACAATCCCCGAGAGTTCATCCAGTTCGGGCGCCTGAATCTTTCCATGGCTGGTCCGTGTAGTGGGCATTGGATTCTGCGCAGCAGCACCAAAACTCAGCAGAAGGGCAATAAACAGTACTAAAAAATGTGTTCTCTGCATCTAAAAAAATGAAAAAGGATCAGTACATTACTGACCCTCTAAAATACACTAAATTAAGATCTTATTTTCCTTCAAATGAAGAAATGATATTGATTCGATACGTAGAGTCCTTTTCACTCAATTCAAACGATTTCTTATAGGTATCCAATACGCCGAACATCTCCGCCTCGCGACCAGTACCGTTACGGAAGAAATATTTAAAACTATAAGTTCCCTGTGTACTTAAATCAACCGGTTTATTGTTCGAGGAAAATATCAACGGCAAAAGCGTCTTGCTGCTCATCTTTCCATCCGTAGGCAGGTTAAAGATGGTACCCAAGCTCTTTACAAAATTGTCCGAAGGAACCCCAATGGAAGAGAATTTCACGCCACCTTCCACAAAACCTTTCTCACCGTCAGGTCGCCCATCTCCGGCTACACCTGCGGGGATATTTTTCATGACTTCCACCTGAAAGCCAACGGTATCGGAATTGTATAGTGAATGTGCCGTATAAAGCACGGAAGAATCGGTCTGCCCAACCTCATTGAGATCAAAGAAGAATTTGTTGATGTCACCACTTGCGCTATTCACCAAGGGTGGCAATCCAGCAGATGTAACGGCCGTACCGGTTGAATCCGCTGTGGATGTATTGGATTGATTCGAATTTCCGCATGCACTCATCCACACCAGTGCAGATGCCAAAAGGGTATATGTTGTAATTTTTTTCATAATTATCTATTTATATTGTAAAACAATAAGATACAGAAAATGTTTGTTACTTTTTCAATAATGCCGCATAGATGATTTCTACCGGATGAAACGATTTCCGCTGCAAACCATCCTTGATCTGGTGCCTGCAGGAGGTACCCGCAGCCGCAACAAGATATTCTGGGCCTGTCTTTCTCAATGTTGGGAAAAGCACCAGCTCTGCCACCTTTTGAGAAACTTCAAAGTGTTCTTTTTCATAGCCAAAGGATCCTGCCATACCACAACAACCGGAAGGGATCACCTCCACTTCGTAATTGGAAGGGAACGAAAGCAACCGTTTGGTATAATCCACCAATTTGAATGCCTTCTGGTAGCAATGTCCATGCAACTTAATCTTCTGAGGTTCGGAAGTGAACTGCTCCGGATGGATTCTTCCCGCTTCGATTTCGCGAACCAGAAACTCATCGATCATCAAGGCATGCTGCCCCAGCTGAATGGCCTTTTCTCGTTTTGGCGCATCCACCAAGTCGGGATATTCATCCCGGAAAGTAATGATTGCCGACGGCTCAATACCCAACAATGGCGTCTCGGCGGAAATCTGATCGGCAACCAGATCCACATTTTTATTCGCCAATTCTTTTGCTTTCTTCACGAAGCCCTTCGAAAGGTACGTCCGCCCACTTTCCGACAGCTTCGGCACGTGTACTTCATACCCCAAAGCCGTCAATAATTTATATGCAGTGATCCCGATTTCTGTATCGTTATAATTGGTAAACTCATCCGAAAACAGGTAGACCTTACGTTTTTTCTGTTCAACTTTTTGTTTATTTACCCATTGTGAAAACGTTGTACCTGATACTTTTGGCAACGAACGACCCGGCGCAAAACCAACCACGCTCTTAATGACACTGGAGGTCAGTCCATTGGTGGCAAAGAAATTATAGATTGGCGCCACCATGGCCCCAAGCTTTTGGGATTGCGTAAAATTGGCAATGACCTTCGCACGGAATGGACTCCCGTTCGCATCGTAGTAATGCTGCAGAAATTCCGCTTTCATTTTCGCAATATCCACACTGGAAGGACATTCGGTTTTACAGCCCTTACAGCTCAAGCACAGATCCATCACCTCCTTGATTTCATCGTGATCAAAGCGATTGGTCTTGGTGGAGTTGGTCAGGAATTGGCGGAGCATATTGGCACGTGCTCTTGTCGTATCCTTTTCATCGCGGGTGGCCATAAAGGAAGGACACATCGTACCGCCTGTAATTTCCGTTTTCCGACAGTCGCCAGAACCCGAACATTTCTCCGCCAAACGGAGGATGCTCTCCTGTTTTGTAAAATCAAAATACGTCCCGATCTTCTTGCCATCATAGACCTGATCATACCGGAGATGCGTATCCATCGCCGGTGTATTGACAATCTTTCTCGCATTGAATACCTGATTGGGATCGAAGATATCCTTTACTTCAAGTAAGAGTTGATAAACCTTATCTCCCAACACCTTACCGATAAATTCGCCACGCAATCGTCCATCTCCATGTTCCCCACTCAGCGATCCGTTGTATTTCAATACCAGATCCGTTGTGCGTTCCAAGATCGTTCGGAACTGCTTTCTTCCAGCCTCTGTCTTCAGGTTGATAAAGGGTTCAATATGCAGCTCGCCGGCACCGGCATGTGCATAGTAGGAAGCATGCACCCCCTGCTCGGACAGCAATTGTTGCACATCGTAGACATAGGCCGGTAAATCCTCAGGGGATACGGCACAATCCTCGATCAGGTTCACGGGCTGCGAATCGCCAGGAAGATTCCTGATCAATCCCAATCCAGCTTTGCGTACATCCCAAACCAAGTTTGTCTGTTCGGTACCCGTAATCACCGGATAGGCATAGCCCAAGCCAAGTGCTTTTAATTCAGCGATCAATCCTTCGGCCTGCCGCATAATATCCGCCAGGTCATCTGCGCGGAATTCCACGATCAATAAGGCTTCCGGATCTCCTTCGATAAAGAAACGGTTGTATTGGTAGGTCGGATGGCCGACCGTAAAATCAAGAATATATTTGTCCACAAGCTCAGATGCTTCCGGACGATGTTTGAGGGCAATGACATTGCCGCGCATGCACTCCACCATATCGCTGAAATGTATGCAGACCAAACCGATCTCTTTCGGCGGTAAGGGCATCAGTTTTATTTTTGCTGAAGTCACAATACCAATGGTCCCTTCCGAACCAGCCAATAAGTTGCACATATTGAACGGATTATCGGTGTTTGACAGAAGGTCTAATGCATATCCTGTATTGCGTCGTGTAATATCCGATTTCGGGAATCCGGCATGGATGGCTTCCTGATTTTCCTTGTTCGCCAACAGGGTATTGATTCCGCGGTATATCTCGCCTTCTCTACCCGATGCTGTCAGTTTGGAAAAATAAGCCGCTTCATCCAGCGCCTCAAAGGTTACTTCCGACTCATCATCCAACAGCACTTGTGCAGCTATCAGGTTCTGGCGTGTATCGCCCCATACGATGGAATGAAGACCGGAAGAGTTATTACCGATCATACCGCCGATCATCGCTCGGGAAGCCGTGGAAGTTTCCGGACCGAACATCAATCCGTACGGTCTTAAATAAGCATTCAGATCATCGCGAATCACGCCAGGCTGTACAATTGCCCAGCCCTCTTCCGCATTGACCTCCAGGATCTGGTTGAAGGCTCGGGACACATCTACTACAATGCCATCACCTACCACCTGCCCCGCAAGGGAGGTTCCAGCCGTCCGCGGAATTAAGGTGACTCCATTCTCCCGGGCAAAACGGATCAAGATTTTCAGGTCTTCAACATTGTGCGGAATACACACTGCCAAGGGGATCTCTTGGTAAACCGATGCATCGGTGGCATACGCCATCCGCATGGTTTGATGTGACACTTGATGCTCATCGAAAAATAAATCTCCGGATAGAGATTCAGCTAAGGCTACTAATTTAATTTGTACTGACACGACTAGATAGATTGATGAACAAAATTAATCATTGTTTCATAAAAAACGCCTTTTAAACATTTATTTCGGTAATTCCCACATCCTTTGTATATTACATTACCAAACGGGATACATTCTTCCCGAAAATCAACACAACGTCGGAATAACAAAAACTTAACTGAATTTTATTCATTTTTTTACACTAAATTTTGAATATCGTTCGGAATTTACGATATTTGCCGCACTATGGCAAAATTAGAGATTTCACTCGATCAGATTGACCTTCAAATCATTAGGATCATGCAGGACAATGCCCGCACCAACAACGCGGACATTGCTCGTGAACTGGGCATGGCGCCTTCCGCTATCTTGGAACGTGTCAAGAAATTGGAACAGAAGGAAGTGATCCTGCAATACAATGCACGGATCAACCCAGCGGCGTTGGATCAGAAGATGCTTTCCTTTATTTTCATCAAGACCCAGGATATCATCGGGGTGCAGAAGGTAGGGCTGTTGCTTGCGGAGATTCCCGAAGTATTGGAAGTGCATGACATCGCAGGCGAAGACGGATACCTGATCAAGGTGAGAACCAATGATTCTGCCGGCTTGGTCGATCTGATGCGCAACTCCCTGAGTAAAATCGAGGGCATTATCTCCACGCGGACGACCATCGTATTGGAGACGGTTAAAGAAGACAATAAATTAGTAATTCCGAATAAGGACTAGCATACATGGTTAAATCAGCAAATCCAGCAGCAAGCACGGTTATTTTTGCTTACCTGGTGGTGTATATTGTTTGGGGATCCACCTTTTTCTTTATCGAGAAAGCATTGCACGCTTTCCCTCCCTTTGTCCTGGGCTCCATCCGCTTTATCATTGCCGGAACCCTGCTCATGGGCTATTGCTGGTTGAAAGGGTATAAGTTGTACATCAAGAAACCAGTACGCGATGCTGCAACAGTGGGTTTCCTCCTCCTGTTTGTGGACATGGCGGCGATTATCTGGTCTGAACAATATATTTCCAGTGCCATTGTTTCCATCCTGTCGGCTGCAACGGCCATTTGGTTCATTATCCTCGATAAACCCAAATGGAAGGAAAACTTCTCCAGCATTCCGACTTTGTTGGGATTGATCCTCGGATTCCTGGGTGTGGTCATGTTATTTGCCGAGCAGATCTTCGGAGCTGAAGCTGCAGGTGCAAATAGCGACAAAAAGTTGACCGCCATGATCGTCATGACTTTGGGTACCATTGGCTGGACAGTCGGTTCCCTGATTTCCAAATACAGCAAAAACTCGGACAAGAAAAAAGCTGAGGAAGAAACAGCCCAGCCTAAAGAAGAGGAAGACCTGAATGTGATGGTAAAGACTGCTTGGCAGATGGTTGTAGCAGGTACTACCTTTACCTTGGTGGCCCTATTGAACGGAGAATACAAAACCTTCGATTTCCAGGCAGTACCTACGGAATATTGGGGCGCCATGATCTACCTGGCATTGATGGGTTCCATCTTGGCCTTCAGTTGTTACATTTACCTGCTGCAGGTGCGGCCAGCAACAGAGGTCAGTACCTACGCTTATGTGAATCCGATCGTGGCCCTGATCTTGGTCCACTTCTTTACGGATCACATTGTGAGCCGCATGCAGATCATCGGACTGGCCGTAGTCCTGTTCTCGGTTCTCTTGATGAACTGGAATCTCTACCGCAATTCCGATCTGGTGAAAAACTACAAACGTCGCCGCAAGATCAAGAAATTGCGCGATATGGCTCCAAAATCCAGTATTCCGCGGATCGTGGAGGTTGCTGAATTTGGCAAGAAAAAAGAAAAGAAATCGAAAGAGGATAAAAATCCGGAGACGGAACAATAAATACAACAAGCGGCGATATGATCTACATATCGCCGCTTCTGTTTTTTGTATTATACGTGCTTATGTTGCATTCGGGTGGTAACCGCAATGCGATTCCAGAAATTGATCTGCCCGATGGCTACGATTAGCTGTGCCACCTGATTATCCGAGAAATATTTCTTTACCGACTGAAAGGTCTCCTCACGAACGCCTTCCTGGGAAATATGCGTCACTTCTTCCGTAAACTTGAGCACCGCCCGTTCCTCATCGCTAAACAACGGGCTCTCCTCCCATGCCGATAAGGCATAGATACGTTGCTCCGTTTCCCCCGCTTTCCGCGCATCCTTGGTATGCATCTCGAGGCAATATGCACATTTATTGATCTGCGAAACCCGGATCTTGATCAGCTCCCGCAAGGCATAGCTCACGTCCGTATTCGCTAAATAACGCTCCATGGCAAATAGGACTTCATACGCCTTGGGCTCCAGTTCCTGTACATTCATTCTTGTCGACATAAAAAATAGTTTAATGTGTTTTCAAATGTAGGGAGTTTGCCGCAACAATTCGGTCAAAAATAAACTCAAATTTTTAACGAATAAGGATAAAAATCAATTCATTGTCATAACAACTATCAAGAACTGACCATTTATCATCAAAAAGTCAAAACGTTAAATATTTACTTCCATAAATCATTATTTATATGGTTATTTGCAATACTTTTTGAATTAAACTTAGAAAAAGTCAGAAAGTCATAGTATGAAAACACCATTATTACACTGGATTTTTACGCTTGGATTGCTGTTAATCTTCCAATCATCTTACGCACAACAATACATCACCATAAAGGGGCGGGTGATCAACGCCGATAACAGCGAACCCATCCCCTATGCTTCGATCAAAGTGGTCGGTGCAGCGAAGGAAATTGGGGCAAGTTCCAACGATAAAGGAGAATATACCCTGAGCATCCCTTCCACGTACCAGAAGATCCGCATCAGCTCAGTGGGGTTTGACTCGGAAGAATACCCCGTGAGCACCGAGAAGGAACAATATATTCGTGTCATGCTCTTTCCAGCAAACAGCATCGAGGAGGTGGTGGTCAAAGCACCGAAACGCGTCAAATACTCCAACAAGAACAATCCTGCGGTGGAATTGATCCGTAAGGTAGTCGAACACCGCGACCAGAACCGACTGACAGGGCAAAAATATGCTGAATTTGATCAGTATGAAAAGATCAGCCTGGGATTGAGCAACCTGAACGATAAATTCAAGAACAGAAAAGTATTCAAAAAATATCAGTTCCTTTTCGAAGAGGCCGATTCGGTGAAAGAAGGTGGAAACTATGTGCTACCTGCTTATATGGAGGAAAAATTTTCCAAAGTGTATTACCGCAAGGATCCCAATGCCAAGAAACAGTACATCCTGGCCGAACGTAAAGCGGAATTCGATCCGAAGTTCGTCGATAACGATGGACTGAGCACGTATTTCAACCGGTTGTACGATGAAGTGGAGATCTACGATAACAACATCAATATCCTGACCAACCAGTTCTTGAGTCCGATTGCCAACTCCGCACCGACCTTCTACCGTTTCTACATTACCGATACGGTGAAGAATAAGGACGAGACATTGGTCGAATTGAGTTTCTTTCCACGGAACAAAAACGATCTTCTTTTCAAAGGGAAATTATATGTGACCCTAGACGGTAACTATGCGGTCAAAGCGGCTGAGATGACGGTTGCCGACGAGATCAACCTGAATTTCGTGCGCGACCTGGATATCCAGTTGGGATTCAGCAAGACCAATGACAACAAATATTACCTTACGAAATCGAGCTTGGGCATTGATTTTGCGCTGACCGGAAAAGGGAAAGGAATCAAGGGCAAGCGTGTCGTATTGATCGACAAATACCAGAATGGTATGGAGCGCCCGGACAGTATTTACAATGTTCCCGACCAATTTGTGGTCATCCCGGAGGAAGCACCGGAGCAGAAAGAAGAAAGCTACTGGGCAACCCTACGTCCGGAACCGCTGAGCAGATCGGAAGCCATTATCTACAACAATATCGATAGTTTGCAGAAGATGCCGTCTTTCCGCACATTCATGGATCTATCCGCTTTGATTTTATCCGGCTATAAACAGGCTGGCCCTGTAGAAATCGGTCCGGTAAATACGTTCTATTCCTACAACCCCATCGAAGGATTCCGCCTACGTGTGGGTGGCCGGACCACGGAACAGCTCAGCAAGCGTTTCTATGTGGAAGGCTATGGTGCCTACGGCTTTGAGGATAAGAAATGGAAGTATTTTGCGGCAGCAACCTATTCGCTGAACAACAAATCCATCTATAAATTCCCGCAGCATTACCTGCGTGTTTCGGCGTCGTATGACACCAAGATTCCGGGACAGAACTTGGAATTTGTACAGGAAGACAACGTCCTGTTATCTTTCAAACGTGGCGAAAACAAAAGTTACCTGTACAATGAGGTCTATCGAGTAGATTACAAGGTGGAATTCAGCAATAACCTATCCATGAATGCCGGATTAGGTATGTGGAAACAGACACCTGCCGGTGTATTGCAGTTTGCACTTCCGCAGGATGACGGTAGCTTGGTGCCTATCAACAACCTGAACAGCACGGAATTCAACGTTGGTATCCGCTATGCGCCACATGAGGAATTCTATCAGGGAAAATTATACCGGACACCAATCTTCAACAAATACCCGATCCTGAATTTCAATTATACAGCCGGGATCAAGGATCTATTTGGTGGGGAGCATAATTACCATAACTTCAGTTTGGGCGTGTTCAAGCGATTCTACCTCTCCCAACTGGGCTATGCGGATGTCAATGTGGACGGAACGTACATCGCGGGTAGCAACCTGCCCTTCCCTGTCCTCAATATCCACAGAGCGAATCAGACCTACGCCTATCAGTTGCAGTCGTACAACCTGATGAACTTTATGGAATTCATCTCCGATCACCATGCCTCCATCAATGTGCAATACTATATGAACGGATTTATCTTCAATAAGATTCCGTTATTGAATAAATTGAAGCTCCGTGAAGTTTTCAGCTTCAAGGGTGTCTATGGTGGGTTGCGGGATGAAAACAACCCGAGCTACAATCCTGATGTGTATGCTTGGCAGACGAACGGCGATGGCGACCGGATGTCCTTTACCTTCGGCAGCGAACCGTACATGGAAGCCAGTGCCGGCGTAGCCAATATCTTCAAGGTATTGCGCGTGGATGTGGTAAAGCGATTGAATTATTTGGATAACCCAAATGCGCCGGAATGGGGAATTCGTGCACGGATTAAATTTGATTTTTAATAGTTTTAGTTTTGGGAAAGGCGCATGAAAATGCGCTTTTTTTTGGGGGGGGGGCAGGTGAGCATTGATTAAAAATGTATTTCGCCTAATTGTTTCAATCTGCTTGAAATTCATTGTATTACCCATGCCAACCCCGAAGGGGTGTAACTATTTTAGAAACACCGCTAAAAACCATCATAGCCAGAACGCCCAAGATTTCGTTTGCTTTAGCAAATCGAAATCTTGGGCGTTCTGGCTATTTTTTATATGGAAATTATAGTTACACCCCTCTGGGGTTCCATGCGGACAGCGATGGCTTGCTAAAATAGTTACACCTCTAACGAGGTTGTATAGTACGTAAAATAATTAATTCACATAGCGTTTGGTTACGACATTGGGTACCAAGAACTGATGGAAAATCTCGTGACTCGGTCTAAGGCACAAAAAACATCTTACGATTCCTTTTATCACATTTCGGCAACAAGAAGAATGGGATGTAATACCACACCAAGCCAACCCCGAAGGGGTGTAACTATTTTAGAAACACCGCTAAAAACCATCAAAGCCAGAACGCCCAAGATTTCGTTTGCTTTAGCAAATCGAAATCTTGGGCGTTCTGGCAATTTTTTATATGGCGTTCATAGTTACACCCCTCTGGGGTTGCATACGGACAGCGATGGCTTGCTAAAATAGTTACACTCTAACGAGGTTGTATGGTGGATAAAATAATTAATCACCTAGCTTTTGGTTACGACATAGGGTACCAAGAACTGATGGTAAATCCCGGGACTCGATCTAAGGCACAAGAGATCCACCGCACAACCCTGCCGCACAACTCTTGCGCCAGCGGGCGTTAATAAAATGCCAAAGGCACAAGAGACCCAACCCACAGGCCCAACCGCACAACTCTTGCGCCAGCCTAAATAAACCCTACCGCTCAATCCATACTCCAGCGGGCGTTAATAAAATGCCAAAGGCACAAGAGACCCAAACCACAACCCTGCCTCACAATTCTTGCGCCAGCGTAAACTAATCCTAGCGCCCGACCCACACCCCAGCACACCTTACAGCAAACCCCACGCAAACAGATGCACCAACAGGATCTGGATGACCAGCCATATCTTTGGCCATACTCCTTTTGCACGGGCAAAATAGATGCAGGAAAAAATACCTAGGAAAATAGCGATAAATGCGAGTACGTAATAATCGAAAGGCCAAAGTTTATAGAAAGCCATTTGTGCGTCTTCGTTCTTTTCATTAGTGTAGGCAAATGGCAAACAGGAACCGATTAAAGCTAGATTTAACGCTAGTGAACCGTAAGCTACGATGGGCTTAACAATCCCCCACAGCTCGTTTTTAGATGAGTTGTTCATAATAAAAGTTCAAAAATTCTAGCGGTTACCTAAATATAGGCATAAATTTTTGATTCTTGCGAAATTAAAAAATTGGGTAAACCTCATCCCGGAAGAAACAATTTCGTAAAAAAAATGCAATTTTAGTCTTGCATCACTAAGCTATATCCCTTACTTTTGTTGCATTATTGATATGAAGATCACTTGTACACACCTTTACGTTATGCATCATCGCCATTGTGGCGATCGATACTAGTATTGGCTCTACGTGAACCAAGTTTTCCCCGGATTCTTTTTTATTAATAATTTTTTACAATCAACTTTATAAACTCCTCATTTTGAAAAATCTAAAGATTGCTATCCAAAAATCGGGTAGATTGAACGAAAAATCCGTACTCCTACTGAAAAACTGTGGTTTGGATTTTGAAAACTATAAAAGCTCCCTCATAACAACCGTCTCGAACTTTAACCTGGAAATCCTATTCCTTCGCGATGATGATATCCCTGGGTATGTGGAAGAGGGCATCGCGGACTTGGGAATCGTCGGTGAGAACGTAATCGATGAAACACAGGCGAAGGTGCAGTACCTGCAACGTTTGGGATTTGGAAGATGTACGCTGAAACTAGCAATCCCCAAAGACTCCAGCATCGACAGACTCGAAGACCTCAACGGCAAATCCATCGCCACCTCCTACCCCAACATCCTCCAGAATTTCTTGACGGAATACAAGATCAACGCCGATATCCAAACGATCTCCGGATCCGTGGAGATCGCACCGGGACTTGGCCTGAGCGATGCCATCTGTGATATTGTATCCACCGGCGGAACCTTAAAGAGCAATGGCCTGAAGCCATTCTGCGATGTGCGGAACTCCGAGGCTATCCTGATCGGTCGTGAAGGATTGGAAGAGAACCCGATCATCTGCGAATTGCTGCAGCGGATCCAATCGGTGCTACGCGCGAAGGAAACAAAGTATGTGGTGCTGAACGTGGAGAAGAAAAACCTGACCCAGATTACAGAACTATTGCACGGCGTGAAGAGCCCAACCGTGGTTCCCTTGGCTGAAGAAGGCTGGGTAGCGGTGCATACGGTCATTTCCGAAGATGATTTCTGGGATAAAATCAATAAATTGAAGGCGGCAGGCGCACAGGGTATCGTGGTCATGCCGATCGAAAAAATTATCATGTAATGTTGAACACCTATATATACGCCGATCTGACGCCGGAAAAGATGGCGGATCTGCTCGACAGAAATACAGATCCCAACCATGCCATCCAAGATACGGTACTTTCCATTATCGAGGATGTGAAGCAGCACGGCGATGCGGCGCTGAAATCCTATGCGAAGCAATTCGACAAGGTGGAGCTGGAGAAGCTGTACCTGGATAGTGACGATATCGACAACCTGGCGATGACCATCTCGCGCGATCAGATGCGCGCGCTGGAAATCGCCTTCCAGAACATCCATAAATTTCACCAGACGCAGCTGAAGCGTGAGCGTACCGTGGAGACCATGCCGGGCGTAAAGTGCTGGCGTGAAGTTCGACCAATCGAAAAGGTCGGACTCTACATCCCTGGTGGATCGGCGGTCCTGCCGAGTACCTTATTGATGCTGGGCGTACCTGCACGCATTGCCGGCTGTAAGGAAATTGTGGTCTGTTCCCCACCGCAGAACAATGGCAAGATCAATGGATTTGTGGCGTACTGCCTCAAATTGCTGAAGATCGATAAAATATACCTTGTTGGCGGCGCACAAGCCGTTGCCGCGATGGCTTTCGGTACGCAAAGCATTCCCAAGGTCAACAAGATCTTCGGCCCCGGCAATCAGTTTGTCACCAAGGCCAAAGGGATTATCCAAGGGATGACCGATGTGAGCATCGATATGCCTGCTGGCCCGTCCGAAGTCCTGGTGATTGCGGATGAAACAGCAAACCCTGCCTATGTCGCAGCGGATCTGTTGGCTCAGGCCGAACACGGCATTGACAGTCAAGCGGTATTGGTAACGACAAGTTCGCAATTGGCGGATCAAGTGAACCAAGAGCTGAAAGCCCAATTGGACGTCCTACCCCGTAAGGAATTGGCCGCGAAAGCCATCGAAAATTCATACACCGTGATTACCGAAAACATCCAGGAAGCGATGGATTTTTCCAACCGCTATGCGCCGGAACACCTGATCATCGAAAGCGACGATTGGAAACCGCTGATCAATAAGGTACAGAATGCCGGATCGGTATTCCTGGGGCATCTTACTCCGGAGAGTGCCGGCGATTACGCCTCAGGCACGAACCACACCCTACCGACTTCTGGATATGCACGATCGTATTCCGGTGTATCCGTGGACTCCTTCGTCAAAAAGATCACCTTCCAGCATATTACGGAACAGGGACTCGAACAGATCGGGTCAACCGTAGAGATCCTCGCCGAATTGGAAGGCTTACAGGCACACAAAAATGCGGTCAGCATCCGCAAAAAGAAACAATAGATAAAGCGCCCGGTTCCCCTGGGCGTTTTTATGTATTTCCCAGCAGTCTTTCCAAATCCCTTTGGAGAATATTGATTTAGGCATTGGGTATTTGCTGGCACGCACCTCAATTTCTGCACCCTAAAACTTTAACACTTTCGCCATTGACTATCCAACATAAACACCTTATATTTAACCTGTTAACCAAAACAACTTGCCTCATTTAATTTCCGGCATTTTTGTAAAATCGATACGTATTCATCCATATTTATGGAAATTACGTACCGCCAACACGCTCTCGCATTATGGATTTTTCAGTGATGCCCACAATTCCCTAACATTATCATTTTATTGAATCCCAGAAAAAGCTGCTTTAGGACGGGGTTAGACCTTGTTCGAGGTGCTCCCGAGATGCGTCCGAAGTGCAATCGAGGTGAGAGCGTGCTATAGACACGCTCTCACCTCGCTCTCAGTACGCTCTCACCACGCTCTCATGTCGGACAAGGTCCAAGCCCAAATAACGTTCGGGTTGAATAAAAAACAAAAGTCTTGAGGAGTTAAAACAGCGCTCAAAGGTATTTAAACCTAGTTTTTAACCTGCATGGAGCTGATTTTTCAATGTAAGAGTAAACTGCGCTATAAGCGTTTATTGCATAAAAAAACCTTTTGGATAAATTAGGGCATTTATCGCCACTAACCCATCCAAGAGGTTCTTGCAGACAGCGTTTGATCAGTCTTAAATTACTGATTTTTACCTATCCTTATTTTTTTCTTTTCTTTTTATCCTTATCGTCGCCGACAATCTTATTGTAGATTTCCGTAAAGGCATTCTTTAGCTTCTTCATGACCTTACTGTCTTTCTTTGCGCTCTTCTTGGCTGCTTTCGTATCCTTCACCTTCGCAACGACCTTTTTGTCATTTTTACGATCTGCTTTTCTTGCTTTTTCCTTATCCTTCTTCACTTCAGATTTGGCCTCAACAACTTTCTTTTTCGCATTTGCTTTTTTGTCGGACTTCTTGTTCTCCTTCACCGCCTTCTTATCTTCCTTCACTTTCTTCTTGGTTGGCACTTCCTCTTTGTAGGAAGCCTCTTTTTTCAATTTACTTTCTGGAGTGGATGTATTTTCCACCGATGCAGGCGCAGTCGTTTTCTGCTCCGGAGCAGTGGTTGCCTCCTGTTTAGATGCAGGTTTTGCGGCAGGCTTTGCAGCCGGTCGCGCCGCAGTCTTCGCTGCCGGTTTGCTCGCTGTCTTGGCTGCCGTTGCTGAAGGCGATTTCGTTGCCGTGGAAGCTGCCGGTTTGGCCGATGTTGATCCAGCAGTTTGTGCTCCTGTGGATGCAGTTGACTTTACCGCGGGCTTCTGCGCCGATGCTGTCGATTTATTTGCCGATGCAGCAGTGGTTGATTTCGCTGCCGTTCCGGATTTTGTTGCCGTGCTCGCCGTTCTGGCCGGAGCTTTCGCTGCCGTTGTTTTCGCTGCAGGAGTTTTCGCCGCAGCAGTTCCCGATGCTGGGGTTGATTTTGCCGTACCTGCTGCCGTCTTCGCAGCGGTACCGCTTGGGCTTGCTGACTTGCGTGCGCGAACTGGGCTCGCCGCAGCCTCTACATTGCTATCCGATCCGCTTGCTTTCGCCGCGGTAGTAGTTCGTGTTCCGGTCGCTGGCTTCTTCGCTGCAGCGGTAGTTTTGGGCGTACTGTTATCCGTTTGGTCAGTACCTGTCGTTGGTGTAGTGGATTTTGTTTCTTCAGCCATCTTTTTTATTGAATTAGAATCACTGTAATCTGTTCGTTGGTATCGTGAATTGTCGGATATAAGGGATTGATAACGCGAATAATCCGCTCGGAATGAGTAAAAGCATCCCAATCAATGGTTTAGCGTTCGCAGGACTCCTCCCATCTATCCAATTCTTCGATCAAATAGGTCATAATTTTAACCTATCTTCTTTTAAAACAGTAATATACCAATTTTGTTTATAAAATCATATCCTAATTAAACTATTTCCGGTTTTCCAAGTCATAGATTATCACTACCTTTGTAGTTCTACATAACTGGGGTCGACTGGAATTGACAGGATAGCGATGGTTATGTAAGCATGCAGTGCATTGTTAGTCTAGCACTTAAATCTGAACTTTCAACTTTATAACTGGCGAAGAAAACTACGCCTTAGCTGCTTAAGTTAGACTTAACATAGCTATTTGTCCCGTTAGATCCTGTTCTTTGGTCTAACACCCGGGGCATCGAACAATAGAACTGGTCCTTGCGAGGTTACTAAGTAAGGACGAGACACAGTAACTACGGAGAACGGTACAGGTTCGCGACTCACCTTCCCTCTCCCGACAACTAAAGAGAAGCTAAGCATGTAGAAAGCGTAAATCATACTATGTTTGGACGAGGGTTCGATTCCCTCCGGCTCCACAAAACAACCTGTAAATCAATTATTTATAGGTTTTACACCCAAAATTACACCCGATAATTTTGGGTGTTTTTTGTTATATCAATAAAACATAAATTTCCCACTTTGTTTTTCGTACAAATACTTTTCGTTTTTAAATCCCATTGTTTTACGATATTGCTCATCAAAAATATCTGCCAAATCTGGAGTAGTTGCGATTGTATCAGCATAATTTATCTGTTTTTGATTTAGCTTCTTATTCAAGAATGCTCCACAAACTTCCAATTCATCTGTACAAATTAGTTTACCGTGTAAAAGTTCTCTCATTAATAAGAACTCCACCAATTTTTCAGGTTTCTGTTTACGAGCCATCAATGTTAAAAGAAATACTTCGAGGTCATCAAGTCGAACAACCCAAGGAAAAATATCATCATCCTTTTCTAATTGAATTAGAGCAGATAAATCACATTGGATTTGACCAAATGTTTTAAGGTTCACTATAATTGAGAAGTCTTCTTCAATTTGTGTTGTATCAATTTCTTCAATAAGATTACCATTTTTATCAGTAATTTTTAGAGGTTCTTGATTAATAAATTTCTCTTCAACTCTGCGAGTTTGTTTGTAACCATAACCAATACAAGCATCAAAATCATCTTTTATCCGGACAAATGCTTTTTCAGGATTTCTAAAGGGTTCTCGAAGTGAATAACCTTTTGCCTCTATTATGAAAGCATATTTTTTCCACAGAAACAGAATGTCTTGTTCGCAACCGTCCACATAATAACCTTGATATAATTTGAAGTCAGCGCCAAAGAAATTAGAAAAGAGTTCTACTATATTTTTTTCCAATAATTTACCTTTAACATCGACATATTTGGTTTTATTTTCCGTTGTAGTAGTCGTTACTTTTTCAAGTAATATCTCAATTGCGTGTATAACTTGTTTTACCTCAAAAACTTGATACATTTTTTCATCAATTGATACTATAGGCTTTTCGTAAAGTGGATTGCCAGGTTTAGTTTCGGTATAGTATAAGAAATCTTTTTCTTCTCGTTTTGTAGATAATAAATGTAGAATCTTTTGAACTTTCTCAATGGTTAGAGTTTCAGAAACAAGTTCTTCTGGGTAAAATCTATCCATTATACCGTGGTCAGCCATAAAAGTATAAAGATGCATATCCTTTTCTCCCATTTCCCTTATAAAGTCGGGCACTCCATCAATTACTCCAACTTCTACTTTTGTATATTCTTTCCAATTAGGTCTTAATAATGCTTTATTAGTTGAGAATGCTTGAAAGTTTCGTTGATTTAGTTGGTCAATATTTTCATAAAATTGAATAAAATCTTGTGTTATTAATCCTGTATCATTTTGGAGAATATCATCCATTGGAAAAAATAGATCTTTAATCCAATTTACTACCTGTTCTTCAAAGTTTAATGGACCTTGATTAAAATAAGAAAGAAAAGATGGCATTGCAACCTGCCTCATCCTTTTCCATTCTTCGGTAATTTCTTCAGGATTTTCTGTAAAGAACAGTTTATGATATTCTGCTTCAATCTCATTTAATAAGGCAACTATCTGTTCCCATTTTTCAGGGTCATATTGAATATCAGTGCCGTTTGCAGGATTTGAACTTACATTTAAACCTGCAAGATAATATAATTGCCTAAGTGGAGATGATAATTTTCCTAATTGGTCTTGAGCCCGACCTATATTCTTCATTAAAAAAGAAATATCGCCAAGAAACCATTCTGTATTATATGTTGATACTATCTCTTTTAAAGCCTTTGATTTTGTTTCTAAACTCATAATTTAACTTTATTATCATTATATATTTATCTTGCAGAACTATCAATGCTATTAAATTTATCAATATATTTCCCATAAAGCAAGAGTATAAATATACCCCAACTCTCTGTACATATTTTTAATCGCTCAACCCATTTAGATACTATTTCCATATTCATTATCAATTGATAATCTTCTTCATCTCCTTTTGGTTCAGGAAAAATATGATCCTTAATATTTATCATTGCTTTAAAATATTCCTGCTCTTCATCGCTATTTACATAGCTGTCTTCGTCAAATGGAAACATATTTATCCATTCAACTAATGAGTCTAATACTGCTTGAAAAGATTGCTGAAGCTCTAGACCTATTCTCTGTATGTATTGCTTTAATTTCTCTTGGTCAGATTCCATGAGTTCAATTTCATCAAACAACCTCAAATCATAAAAGTGATCTGCTAACAGAAGTAATTTTCCATAAGCTTCCGTAGCTTTAGTTATATCATTAAACTCTGGATATAAATTTGACCATCCCTCTATATTCAGATTTTCAATAATTTTTACTTCAATCGGTTGTGAAATCGAATTAATGAAAGATAATTCTTCAAACAACTTATCTTTTATGTTGTATAATCTTACTTCATTCCATTGATTGTTTAGGCTTTTATTTTGAATGGTTTGGATGAAATAAAAATTCGAAAACCAAAATTGTAGCATCAAATATTTCAAACTTGTATATTCTGGATTATCTATAGTCTGTTGTATAATTTGATAAGCTTCTTTATAGCCCATCAACATCCAAAAAGGACTTACTCCATCAATTATAATAATAGGTTTATCATTCGTTGTCTTATTATTTATATACCTGATTGAAAAGGAGTTGGCTTTTGAAACCTGCTTAAAGTCTTTTATTATTTTATTTTCGAAATCTGATTTAAGCTTAAAAATCCGTTTTGCTGAACGTTCTCCCTTACTGTTATCATTCAGAAAATCTTTCCATATTGAAGCTGTAGTAAATAAGGTATTCGTTTCGATTTTTGAATGATGTTTAATATCAATATTCCCTAAGATATTATTGTATTGACTATTATAAATTTGAAGCTTTTCAATTGCATTGTAAAGATTGATTTGAGATAAACGCTCGGTATTCTCATCGTGTGTATGTGCTTCATCAGTTTTTAATTTAGCTTTTGAATATAATGTACCACCTGACTGCTGGATAAAACTTTCTATATCTCCCTTAAAATCAGAAACACTTTTAAAGAACAACTCATATTTTGATTGCAATTTTTTGTTGCGTTGCTCTCTTTCATTTTCATTGATTGTTCCTCTTTTCTTACCACCATAAATACCTAATGGCTCTGTAATAGATTTAGGTTCTTTGATACTTTCCGACCTTTCAAAAAGCATATTCTGCATAATAGGAACTACAGGCATATAGTTTACACTACCTTTAAACAATTGCTCAAACGAGATATTAAACTCGTTTATTTTTTCTTTGATGATTCCTTCCCACTGGTTTAGCTGATTTCTATATTCATTCCAATCTTCTGGTCTTAGTTGGTATTCATATAGTTTGATAATTGTGGAATTGATATTTACCCATTCTTCTAAGGGTATATTTTCAATAGGCATTGTTTTATGCGTATCATCATAATCTACTGCTAAAGTTTGTAAACGATGACCATATCCTTGGGAATTAAATTGTTTTTTGTCTGGAAGAGCTGTCCTGATAATATCTAAAACACCTACAATGAAATCATTGGTTGACCTTTCAACATCATTTTTTAAAATATCAATGATGTAATGTACATTCACTTCGTTTTCATCTACAGATAAATGGATAACATCAAATTCCTTTTTTATTTGTTCAATGAAAATATCAACATACTTTTTTCTTATTGCATCTAATTCTACTGAATAAGAATACATGCCTAACATCAATTTAGATAAGCTTTTGCTGTCCATATTTCTGAAGGCAGATTCAAATTTACTATCGTCAATTAGTGATAATTTTTCTTTTCTATTGGGTATATTTTTAAGCCAAAACAAGGCTTCGCCAAAAGATTTCCACCCAAATACAGTTGAAGGTGCTTCCTTTGGAAAGTCAATTTGATTGATAGCTTCAGTTGCTAAATTGAAAACATTTTGATTTGGTAATAATCTACGATTGATATCATTTATTTTCTCTCTCCGATCATCATCTACTTTGAGTAAATCAAGCATTCCATTTCTATCATAATTGCTTCCAAACATAAAATCCGTAAACATTGTCCATGCTCCGCCACAAATAGTTCTACATTCATCTATAACTTTACGGTTATTTTCAACATAGCTTTTACTACCCAGCCATATAAAAGACTTTAAGATCGAAGCATATGCAGACCAATTCCTTATAATAACTTTACTGTTTAAATCAGCAATAAATTGATCAGGACTCAGTATTTCAAGATGGAACATTTGTAATAAGAACAAGTACAAATTTTTCTCGTCTATCAGCGAAATACATTTATAGGCATATTCCTCTTTGTAAGTTGTAAACTCATCAAATAGTATTTCTACCAACTTCTGAGAACGAATTAGATGTAACCCCTGAATGTACTTTCTATCTAATGATTTCTTAACCAGGTATTCATTTTCTAACTTTTCGATTATAAATTGATAGTCGACATTAGAATCCAATTTTGATACATCAATCTTAGCTCCTAAAGAGTCGGCAAGGCTCACAATTCTTAAAAACTCAATCTGGGGATTACAACCTTGATCGCTTTCATTACGCAATTGCTGAATCTGTTGTTTCAGTTTATTTTGTAACGAGTTTCCCTGAGTAATAGAATATACGAATTCTAACAACGGAGCATCATCACCAATTTGAATCCAAGCCTGTTCAAAGTCTGTAAACTGTATGATTTTATTCCGTTCATTTAATTTAGTGTAAATGATTTTTGCTTCTTCCTGTGACAATGATAAGTCTATTTCTTTATGCTCAAATTCCACACCGACTGCTGATGCCTTATACCAATCCTCATTCCTAATAGCTACTAAAAACCTAATATGATTTAAATGGGCAGACTCTTTTATTATTTGCAGCCAATCTGTTGAATTGGGATTTACATTGATCACAAATATGGTTGGAACTTCCAGTTTTTTACTTATAGAAGCAATAGCTTGAATTGATTGTTGGGTTGTAACAGGATCTTGCTGTATATTCAATTCGTAGGAAAGCCAGTCATTGACATAATTATGAACATAACTATATAGCAAAGTTGTCTTTCCCTGCCCAGATGCTCCTTTCAATATGATGGTATTATTTTCTTTTAACTCATCATTTATTGTTTCGAGATGTTTTTCTCTATTAACATCAAGACCCAACAAAATGTGTTCATACCTCGTTAAAGTCGCATTGTAGAATTCTTTTTCTAAAAGCATTTGATCAGTATTCTCTGTAGAAACCTTATGTAATGGTTTTAAAACTACTCCATATTGATTGTAAATAGCAACTCGCTCCGTTATATATATCGCAAAATCCTGAATCTTGCTATAAAAATCTTTAGTAGTTATAGGCTGTTGTTTCTCTGCAATAAATTGCAACCAATTCAATAAAAATCCTATTGTAGGAATGGGATCAACTTCAGGGAAATTACTTTTAATTAGTTTTTCTATTTCGTCTGCGATCTTTTCCTCATTAATCTCGATAAATTGAGTTTTGCTTTTAACTAATTTCCATTCATCTGCCGTTATCTTATATTTTTTCAGCGTTTTTTTCTCTTTTTCGGAAATAGTATCTTTATGCTTTTCCCAATTCTTTAATTCTTGGCTTATATCACCATAAGAAACCAGTATAGGAATTGCTTCAGAATATTTAGCTAAAAACCTCTTAATAAATGAAGTCTTATGGTCTGATAGAATACCAGATAATGTAATTGGTTGTCCTAAATTCTTTAACTGTATTGAATATAAAAGTTGACCATTTTCATCCAATATATCTAAATCTTCTTCTCCTTCTAATCTAAAAATTAGATCGTTTGACAGTGAGGACAGTATATAATGTAATGAATATAAAAATTGGGTTCTGTAGCCTCGTAAGGCTGCTATTACTGACATTGGCTTTTTGGTAATAATATTGTTTATGAATATACGAAGAATCTATAAGTACTTCATTTGTCTATAGTATTTTCTTTTGGGTATAATTAGTGTTAATTATCCTGTGGTCGAAATGCATTAGAAAGGTTTAGCAATTATTGTTTAAATTAATATTCATTGGAGTGGTAATTCAGGATTTAACTAATGATTATATGGAGAGTTTAAAACTCTCCTTCATCTCTGAACGAATAGTAACTATTAGTAGTCATCACGATATGATCTAATAGCTGAATATCTAGCACTTTTCCTGCTTCAATGATTTTATTGGTTAAGGATCTATCAGAAGCACTAGGTCTCATCGTACCCGAAGGATGATTGTGCGCAACTGCAATCCTTGTTGCATTACATAATAGAACGGAGGACATTATTAAACGGATATCAACCATTACAGTATCTAATCCGCCATCGGCTATTTTACGGTATCCGATAACGTCCAATTTGTATTGAAATATAAAGCATAGAAACTTTCTCTAATTTCAAATTCTTCTAAATCCCAAATCATTCTAAAAATACGATCCATCAATTTAGAGTTGTTGATACATTTAAAATCATCGATAGATAATTTTTGATTTCTGTGGTAGCTTAGTTTCAACTCATTAGCGATAAAGTTCTTTTTCATAACGTATTATAAATTTAAGGTGAATAAAAATTGAATTAACGCTAGATGGATTACGAGTCTAGGACTGACTAAGCAAAAGAAAATAGGAGAAAAATGGCGGAGCGAAGGAGGTTCTGTTCAGTAGGAACGGATACCCATTTTTTGAACTATTTTATTGGGTGGGATTGGGGGTGAAGTGGAGAGTGTCTTACAGACTAAGTAATCTTTGCGGATAATTAATGGTTAGGAAGAAGGGCCAAAGGTTCGATTCTAATTAATTTTGAAAAACTGTTCTTTTATTACTATTGACTTTAATTTCAAAATAGATTATATGATTTCATTTCTACACTCACTCCCTGAAAAATTAGTCACAAATATATATGAATCAAATTGTTATCATCAACCCCTCTAACGTTAGAAATATTAAATAAAATTATTGGATCTTAGGTTCCCATTTAAGCGAAAAAAAAACTTTTCGGTAACAGTCTTTACCCTCATTTTTTGAGTTAAATTTCTCTTGGTGAATTACCGACTTGACATCAGTAGAACAAAGGCATTTGCTAAGTGTTTTACTATTGACCTCCTCTATTCTAATTCAAATTAACATTGCGGTACTCATTTGGGGTATACCCTACCCTGTTTTTAAATAATCGGCTAAAATGCTGCGGATACTTAAATCCAAGTTCAAATGCAATTTCATTAATGGTCTTATTCGAATCGTAGATTTTCTCCTTAGCAATTTCGATTAACTTATTCTGAATATATTCCTGGGCGGTTTTTCCGGTTTCTTTCTTCACCAGGTCACCAAAATAGTTGGCAGAAAGGAACAGTTGATCGGCAAAGTAAGCTACCGTTGGTAGTCCGTTTTGCTGAGGTTCCTCTGACTGAAAATAAGTGTTCAAGATCTCCTCGAATTTTTCCAGAATTCCCTTATTGACATTTTCGCGCGTTATAAATTGGCGGTCATAAAACCTCTGGCAATAATCCAGAAACAGTTCGATATTGGAAACAATCAGCTTTTTGGTATGCTTGTCGATACTATGGACCAGTTCATGTTTTATCTTGTTTAAACAATCCATAATGACCTTTCTTTCCTGTTCGGAAAGATGGAGTGCCTCACTGGCCGAATAAGAAAAGAATGTATAGTTGGCAATCTCCCTGGCCAGTGAAGTGCCATAAAGCAGCTCTGGATGAAAAACCAAAGCCGTTCCCTGCGGTTGGTAGAATTCGGTGCCATTCTCGCCAATGACCTGACCTGGAGCTAAAAAGATCAATGTCCCCTCTTCATAGTCGTAGTTTTTGAGGCCATAGCGGAGATCACCGCATTTTATCTCTTTAAAAAACACCGTATAGAACTCATATCTTAGTTTTGACAGTTTTCGAGGATCTGCTTTGCTCAAATCGACAACACTGACAAGCGGATGCAAAGTTTCGTTGTTATTGAAATTATTGTATTCCCGAATACTTTTAAAATTGATGATCTCTTCCATTTCTCTACAAGCTTTGAACAAATTTACAAAACTGGAATCCAATAATTTATAGCATCAGTAATATTGGTAGAACTATCCGTAATCCATCTACCAATAAGATGAACCGCAACACCGAACTTTGTTATCGTTGAATTGTATGCTACCTAACTGACATTCACTATGCATAAATCGCTGAATGAAATAAAATTTGATATAAAACGATAAATTGACACTAAAATGGAAAATAGAATATTAGGAAATAGCGGACTGGAAGTGTCCGCACTTGGATTGGGCTGTATGGGTTTGAGTTTTGGTTATGGCCCTGCTACGGACCAAAAAGAAGCGATTAAATTGATCCGCACTGCTTTTGAATCTGGAATTAGCTTTTTTGATACGGCTGAATGTTATGGCCCTTTCACAAATGAAACCTTACTGGGCGAGGCGTTAGAACCATTCAGAAATGAGGTGGTGATCGCGACTAAGTTTGGTTTCGAGGATGGAGATTCAAAAAAAGGCTTGGACAGCAGTCCCTCGAGAATCAGAAAAGTTGCCGAATCTTCTCTTCAACGCCTGCGTACGGACCGAATCGATCTGTTCTATCAGCACCGTACTGATCCCAACATTCCTATTGAGGAGGTGGCCGGAACCATCCGCGATTTGATTGCTGAAGGAAAAATAAAACACTGGGGACTCTCCGAAGCGGGAACTGAAACTATCCGGCGCGCACATGCAGAGCAGCCCTTGGCAGCATTGCAGAGCGAATACTCACTGTTTTGCCGTGAACCTGAAAAAGAGATTATCCCCACACTGGAAGAGCTCGGGATCGGATTTGTGCCCTTTAGCCCCTTGGGAAAAGGTTTTCTAACGGGAGCAATCAACGAGACCACAAAATTTGACCCGACAGATTTCCGGAACATCGTACCACGCTTCTCGGAAGAGAACCGGAAAGCGAATCAAGCACTGGTAGATCTCCTGAAAACAATAGCAAGTGAAAAAGAGGGCACTCCAGCGCAGGTCGCCCTAGCGTGGCTATTGGCACAGAAACCATGGATCGCTCCCATCCCTGGAACGACCAAACTACATCGACTCAAAGAAAATATTGGCGCGATCACCATTGAACTGGATGCAAAGGATTTACAGCAGATCAACCTGGCTGCTTCAGCGATCACCATCCACGGCGAAAGATATCCTGCTGCCTTACAGAACAGAGTCGGAAAATAAATAACAAACTATGCGATTGAACAAATTAACACAATATATTACAGCCACTGCTGCACTATTTATTTTATCGGAAACGGTGCAGGCCCAGAAAAAACAAGAACCTTTGCTTATCACAGAACAAGGTAGCTTTGCCGTTGGTGGTACAGTCAAGACTGAAGCGGGTCGATTTGAGGTAAATGATGCCCTTAATCCTCAGGGCCAAACTTTCCATGGCGATCATGCCTATGTTTTCTATCAGGTACCCGTAAAAGCACGCAAATATCCGTTGGTATTTCTGCATGGGGCGGGTCAATCAAAAAAAACATGGGAAACAACAGCGGATGGCAGAGAAGGCTTTCAGAACATTTTCCTCCGTCGGAAATTTCCGGTGTACCTGATCGACCAGCCACGACGAGGCGAAGCAGGAAAAAGTATGGTGGAAGCAAGCGTCAAGCCTACGGCTGATGAGCAGTTCTGGTTTACACAGTTTCGTTTGGGCAATTACCCCGACTATTTCACGAATGTTCAGTTTCCCAAGGACAGTATAGCATTAGAACAGTTTTATAGACAGATGACCCCCAATACGGGTGCTTTCGATGCAGTTGTGGTTACAGCAGCGGTATCCAGTCTCTTTGATAAGATAGGTGCCGGAATCTTGGTCACCCATTCCCAAGGCGGGGGTCCGGGCTGGCTGACCGCGATTAAAACGAATAAAGTGAAGGCAGTGGTCGCATACGAACCGTACAGTGGATTTGTATTTCCGGAAGGTGAACTTCCCGCGCCCGTAAAATCTTCGGGGCTGTTTGGGGAACTCAAAGGGAGCACCATCCCCCTATCCGAATTTAAAAAGCTGACCCAGATTCCCATTGTCATCTACTATGGTGATAATATTGCCAAAGAACCGACCACCATATGGAACAAAGACCACTGGCGTTCAGGACTTGAAATGGCCAGACTCTGGGCAGCAACAATCAATAAACATGGCGGAGATGCAACGGTCGTACATCTCCCCGAAGCTGGAATAATGGGAAATACCCATTTTCCTTTTTCGGACCTCAACAATTTGCAAGTTGCAGATGAATTGTCCAAATGGTTAAAGCAGAAAGGCCTGGATAAGTAATATTGGTAGTAATATCCGTAATCAGTCTACTAATAAAGAAGTCTTTATTGCGGAACCTTGTATAAATCAAAACGATACAAATGAAAATTAAATCTATATGCTGTTTGCTATCTAGCCTACTGTTCGCTATAATGTCCTGTTCTGGTGCAGTGGAAACTACATGGAGAGACAGTGATACCCCGAATACAGCTACTGACTCATTAAAGGATCAGGAAATTTTGATCGTTTACCATTCTCGGACAAAAAACACACAGGCTGTCGCAGAGATCATCCATCGGCAGGTAGGCGGTGACCTCGTTGGTCTTGAACTCGAGAAGCCTTATCCTGCCCACTATCAAACCACGGTGGACCAGGTTGCCGAAGAAAATAGAACAGGGTATCTGCCGCCGCTGAAAACGAAAATAGACAGCATGGAAAAATACGACATCGTCTTTGTGGGTTTTCCAACCTGGGGGATGCAGCTTCCTCCACCGATGAAGAGTTTTCTGAAACAGTATGATCTGGAGGGAAAGACGGTTATCCCGTTTAATACAAATGCTGGATATGGCGTAGGGAGCGGTTTTGAAACCATAAACCAATTATGTTCCAAGAGCAAAATTTTGGAGGGATATACAACTAAAGCTGGTATAGAACGAGACGGAATCCACTTTGTGATTTCAGGTGAAAAAGAAGAACAAGTAACGGCACAAGTTGACGAATTGCTCGCAAAACTTGGCTTTAATAAACAACAATAAATAGGAAACTGTAAAACATGAAACAGATAAAGTACATCATCGTCGCCATGTTTATGGCAACGGGATTCATCGCTGAGGCACAGGACAAAACGAAAAATCAATTTGGACTTGTATACGGTGATGCGATAAAGGAAAATTTAAAGGGAAAAGTGAACATTCATCCGGTTAGCTATAAATTAAACGGAATTGATATTGCAGCAAACGTATACACACCGGCTAACTATGATCCTTCAAAAAAATATCCAGCCGTAATTGTAGCGCATCCCAATGGCGGGATCAAAGAACAGACTGCCGGTCTATATGCACAGCTGCTGGCTGAAGCGGGCTACATTACGATTGCAGCAGATGCCGCCTATCAGGGAGCCAGCGGTGGTGAACCCCGCCATACTGATAAACCCCAGTTCAGAACGGAGGATATCCATGGTATGGCAGATTATATCACCGGTTACGCAGGAGTCGATCTTACCCGTGTCGGTGCACTGGGTATCTGTGGTGGCGGTGGATATACCCTCAAAGCAGCGCAGTCCGATAAACGGCTTAAAGCTGTCGCTACGTTAAGCATGTTCAATTCTGGAGAGGTGAGACGAAACGGCTTTCAAAATTCACAGTTGAATACCATTGAACAACGCTTGAAACAGGCTTCAGATGCTCGGGCACAGGAAGCTTCAGGCGGTGAAATAAAGTATTCTGGTGTAGCCAGCATAACCGATGAAGAGATAGCCAAAACTACTACTGATCTCTATCGGGAAGGGTATGAATATTACTATCGGACACACGCCCATCCGAATTCAACATTTTTATATACCACCAGCAGCTTGATGGATCTAATGACATGGGATGCGACTGATGGCATTGAACTAATCGATCAATCTTTGCTGATGTTGGCAGGAAGTAAAGCAGATACCAAATACATGACCGACGAGGCTTTTCCAAAGGCAAAAAACGCAAAAAACAAAGAGCTCTTTTTGATCGATGGTGCTACGCACATTGAAACTTACTGGAAAAAGGATTACGTGGCAAAAGCTGTAGAGAAATTGGCTGCATTTTATCAAAAGAATCTTCATTAATAAATTCAATATACTTATACTATGAAAAAATTAGTGTTCGGACTATTTTTGGTCCTATCGGGAATTCAGATCTCAGTTGCACAATCGGCAACTGACAAGGAAATCATCCAACTATCAAAAGATAAATGGCAATGGATGGCCGACAAAAATGTCGGGCTATTGGACAGTCTTTTCCATGAAAAATCCATGTTCGTGCACATGGGCGGCTCTTGGGGAAAACAAAGGGAACTGGACGTCATAAAAAGTGGAGGTATTTGGTATAAAAAGGCGGATGTCCATGAAGTGTCCGTCAATATCATGGACAACACCGCCATCCTACTCAACAGGATCGACCTACTCGCTGTCGTTGGAGGCAACGAGGTAACCAACCCCTTTATGGTGACGGAAGTCTACGTCAAGGAAAATGGCACTTGGAAACTCGGTTCACTGTCATTCACTAAACTGCTTACTCCCGGAAATTAAAAAGCTTGGCCATCGGTGATATCTTCATAAAAAAAAGGCTAACACTGATTCTCCTGCTCAAAAAGGAGAAAAAAGAAACGATTACTAAATAATATAATGATGAAGAAACAACAATTTATAATAACATTTCTACTGATCTTATTTTGCTGCTCCAACAGTTTATACGCACGCCATGCGCCTACTGGAGATTCGTTAAGTAAAAAAGAAAGCGGTCTTGTAACTATTGCGGCTACTGCCGGCATTGGTGACCTGACAAAACTAAAAGATGCAATAAACAAGGGGCTTGATGCCGGATTGACAAGTAATCAGATCAAGGAAAGCCTTATACACCTGTATGCCTATGCCGGATTTCCCCGCAGTATCCGCGGATTGCAGACCATAATGTCCGTACTTGAGGAACGAAAGGCAAAAGGCATCAATGACCCAACAGGCGCCGATGCTTCTCCTATTCAAAATGAAAAGCCCAAATATGAACGCGGCAAGGCTATTCTGGAGCAGCTTACTGGTGTACCCGAAAAGGAGCCAAAGACTGGTTATGCGGCTTTTGCGCCGACTATCGAGATATTTTTAAAAGAACATCTATTTGCGGATATTTTTGAGCGCGATATCCTCACCTACGCTGAAAGAGAACTGGTAACCATTTCGATATTGGCCAGCATTGGTGGCGTGGAACCGATGTTGAAATCGCATTTGACGATTTGCTTGAATATTGGCCTATCGGAAGAGCAATTACAGCAGTTCATAAGCACCATTGAATCTGCAGTGGGCAAAACACAAGCTGTAGAGGCACAAAAGATACTAGATGAGGTATTAGCGAATAGAAAATAATATGATTTTTGTAATCATTCAAACGACGGTAACCATAGCATAAAATCCCTGCAGTATAATTCTATGGCAATACAAATTATGTAAAAAATTTAAAAACATGAATTTAAGAAATACAGCACTACTAATTTTGACAGGCATGTTGGCTGTCTCATGTAATCAGCATACCAAACAGGAAAAGTTAGCTGCAGAACCGACGTACGATGTAGTTTTTGCTAAAGGCGAAAGGGTTACAAATGACAATTTCACAGGAAGGGTTTGGTTAAATAATCTGGTTAATGCAGACTCTGTCAATCAGAATGCTGTAGGCAGTGTAACCTTTGAACCTGGAGCGAGAACCAAATGGCATTCCCATCCGGCAGGACAGATCATCTTGGCTCTGGACGGCGTTGGATATTATCAGGAAGAAGGCAAAGAAAAAGTAATTGTTCGAAAAGGAGAAGTGGTAAAATGCCCTATTGATGTCCCCCACTGGCATGGTGCGAGTGCTGATTCTGCTTTTGTGCAAGTCGCCATTACTGGTCGGGAAAATGGAGAAACGGTATGGCTGAAACCTGTTACAGATGAGGAATATAACCAGGGGCCTAAATAAGGCTAGGTTTATGAATCAAAGCATACAATATTGGTTGAAGGAAAGGGAAAAGATAAATGGAATTATATAGGAAATCCTGTAATAATAAATGCCATTTCCAGTACAGTCCAAAGGATTGAGATTAATGCTGCTGTGGAATAATGAACGTGCGTTTAAATGGTGAATTACTTCCTTCAAAAGTCAGCCTAACCAACATTTAGTTGAAGGTATTTCTTTATCAGAAATTTCCTTCACAAGAAGTCGAATCTGACCGAAATAATCTATTCCATGGAATGATTGCAAGGAGTAATAGAAATGAGAAAAAGAATAGCCTAAAAGAGTCCTTCCTTAAACCATCTGGCTGATAGAAGTAATCATACCTATCGTTATACACTAAATATATCATTGACCCCTTAGGATACTTCAAACATTCTTGATTGGCCATTCTGACATCATAAACTTTCCCGTTATAATTGATTTGAACCAATGAACTCCCCTTAGAATATCTACAATATTGTTCAATTACAACATGTGATACTGTGTTCTCCTTTTCCAATCTGCTATTTTGGAAAAAGAAGTAAACATTATAAATTACACCTAACACCAGAAACCCAATAATAAAAGGCCGAACTTTCGAATAACTCAAATAACTCATTTTTTATAATTGTTGGTGTTCATATTTCTATAATTGGTTTTGGGTCTTGGAGAATTTCCAAATATTACTAAAAACAGATTACCCGCAACACTTCCACATGCTAACATCCGATATCTGCATCATAGCACCTTGCTCCGTCATAAGTGAAGATATTGACAGAACTACCGATTCTTTTCTAAAACCATGATTCTTCAATAAATTTAAGTCTTCCTTTCTTCTCCAGGTAGTACCTGTACAAAAAGGGTTCGTAAAATATCGAGTATGCTGAATCTTGTACCCCAAAGTCAATAGTTTGCTTCATATTCTTTTCGTTGAACAAACCGATCTCGTCAAATACAAATAATAATCGTTCCTTATTTCTGATAAATCCCTTTCTTTTAATATTATTAGTTTCTTCTAAAAAGAAACCCAAATATTCGCTATACATGGTTGAAAAATCAAAAAAAACACTATCGTGTAAATTTCTAACGTACAATATATTAATACCAGATTTGTCTACTACAGCACTAAAACTGTAATCACTATCCAGTTGGCTCAAAACCTGGTTTAAAGCAAGGCTATCGGGATATGACAACTCGGGTAGTTGAAGTTTTAATTCTGCCTTCCTTTCAGTAGCTTGATTACTATCTCTGTTTGATAGGCAACTCGATATGATACAAGGTAGGAAACATAAAATAATAATTTTAAAATTCATTGTAATGGCTTTTGATCGCAGCAAGATAGATTCTAAAATACCTAATTCGATAAAGTTTGGCTGATTAAAGTAGACCCATAAGCAGTTATTTGAAAGATTTTATTTGTTGGATAATAAGCAGAATCAAGCCAATCAATAAGGACAACAGTACTATAAATCCTACAGAATAAAAAGCCCAGGATGTATCCCAGATCTTCTCCCTAGTCAAAAAATAGAGCAGCAAATAATAATATGACAATAGAAATGAATATAAAAGAAAAGTGGTAGTATATGTCATACGTAATCTTCGCTTTACCACTACGAATAGTATAAAGCCGATTAGAGCCGGTATCAAATATGTTGCTATATTATACGACATGAAATGAATAGTTTAAAATTATTTTACATGATTTGTTAAAGCCCCCCAAATTAACCTAAGTGTTATACGTATTCTTCGCTTTACCAAAAAAAAAACGAATATTTCTATCTACTTCCATTCATTACTAAAAACAGATATCATTTCACGATTCAAATAGATTAACGATTTATTATCAAATCTGTAAAATAAAGAATAAGGATCACTATGAGTAGGAAAATTGATCAGTCCCTGTTTCTTAGCCAATCTCATTCTATTCCTTTCAATTCGTTTAGAATAGTCCTTAAAATCAATAACTTTTATATACGCATTTGTACTTTCTAGAAATTCTTCTGAGTCACCCAAAAAACCAAAGGTTTTTCCCTTGACCATTGATACACCAATCACAATGTTCCTATATAAAAATATATTTTCACAAAATTCGAATTGATCCATAAGGGCTATTTTGAATTGTTTTTTTACCCCATTATAGTTTAAAACTATATAATCCTTATTATCTTCTTTTTTGAATCGTTGTATTTCCTGAAGAACGAGGTTTGACATCAAACTTTCCTTGAATACATATTTTTTTAAACTAACATCACTTTCTTGGGCATTTGCCTTTGATAAAATGAAGCATCCGCTGAAAAATAGTAATATCGAAAAAAGAATACCTCCTATTAATTTTAACTTAATGCATTTTATTGCCATCATACCCTAGGAATTTTTATGTTCGAACTTGATTTACTTTAAAAATAGCAAAGGAAAAACAAATCTTTCAACAGCTTTTAAAAATGCAACAATTCATGATTCAGCAATTTCATTTTTGCTATTTCGGTTGCTTCCAAAAACACTCTCAAATCAACCGTTGTTTTGACTACAATATAAAATTTTATTGCTAAACTTTCCAGCCCTGATTTATCTCAATGATCAACGTTTCTTTATTCCGTTTTTCGACAATTTATGGATTGTTTGCCATATAGATACTCCGATAAAGATGGGGCGATGCTGTTTAAGTAGAGCTTTAATGTTACTCCTAATACGATGATATGTCGGAATAATCATTCCAGCCCAAATGTGAAAAAACAGATTCTACTGTACCGATTTTTGAAAATACCTGGTTAAGTATTCCATCACTTAATAGTTTCTTGATTACATTAGATATACTCTCCTGAGACAAATCATTCAGAATGAGCATATCTGTCGACCAAAAATATATTCCACTGTCACTTTCCATAATATCCTTGATATTTTGCAAGGTAAAAAGTGTTCCAAAATAAACTTCACCGTTCTCTAAAACAATATTTATATCAACGTTATCATTATAGATATCTCGCACTTGATATGGTACTGGAAACATTATTTTAAATTGCATTTTTACTTTCTTAAACTATTTTCAACCAAATAATCCTAGCCTATTGTTTTACTTAATAGCAAATCCTACTATTTATTCAATACCAATACTTCTTTTCTTAAAATAAAGAATAATGTTTCAACCGATTAGGCTTATTAATAATACAAAACTGAACTTTCAACTTTATTATTGAAGCAACCTCGTCTTAATTGCCTAAGTTACAATTAAAACAGCTATTTGTCCCGTTAGATCCTGTCCTTAGGTCTAACACCCGGGGCATCGAACAATAGAATTGATCCTTGCGAGATTACTAAGTAAGGACGAGACACAGTAACTACGGAGAACGGTATAGGTTAGCGAATCCCCTTTCCTCTCCCGACAATTAAAGAAAAGCTAAGCATGTAGAAAGTGAAAATTCATACTATGTTTGATCGAGGTTTGGACACCATCAGTAAACACAAGGTAACGAACTGCTTTTCAGCCTATTAAAGAATAAAAACACAAAATACACCACCTTTTAGATGGTGCATTTTTTTGTGATATATTTATTATTTTTGGCAAGTACACTGACTACTTATATAATTAAATTTCAGCTGACAAATTACCTGATTTAAATATCAATTATTTCAATAAATAATATTTTCAACATATTATGAGAAATGGATGAAATGCTCCATTTATTTCATATCTTCGTTTAATTTATCAATGGAGACATTTATCCATTGATAATTAATCTACTATTTTATAAAAAAAATGAGCTTACGATTTTCAGGACATGATACTTTTCATTGCAAGCAGCAGTGGTTATTGAAAGGAATTAGACTAATCGAAGAAGAAGGAAATACAGCTTTTAATAATACTTCAGATGCAATTAAAACCTTAGGAGTAGGTAAAAATATGGTTTCTTCTGTTAAATATTGGCTTGAGTCATTTAATATCACTAACAATCATAAAATATCGCAAATAGGAAAATTACTTTTAAGTCAAAATGGTTTTGACCCGTATCTAGAAGATGAAGGCACACTTTGGCTTTTACAATTTCATTTATGCCATTCTAAATATGCTAGTATTTTCAATCTTATTTTCTGCAAATACTTCAACGACAAAGTGAATTACGATTTTACAGAAGAAAAAATTTTAAACTTCTTGAAAAGGCACCTAGAAGACAACAATATTAAAGCAATGAGTTCCAATACGTTATCTAATGACTTTAAAGTTTTCACAAGATCGTATGTGTCGTCTGTTAGAGAAAGTAAAACATTAGAAGACGATTTCAATTCTCCGCTTTTAGAGCTAAATCTAATTGAGAAATCGGATAATAATACATTTAAAATAAACAAAACAAACAGGATTATTCCTCCTAATATTTTTGCGTATTCAGTATTACTGATATGTGAAAGTGAAAACTCTAGGAGTTTAAGTTTTAGATTAATACAGGAAACCATAGGAAATTATTTCTGCTTGAGTAATGATAGTCTAGAAGAACACATCCATCAACTGAATTTCATTTCCCCGCTATTTGTTTATAACGAAGATGCTGGAACAGCTAATATTCAGATTAAGGATTATGATGAAAATGATAAAGTAAACTTATTAAGAAGACATTATGAAAACTAGCAATATATCTACAAACATTTTAAGAGACGAAGATAAAGAACTCAACTATATCGTTACCAAGAATGCTGTGGAGATTTTTAATAGCATTTTTCATTCTAAAAATAAATCTTCAAAATCATTTACAATCATTGGAAATTATGGCACTGGTAAATCTACTTTCCTTTGGGCAACCGAAAAAAATCTTCGTGCTGAAAAGCCCTTTTTCTCTCCGGATATTGAAAATAAAAATGGCTATGATTTCGTAAAATTAATTGGCGAAAACACTCCTATTAGTAAAAGCTTTTCTAAGCTACTTGATACTGAAAATACGCATCAGTCCATCATTGATGCTTTGGAAGAAATATATGCTAAATCTCAAAAAAAGAACAAAAATTTAGTTTTAATCATTGATGAATTCGGCAAATTTCTTGAATATATAAATAAAACAGGAAATTCAGAAGACTTGTATCTTATTCAATTAATTGCTGAATGGGCTAATGATGAAGCAAAGAAAATCAATTTCATAATTACATTACACCAAGATTTTTCTGAGTATAGCACCAACTTAAGTAACCTTGAAAAAAGAGAATGGGAGAAAGTAAAAGGAAGATTCAAAGAACTTTTATTTAACGAACCTATTGAACAACTTATTTATTTTGCTAGTAAAACATTAGGTGAGTTAAATTTTAAAAAGCTTAGCACTAAAAATCATTCAGATTTAAGTTCTTTATTAAAAACAACAAAATTATTTTCAGTTAATAACGACATCTTTGATGATTTAGTTGATTCCATATATCCTTTAGATTGGCTATCCATCAACGTTTTAGTTAATAGTTTACAACGCTATGGTCAAAACGAAAGATCCTTATTCTCTTTCTTGTCTGATTTAGAGGGCAATGGTTTAATAGCTGAAAAAAATTATTCCGTTGACCAGGTTTTCGATTATATCGTAAAAAATCTCTCAAGCGAAATCAACAACTACAAAAACCCACATCGTGTCCAATGGCAAATTACTTTTAGGGCATTTGATCGTGCCGAATTAATTTTCGATGATAAAGAAAAGTATACAATAGCTTCAAAAGTCATCAAATGTATCTGTTTACTAACTATTTTTGGAAAACCAGATTCTGTTCTAGATGAAAAACTTTTAAGTCAATATCTAAGTCTAACCTACCATTACTCAATTAAAGACATTAGTAATGTAATTGAACAGTTATCGAGTGCAGGTATTATTCGTTTTTACAGGCACAGCCAGAAATTAAATTTTCTAGAAGGAACCGATTTAGATATTGATCAAGAATTAGCTAATGTTTCTAAGGAAATCAATTTAGATTTTAGTATTGAGGAAGAAGTTAATAAATTGATAAAATTCCCTATCCTCTCTGCAAAAAGGTATTCTTACGAAAAAGGAACCCCTAGATATTTCGAGTTTAGAATCCTAAACGAGATAAATGACATTAGAACAGCTACAAGCTCTATCGATGGATATATTAATTTGATCTTTGATGAAAAAATAAACGCCCAAAAAACCAAGCTCGTTTCCAAAAATACTGGAGCTAACTTATTTGTTCTTTATAAGAATACACACAATATTCATCAAACGATATTCAACATTCATAAATTAAAACACATATTTGAGACAAGAAAAGATGATGAAGTGGCTAAGAAAATTATCGACAATGAAATTAAGTATTATGAAAGGCAATTAGAACATTATATTCTGCATGATTTATTTATTGAGAACAATGAAAATCAGTGGATTTTCAATGGGGAGGAAATAGAAATTTGTTCTAAAAAGCAGTTAAATGTGCAGTTATCTCATGTATGCGAAATTATATATAAAAACGAACCTACTTATAAAAATGAGTTGGTAAATAGAGAATTTATTAGCTCTCAAATTTCCACTGCTCGGAAAAGATTATTTACACAGCTTTTACACCACAATTCAGAAGCCAGTCTAGGTTTTGAAAATGACAAATTTCCGCCAGAAAAAGCAATTTATATTTCCCTATTTGAGGATAAGGGAATACATCGATACAATGAAAAATTAGGATATTATGAATTTGGAGCCCCTAAAGAAGCAACTTGGCTACCATTATGGAATGAATGTGAGGAATTTTTAAATAGCTCTGTTTCTTCAAAAAGAAAACTCTCAGAATTATATACGATCTTAGGAGAAGCTCCATATAAACTTAAGAAAGGGTTTTTAGATCTTTGGGTGTTAGCATATTTAATCATAAAAAAGGAAGATTATGCATTATTCCATGAAGTAAATGGCTTCATTCCTTATATTGATGAAGATGTTTTGGATTTAATCTATAAAAATCCAAATCATTATTCAATAAAAAGCTACAGAATCGAAGGTTTAAAACTCAATCTTTTAGAGAGTTACAAAGAGCTTGTTCAAGTAAATAACGAACCTTTAGGATTAAAATCCTCTTTCTTGACAGTTTATGGAAACTTCTTACGTTTTTATAATTCGCTAAATGAATATAGCAAAAAAACGAAATCTATTAGTGGTAAATCAATAAACTTTAGAGAGGCAATTCAAACTGCTAAGGATCCTGAAGATGCTTTATTCATCTTGTTTCCAAATGCATTAGGATTCAATAATATTGACATAAAACAAAACGAAGACGATTTTAATACTTACATATTTCACATCCAAGATGCTATTAGAGAAATCAGAACAGCTTACGATCAACTTTTAATTCGCATTGAAGACCAAATCTTAAATAGTCTTGAATGTGAGAACACAGAATTTAAATTATACAAATTAGAAATAGTCGAGAGATTACATTCTATTAAACCGGAACTATTAGCTAAAGAAAATGCTATCTTTTATAGAAGATTAATATCCCCTATTGATGACAGGGATTCTTGGTTAAAATCTGTTGCAGATATTGCATTGGGAAGACCCATCGATAAAATGCTAGATAGTGAAGAAATTATCCTTATGAATAATGTCTCAACATATTCCAGGAAACTATTTGAAGTTTCCGAACTCCATGAATTCAAATCCGATTTAAATCGAAAAATGGTTTCATTAACTTATCTTGACATCAATGGTGAGCAGAAAGAAAATAAGATCATTTTAGATGACACATTGGATAATGAAATATTTAAACCCAAAAATGAGGTGTTAAATATCATTACTAAATTAGAAGGAAAACAACGCAAACAATTGTTATTTCAATTGCTTAATGAAGAATTAATAAACAATTAGAGATGTCAGAAGTAAAACATGTTTTAGGAATTTCTGGAGGGAAAGATAGCGCAGCTTTGGCAATCTATATGAGCCAAAAACATCCTGAAATTAGCATAGACTATTATACTTGTGATACAGGAAAAGAGCTTACTGAAACCTATGATTTAATCAGTAAGTTAAATTCTGTTTTGGGAAAGGACATTAGTCTATATAAATCAATAGATGAACTAAATTCACCAATGAAAAACCCATTTGATCATTTTTTAGCAACGTATGGTGGGTATTTGCCTTCGGCTACTGCAAGGTGGTGCACTAACAAGATGAAGTTGGAACCTTTTGAACAACATATTGGCGATGATCCTACAATTTCGTATGTAGGTATTAGAGGTGATGAAAATCGTGATGGCTACATTTCAAAACGCGAGAATATCCAAACTATTTTTCCATTTAGAAAAAACATCTGGAGTGAGGATGTAATAAAAAAATTTCTAAATAACGCTAACATTGATTTTATCAAGAAAGAATATTCAAAATTGAATCCCCAAAATTTAGATTTAATCTTGAACTATGTTGATCAACCAATCTCAATGAGATATACACAAAAGCAAAAGCACAATGCCTTATTAGATTCTAACGTAAAGTTATTTAATAAAGTTGTTTTTGAATGGTTGAAAGGAACAGATTATCCTGTAGGAAAATTAGAATCTTTTTCTCTAATAGATAATGATGACAATCTTGTTATTGATGATATCTTTCAATTGCTTGAAGATTCTGGTGTTGGAATCCCTGCTTATTACAAACCAATTGAATACAGTGTAGAAATTGATGGTGAGATTAAGAAAGGAACCTATTCTCGTAGTCGTTCAGGATGTTTTTTTTGCTTCTATCAGCAAAAAATTGAATGGGTTTGGTTACTTGAACAACATCCAGAGCTTTTTGAAGAAGCTGTAGCTTACGAAAAGGAAGGCTATACTTGGATGGAAGAGAAATTGGTAGATTTACGAAAACCAGAGCGTGTAAATATGATTAAAAAAGATCATTACCTCAAAACACATCGTCAAAAGGAAAAAGCAGGATTATCTTGGCAAGACCAAATTATGCAAGCTGAAGGTGAAGGGTGTGCTAGTTGTTTTATATAATAATTCATATGGATAATATAATTCAATCACTAAAAGAATTTATTTGGGAAATAGTAGGCTTTTTAGTTCCTGGATTATTTTTAATAATCTTATCTAATTTTTTAATTTCAACAGAAAACCAAATTAAAAACAACTTTCTTTTTGATTGGGATGCATTTGAACACTCGTTAATAATAATCCAAGGGTACATTTTTGGATATATAATTTATAGTTTAACAAAATACAAAGTGTACATACAAGATAAAATTATCGATTACTTATTTTATATAGCAAAGTCTAATAAGAATATGATTAATGATTATGTCAATAAAAAAATTATTAAGTTTATTTATCGCTTTTTGTATATAAGACATAGTAGTTATTGGCATAAAGATTTTCAGAAATCAGAATTGTATAAAGCTGTATTACAAAAATATAGAAGTGAAATTTCCAATATTGATTCTATGAATGTTAATGAAGTACGGAATATATTAATGACAAAAAATGATAAGCAAAGTCAAGTTATATATACATTTATTTTTAGATCATCAATGTTTGATCATATATCCACAGTCTTTATATTAATAATAGTAACATTATTTGTTCAAGGAATATTTAATATTAGCTTACTAAAGGTGGGTAAGCCTTATAATTATATATATTTTATAATGATTATTTTAATTCCCTTATTGGGTAATTCTAAAAGATTTTTTTTTCCTAAAGCAATCAGAGTTCCATTTTCAAATATTTGATTAATATGATTTGCTTTATAGACTTCGAGACAACTGGAATAGATGTGTTTAAAGATCGTCCCATTGAAATAGGTGCCATACTTATTAATGAAGATTTAGAAATAACGAACACTTTTCATTCATTAATTAATCCAAATTTTAAAAGAAAATTCAAAGCAAGTGCCAAAAAGATTCATGGTATTGAAAATTTTAATTATTTAAATAGGGAACCTTTGGAAGATGAAGTCTTAAATCTGTTTTTCAATAAAATGGGAACTAACTATAGTTTTTGTAGTTGGAATATATCATTTGACGTCACTTTTTTTAGACGAATGTGCCACAGAAACAGGCGAATGAGAGATTTTAATAAAATAAATTACCGTCACTTAGACCTTCAATCTATAATGAAATATTTTAATGATATAAATAATGTAGTAATTGAAGAGAATTCATTGGACAATAATTTAAATATTTTGAATCTAAAAAGACCTAGTATTCATTCAGCTTTAGAAGATGCAGAATTTTTACTCGAAATTTATAAATTTATATATAAAAGATGTTATTAATAAGTTCATAACTCTTATTGCCAATTGTATTAAATATAATCCAAAACCTTATCTACCTCTTCATTTTCTAAATTAAGAACAGTTATATACTTTTTTTTAATTTTTTCAATTTCACTACTTTTCAATAGATTCTGGTCATATTTATAAATAAGTACCAATTCTATAATATTTTTGTTGCCCATAATCATTGTTTTACTTACGTCATCCCAAATTAAATTTTTCCACGGTTTCGTATTTAAGGTAAAACTTTGTTCCTCAAATTTCTTTATAACATCTTCAATAGGAGTTTTTGTGGTGTGAGTTATTCTATTTACAGCTTTAACAAAGGGTAAAAGACCAATTGGTCGAAATAATAGATTTCCACCAGTTCTTTGATTTCTATATTCAGCAGCTGAATTATCCTCTTCAATTTCCTTTTTAACAAATTCATTAATATTTTCATAATTATTCACCAATGAATTCCAAAAATCAAATGTAAAAGTTTTGAATTGAGCCAATTCTTCATCGGTTGGTCGATACTTTAAATAATCCTGTAATCTCACTTTATCTCTTACTGAAGGATTCTTAAATTTTAAAATTAACCTAAAGGACCTTAGAATTTCTCTATTGCATTCATACAAAGATATAATTGATGTAAATGCATGTCTATCTTCAGGAGGTATTGCTTTATTATGTGTTTTACTAATTCTATTTCCTGCAAACAAACTGTGATTTTCTATTAAATCTCTAGTGACGATAGCTATAGAATCATCTTCATCAAGTGCAATTATATCATCCATTAAAACAGGTTTTGCATATCTGTTTAATGTAGAAAACAATCTTCTAGTTCTTTTTAAGCCTTCTTCATCATTTCTATGACCGACAAAAATAGTTGGAATTTGCATATTCTTTAATTCTGGTTTAGCGATTATTGCAGCCTTAATTCCTTCTACACGATGCTGACCATCGATTGGAAAAATTTTATGTTTATCCGGAAAATCTAGTAATCCAACATTATATGTTTCATTGTTATCATAACTTAATTCCACTTCAATCCAATCAGGGTAAGAATCATAAGCAGCTAAAACTAATGCATTAAAAAAGACTTCCGGTTGATTTAAAATATATTCTTTAATACCTTTAAAGTTATTAGTAATACTTCGCTGAATTAATTCATTTAAATTTTTTGCATTATGTAACTCATTATCTACTCTTGATACGTATTGACTAACTTGTTCAAAAGTTAAATTTGTTGTATAGTAAACCCAATCTCCTATATATCCTCTAATTGCAGGTATCTTCATTTTCAAAATGCTTTTTTAGCCACTCTTATTTCTTGATCCGGAATGACATCATTCATTGGTAATAATAAAGAGTTTATTATTTTTTTCTCTATACTCCTAATATCCTCATTTTCTTCTATTACATAATAAGCTATATTTAAATCTTCAGCCCAATATTTAAACATTTTGGTGATTTTGGGACGTTCATTACTTTTAATAAATTTTTGGAAATACTCCTTGATTCTTTTTCTCAAATTTTGATTTTCTGTAAATTGGGCACGACCTATATAAAGTGGCATTTCTGTTATACCAATTATTGTTTGACAGTTTAAATAAAATAAATAAAGTCCCCCTTTATTATCAGGTATATTGTTTATATTATCGTTTAAATCATTATTTAAAACATTTAAATACTTAGTTTTCTGCCAATTGGCAAAATTTAAATCAAAATCTTCAATATCCCACTTTTTCCAAAGTTCATTTGATAAATTAAATGACAGCTTTCTTAATTCCAAACGTTCGCTTAAGTCAAATGCCGAATCTAACATAAATTACCTTTTTATTACCTCAACCAAATAATCGTCCGGACTATCAAATTTCCTCTCCAATCCAGGAGTTTGTCTAATTTCTAAAATATGCTTTGCTCCTCCTTCTGCATACTCACTAATAATAGTCAATAATTTACGCGAGTTTAAGATATCCTTAGCTTCTTTGGCTTGAATTTTTCCGATGGCCATAAGTAATAATGTATTCGCTACCGAATCAGATCCATTTGTAATCATTTGATATTGGAAAGAAGATTGATGAGGTAAATCTGCTCCTTCTTCTCTTTTATCGTTGACAAACCCAATTATTGCAGCCCAAGCATAAACTTGCCAATACTTTGAAAAGAATTTATCATCTTGCTTTCTCAAAGATTCTTGCTTTCTAGCAAACATGTCTCTAATTTGCTCTACGTAATTTCCGTAATGCACATTACGTTTATTAATTTCAGTAAATATCTTTTCCATTACTTTACTGTGTTTATATAGGTTTTTTTATTGGTTCTAGAATCAACACCGGATTTATCTATTAAATCATTATTCAATTCGTAATATTTACTAATATTTGCTTTTTTAATGAATTGTTCTCTTTCTGTTCCTTTTAACTTATTATAATCCTTCGACATAATAAGAATTTGATCAAAAGAGTTTGAGAGATTTTCAGTTAAGGATAACGTATTATCATCATCAAATTGAGAAGTTGGAGCATCGGCTAATAATGGAAACGAACGGTTCATTTTCTTGGCACTTAAAGATAAAAAAGCATTTGCGACTGCTAACTTTTGAGCAGTCAATTCCGCAGTATTTAAGTTTGACAATGCTCTTTCAGTTATTTTATCAATGATACGAACTCCCCTATCAATCTCAATTTCTCCCTGCGTTTTACCTCCTAAATACTTCGTATAAAGGCTATTACTTTCTATCTTAATTTCATTAATCAGATTATCTAAGGCTTCTGATTTCAACTCACTTAACGCCTTATGAATAACGGTTATATACTTTTGTGCTTCTACTTCCGAAATACTCTCTCCATCTTGCACTGATATAAAGGTTGATTTTTTATTCTCTAAATCAGCAAGTTCTCGTTCCACAAATGCATAATCCGAATCATAACCTTGAATTCGACGTTCAATACTTTCTTTACTATTTTGAAGACTACGAATTTTATTTAATATCTTTTCCGCATTTTCCGAACCCAAAGTTATTTCTGTAGCATTTGTTATTCCTGACTCTGTATATAAATTATCCCTTAAGGTAAGTGCTTTCTTTCTTTGAGCGATTAATTTACTCATATCAGCATCATATTTAGTAACCTCATCTGCTATTTCAGGTAATTCATTCAATAAATTACGCTTTGCCTTATTAAGTTCGGTTACATTGTCTGAAAGTATTTTTTGTAGTTGGTTATTTCTAAAATCCTCCATACGACTTTGCAATGCAACAAAAGCAGGAGAATTTTCTTCAACCTCTCTTTCGCAGATATAACAAATGTGATCATCTAACATTTTCTGGACATATTCTGGTCCTGGTAATGTTATAGGTACAGGATTCTCTGTTTTTTGCTGTTTCTTAACTTCTGATGCTAACAAATCTAAATTATTTTTAGAAGCTTTAACGAGTAAGTCACATTTGTTTAACATCCATTTAGAAATAAAAGCTTCTTTCCCAAAATGATTTAAACTTTCTATTTTATCATTTATGCTACGAATTTCATACTCATATTTAGTAAGTTTAGTTTTCAATTCAGAGTACTTCCCTACCCCTTTAATTTTCTCTTCTTCTTTATAAATTGATTCTTTTATATTTTCTAACTCATGAAAAGCATCACTTTTTTTATCTTTTAAAGAGTTGAGTTTATTCTTCGAATATTCTATTGATCGAAGTATTTTCTCTTGATCCTCAGATAATTTTTTAGTCTTTTTTACTTCTTTATCGATTTTATCACTAATACTTCCCACCGATTTTTTAGTAACATTGACCAAATTTTCATAAATTGGAAAGTACGATATTTCATTTATAGCATATTTCAATGTAGCAGGGTTACTGAAATCATATAATTCATCAACTGTCTCACCTTGAAACCACATGAACTTCCGAATACTAACAGGAAAAATCTTATCTATAAACCATTTATGTTCTCCTTTATCTAGGAAAAATGTTTCACCATCCTTAACATACCAAATTGATAATTCGGGGGATGATATCATCATTATTTCACTATCTACTTTCTTGTAAAAAACCTCTTTATCAAAATGATATTCAACCAAATCATTTTTTGCCTCTTCATTTTCATGAAACTCGGCAGTAAGTGTTATTTTTACGCTAGCTCTAATAGATGTGTCATTTTCGGACGTTTGCACAACATAATCTGGCAAAACATTTGTTTTAGATGCGTTTTTCCACTCTTTTTTAGTTGTATCAAACTCTTTGTCAACATAAATATTGTTAAAAAAAGTCCAGTGAAAGGCATTGAACAAATGTGATTTTCCTCCAGAATTTTTAGCTGATATAATATTTAAGCCTTTATCAAACTCAAATACATTTTCTCCTACATAACAAAAGAAATTATTAATTTCTACTCTATTAATTATCATTCTTCTGAGATTTAAAATAGTTAATCAAATAATTTTCAAACTCTGTTCTTGACTTATCAACCATATCAACATCGGATTTATATTTCAACAATATATCAAAAGCTTTTTTTAAGACATTTACATCTAAGGATTTTTCATCAATCACTTTTCTATACTCATCCCTTTGAAGAATTTCACTGAATTCATCTCGTAAAGAATCATTTAATGATTTCATATTATTTATAATTATTTAGTTCATTATTGGCTAATTCATATATATCTATGTCCAAATCATAACAAAGACTTTCAAGCCCTTTCAAGGATTCATCTTTATTTTCACTTAACACAGCAAAGTTTACTAATCTTCTTAATTCTGAAAGAAATATATTCTTCTCCATTCTTAATAATGATTCGTCAGTATTGGTATGGTCAATAGTTGGTTTTACAATTAAATCATAAATTATTGCAAATTGCTTATCTTTATGCATTCTTAATACACGACCTCTACGTTGTATATATTGTCGAGGATTTCCAGTGGATGAACAAAAAATAGCAAACTTCGTTTGTGGAACATCGACACCTTCATCTAAACACTTCATAGCTAAAAGTGCATCCAATTTACCTTCCTTAAACTGCGTTAAAATTTGGTCTCTATTTTTTGTTTCCCCTGTAAACTTGGCCATTTTCAACTGAAAATGATTGTATAACTCCGTAATATAATTATCAATTAACTTACTTGTTTCATTTTCTTCATCATCAGAAATTCTATCATCTTTTAAAGCATCAATTTCTACACCCTCTGGAACATAAATAAATGCTTTGGTAAAGTTTTCTCTACCTATTTCATTTACAACTAACAATAAAGAGTTTAACTTATTAGATGCTTTATGAATAATATTCTTTCTTTTAATCAAAAGATTGTTTACATAATCTGACTCTCTATATTTACCTGTTTCTGGGTCAATATACTTAACTAATTCTTTTGATATTTTCAGATAACGTTCTTGTTCTTCAAGCTCTAGATTTACAATTATTGGATGGTAATAATATCTACAAAGAATTCCATTTTCTATTGCAGTTTTCATATTATACTCAAATGTATAAACATCATCAGAACATGAAAAATACTCATTTAATGTTTTATTTCCAATTTCATCAAATTGTCTCTCTGGAGTTGCAGAAAGTCCTATCCTTCTAGAAATAAAGTTGGGAATAACTTTTAAAAATCCGGCAGAACCAAAATTATGAGCTTCATCTGCAACTAAAGTAATAATATCAAAATCATTGTTAAAATACTCTTTCAACATGTTTTGAAATTTATTGCCTTTAAAAGTAGCATAAGTTGTAATAATCCCATAATTTGTAGACCGACCAAAAACTAGACTTTTGCCTACTTGAAACAAATCATCCTCCCATCTAGAATTTTCACTACAACATAAAACTATATTTTGGTAATTGAATTTTATACTAGCTTCTTCCACCCATTGTTTAGCTAATGCAGTAGTAGGTACAAGTATTAGAAATTTATAAAAATTATTTATTCTATATTCTTGAAGTATACAATTTAAAGAAGTTAAAGTTTTCCCTGTACCTGTTGCCATCGCAAAAAGACCTTTGTAATCATTTCCGACCCAATTTTCATAGGCTTGCATTTGATAATCTCTTGGGCCTTCTTTAAATGGAAATCTTGGTGCTGATTCTAATTCCTCTATTTGTTCATCTAATTTCTCATCCAATTCTTGATAAATAGGTAGACCGGAGATTTTTTCGACTTTAGTTAATAGCTTTTTTTCATTCACTAAAAGTTCATCCATTTCCTTATCTCCAAAATTTGAAGTAATCTCCGTTTTTATTTCTTCTATACTTAAATAATTCAAAACGTCTTGTCGTTTGCCTTCTATAGTAGCTGAAATTCGTTTTGCTTTCTCTGAAACTCTATCATCATTCCCCTCAATCCAACTTGGAAAACATTCTAATGATTCTAAGTTTTCAGTCAGTCCATAGGCTGTAAAATTTTGTGAACCTGAAAATGCAATTTTATCAACTCCATCTGAATAAACTCCTTCTTTATAATGAGATATTCCATTTCCTTCTTTTGGTGTTATTATTACAAATTCAATTCTATTATTAGAAATTAACCATGCTAGACATTCAAAAAAATGAGTATTATATTCAGAGAATTTAGCTTTAAGTTCTTTTAAATTTGTTACGTCAATCAAATCAATTGGGAGATTTTTCTCAAGTCCCTTCTCAAAAACATCTCTATCATTTTTTGATAAAATAATATTGATAGCTAACCTAATCTTGCCATTTCTATGAATAAAAGATGCAAAGCCGATAGATAATAATCTAATTGCACCTGAGCTAAAATAGCCTAATAGAAGATCTAAAGACTTAGAATTCATTAAACACTCTAAATGAAATCTGAAAGGGTCAAATTCATCTTTAGAGGTATAAGTATATGATTTAGGTATATTTAGGTCTTTAAGCATTTATAACTTTTTTCAAAAATTCATCTATTTCAATTATAGTGTTTGATGTATTAAAAGATAACCTTATACATTCATTACAATCTTTGTCTGATAAACCCATTGCTTTTAATACGTGTGAGCCTTCTATAATTCTTGATGTGCAAGCAGATCCGTTACTTACAGCAAAATCATCTGATGATTCTACAAAGATAGATGCGTCAAATTCTTTGATCTTAAGATTGATAATGTTAAACAGTCTAGAATCCCCATCTCCAATTAACTTAATATTATCCATTTCATCGATTGAATCCATTATATGATTGAATAATGTTTTATAATAACTTTGGTATTCAAGAAGATTATTTTTTGCTATTTCGCAAGCTTTAGCTAAGCCAACAATCAATGGTATATTATATGTACCCGCCCTATTATTATTTTCTTGTGCCCCTCCATGAATTAATGGTGTTAAATTTATTCCATTTTTCACATACAAAAAACCGATCCCTTTAGGCCCATCAATTTTATGAGCGCTCATACAAAGCATGTCTATTCCTAACTTATTAACATCTATGGCAACTTTACCGATAGCTTGAGTGGCATCGCAAAAAAACTTAATATTGTATTTATGAGCAATATCTCCTATAGCTTTAATATCTTGAATCACTCCTGTTTCATTATTTGCAAACATTATTGCAATCAATGCTGTTTCAGACTTAATAGCACGTTCTAATTCTTTTAAATCAATTAATCCATTAGAATTAACGTCCAAATACGATACTTCAACTCCTTTCGTTTCTAAATATTCGCATGTTTTGAGGACAGCTGTGTGTTCGGTTTTACATGTAATGATATGATTACCCTTTTCGAAATTTTCTTCTAGATATCCCTTTAAAACGTAGTTGATACTCTCTGTCGAACCAGAGGTGAAAATTATTTCATCTCTTGAAGCATTTATCAAATCGGCACATACCCCTCTAGAATCATCTAAGGCAGCCTTAGCCCGCCTGCCCCCTCTATGATTACTTGATGCATTAAAGTAAAATTCATTAAAAAAAGGAATCATTTCTTTTAAAACTTCTTCACGAATTTTAGTCGTAGAAGCATTATCCAAATATTTCCATGGCCTAATATTATTCTTCACTTTTAATTAAAAAAAATATAAAAAATTAATAACTTTTATAAGTTAGTATTCACTTATAAAGTTACTAAGATTCTGTGCTATTCTATAATTTGTAAAAATTTTAAAATAGCGAAACTTGGAGACCGCTTTTTATATATTGGACCAGAAATATAATTTTTAATACTACTCGTTGAAAAGCAAGATTGTGTTTGTAATACATCTAATAAGGAGATAAAGTCCTTTTTAAAAACAATTTCCTCTTCTTGTCCATTTCTATCATTACCCAAAAAACCAATACTTTGTTCATTAGCAGTAACTACCTCATATATCTTTTTTCCTGAAATAGAGGGGATTTGATTAGGTTTTAAAGTTTTCAATAAAACAATAATTTGGCCCCAAATCTCATTTGAATTCTTTCTTGCAAATTCTTCGTTAAATCGATATTTCATATTTAAATTTTTATATAACAATACAATCTCTTAAAATGTATTTTAATTGTTTCCTAGATTTAAGTTCACTCTTTTTCAAACGACTAACAATTACTATCCCACCATAGAACGTAAAGCTTTTCTCACTTTCATAATTAACCTCCCAAAGTTTTGAAGAATCTGGGTTAGAACAAATAGCACCTTCTAAAACTCTAATGTATTCAATCCGTCGTGTTAAAATTTCGTCCTCAAATAATAAAATACTATCCGAAAAAGATTTTATAAAAAGGAATAAATCTTTTGGACTTGCAAATGTTGGAGCTAAAATTAAGTTATCTTGCAATTCGGATTTCAATTGTTTCAATATTTGCTCTTTCTCATCTAATAGTCCCTCACTGATCACAAAAGGATAATATCTTTTAGATTTTCCTTCAAGTTCCTGTTTTAAAAAATTATACTTTTCTTGTAATGTAATAGTTATGTGACCGCTCATTTAATATCAATTTTAACAAAACTCATTATCTATTATTTTCAATTCGATAGCTCCAAGCATATCAAGAAAATGAATAAATTCCATAAAATTATTTAATATCTTAAGTTCATTTTTACGGTTATCCGTAAAAATTAGCTCATTAATAATCTGATAACAATATAATTCCTCACCATAGGATTAACTATCAATTTCATTGTCAATTAGTCATGCTCTCATCCTAATCCTAACACATTTACCCCCCAATTCCCCAACCTTAATTAAACCTAAAAAAGCCCATCACTTTATGAGCTTCTATATATCCTCCATTACTTCCCTTCTCCCCTAACCTCATTGCTTCTCTAACTTCCACGCTTGCCCCCTAGCCATTCAAAATAGGACATTCTTTAGCAATTTCTGCATCGTCCTCTTTATTTGCAGCACTGGCAACTATAAATCCATTTACAGACTCCTTATTCACCGTATACGGGTTATCTTCAACCACATTATCGGGTCTCAGAACTTTTCCTTCGTTCATAATATGCAAACCGCCATCGGCTAGTTGACCTTTTTTGGAAATACTATTGATCCATTTCATCCAGTCCTGCATGTAGCGATCCATTTGTTCTTTTGTAGGTTTCATTTCGGGAGATACTATATCAACCTTCCCCCAACCCTTCCTTAAAAACCTGCTTTTTCACCTTATTTCGGGACAAATTACCCCTTTAACCGTCTTCCTTATAAAACATGCCGTATGAAAAAAATCTTCCCGTTATTGACTTTGGTGCTTGGGCTCCAGGCTGTGCAGGCTCAGGAGTTTGTTGACGAGGATGCTTTATTCATGAAGATTGTCCGTCAGGTAAACGCCCAGGATTTTGATATCCAATCATTGGAAGGTTTCACCAAGACAGCTTATATCAACAGGGAAAATAAAACCATTAGTATTCAGACAAAACCAGCGGAGACGAAGGTCTTGACCCCTGCTGAGCTGTACAAAAAGAACAAGCCGCACGTGTACCGTTTTATCCGGCTGTTTAAGAATGAAGGCATTGATAGGCTGATGGTGGAAAATGTCGCTACGGCATTTCCCATTTCCGAGGATGGTTATTTCGTGATGAACTACCACATGGTGGAATTGGTGAACGCGGGTTCTGGTGATCCGGAAACGGCAGTAAAAGATAAACAATATATACTGGCAGATTACGATGGAAATATCCTGGCCATGGATTCCATTGTCAGTTACAACGAGCTTGCCGATGTGGCCATCGTGAAAGCGAATACAAAAGGTAAAAAGATCTATGCATTCCCTTTGGGTAAGGATTTGGAGACGGGTGATAACGTACATGTTATTGCCCATCCCAAAGCCTATTTGTACAATTACTCTACCGGTGTCGTGACGCGTATGACGCAGCACAACAACGACATCTACTCCCGCAAAATGGAGATCTCCGCAGATTATGCTGCCGGATCGAGTGGCGGGCCAATCTTTGACGACGCCGGAAACATCGTCGGCATTGTCTCCCTCACGCAATCCTTCTATTACAACCAAAAGGAACAGCGCAGTTTACAGATGGTGATCAAGCAATCTGTACCCGTATCCGTAATCAAAGCCTTTATTAAATAGTAGTTAGTGAAAATCAAAAGCCTTACGAAATTAATCATAAGGCTTTTTTTTTTAAACTAAAAAACTAACAACAAGCATTTCTTATTCTAGGATTTCCGCGAGCTTTTTCTCGAGGTCCTCTCCTCTTAGATTGACACCGATAATCTTACCCTCTGGATCGACCAGGAAATTGGACGGTACGGCTTTGATACCGTAATCCATGGATACTTCATTTTTCCATCCTTTCAGGTCCGACACGTTTATCCACTCCAATTTATCATCTGCAATGGCCTTAATCCAACTTTCACGTTGAGTATCGAGGGAAATCCCTACGATCTCAAAATTCTTATCCTTATACTTATGGTACGCTTTGACCACATTCGGATTTTCCTTTCTGCAGGGCACACACCAGGAGGCCCAGAAATCGATCAGCACATACTTACCTTTTATGGACGAGAACTGGAATGGTTTGCCATCAACATCCTCTTGGGTAAAATCAGGCGCTATTCCGCCCTCCTTTACAGCTTCACTTTCGATCAGTTTAGCGATCTCCAATCCCTTTGGTGTATTGCGGATTTCAGCAGACAGCGCCTCATACAAGGCTTTCCATTTCGCATAATCTGGGCGCTCCTTATCCAAGTAGCCTTTGAGGAATTGCAGACTCAGGGTGTTATCCGGATTGTTTTGGATAAATTCATATTCCGCATCTTCATAAATGCTTTCATTGGTTCCATATTGTTCCTTCAATCCCTCTTCCAACGCCACCAATTGATCCCTCAATTCTTCAATCTTCTTAACCTCGGCTTCATATTCTGGAGTCTTTAAAACCGATTTCTTTTCTTCGATATCCTTCTTGAAATCGATATATTTCTGTGCCGGTGCATCTCCGGCTACCAACATTGCCTTTTTTCCCTGTGTGGCATCAATGGTGTTGCGCCCGGGGTTGAGGTAAAACCAAAACTCGTCGGCACCTTTTGTTCCAGCACTATCGCCAAAGAAATAAAGCCCTGCATAGGAAGCACCGGTGATATTCCCTTTCAGTGCAAAAGCCCCATTTCGTACAGCGGTCGAGTCCTCCACCATTTCATCTGTGTCGAAATCATAGTACATCAACTTAATGGTTTTTGTGGTGCTTGGCACTTTCCCATCTATGGTGAATGGCCTTGCCGTCTGGGCTATTGCTCCCTGCAAAAGGCCGAATAAACCGAGCCCTCCCAGGGTTATTATTTTTGTGAACTTCATATCCTATATTTTTATTGGACAGCTACCCCAAGGGAAACTGCTTTATCAATCTTGTATAAATCCTTTGAGGTCAGGCTTGGCCTTGTGCCTTCTCCCTCGTTGATCAGCGAATAATGGTACAATGAACCCTTCTTCGCCTGTGAACTTGCCCCATTATAGGTTGCAATTCCAATATTTTTTAACGTTCTGTGGGCATCGTCATCAAAATTCCAGCTTACGATATCTCCGGTCCCATCATCAGGAAGGGTAATAAATTCGCGGGCAATAATCGACGTCGGTGTCATTCTGTAGATTGTTCTACCGACTGCAAAATAGAATGCACTGGTCCAGCGGTGATATTTCGGTTGAACAGCCTTATCGATATTTGCAATGGTACCACCTGCAACCAACTCCACTTTCTGTGGATAGTAACGGTTGTCCTCATAATTCAGTACTGCGGAAGTCTGGTAACAGGATACGGCGGATCCATTGCGCACAAGCATATAGAATGTGTAATCATTCGACCCCGAAACCATATTTCCGCCTGATGTCACGTAGGAATACCCAGGCAGCTCATCGGTTGCCAGATCAAGGTTCGGTTTTAAAAACTGATTGCGAATGCGACCATTGTAAGATAATACCATAATCCGTTTGGACAAGTGATCAAATCCCATCAATAGGGTTCCTCTAGAATTATTGTAATCTGCTGCGACGTAATCCTCTTTTCCAAAATCATATTTGAAAGTCGGATCGCTCACTGCATTTTCTTTCACGAAACCTTGATTGAGATGGCGTACCTGTCCTTTTTCGGTTATGAAGGCCTCTCCTGTTTCTGAATTCCAGAACGGTTTAACGGATGTAATGACTAAATTGCCACCATCCAAACCATTTCCAGCGCCAGCAAGCGAACGAACTGGTGAAAGCGTATTCAAATTGAATTGGTAGAATACATTTTCACCCTGTGCAGTATAGGTATACAGCCCGGAATATTTACGGTTAACATAGATCGGTTTGAGCTCAATGGGATGACTGCCCAAGGTGATCTCCTGGTCAATACCAAAGTGCTCCACGAGGTTAGGCTCCGACTGCGGATTCAATGAGGAGCGGAAATAGGTCTTTGTATTGTTCGCAGCATCAGCCGTTAGTATAAAGAATCCCTTGGATATGGAAGCAGACAGGTTGATCTTAAACGCTGTCATATAATCCAATCCGTTGGTTGGGTCTTTGGCATACAGGATAATCTGATTCTCCCCAGACCGTAGGTTATCTGCATTGAATTTGGCAGCACCGCCCTTGGCGATGGTGTCCTCATTCAAAATCCAGTTGTACTGCACCTGTTTGGGGTCGAATGTTGGTAGTGTTCCAGTTGCTTTCATTTCCAGCGTTAGGGTTTCACCATACATCAAATCGTAATTCTTGGCACTGATAGACTCCCCTGCTGTATCCGTAACGGTCATCAGGTTCACGTCCGTATATTCATAGTTACCGGTATCTTTCGAGCAGGAGCTGAAACAGAGCAGTGCAAATATAAAGGGAATGATATATTGTTTCATTGGTTCTTCTTTATGGTAATAAAATTCTAGGTTTACTTGAATCGCCATTCGGGTAGACCACATTTTCCTGGAAGTATTTCTTCAACTTCAGGATGTGGTGGTACAAGATTGGATAGTCCTCAGGAAGGTTCGGAATATAGGTTGGCATATTCCCCCAATAGAGGTACGGTTTATTGGTTACTGGACTCAGTGTTGGATCCGCTCCTTCCACGTAGGTATAGATCCATTGCTGGTATACTTCCGGGTAATACGGCCCCATATAATCCGTATAGCGTGACCACCAACTCGGTTCGCTCAACATATTGCTTACGGTCAGCTGAAAGGATGTTGCCTTGTTATGGCCAACCTTAAAATTCTCATTCTCCACAATATCCAAGACCAAAATAAATTTCTTGGTTTTCATGGCTTCAATTTTCTTCACCTGTACGAATACGGAATCCTTGACACGGCCTTTCCGGTAGATAAAAGGGTCAAATGTATAGGCATCCTTGGGTAAGGTCGTCAATTCCTGGTTGACCGCAACGGTATAGTTGAGGTCCTGTTCCGGCATTTTACCGGCCATGGCAATCGGGATGCCCACTTTCTTTACGTTCGTTTCCTGTTCCTCTAACGCAAAGGAATATTCCGATGTGCCAAGATAATTGATATCATAGGTCAGCGCAGTGGTATCGGTTTGTGAAAAATTCAAGTACCGCTGGTTCAGATCAAAAGTCGTGATGTCCTGATTTTCCTTACAGCTCGTGAAGAGTGCCAACAGAAGGCATATATAGAATGAATTTCGCATGGTCTTATCGATTATAAATTTGTTCATTTCTAGGAATAGGCAATTTGAAAATATCCAGACTTGGCGGAACGACCTTTCCTATCTTATAAATTTCATGGAATCTCCGTTTGTAATGCGAGAATAGAAATCCTTCGCCAATGTATTCCCTACGGATTTCATCCATGAATGCATTTGCAATTTCCCGTGGACTTTCCAATTCCAAAGCGCCCATTTCTCTGCGGAGTCTGACTTCATTCAAGAGTTCCAGGGCTTCGGTCGGGTTCGACTGGAGCTTGGACTCCATCGCGATGAAATACATCTCAGGCAGCGCGATCAATTGGATCTCAAAGACGTTGTAGTTTTGATTTTCTACATCGCTCTGTGCAACTTTAAACTTGGAGAAAGTATCGGAGTATTCATCGATACCCCAATTGATGCGGATATCGTATTCATCACCTGTACCGTTGTAGTATAATGGATAAAGGAAGTTATCCAACTGCATGACATAGTCGTAACTTAGAAAGTTCCTGTTGTATTTGCTCAAGGCATCGTTATCATATACCGCAAAGATGTTCTCACTGGAGAAGCGGTAATCAGGAGTCGATTCCCAGAACGTATAGGGATCCACAAACTTTACCGCCTTGGTTTCATTGAGTTCCTTGATTACCTCCATGGCTCGATCATAAGCCTTGTTATTATCACCTTCCCACTGCGATTTACGTGCTAGCAGGGCTTTTACAGCGTAGTAATTCATACGGATACCACGTCTGTCAAACAACGCGTAGTATTCACCAAGAGGCGAATCTTCCTTGCTTCCGGCGCGCCCTACCACTTGGATGGGATCCTCTTTCAATAGGGAAAGTGCCTTTTGCAGATCTTCTTCAATAAACGCTAAGGCCTCTTTAGCCGTGCTGAACTTCTGTGCTTCCTTTCCCGCTGTTCTGTATACGGGAATAGCTGTTTTATCCAGCCCCTCCTGCTTGATCACGGGACCAAAAAGTTTGAGGACTTCCAAATGGAGGAATGCACGCAGGCCATAAGCCTCGCCGGCAATGATATTGTAATTTGCCTGATTCTCCAGGGTTGGCAGGTTCTTGATAATAAGATTTGTCTGGTGGATGGCATTGTACAAACCGGACCACAGGGCATTGATATCCTGCTCAACACCGATAACGGAATAATTGAAATTATCGATCGCTCGGGCATTGACATCATTTCCGGACAATTGCCAATAGCCTACCAATTTATCCATCAGTCCATATTTCAATTCTTCGCCGTACAATGTAGACTCCGTCAGATCTTTATATACCGCATTCAGGGCTTTGGTAAACCCATTTTCAGTTTTGAAGATTTCTTCTTCGTAGGTATTCTCATCAGGGCGAACATCCAAGAATTTATTACAGCCAGCACATAGCAACAACAACAGTACCGGGATGATTATCGTGATTTTTTTCATTTCTTTAGGTTTAATAGACAACGGAAATTCCAAAGTTGAAGGTTCGCGCGTATGGATAATCTGTACCTCTTTCCATGCGAATGGTGCTGAATCGGAACAGATCATTCATGGAGAAATTCAGGCGAGCGCGCTGCAGCTTTAACTTGGATACGAAATCCTGATTCACTTCATAATTTAAATTCAGGGCCGCTAACCTGAAGGTATTTTCCTTCTGGATAAAGCGGCTGCTCAATTGCGTCAGGCGCTGATCGTCAATCGCCTTGAACATCGCTTCATCCCCCGGCTGCTTCCAACGGTCTGTCAGGACCCTGCGATCCGCATTGAACGCCGGATTGCTGTTCTCGACCTTATCGATCAACGTTTGGTTGTATTGGTTCTGACCCAATACATAATGCATCTGCGCCTGTAGGGAAAGTCCTTTGTAATTGATAATCGTTCCAATCATACCTTCCAGTTTCGGATCTGTATTTGCCAGCACCTGAATCTCACTGGTAGACCAATCGTAAGTAACCTGTCCATTTCTGGTCATGTACAATTCCCGTCCCGACATCGGGTCGATACCCAGGGAAACCATACCCTTGATGTTGTTCAGCGATTGTCCTTCTTCATAATAAGGGGTCTGTGGAATATACCCGAAACCGTAATCGTTATTGTTCTGATCGTTCAGTTTTTTCAATGCATCGGACACTTTGGTCAGCTTATTGAAATTGCGTACGCCACTGGCATTGATATACCAAGAAAAGCCACTGTTTGGATTGGAATAGGCTTGTACATTCACATACCCTTCATAACCTGTATTATGTACTTCCCCCAAGTTTTCAAAGTAAGAATCCTGTTCCAGACCAACGGATGGAGCAATGGTAATTTCCGATACCATATCCGTTGTTTTCTTGTTGTAATGATTAAAGCGGAAGTTCAATCTGTCACCCCACAAGGTACCTTCCACCCCCAAACTCAAAGAATAGATTTTTGGCCACTTCAGGAAGGCATTTCCTTCGGATAAATAATTAATCCCCGGCAATTTGAAATACAGACCTGCTGTTCTTGTTTCATAAGCAGTCGCCGTCATGCGTGGGCTGAATGAATCCGCACCGCTCAGTCCGTAGTTACCAAAAACACGAAGCATGCTGACCACGGAATTCTCCAGGAATTTCTCTTTATGTAGATTGTATGCAGCACCCGCACTCCAGAATCCGGTATAGCGGTTTTCGCGTCCAAAGGTGGATGAACCATCCACACGGTAATTCCCCTCAAGGACCAATCGATCATCGTAAATATAGGTTCCGGACAATAGCGCTCCGAATAGCCTATTTACTGTAGATGCATATGATGGACGGGTATCAGCAGCGTATTTGTTCGCCATATTCGGTGTGATGATCTCATCATCCACAAATCCTGTGGCAATGTAGGAGGTGGATGATCCACTGATCGCTTTGACTTCGGTATTCCCCAATAGATTGATGACATGCTTGCCAAAGGTTTTCCCATAATTCAACCGCAATGCACCAAAATATTCCATGGCATCTCCACTGGAGAAAGTATACCGTCCTTTGTTCTCAATCAAAGGAGTGGTATAAAAGGAACTGTGGCGCGGAGAAAGGAAGCTCTCCCCTTTTTCAAAGGTCTTTGAAATTACCCCGGTTGCATTGATTCGGAATGTAGGCGTAATAAACACTTCAACATTCAGGTTGTTGCTGATATTGGTGGTATTCGCATAATCCTTGAATGGAAGGCTGGCATCGAACAGTGGGTTGTAGCGTAGGTAATTGTTATCATTCAATTCTGTAGCAAAATCCTCGTTGTACACGCGGATTAGATTCCCACTCGCGTCATGAATTCTGAAATAAGGGTTCATCCCCGCATAGGTCGACAGACTACCATAAGGAGAACCGTTCGCGCGGGAATTGATCAGATTGGCTACGTTTCTGAAAGTAATTTTATCTGCCAGACGATAGAAGAGCGTGAAACCGGCACCGGCACGGGTTCTTCCCGATTCTTTTATTGCCCCTTTGGTATCACCGTAATTTCCATCGATACTGTAGCGGACCTGCTCGTTTCCACCTTCCACACGCAGGGCATGGGTAAACGAGGTGGTCGTCTGTACGGGCTGATACAACCAGTCCGTATTCACACCGGATGCAACATCCAGGTATTTTTCGGAATAGAATTTACGCAACTTTTCCTGCTCCGGAATATAACTTGCATTATAGACGCCGGCTAAAAGTTCGTATTCCAACTTCTCTGCGGCATTCATTAAGTTATAATCGGAAAGATCAACAACCGTAGTGGAAGGCTGCAAGGAATACGATATGGTGAACTTCCCTTGTTTGGGAAGGCGCGTTTCGATGACGAGGACCCCATTCGCACCGCGGGAACCGTATAAGGCCGTAGCGGCAGCATCCTTCAATAAAGTGATGGATTCGATACGGTTCACGTCCAAATCATACAGCCTTTGTAGATCGACTTGAAAACCATCCATCAGGATCAAAGGAGAGTTCAAGGCATACTTTGCGCGGACATCCACATCGGATCCTGAAACCATATTCTGTCCGCGGACCTTGATGTCCGGCAGCACATTGGGATTGGACCCTTGGTTGTTGTTCTCTGCAATCTTAAAGGCTGGATCAATGGTCTGAATAATGGAGAATATATTTCTGTTGTTGTATTTTTCCAAATCCTTGCGGGTTATGGTTGTAGACGCACCGGTGAAAGATTCCTTTTTACGGGAACCATAACCTGTGACTACGGTTTCCTCGATCCGATTCTCGATCCGACGCAGCTGCAAATTCAGGTGGTTCTTACCGAACAACATTTCTGAACGCGGTTCGAATCCGATCATGGTCACTTGGATTTCACTATCCGGGAAAACCTCCAGGGAATAAGATCCATCCTCCGCCGTTACGCTGGCGAGGTTATTGGAGCGTTTTACACGGATAGTCGCTCCTTCCAAGGGCTTTCCCTCGTCATCCGTAATATTACCGACCAAGGTATAGCGAGATTGCTGTTGCCTGTCAGAGGTTCGCTGTGCCGGTGTGCGGCGACCTGCCTTCGGACGGATCAGGATGGTTTTGTCCGATAGGATAAGGTCAAATTCCTGACTCTCGGAAATCTTCTTCAGCACATCCTCAAGGGGTGCATTCTGCAGGTTGATGGTCACAGGCTTAGCCTTTTTGATCAAATCCATATCCCACAGGTAATCATAGCCCGTCTGCTTTTTGATCTTTTCGATGACCTGTTGCAAAGGTGTACCATTTTCACGGACAGTTAGCGTCTGAGCCGATAGGGACATGCTGCACATCATCACAAAACACAAGATTAGCACGTGTTTGACGGAAAATTTAAGCAAAAGCCTCCCTATGGAACAAAAACCTGTCCCACTGATGCGTTCTAAATTCATTTAAATAATTTTTAAGGTTGTATGGTATCTATATAAATTCGGTTCTCTTCAATAGTGTAATTTATTTTCAAAACTTGACCGATCAAGTTCAATACTTGCTTTATACTTTTCTGTCTGGATATGCGCCCAAAGAGCCGCCTTTTCTTCAGCCCCTCCTCTATCGAAAAGGAAACATCATACCATTCGGATAATTTTGCACAGGTTTCTTCCAGGTTCATCGACGAGAAATCAAAGTAGCCATCTTTCCAATCGACAATTTGTTCTGGATTATCGAAACTAAAAACATTCCCATTAAAACCCTGTCCAGGTTGTAATTGGATCGGAAATTTCATCTTTTGCTTCTCCCCAAGTTCAGAAGAAAATTCGCCGATGGCGACGCGTCCTTCCAACAATGAGGTTACTGTACGTTTAGTTTTCGCATTGACATTAAACTTCGTTCCCAATACGGCGATGGTCTGCCCATTTGAGCGAACGTAGAATGGGCGTTTGCTATCCTTTTCAATTTCAAAATATGCTTCCCCTTCCATACGTACTTCCCGTTGATCAGCAGCAAAAGCGATAGGATACCGGATTTCCGATTTTGAGTTTATCCAGATATGCGAACCATCCGCGAGCACCACATTGGCAGTTCCCGCTCCTTTGGTCCGAATGGTATTGTAAATCGGTGCATTGCCCGCTTGGTCGGTGATATAAATAATTTCACCCGATGTATTTTTACTGATCAAATAGCCATTCGCCTTCAGCGTATCTCCCTCCTTGATTTTGGACAATTCCACTTCGGAATTATCTTCCAATACAATAACGGCATTGGCTCCAGATGGTGGTAGGATATCCTGATCTACAGGAGTATCTTGTTTATCCAATTTATAAATGGTAAAAAATCCGACAAGTAATAGTATGGACGCAGCAGCGGTAAGATACCAGGTATTGAATCGCCTTACTTTCGGCTCCTCCAACTGTTTCAGGATCTTTTCATCCAATTTGGATACGACCTCGTCCACCTCTTCCTGTTTGGTTTTGGCGTTGGTTTCCTTCGTATAATAGTCAAACCAGGCATCGATCAGTTCATTTTCTGATGCTGAGGTCTGCCCGTGCAGATACCGGTTCCATATGTCTTTATTTATTTTCAACTGGCTATTTTAATGAAGGCACAAAATTGGATTACTAATTAGAAGACGGCTAAGTCCGGAAATTGTCCCCTAAAAAAAGAAAATTGCTGAGAGCACCTTGATCTTCCCCTGTAAATCCTTGATTATTAAACTGTACTTATTTCGCACGGTTTTCTCTGAAAGGTGCAAAATATCCGCAATTTCCTGGTTGCTGTATCCATCCATTCTCAATTTTAGGATTTCTTTTTCATTGGGATTGTATTTTTCGATCAAGCGGTTCAATTCGTTGAGGAACTGCTTCTCACGGATACTGTAATCGGTCTGCTCAAAGATATGTTCGCCAAAGAAGGCTAGGGAATCCAAATATTTCTTTTCATTCACCTGGTGGGCAATGAAATCAACGATCCTATTTCGAAGCGATTTATAGATATATGATTTGAATAGGGTATTGATCTTAATTTCAGACCGATTCACCCAAAGTTTTGTGAACAGATCGTGAATGATATCTTCAACCTCTTCAGCATCTAATTTGTTCAAGGCAAAATCAACAAGGGGTCGTTTATACCGATTATATAGCGTGACAAAGGCCTGTTCGTTATTTTGTATTACAAAATCGAATAATTCTTCATCTGAATATATAAGATAATTAGTCGGCATGTTATTGATTCATCTGCAAAATAGGAAACTTTATCGTAAGAAGTATTTTTGCATGAAACATTATCCCCTTTTAAAGTTATTCGCAAATAAAAAGAAAAAATGGATGATTTCAGCTATGGAATTGCAAAACCAATTGCTACAATTAACTTTTCTTTGAAAATAGCATAGCCCTCTTGCTTTGGGGTTAATGGAAGAAGATAGCAGACCAAAAGTTAAGGATATAAGTTTATGACATCTGCACCGATGCTAAGCAAGCAAGGCAGTTTTGAACTGCTGGACTAAGGGAAGTGTCCATGCTTGTGTGTTTGTATTTTCATAAATCACGGACTGCCCTGTGGTGTGTAATAGTTCTTGCTGCATATATATGGAATTGGCAATTAGTCGAACCTCATCAAAATGTATCGCATTATTTATTGCATTCGCTAGCCCTACGGTAAAGTTCAGTTCTCGTGTGTAATCATCCACAAAATGACCGCCTTTACTCCTTCTTGCATGTACACGCAATTCGCTTTCCTTTAGAGAAGAAAGCACAAAATAAAATAGATGAATAGCAAATCCCGCATTTTTAAACTCCAAGAAGGAATCGATTTCATCTTCAAATAAAAAATTCGTTTCAATTAGAATGGATTTCTTTTTCGCCATGGCATCTGCTTTTAACTGACCAATGCGTTCATTGGCGATATAGGAATTGCCAGCTTGTTGCGCAATCAGATCTGGATTGATGATGACGGTATCCGCTGGTGTAAGATCTGCTGAAAAAGTACTCTTGCCAGCACCATTGCCACCAGCAAATACATAAAGGATAGGCTTTTTCATCAGTTTAATTTTAGGGCATCCTCAATTTTTATGACAGTTTCCTCACCCTGCCAAATCCGAACCAATTCATTGATACTGCAACGTTTCGGATCGTAATAAAAATTCAATGTGCCGTTCTCAATCGTCTCTTGAAGAAGTTCCGCAGTTCTCTCCCTCAGTATTGCGTCAATAGATTTATCCATATGCTTAAGTTATGGATTTAGGATTCAAACAACAACATTATGCCATAAAATAAGCAGCTATTTTTTTAATTTTAAGCTATCAAAATCCACATTTTAGGAAGAAACGCTTTATGGAGGCAGACCATTTACCAAATATTGAACTGAAGACCTCTGGACAGGTAGGTCGGGCATTCCTGAATTTAGGTTTAACGACTTACCATGAAGCTTGTAGGTTTATTCAGTATTTGCCATACAGAAGGCCAGTTGATCAAACTACACCTATCGCTATACTTCATGAGCATTGCGGCACCTGCAGTTCAAAACATGCTGTTCTGAAACTTTTAGCTGATGAACTTGCTGTAGAGGAAATACGGCTTTACATCGGGGTCTTTAAAATGGATGGGGTCAATACACCCAAAATAAAGGAAAGACTCCGTGAATATGGATTAGCATATCTACCTGAGGCGCATACCTACCTACGCTATATGGATAAAATTTTTGATTTTACAAATCCTAAATCTTCTCCGGAAGATTTTGAAAACGATCTGCTCGTTGAAAGGGAAATCCAACCCGGCGATATTTATAGGGAAAAAGTAAAATTCCATCAAGAATTTCTAAGCAACTGGTTAGCGACGAATCCAGATGGGGGCTACTCATTGGAAGAGCTCTGGACCATAAGAGAAAAATGCATTGCCGATCTTTCAAAGTAAATTTCACAGACGAACAGTTCACATGAACAGAAAGAGCGAAGTTTTCACTTCGCCCTTTCTTCAGTTTTTTTCTTTTTATTCTGCCTTTGAATTTAAATTGGTATCCGCAATGGATGTCAATTTTTCATCGCAGGCCTTTTCTTCATCGAGTGTTTTTAAGAGGATCTTCAACGCATCTTTATGTCCGAGAACTTTAGCAAACGCGGCCAAGGTGCCGTATGTAGCAATTTCATAATGTTCCACCTTTTGTGCTGCTGCAATAATGCCTGCATCGCGCACTGCTCCTGCCTCGGTTTCTTCAATAATGCCGTCCCCTTCTTCCAATAAACCCGCCATTGCATCACATTTTTCAGCCTTTGCCTTTTCTCCAATGGCTTCAAAAACTTGTTCCAGACGAGCAACATGCTCTTCCGTTTCCTTCAGATGTGAGGTAATTGCAGATTTCAGTTCTTTTGAGGTTGCATTTTTCTCCATTTTTGGCAAAGCCTTCACCAAAGCTTTCTCTGCCCAATAGATGTCTTTCAATCCATCCTCAAATAACTCCTGCAAATCTTTTGCAGCTCCAGATTTTGCAGCTACTTTGGTTCCCTTTGTCATTTCCTTAGTCGTTTCTTTTTTTGTGTTTTCCATGATAATGCTTTTTAATTGAAGTTCACCTACTGAACACCCAATAATCAACTTCGTTGGAAATTTCTTTTGATCATCTATCTTGCGCCAAATTTTCCTAACCAAGTGTCCTATTTCTGCACAATACTGGCCCAGAAATGAGAGCGACTATTAGCAAGTGGGCGATGGGAATAAAAAGCAATTGGTACAACCTAAAACAGAGACTAAAAAGTCTCTGTTCTTTAGGCATCCGCTGTTCTGCATGCCATGTGGATTATTTCATTGTTCCTTTAGAAGGCGATCGTCTTATCCAGCTTCAAAGCATTCGCATCTACCAATGCGAACTTGACCTTGCCTGCTTCCAGCACAAAAAACACATGTTCATTGTACTTCGTGGTCTTACCTCCTACGGTGACTGTTCCGCGCTCATTTATCGGGATATCGATGAGTGAGATTCCAGCACCATCGGTTTTATTCATATATTTCTGAACCGGTTTGCCATTCAATGCAACTTGCTGTTCGATATTTTTGATGATGGCCTCTGACCATAATTGGGAGGTTCCATAATAATACACCGATCGGTCAGCCACGGCAGAAGTTCCCTTTCTAACCCGTAGTACGAGTTTGGCAACATCGGGCGTATAAGTACCATTTGCTGGTTCAGAATTGATAATTCCAATTTGATAATTTGGTTTCCCTTCTGTGATTTGAACTTTTAAAGAGCTAATGGACTGCTTATCCAAAGTTGGTGTGATACTGTAATAATCATCAGACAGTAACTTCTTACGCAGGGTAACAACATATAAGGTTTTGCCCACATATTCGCTCACATTAAATACCAGGGAATCCTTTTGCGTACGATCAGCCTTTAAGTTCAGCGATTTCAACGGAGAAAATTTAGACCACGTACTGAACGGTGTCTCGCTGATAAAAACTTTAGAATCCGTAAATCGGAATAGGTTAATCCCAAAATTGTAAACGGCTAATTTATGGGACGCATTTTTAAGGTCTTCACCATCTCCATCCTTTGAACATGAAGCAAAGAGGGTTACCATCCCCAGGAGGAACAGCATAAAAGAGTACTTTTTCATAAATATTATCAATAGTTAATTTTTCACTTGGCTAACGACAAATTAAGTGCCAATAAAAACAATTTAACCATAAACAAATTAGATGTTTAAACAGGTAAAATTTATCTTTAATTTACAGCTGGAAAAATCACCTTTCTTCCCTGATTTTTATATATTTATTCATCTAAATAAACCGTATGCCACATCTACAGGAAACCGCCGAATGCCTAAATTGCGAATTCAATTTCAAAGGGAATTATTGCCCCAATTGTGGACAATCTTCCCATGAACACCGAATTGATGCGCATTATTTTCTACATGATATCCCCCACTCCGTTTTCCATGTCGATAAAGGATTTTTCTACACCTTGAAGTGTCTCTTCACAAAACCGGGCGTAATGATTAAGGATTACCTAGATGGCAAACGGGTACCCTATTTCCGTCCCTTTGCCTTTGTTCTGATCATGACAACCATCTGTTCCTTGATCATCAAAGGAATACACTTATGGATCGATAAAATCCAACCTGCTGCACATGCCGATCAACTGATCGGACACGGATTCCTCGGAAAATATTTCAGTGTATTCATCTTTCTTATGATTCCGATTACAAGCTTGATTACCTGGCTAACGTTTTATAGGAATAAGTATAACTTCTGGGAGCATTTTCTAGCCAACACGTACATCGCAGCACAACTGAATATCATTCTGCTATTGGTGAATGTGTTGAACCTACTTATCGTAGCTTTCCAGATCCACTTTTCTAAAGACGGGGTCAACCTATTCCTGACACTTTTTATGGTTCCATTTTTATTTCTTTTCGGTAGCATTTTTGGCTTTTTAATGATGCAGGAAAAACGGTCCAGATTGTGGGTGGTGATTTCCAAGATCATTGCCATGAATTTTGTGCTGGCATCCCTTTACATTTCCCTGATGAATGCTTTTGATATCATCAACCTATAGAATATTAGACCGATTAAAAACCAGCAATGCCTATACTCATCTCCATTTTCAGCATATTGTTTCTGTCCATCATCTTGATCTTTCTGTATTTGGATCACAATGCCAATGCTGAAGAAAGGGCAAAACGGAAGCTCTTCAAAAAAGGGTTTGTTGAAAAACAGATTCGGTTAAGCAATGGCACCGTGATAAATTATGGTGAAGGCCCCAATAATGGACCAGCTTTACTGCTCATCCACGGGCAGGGTGTAGATTGGAAAAATTACTATACCGTCCTTCCGGAACTATCCAAGACTTTCCACATATATGCCATAGACTGTCATGGACATGGTAAATCTTCTCACAATCCGGATCGCTATTCGGGTAAAAAAATGGGCGAGGACATTATACGTTTTATAACTACCACAATCAAAGAGGAGGTCTATGTTTCTGGTCACTCATCCGGCGGTTTATTAACGGCATGGCTTGCTGCTCACTGTTCGAAAGTTCGCGCAATTGTACTCGAAGATCCGCCATTTTTTTCAACGGAGAAATCCCGAACGCAATCTACCTTCGCCTGGCAGGACAGTTTCCGATTGATCCATGATTTCCTGCAACAGGATACAGAGCAAGATTATTTATTGTATTACCTCCCCCGCAGCTATTGGAAGGATAAATTTGGTAAGTTATGGTCCATTATCCAACGACAGGCGATTAAGTTCCGTGCAAATGAACCAGACAAAATATTTAGGGTTCCATTTTTACCCCCTTCGTTAAATCGCATCTGGGAAGTCCCTTCCAATACAGCCTATGACAAGCGGTTTGGGGAAGCGTTTTATGATAACAGTTGGTTCGAAGATTTTGATCAGGAGGAACTTTTGGCTCAAGTTCGCTGCCCGTCTACATTGATTTTCGCGAAGAGCAGCAAATGGAAGAGCCATGATGAGAACGGGATATTAATGGCTGCCATGTCTACGGATGATGCCCAACGTGCGCATGAACTACTACCCAATAACGAACTCATCACTGTAGATTCGGGACATGGAGTCCACAATGAAAAACCAGTAGAGTTTATTGGGATCGTACGGACTGCATTTTTGAAATAATATCCTTTCTAACCTATTTATTCCGTTTTGCTTCTACTATTTTATTGACCCGATACATCAGGACGATACACAGCAATATACTGGCTAAGGTTACATAGCCCAAGACTTCAAAATTCTGAAAGCCCAATCCATCGGGATCATCAATCAGGATCACCCCTCCTAAAATGGATGCAATCCCTCCGCTGGACTGTTGGATGGCTGAATTGACATTCATAAAGGCTCCACGCTCTGCAGGCTCGGGGATTGCCGTAATCATGGCCGTTGCGCTGATAATGCGTGAGGAGACAAAAAGCATCATACAGCCAAAGGATACTGCCACCATAAATAAATTTCCGGAAGGCAGATTCACGAACCACAGCATTGCTACACCGGTTAGTAAACTCCCAAGGACAAACAGTTTATACTTGCCCCATGAGTCCGATAACCTTCCCCAAATTGGCGAACCGATCAAGGTTGCAATCCCTGCTGCCAAAAAGATAAACGGAAGTTTAGCTTCCTCATAATGCAGATCAAACACAAGATGGGGTGTAATATAGGGTTGGAGTATAAATCCACCGGTAGCTAGAAAAAAGGTAGTTGAAAATGCAATCAAATACGTTCTATTGGTGAAAATTCTTTTAATGACCTGGAAATAACTGCTCCGGATCTCCGGATTGGATTGCGATGGAATGGGTTGCATATAGCGCACCAGCAACATGATATTGATCAGTCCCAGCACGACGATAAAATAAAAGGGCACATGCCAGCTCCATAAATGGGCAAGGTACAAGCCAAGTGGAATACCCATAATTTGACTTACGGAAAAGGCCATCTGGATAAATCCCATCACCCTGCCTCGCTGTTCATAGCGGAAATAATCCGTCACGATGGCGAACGTTATTCCCGACATGACGCCACCAAAAATGCCGGCAACCACCCGTGCTCCCAAAAGAAAATAGTAGTTCGGTGCCACGGCACAGCAAAGGGTTCCCACAATAAAACCAACGTACATGAAAAGCAGGATCTGTTTTCTGTCATACCGGTCAATAAATCCCGCCAAGAGAAATCCAGATGCACCTGCACTTAACGCATAAGCCGATACCAGGATGGCAAACTGATGCGTTGAAATATCGAGTGCTGTAATCATTTCGGCTCCCAAGGGTGCCATTACAGCAAAGTCGAGCACCACTGTAAACTGAACTATGGCCAGTAAGGCCACTAATAATTTTTCATAGCTGGAAAAGGTCATATCCGGAGGTTCAAGTTCGCTGAATTATTTGAGTTGGAGAAAATCAATTAGTTCTCTGGCAGCTGCCCGACCTGCCCTATTGGCGCCAATTGTTGAAGCTGAAGGGCCATAGCCCGTCAGGTGAATTCGAGGATCCTTAGCTACCTGCGTGGCCAATTGACCTGCCATCACCACTCCGCCATCCTCCGTGACCAGATTCAGGTGCGCCAAATGGTCCAAGGAATGTCTGAAGCCTGTATTCCAAAAAATCACATCTGCATCCATGGTTGTTCCATCGTTCCATCGGACGCCATTTTCGGTAATTTCATCGAACATGGGCAAGCGGTCCAATTTTCCGGAATTCAGCATTTCTTCGATTGCCGGTGTAATGGGAAGCCCAGTCACGGAAACCACGGATTTAGGAGGCAATCCCTGGCGAACGCGTTCTTCGACCATAGCCACAGCTTCACGGCCAAGCTCCGGATTGAACTCATAATGGCGGAAATCCGGTGAACGACGGGTTACCCAGGTCGTACTTGTGACCTTGCTGATCTCTCCCAGTAACTGGACTGCCGAGATACCTGCCCCAACAATGATCACATGCTTTCCCCGAAACTCTTCGGGGCCATGGTATTCACCTGTGTGCAATTGTCGCCCTTTGAATTTTTCCCAACCAGGATATTTAGGACAATTCGGCGTTTTCCAGGTACCTGTCGCATTGATTATTCCACGCGCACTGAACTGAACACCATTGGTGTGGATCAGAAATCTTCCCTTACGCTCTATGACCTCGGTTACCCGAATTGGCCGAATTACAGGGAGGTCAAAAGTTTTTTCGTACTGTTCATAATATTTGGGAAGCGCCACATTGGCCTGTAAGCCTTTATCATCCTTATCAACCACTGCGTCGAAGGCTAAGCCAGGCAGATCATTGATACCATTCACATTACTTAGGGTCAATGTATCCCATCGGTGCTGCCACGCACCCCCAGACCCAAATTCATCATCCAGCACTACAAACCCCTTACCCGGTTCAATCCCCTCTCTTTTCAGGTGGTAAGCTGCGGAAAGGCCTGCTTGGCCCGCACCTATGACAACAATATCAACTTTATAAAAAATATCAGGTTTTGCGCCCTGACTTTGATCGGTCTTCTCGTTACTTTTATTTTCTGCATCCATATGCATATTTCCAATTTAAAGGTATACTCCATCAACAATCAAATGCTTCGATTGTTGGCAAAATCAAGTATACAAAGAATAACTTTTATTCAATTTATGCTACCCAATAATTAGAAATAGATGACAATGCAATACCTAGTGTCTTCTCATTAAATTTAGCGCTCGCGCGCTACTCATTTTATCCACTTCAAAAATCTCTTCCAAGCTCGGGTCGGCAAACTATTCGAACCTTCAAGAAAGTATCCATAATCTGTCTTTCTGTACCATCTAAACTTGGTGGAATCGTCAAATTTAGGTTCCCATAACTAGCTGAAACAGATAAAAACAAGTTGAATACTGGTAAATATGTAACAGCTAAGGATTGAATATTAACCTAGGATAAGTCAAAATGTCTTTGATACAATCGGCTACAGAAAAAATAAATACTTACTTTTTTTATAAAAAAGATTAATATAGCCCAAAGTGGCTAATAAAGAAGAGTTTACAAGAACCGAAAGTGCTATCGGTAACGATTTAGTAATGGTGCTTACTGCACTCGCTTTCATCTGATTACCTTGTAAATCATTACTGCAAATTTAATAAAAAAAGGGTTAAGTCGTAGCGTACTTAACCCTTTTTCTGCTTTTTCCAATATACATCATAAAGCGTAATGAAAATAAATCTTCCCCAAGTTGGGGCAATCTGTGATATTGGTTCCGATATTATTTCCAAGTTTTGACAAATAAACAAAATGCAAATCCGAAACGTATGGTGTTAATCTCTAAAAGTCTAAGCTATGGAAATCGTGTTGAACAAAATATTATCGGAAATTCAGCGTCAGGAAGAAAAGCTATCTTCTCAAATGATGCAAACTGCGGATGAGGCATATCAAATGACCTTGTACCTAAAAGAAATGCTCTTTAGCATAAAGACCAAAGTCTTGCAAACCGGATTTAAAAACGAACAGCAGGAGATTGATTTTTTCAAGAACATCAAACCGCAAATTTTAGGGAAACTCATTTACTACAATAAAGTTTTCCGGATTGAAACTACCTGTCCTGTAAGCAACGGCAGAATACACCAAAGCTATTTTGAAAACCAATTGAAAATCCTCAAATCCGAATATAAGGAAAGCATATCCAATGAGGATTTTTACAGGTATTACCGTGCTGGCAGAACCGACCGTGACCCTAATTATTTCAGGCTCGGGAAAATCAATTACCACGATGGTTTAAAGAGTGCGGTATTTGAAATTGACCTTAGCTTTTCAACTTATTACGATAACAAAGTCGCCCATATCATAGCCAATGAATTACTTTATACTTTTTTGCTTACCAAAATAAACCCTGAAAAAAATCCCGATAACATCTTAATAAACGGGGATGGAAACAAAGACATTTCTTGGACTAACTCGCAAAATGCACTGATAGAATTGATTTACGCTTTGTATGCTTCCAAATCTATTGCACACGGTAAAATGGGTATTAGAAAATTGGCATTGATTTTTCAAATTTTATTCCGAACGCCGTTGAACGATATACATCATTCTTTCCATCGGATGAAAACAAGGGCAGGCTCCCGGACAGTGTTTTTAGACCAACTCAAAATTTCCCTCGAAGAGTATATGGATAAAGACCTTTAGCAATATCTGCACAGGTATTGGAAAGCAGTACACAAAATGTACTGCTTTTTCTTTGCCCATATATGCCAATTGGCAAATATGGGCAAAGGGTTCCCGCAAAATATCCCAACCCCGCTAAAACCCTTATTAAACAAGGGTTTTCCTCATTACAAAAATTTTCAAAAAAGTGCCAAACCAATGGGTAAGCATTGGCAGACAAACACTACCACACTTCTGAATTTTGCCCTGTGAACATTAAACAACAGCACAATGAATATTATAACAGTTGACGAAGAAGTGTGGAAGCACCTCAACGAACGGTTGAAAGCCATTAGCGAATATATCCTCAAACTGGAAGATACAAGCTACGATAGCTTGTGGCTCAACAATCACGAAGTCTGCCAGTATCTACACATCAGCGAAAAAACATTGTGGCGTATGCGTACCAATGGGCAGATAGCTTTTTCAAAAATGTACGGGCAATATTACTATACGATTGGTGCTATCAAAGAAATGCTAAACGCTAACGCTGTGCAAACTACCGATGAATATGTAGAGCAGCTTATGGCGAAAGGTAAAAGCTATATCGAAAAAGGCAGAAAGCTGAAATCAGGTAATCATTAAAAGCGTACACGTATGAATATTGACAAAATGGAATTTGTGGCGTGGATGGAACGCATAATGGATAGGCTTGACATTCTCGGCAACCACATAGACGATTTACAAAAGAAGCGTAACAGCATAGACGGTGAGGAATTACTCGATAATCAGGATTTATTGCAAATGCTGAAAATAAGTAATCGTTCCCTGCAACGGTATCGCTCCATAGGCAAGCTCCCATATTATACCATTAGCGGAAAATTGTATTACAAGCTGTCCGATGTGCATCAGTTCATCAGGGAAAGTTTTAACCCACCCTTGCCCAAACTGGATGCCAATAAGTGACAAACACTGCCTTTGAGTGCCACATAGTGCAAATCAGTGAAGGCTTCCTTTACATTCGACCGTGAATTTTTAAAATTTTCAGACTATGAGTGAAGAAACAACAAATAAACAGGAAATGCCCGAACAGCTTTCGGACATATTACTCGTACTGGATAAAGAAAAAATGAAAATCCAGGCAGTAAAAAGTATCGACGAAAACGGAAAAATGGAAACCGTTGACCCCACGAAAAAAAATCAAAACCAGTTTATGCGTGTGGATAAAAGCGGCGATTTCTTTTCCAACTTCTTTTCCAATTTTTTCAGCCAGTTAAAGAACCCTACAAACTTTACTTTCTTCAAAGTGCCTGCCCCGGTTGCTGCTGAAAAAGCAGAGGAATTACAAAAGCACGTAGATAAGCCCACTCCACAAGGCGAAAAAGTGCTTAAAGAACACGAAGTGAAAGCAGAACCCCAACCCGATAAAAAACAAGAAAATCAAAATAATATGGCAACAGCACAAACAACAACGGAAGCAAGCGAATACCGCTACAAGCCGGAGCAGATTGATTGGGACACAATGAAAAACCTCGGATTAAGCAAAGAGTATCTTGAAAAAAGAAACCTGCTCGACCCTTTGTTACGAGGTTACAAAACCAATGAACTTTTACCGATAGGTATTAACCTCGGTGGCTCTATCCTCCGCACAGATGCCCGCCTGTCTTTACAGCAAGGCGAAGACGGCAATGTTATCGTGGCAATACACGGTATCAAAAGAGAACCTAACCTCCACTTTGAGTTTTTCGGTCACAAGTTTACGGACGAAGACAAGAAAAACCTGCTCGAAACGGGCAATATGGGGCGTGTGGTCAATCTCGTAAATTCCAAAACAGGCGAACTAATGCCGTCCATTATCAGTATCGACAGGCTGACCAATGATGTAGTTGCACTGCGCACGGAGTTTATCAAAATTCCCGATGAAATTAAGGGCGTAAAGCTGAATGACGAACAAAAGCAAACGCTGATGGAGGGCAAACCACTCTATTTAGAGGGTATGATTTCCACGAAAGGAACGGAATTTTCGGCAACGGTACAATTCAATGCGGACAAACGATACGTTGAGTTCCTGTTTGACAGAAGCAACAACAATCAGCAAGCGCAAACGAACCAACAGAATACTCAACAAAGCAATCAGCAAAGCCAACCGCAGGAAGCTCCAAGAACTTTCAGGGGTAAAGAATTGGATGATGAGCAGTACAACAAATTCAAAGCCGGACAAACCATATACGTTGAACTGAAAGACAAAAAAGACCAACCGTATAAGGGTTATATCACTTTCGACAAAGACACCGGAAAAACCAGTTTTGAGTTTCCCGGTCAGTATAAAGCACGAGTAGAACCTGCTGAAACCCATAAGACGCAGACTGCCGTTAATTCGGAGGGCAAAACCAACGAAGCGACCAAGAACGTCCAAGAGCCTTTGAAGTCCGGGCAGCAAAGACCGAAAAACGAAAAGCAGCAGGAACAACAGGACAACAAGCCTGCAAAATCCAAAGGCAGAAAAATGTAGTGTGATATGAAAACAATTATTGCAGAAAAACCAAGCGTAGCAAGGGAGATAGCCGGCTTGTTGGGAGCATCCGATAAAAAGGACGGCTACCTGACAGGTAACGGCTATTTTGTTACGTGGGCATTCGGTCATTTAATAGGACTGGGAATGCCCGAAGATTACGGCATTTCGGGATTTGACAAAGCATCCCTGCCGATATTGCCCAACCCCTTTTTATTGACCGTCCGCAAGGTCAAAAAAGACAAAGGGTACACCGCCGATACTGGCGCATTAAAGCAACTGAAAGTTATTGAGCAGCTTTTTAAGCAAAGCAACAGCATCATCGTTGCTACCGATGCAGGTCGTGAGGGCGAACTCATTTTCAGGTACATTTATGAATACCTGAAATGCAGCAAGCCTTTTGAACGCCTTTGGATAAGTTCGCTTACCGAAAAGGCAATAAAGCAAGGCTTTGACAACCTGAAAGACGGGGCAGCATTTGACGGACTGTATCAGGCAGCACAAGGCAGAAGCCGTGCCGACTGGCTTGTGGGCATCAATGCTACGCAGGCATTGAGCATTGCCGCAGGCAACGGTATCTATTCGCTCGGACGGGTACAAACGCCTACACTGGCTTTAATATGCAAACGCTACCTCGACAATAAGAATTTCACGGTAAAGAAATATTGGCAGATACAACTAACGCACAATAAAGCCCAGGTTGATTTCAAAAGTATTTCCGCAACCAAATGGGACGAAAAGCAACTTGCCGATGATACCCTTAAAGCTATTCAGCGTGGCGCAAAGGCAAACGTTACCTCGGCAGAAACCAAAAGCGTTACGGAACAACCGCCCTTGCTTTTTGACCTGACAGGCTTACAAAAAGAAGCCAATAAAAGGCTGAAATTATCTGCTGAAGCGACGCTCAATATTGCCCAAAGCCTGTACGAAAAGAAGTTTATCACTTATCCACGCACCGGAAGCAAATACATCCCTGAAGATATGTGGGCTGAAATTCCAAACCTTGTGCGGGCATTGCAGAACCGTGAGGATTGCAAGCAAGCCCTTACCAAAATCAAGTGGGGTCGGTTCAACAAACGTATCGTGAATGACCTCCGTGTAACGGACCATCACGGTTTGTTGATTACGGATAAAGTGCCGTCGGTACTCAATGCAGACGAAAACAAGATTTACAATATGATTGCGCTTCGACTGCTCGAAGCCATATCGCAAGCCTGTGTTAAGGAAATAACCGATGTATCATTACAGGTATTGCATTACGATTTTACGGCAAAAGGCTGTAAAATTCAGGAAGCGGGTTGGCGTTCCATAAAAGGAAGTTTTACCGATGACGGCGAAGAGCCAGTGCAGGAATTACCTGAACTGCGTAAAGGCGACGAACTTGCCATAAAGGAAGCTGCCGTTTTGGAAAAGCAGACCAAACCGCCAGTGCTTTACACCGAAGCCGGGCTTTTGTCGGCTATGGAAACCGCAGGGAAAGAAATTGAGAACGAAGAAGAGCGGAAAGCCCTCAAAAATATCGGTATCGGTACGCCTGCAACAAGAGCCGCTATTATCGAAACCCTGTTTACCCGTAATTATATCCAACGGGATAAACGTTCTTTAATCCCTACCGAAAAAGGATTACAGGTGTATGGGCTTGTCAAAGACCGGAAAATTGCAGACGTGGCAATGACTGCCGAATGGGAATTGGCGTTACAGAAAATCGAGAACAACGAAGCGGATGCGGGAACGTTCCAAAAGGAAATGGAAACCTATGCCAAATCCATTACCGATGAATTGCTGCAAACTTCTATTGCAAGCACCAACCAACCCAAACTGAACTGCCCGAAATGCAAAAGTCAGCAACTCATCATCCGTGATAAGATTGTGAAATGCCCTGATGAGGCTTGTAACTGGGTACAGTTCCGCACCGTCTGCGGTGTACAAATCAGTATTGAAAATGTAACAAGCCTTGTCAATAAAGGCAAAACTTCTTTAATCAAAGGGATGACGAGCAAAGCCGGAAAGAAATTCGATGCTTACATCGTACTGAAAGAAAATGCCGAAAGTTCCTTTGAGTTTGAGAAAAACAAAAGCAGTAAACGCAATGGAAAATAAACCGTCAATCGTACCCAAAGAAATCAGGAACCTGATTTATACTATCCGGGGCAAACAGGTAATGTTGGATAGCGACCTCGCTGCCTTATATCAGGTGGAAACAAAGAACCTGAACAAAGCCGTTAAACGGAATATTGAGCGTTTTCCTGTATCATTCTGCTTTCAACTGACCGAAGAGGAAGTTGAAAACTTGAGGTTCCAAATTGGAACCTCAAGTTTAAATTACGGCGGCAGGCGTTATTTGCCCTATGTTTTTACCGAACAGGGCGTTGCAATGGCATCTGCCATACTCCGGTCTGATATAGCCGTTAAAATGAGTGTTGAAATAATGGAAGCCTTTGTAGAAATGCGGCGTATGCTCATTAGCAACGCTTCTTTGTTTCATCGTTTGGATAATATCGAGTTAAAGCAACTGGAAGCCGACCAAAAATTTGAAGAAATTTTTAAGGCTTTGGAAAGCGACAAGCTGCACAGCGAAAAAGGTATTTTCTACAACGGGCAGGTATTTGATGCCTATGCCTTTGTTTCCGATATTATCCGAAGTGCCAAAATCTCTATTATCCTGCTTGATAATTACGTGGATGATACGGTGCTTACTTTGTTGGGTAAACGTAAAAACAATGTAACTGCTACAATCCTTACCAAAAGCATCAGCAATCAGCTACGGTTAGATTTACAACGCTACAATAGCCAATATCCTCCCGTAGATATTGAGGTTTTCTCCGATGCCCACGACCGATTTTTGATTATTGATAATGCAGAACTCTACCATATAGGGGCATCACTCAAAGACCTGGGCAAAAAATGGTTTGCCTTTTCGAGAATGGATATTGAAGTCGGCAGGATGCTTCAAATATTGAACAAGCCATAAAAGAAGCCCTCCGAAAATTCGGAGGGCTTCTTTGCTATTTTGACACTTAAAATACCCTTATCGTTTTTAAATTAGCTTTAGTAGTATTTCTTCTTTAGCCATAAACTTGCTCTTACTAATAATATCAGAACCGGAACTTCTACCAACGGTCCTATAACGCCTACAAACGCCTGTGGGGAATGAATACCGAAAACCGCTATTGCTACTGCTATTGCCAATTCAAAGTTGTTTCCTGTGGCTGTAAATGCGATTGAGGCGTTTTTGTCGTAAGGAACTTTTAGGGATTTATTGATAAAGAAGCTGACGAAAAACATCAGTACAAAATAGATGATTAACGGTATGGCTACTTTTACTACATCCATTGGCAACTCTAATATTTTATCTCCTTTTAAACTGAACATTAATACTATCGTAAACAGTAAAGCATATAATGTAATGGGCGATATTCGGGGTACAAATTTCCGGTTATACCATTCTATGCCTTTTGATTTTATCAATGCGTAACGGCTTATAAAACCTGCTAAGAAAGGAATACCTAAATATATCAATACGCTTTCGGCTACGTCTTTCATTGATACGCTTACATTGAAATTGGCTAATCCTAATTTGCTTGGTAATACGTTGATGAATAGCCAAACTAAGAAGCTATAAGAAAGTACCTGAAAGATACTGTTCAATGCAACCAACATAGCGGTATATTCTCTGTTTGCTTTAGCCAAATCGCTCCATACGATTACCATTGCGATACATCTTGCCAAACCTATCAGTATCAAGCCTGTCATATAATCGGGTTCATTGCGTAAAAACAAAAGGGCTAATCCGAACATCAGCACTGTACCGATAACCCAATTGAGCAATAAGGATATGCCGATTACTTTTTTATCCTTAAACGCTTGGGGCAATAATGAATAATCCACTTTTGCCAATGGTGGGTACATCATCAATATCAGACCTATTGCCAAAGGAACGTTTGTAGTGCCTACGGATAAAGCATTTGTAATTTTTGATATTCCCGGAAAGAAATATCCCAAACCTATACCTACTGCCATTGCAAGGAATATCCATAAGGTAAGGTAACGGTCAAGAAATTTTAGTTTTGGTTGCATTGGTTATTAACTGATTTTTGAAAAAACATAGAACATTTCCGTTGCTATCTGCAAACTTCTTTCTGCATATACCTTTGATTGCTCCGGTGTATTGTCCGATATTTTAGGGTCTTCAAATGTGACAGGTATTCTTTTTTCCGCACCTGCTATAAACGGACAGCCACCGTCTGCCTGCGAACAGGTCATAATGGCTGTGAATGCTGACACAGGATTGAAAGGGTTATCGTATTTTTTTGAAAATCCGATTATCGGCAAAGCATTATCGCTGTACTTTATGGCATATACAGGGTTATTGGTATCTGCTATTTTGAAAATTTTAAATCCCTGTTCGGTCAATGTTTCTGCGACTTTGGGGAATAGTGCCGTTTCTTCTGTACCACCCGAATAACAATGTACGTTTGGAATATTAAAATGTGCGGACGCTACCTGTGCCCAAACCTGTGATAAATGGCTTCTTCGGGAATTGTGGGTACAAATGAAATTGATGTTAATATCGTGCCTGTCGTTTACTTTTTGCTGTACAAAATCTACTAACGGCTGTAATATCGTTTTACGTTCTTCGCTGATACTGTGAACGCCAATTTTGTTGTTAATGATTTCGATTAGTTTCTGATACATCATATTTTGTTTTAGTAATTAGCAACATCCCGAATTAGGTGTACAGCAAGCATTATTCAGGTCTGATAATTTTACTTTCTGTTTTTCGGCAGGAATACCGCAAGCATCTTGAGCTAAACAGGCGGTTTGTTTATTCTTCAGTATAAAATGATTTCCGTTAAAATCCAAATCAAATTTACCAATCGTTTCACTTTGGTATTCTACTTCTATTTCGGCATCTTCAATACCCAACTTTTCTTCGGATAGCTTAATGATGTTTAATAGCTTTGTTGGCTTTAATCGGTGTTCAAAATCGTTGGCATTCCATAATTGGAAATTGACAACTTTTTCGTTTCTAATTGTTCCGCCACAATCAATAAAATGTTTTGTAATAACACCTATCTCGGTAACGTGAAAGTGTTCGGGTACAAATATTCCGTTCTCTAATTGAAATTCAACATTATCCAATGCTGGTAAGATTTCTTTGATGTTTGATAGTTTCATTGTTTTTTTATTTAATTGTTATATTGCTTTATTGCGATTAATATGCTTAAAAAAAATGCTTAACAGCATTTATCAACCCCTACATTATCTATAAAGAAAGCATTGAGTTCCTTTTTAATCTGCTGCCAAACATTTTCATCAATACAGTAGCACACACTTGTCCCCTCTATATTGCCTTTGATGATACCAATGTTTTTAAGCTCTTTTAAATGTTGTGAAATCGTAGCCTGCGCCAATCCTAATTCTTCCACTAAGTCATTACAAATGCAAGCTTTCTGCTTGATGATGTATTGCAGGATAGCTATACGGGCAGGATGAGCCAGTGCCTTTAAAGTGGTTGCCAAGCTGTTTTGCTGTTCTGTAAATATTTCTGTTTTTGTTACGCCCATCTTATTTGTAATAATATATCGCAATATTACGATAAATATTTAAACCACAAAAGTAGTTTGTGAAAAAACATATAGCCAAGCACCAATTCTGTATAAATAATTAGTTCAATCTTCTATTGTAAATAGCCAAATCCTGCCTTTCAAAGCCAAACCCTACAACATTATCAGAGGCATTTGCTCCTGCTTATAATTTTAGGATTTAAGTAAAATTCTAAATAAAATAAGTATGGATGTACAGCAAAAAGACCTGTCGTATTTCAGATTACGACTACAAGAATTATTAAACAGCAGCTTTCCCGAAAAGGCACACGACCAAAAATTTATTGACCAACGGTCTTCGTGGGCTGCCAATGCTTATGAGGGTGCTTTCCGTTCGGGAAACGCCGTTGAGCAATGCGACGAAATAGCCAACTACATACTTTTTGAGGGCTTGCACTTCTCCAAGTTCGACACGGTTTTCAAAGTGGTATGCAATGAATTTGATACCATAATGGCAGACGAGGAACTGCGACCGTTCGCCCTGAAAATGTTCCCCGTTTGTGAGCCTGTTTTCGCAGGATATGAATTAACCGATGATTTCGCCAACGGAAATGAGTTTGATGTACTCTACACCGAACTGACCGGAACCATCTCAATATGGATTGAGGAAAATGGGCTTCAGTAAAAAGCAACATCTCCAACTGAATATTGATGCCCTGCGAATTGCTTTTAAACTGGAAAAGGAGAAACGCCAAGCCACCGTAGGCGAAAGACTGCTAATGATGCGATACAGCGGATTTGGCGGTCTTAAATTCGTTCTGAACCCCGTAGAAAACGAAATAGACATCAATCATTGGAGAAAAACAGAACACGACCTTTTTCCATTAACGCAGGAACTCCACCAATTACTCAAAGAAAATTCCGAAGACGATAAGCAGTACCGCAGGTATGTGGACAGTATGAAAAGTTCCGTACTGACGGCTTTTTATACCCCGCCAAAGGTTATAGATGCCATTTCATCCGCCTTGCGGGATAAGGGTCTGCATATTGATAAATTCCTCGAACCCTCCGCAGGTATCGGCTCATTCATCCAATCCTTTTCGGAAAATCAGAAAGCCAGTGTTACCGCCTATGAAAAAGACTTGCTCACAGGTAAGATTTTAAAGCAGCTTTATCCTGAAAGCAATATCCGTATCAACGGTTTTGAGGAAATTCCCGAAAGGGAACAAAACAACTATGATATAATCGCCAGTAATATACCGTTCGGCGATACTTCTGTATTTGACCTTTCTTATTCACGCAGCAGAAACAGCGCAAAGGAACAGGCTGCCCGAAGCATACACAATTACTTTTTTCTGAAAGGTGCTGATATGCTCCGTGAGGGTGGTTTGTTGGCTTACATCACTTCGCAGGGCATTCTGAATAGCCCTAAGAACGAACCCATACGCAGGGCGTTGATGCAGGATAATAATTTGGTTTCGGTTGTAAGACTGCCCAACAATCTGTTTACCGAATATGCAGGTACGGAAGTGGGCAGCGACCTGATTATCCTGCAAAAAAATACGGCAAAACAAAATCTGACCGACAGGGAAGATCTGTTTTGCCAAAGCAAGCCAACCGAATACAATACGCCGGGCAATGCGCTCTTTCAGGACGGTACAAGAATTATCCATACCGACCAAAAATTAGATACCGACCCATACGGTCAACCTGCCTTAATCTATACGCATAAAGACGGTGTTGAGGGTATTGCCAAAGATTTAAAACAAATGCTTTCCGAAGATTTTGGGAACCATCTGAATTTGAATTTATACAAAGGCGAACGCAATGATGAGCCTATGATACAAATTCCGATTGAACCAAAGGTTACACCTCCGGTCATAGACCCTGCAATCGTTCAGCAAAAACCGCAGCTTATAACCACTCCGGTAGTCCATCAGGAAAGCCCACAGGAACTAAAACAACTAAGCATTTTTGACCTGTTTGAAAGTGCGGGTGAGCCTGTAATGGTGCTTGCTCCACCTAAAAGAACTACCCAAAACAAAAGGCAAAGTAGTAATAAAAGAAGAGGCACAATAGGTCGTCAACCCGACCTGTTCAGCAGTGCCCGGCAGCAACCTTATACACCGCTAAAATCCAATGGTGCTACCAATGGAAAAAGCCAAGTAAACAGCAAAAAACAGGAAGCCATCGGCGACCTGTTTTCACAAATAAACGGCAATGGCCAGTCTGATAAGACTGCCATTCCCGTTACCGATATTAACACCGTTCCTGAACCTGCTCCGTATAGCGGCGAACTGCAATTATTCCACCGGAATGATTGCCTTGTGGTGGATAACGGTTGGGTCGGCTATTTGCAAGAGGTGGATAAGGAAGACAAAAAAGCTATCTTTCATCCATTGCAATTGCCGTCGGCACAGAAAGCAAGAGCCGAAGCCTACATAGCCGTAAGGGACAGTTATATCAACCTGTACCAAAAAGAAGCTGAAAAACAGACCGAACACAGGGAAGAACGGGAAACCCTGAACCTGCTGTACGATGCCTTTACCAAAAAATACGGCAATCTCAATACTGCCGACAATGCCAAGCTGATAAAAACAGACAGTGCAGGTAAAGAAATCCCCTATCTGGAGCGTGTCATTGGCGGCATAATCCATAAAGCGGATATTTTCAGCCGTCCGGTCAGTTTCTCTACTACCACGTTAGCAACCGACAATCCCGAAGAGGCTTTAGCTGCCTCCCTGAACAAATACGGAAATGTGGATTTGGACTTTATGTCCGAAATCAGCAGCCTGCCTGCCGATACCCTGAAAGAAGCCCTGCACGGGCGGTTGTTCTACAATCCGCTACAACAGGAATATGAAATAGCCGAACGTTGGATTGCAGGCAACGTGGTGGAGAAAGCAGATGAAGTAAGAGCCTATCTCGAAAACTATCCCGATGATACCGAAGCCAAAGAAAGCCTTACCGCTTTAGAGGAAGCCCGACCAAAACGTATCGAATTTGAGGAACTGGATTTTAACCTCGGCGAACGGTGGATACCTACCGGAATTTATGCCCGTTTCGCTTCGCATTTGTTCGATGCGGATGTACTGGTTCATTACTCCGAAAGCTCCGACGACTTTTCCGTAAAGTGTCATCAGGGCAATATGCACATTTGGGAAAAATATGCGGTCAAAGCGGAAAGCCGCACGTTTGACGGTATTGCCCTGCTTAAACACGCCCTTGTCAATACCACGCCTGATATTACCAAAAAAGTAATGGTTGGCGACCAAGAGGTTAAAGTACGGGATATGGAAGCCATACAAATGGCGAACACCAAGATTGACGAAATCCGTACCGCCTTTACCGACTGGCTACACGCACAGAACGATGAGTTTAAAAACAGGCTGACCGACCAGTACAACGATACCTTTAATTGTTTCGTTCGCCCAAACTATGACGGAAGCCATCAGGAATTTCCGGGATTAGACCGCAAGGGAGCAGGCATTGAAGACCTGTATTCAAGTCAAAAGGACACCGTTTGGATGATAAAGCTGAACAACGGTGCTATCTGCGACCACGAAGTAGGCGCAGGAAAAACGCTGATAATGTGTACCGCAGCGCAGGAAATGAAGCGTTTGGGATTAGCCCATAAGCCGATGATTATCGGGCTGAAAGCAAATATACCTGCCATTGCCGAAGACTACCGTAAAGCCTATCCACACGCCAAAATCCTTTATCCGGGTATTGATGATTTTACGCCGAAAAAACGCCTGCGGATTTTCGGGGATATTAAAAATAATGATTGGGATTGCGTGATACTTACGCACGACCAGTTCGGAATGATACCGCAATCGCCCGAAATACAAAAGGAAATCCTCGAAATAGAACTGGACAGCGTAGAGCGCAATCTCGATGCCCTGAAATCGCAGGGCAAGGAAGTGACAAGGGGAATGCTCGCCGGGGTAATCAAGCGGAAAGAAAATCTTGAAGTAAAGCTGAAAACGCTGCAACACGATATTGAAAACCGTAAGGATGATATTGTGGACTTTAAGATGATGGGCATAGACCATTTGTTTGTGGACGAAAGCCACCAGTTCAAAAACCTGATGTTCAACACCCGTCATACACGGGTTGCCGGATTGGGTAACGTGGACGGCAGCCAAAAGGCACTGAACCTGCTTTTTGCAATCCGCACCATTCAGGAGCGTACCAATGCGGATATGGGCGCAACCTTTCTTTCGGGTACGACCATCAGCAATTCATTAACGGAGCTGTACCTACTGTTCAAATATCTGCGTCCCCGTGCATTGGAAAAACAGGGCATTCATTCTTTTGATGCGTGGGCAGCTATCTATGCAAGGAAAACGACCGATTATGAATTTTCGGTAGCTAACAATATTGTAGCAAAAGAGCGTTTCCGCTACTTTATCAAAGTGCCGGAACTTGCGCAGTTCTATTCTGAAATCACGGATTACAGAACGGCAAAGGATATTGGTATTGACCGACCCAACAAGAACGAGGTATTATACAATATACCGCCAACGCCCGACCAAGAAGCCTTTATCCAAAGCCTGATGGCTTTTGCCAAAACGGGCGATGCTACTTTGCTCGGAAGAGAACCATTATCGCAAAGGGAAGAAAAAGCAAAGATGCTCATTGCGACGGACTATGCCCGTAAGATGTCGCTCGATATGCGTATGGTAAGTGGTATATACGACGACCATCCCGACAACAAGGCTTCGCATTGTGCGGTAAATATCGCCAAGTTTTACAACCAGTTCAACGCACAGAAAGGAACGCAGTTCGTTTTCTCCGATTTGGGAACCTACAAGCCCGGCGAATGGAACGTGTACTCCGAAATAAAACGCAAACTCGTGGAGGACCACGGCATACCTGCGCACGAAGTAAGGTTTATTCAGGAAGCGAAAAATGATAAGCAACGTAAGGAACTTATCAACGGAATGAACGAGGGCAAAATCCGTGTACTGTTCGGTTCTACAAGTATGCTCGGAACTGGCGTAAACGCACAGAAAAGAGCTGTTGCCGTTCATCATTTAGATACACCGTGGCGACCGTCTGACCTTGCCCAAAGGGACGGGCGGGCAATCAGAAAAGGCAATGAGATTGCCAAATTCTTTGCCGATAATAAAGTTGCTGTGATTATCTATGCAGTTGAAAAATCGTTGGACAGTTACAAATTCAACCTGCTGTATAATAAGCAGCTTTTCATCGACCAGTTAAAGACTAACAACCTGACTAAAAGAACGATTGACGAGGGAAGTATGGACGAAAAATCGGGAATGAACTTTTCGGAATATGTGGCAATCCTGTCAGGAAATACAGACCTGTTGGATAAAGCCAAACTGGAAAAACAGATTGCCGGACTGGAAAGCGAAAAGCAGGCGTTCAACCGCTCTAAATCCAGTGCCAAATTTAAGGTACAGGATTATATGGAAATGTTGCAAAGCACTCAATCCCGTTTGAGCCGGATGAGTACCGACTGGGAAAACTTACAGCAACGCCTGCAAAAGCGTTCGGACGGTACAATCGAAAACCCTGTGCTGTTAGATGGCTTGCCGCCCAATGCAAATCCGAAACAAATAGGCGCAAAACTGAACGAGATTGCGAACAAAGCCCGCACGGCAGGCGACTATCGTGAAATAGGCAACCTCTACGGGTTTCAATTATTGGTTAAAACAGAACTTCCAAAGGATAATTCAACACTCGAAAGGGTCAATAGATTTTTTATAACTGGCGAGGGCAATATCAAGTACACCTACAATAACGGTCTGATGGCAAAAGACCCCGAAACCGCCGCAATGAATTTTTTAAGGGCTTTGGAAAAACTGCCGGGCTTTGTGAAGCAGGAGCAGGAGAAAATCGCTGAAATACAAAAAGACCTGCCGATGCTTCAGGAAGTGGTTAACGGTACTTGGGCTAAGGAAAGTCGATTGAGTGAGCTTAAAACGGAACTGGCTGCCGTAGAAAGAAAGATACAGCTATCTATTACGCCGGAAACCAAACAAGATGCTTCGGAGCAGGCAGAAAAGCAGAATGAAGCCCCAAAGGTGCAGGAAAGCATTATACGGACAAAAGGCGTTCATTCACCTCGTGGCGTATTATAATAGTCGTTACTTTTCGTCCTTTTCGTCCATTTTTTTTATTAGGGCTTCACACAGGCTGTCAAGGAATTTGGTTCGGTTTATCTTACGGGCTTTCAGTTCCATAAACGTGTGGTAAAAATCGCCTAACTCAATATTAAAGGCTTCTTCAAAAGTTTTAGCTATCAATTTTATGTCTGTATTCCCATTGTTAAATACACCGTGGGAGTACAGTGCATATATGAGTTCCGTCAGTGCCGTTTTACTTGCCGTCCATTTCAATGAATTGTCCGACCCCCTTTTCACATTGATGTTATTGAGCCTGTCTTCCAAATAAACTTGTATCAGGTCATTGGCAATAATCTTGGCAACCTTATAATCGTGTGAAGTAGAAAAACGATGGTCTGCTTCAAAATAAAATGTGTCTAACCACAGCCTTATATCGTGCTTGCCACGCACAAAGAATTTTTCGTCAACGAAAGAATTATTGCTGCGGTAATACTTGTAAAAATCAAGGTTGTTTTCAAAGAACCTTTTTAGCTTTTTCAGTTCTTTGGTAAAATATTTCTTGGTACGCTTGTTCCCGTAGGGTCTTCTTGTTTCGATTTTATAGATGGCATTGTAGTAGATGAGCTTTGAAACAATAACAGGTTTCTGATACTTGAAAAAATGGATTTCTTCTTCCATATTCTTAAAGTCATTTTTCAGTACAAAGTCCTTTAAGTCGGCAAGGCTTTGTATGATATGGTGTATAACGGCTTCAATTCTTTTTATGGGGCAGTCGGTTTCAATCTCCAGTTCCTGGATTGCAGTTTCCAATTTAAGATATGTTTCATTGTAAAATTTATCCATTCGCTTCATTTTGATGTAATATATTATTGGTTAATACAGAAAAGCTAACACTGTTCGTATTAGCTTATGATGCAATTACTGCTTAAAAAAATTCAACCTCTACCGTATTGATGATGGAACGATAGATAGATTTTTGTTGCATACTTTAAAGGGTTGTAGTATGATGCAGGTTAGTCTTTGCGAATTACACCTGCATCACCTCCTTTTTTTTACCGATATTTTTTTACGGTTATGCAGTTTACAACCCTTAGTTATTTAATTTTAATAAGTCAATGCCAGCCCCACACCAAAGCCCATATCGCTATCATAGTGGGTACGTATACCTATATTCTTATTAATGATATACCTAAGTTCTCCCATATACTCTAAGTCGGTATTCACCATAAAACCACCTCTTAGTCTTTTTGAAATTGGTATATCTTCACGCATTAACTGCAATCTCACAATACCGTCGTGATATACTTCTGCCTGAAAATTGACCAGCATAGGCAATGTATACATAAACCCTAAACTGAACGCCCTGCGGGTGTCTTTCTTGTTGGTTTGTCCAAATATGTTCTTTTCGTGTTCATCTTCTCCCATTTTACGGTAGCGGTAATCAAAACCTACAAAGGGCATGAACCATTGCATTTTTCCAATGTATCTACCTAAATGGGTTTCTACTTCATAACCGTGCATACTATTATAGCCTAAACGCCATTCTGTACCTAATGACCATCTTGCATTTTGCAACATCGCTCCACCGTCATTTCCATTCGTTGCAAAGTCGTTTTCAATCATAAAGTGAGGCATATTGCTTTCCCTTTGCAGTTCTTTATAGGCTTTTGCTTTATCGGGTAAATAGGGATTTTTGTAATCTCCAACTTCAAACACCCTGTTCATTCCTGCCATCATATGATAAAGAATATGGCAATGGAAAAACCAATCACCTTCCTCATTTGCTAAAAACTCTATTGTATCCGTTTCCATCGGCATAATGTCCAATACATTTTTCAAAGGCGATTTTTCTCCCTTACCGTTAATAACCCTAAAATCAAATCCGTGGAGGTGCATGGGATGACGCATCATGGAATTGTTATAGATGGTAATCCGTAATATTTCTCCTTTTTTTACAGGTATTTTGTCAGTTTCCGAAAGTATTTTATTATCCATGCTCCATACATAGCGGTTCATGTTGCCAGTAAGTGTGAATTTCAACTCTTTTACAGGCGCATCATTTGGAAGAGAGGTGTTATAAGGCGATTGCAACATAGCATAATTTAATGTTTTGATGTCCCCCAAGGCATTAGCGTTGTAACGGTTAGCGTCGTTATCCATGTCCATACCCTCATGCTTACTGTGGTCTGCTTTTTTTGTTGCATCTCCGGTAATTTCGGGATACATCACTACATTCATGTCCATTTGGTTAAGGCTCATCTTCATGCCCATATCGTCCAAATCGCCATTCATTTTCATCATATCGTTCATCATCTTCATCCCCTCGAAATACTTCAATCGTGGGAGCGGGGAAATAAGCTGTTTGACCCCATCACCTATAAATAAACTCGCAGATTGTGTCCTGTCTTCGGTTGTTGCTAAGAACTCGTAAGCCAAACCATCTTGAGGGATAGTCACTACAATATCGTAAGTTTCAGAAACGGCAATGATTAACCTGTCCACCTCTACAGGCTCAACATCATTCCCATCACTCGCTACTACTGTAATTTTTCCTCCAGCATACCTTAGCCAGAAATATGAAGACGCCCCTCCATTGGAAACACGCAATCTTACTTTGTCGCCTGCTTTTAGCTTTTTACCATCAATTGTTTTCAAATCGGTGCTATGGCTACCATTTATTAGGACTTTATCATAGTAAACATCACTAACATCCATTGCCAGCATTCGCTTCCATTCATTCTTTACTTTCACTCCAAATTTCCCTTCTTTAATCGCTTCAACGTATGATTGTGTAGCCTCTTTTTTGATAGCAGCCCAATCGTTGGCATTATGCAGCATCCTGTTAATGTTGTCGGGGTTAAGATTTGTCCACTCACTTAATATAATTGGAACGGTCGGCAAATCGTCAATTCCTTGTCTGAATGTCTTATCATCGCTTCTTTTCTTCATGATAAAACTTCCGTACATGCCAATCTGCTCCTGCAATCCTGAGTGGGAATGGTACCAGTGCGTACCATGCTGGATAATCGGAAAACGGTAGGTGTAGGTTGTGCCCGGTGCGATGGGTTTTTGTGTAAGCCAGGGCACACCGTCTTCTTTATTGGGCAGGAACACACCATGCCAGTGAAGTGATGTGCTTTCTTTCAATTGGTTGTGCACCACTATTTCGGCAGTGTCGCCCTCGGTAAAGGTAAGGGTGGGCATGGGGATTTGCCCGTTTACGGCAATGGCTCTTTTTTCTTTCCCGGCATAGTTTACCAATGTGTCTTTTACATACAATTCGTAACGCACTACTTTCTGTGCGAATAATGTTTGTGTGCAAAGCAGTATCAGCACTGTTTGCAAAATTCTTATAGGTATTTTATTATATCTGTTCATGATTTGAAAAATTTTATTTAATGCTGTCTTCCATTGTGCTAAACCACGCTATCAAAACCTGCTTATCCTCCGGTGACAATACTGCATTGCGATGAATTAGTGTGTATGATGACAACGGCATTTCCCCGTCCTTAACCTGCCCGGCCATAGCCCTGAACTTGTTTCGCTGCCTGCGGACAGAATAGTCGCCAAATTCGCTAAAGTTGAGTTCCTCTTTCCCCTTTTTTATATGCTCTGCCATGTACCATGCGCCGGGCTGGATACGGCTGTACCACGGATAATGGGTATTGTTGCTATGGCAGTCATAACAGGACTGAACAAGGATAGCCTTTACATTTTGGGGTACGGTGTACACCCTTTCGATATGGGTGGCTGGCACTTCAACCGCCTGGTTCCGTAAGGGCTGAAAGAACTGTATGGCAATCAGGACGACAGCCAGCCCCAATATGATTTTCTTCTTTATGGTCATAATTATTTTATTGTGGCTTCATCTTTTTGTGTCTACTGTTTTTTCACATACTTGGCATAATTCTCCTTGTTTTCAAAATAAGAAACTTCACCGTTATTTCCTGTCACAGCAATCACCGCATTAGCTTTGTCTACCTGCTTATGGGAATAGGGGTCTATCGCCATCCGCACGGTCGCATCTTTTGGAATACGTTCCTTACACATTTCGCAACATCCGTAATAGGTTTTACCATCAAATTTTACGTCAAACTGCCTTTTGCCCATATAGGCATCGTTGACCATGCAGACTTCATCCGATGGAACCAATTCACCTATTTGGTTACTATGCCCGTGGCTTTCCGGAGTTGCCTGCGAATGCTGTGTCGCTTCATCCTTATTTGACCCTACCTGTCCGCAAGCGGTGAATAGCAGGGCTGATAAGGAAATAAAGCCGATTATTATTTTGCTCATGTCGAAACTGTTTTTTAAATTTTATTATTTACTTTCTTCAAACTCTTTTAGCTTGCGCTTCATCAGTTCAATTTCTTCCGCTTGGGTTTTAAGTATGTTTTTTTGCAGCTCTATCAGTTCCGGGTCGGTCAGGTGTGCCTTTTCGGACATCAATATGGCTGCTGCGTGATGGGGTATCATACCCTTTGCAAACTGCTTGTCCCCGACATTGATTTGTTCCCTGATACCAAACCATGAAAAGATGCCAACGGCAACCGAGATGATGGCTATCGCCCAATTCATCTTCCTGTTGGGGTACATCACTTTCATTATCGCTAATTCGATAAGCAGCATTGCCGAGGTCATCAGCAGGGTCATGTACAGGTTATTGATATTGGGTATCAGGTTCTGCCACTCGTCAATCATGGCGTACATGATAAAATACATCACTGCGAACATGGCGACAGCCATCACCGCAAAGCGTTTGTACATGCCCGAAGCATGTTTTGGATTGTGCGTGCCATGCTCCGAGGCATGACCCGCATTGTGATTGTTTTGCATATTTTCCATAACCCGAAATTTATTTGCTGTTAATTGTTTTTTCCACCTTACCGCAGGTCAGCATTTTAGAACCGTAGTAAGGGTTTTTGATTTCCTTGTTTTCGCTGAACCAAACAGCACCCTTACCGTCATTGAACATCGGGCAATGGTCCTGATACAATGTTTGCGATGTACCGAACAAATCAATCAGGTCTTTCAAATCTTCGCCAAGCGAGGCCAAATGTTCCCGCTGGTGGTGGATGTTGCCGACATTTTCCCCGATATGTTCTGCGTGTTCTTTAGCATCGTCCGCTATGTCCATGTACTTTTTGTGCTTATCGGCAGGAACGGCTTTCATGTCCACTTTATTCAGGGTAGCTAACAGCTTTTTCCCTGAACTGGCGGCAGCTTTGTCATCGTCCGAAACAAGGGCGTTCTTTAAGGACAGATAATCGGTAACTATGGGCGCAATAGAAAAGTTTTTTGCTTCTTCTTTTCCTGTTGCTTTTGCTTCCTGACCGCTCGGAGTTTCACTCACAACGGGCGCAGCTACCGTATCATCCTCTTTTGGTTGGGAAGCTGACTGTTCTTGTGATACAACAGCAGTATCACTTGAAGACTGCTCGTTTTTGTTGGATGCCTGATTGCATGATACTGTTACAAATGCCATGATAACAGCAATGATTGATAATGTTAGATTTTTCATTTTTATTTATTTTTTGATTTTTAAAAAACTTGCGTTAATAGCCACTACAATGGTGCTTACACTCATCAGCACAGCACCCATAGCGGGACTTAAAACAAAATTCGGATAGAGTACGCCTGCCGCAAGCGGTATTGCCACCACGTTGTAGCCAACCGCCCATATCAGGTTCTGTACCATCTTTTTGTAGGTAAGTTTGCCGAAGTCAATCAGTTTGACCACATCCCTCGGGTCGCTGTCTACCAATATGATATCCGCTGTTTCGGCAGCCACGTCCGTACCGGAACCCACGGCAATGCCCACATCTGCCTGTGCCAGTGCAGGTGCATCATTTACACCATCACCAGTCATTGCTACGATTTCGCCTTTTGCCTGAAACTCCTTTACTTTCTCCTGCTTGTTGTGCGGAAGCACATTAGCCAAATACCCGTCCATACCCAATTTTCCGGCTACGGCAGCAGCAATCCTGTCGTTGTCCCCGGTGAGCAGAAAGGACTTGATGCCCATTTTTTTGAGTTCCTCAATCGCCTGTGCCGAACCCTCACGGATGCTGTCTGCCAAAGTAATGATGCCGATTACCCGGTCATCAATGAGGACAAAGTTGACCGTTTCGGCTTCCTGATTGATTTCGCTTGGTATTTCCGGCAGGGAAAGGTGGTTTTCGGTGAAATAATTCGGGCCGCCAGCTACGACATTTTTCCCGTTCACAACACCTTTAACACCTATGCCCTGCATATAGCTGAAGTTTTCAGACTTCCATAAGGCAAGGCTCTTTTCTTTCAATGTAGCCATAATGCCTTTGGCGATATGGTGTTCCGAATTTTGCTGTACTGCGGCAGCATACTGGATAACCTCATCGGCATTATATTCGTCTGTTAACGGTATAACCTTTTCTACGGCATGGGAACCTTTGGTGAGCGTTCCGGTCTTATCAAAAATGACGGTGGAAAGTTTTCGGGTGGTTTCAAATGCCGTACGGTTGCGGATGAGCAGGCCATTGGTCGCCGAAAGCGTTGTGGAAATGGCGACCACCAACGGGATAGCCACGCCCAATGCGTGCGGGCAGGCCGTTACCATTACCGTCACCATTCTTTCAAGCGCAAAGGCAATATCTCCACTGCTTGCATACCAATAGGCAAATGTGCCTATGCCCACGGCAATGGCAATAAAGGTGAGCCATTTGGCAACTTTGTCCGCAAGGTTCTGTGTATTAGACTTAGTAGCCTGCGCTTCCTGCACAAGATTGATAACCCTGTTCAGGTAGCTGTCTTTTCCCACGGCTGTTACCTTAACTTTCAGCGCACCATCGCCATTGATAGAGCCTGCGATGACCTTTCCGTCCTTTTCCTTTTTTACGGGAACACTTTCCCCGGTAAGCATACTCTCGTTGATATACGAAAGCCCCTCCAGTACCAATCCATCGGCTGGAATTTTTTCTCCCGGTTTTATGATAGCCGTTTCACCGCTTTGCAGGTCTTCGAGCTTTATCTTTACAGCTTCTCCGCCACGTTCCACGGTAACATCGTTGGGCAGCAAAGCCACCAATGACTGTAATGCCCGTGAAGCAGCCATTTGGGAACGCATTTCCAGCCAATGCCCTAACAGCATGATGTCAATTAGGGTTGCCAGTTCCCAAAAGAAGTCCATACCCTGCAAGCCAAATACAACGGCTACGGAATAAACATAGGCTACGGATATGGCAATGGCAACAAGTGTCATCATCCCTATGGCTTTGGCTTTCACCTCGCCAATCATTCCCTTTAGGAACGGTAAGCCTCCATAGCAATAAATCACCGTACCCAATGCCAGCAGCACATATTTATCGCCATTGAAAGCAAGGGAGAAACCCAACCATTGCTGTATCATGTGTGACAGGAGCAGGATAGGGATTGTAATGACAAGGCTTATCCAAAAACGTGTGAGGAAATCGCCTGTATGATGCCCCTCATGTTTATTAAAGTTTTCGTCAGCATGGCCATGTTGAGAATGCCCGGAATGCCCATGTCCTGATGTGTGTTCATGAGAAGCTGACGCACCGCCAACGGGAACCAATGCCATGCCACAGAGCGGGCATTTTCCCGGTTCGTCTTTTAGCACCTGTGGGTGCATAGGACACGTGTATTTATTCATAATCGCATTAAATATTATAGATTGTTAAGAATGAACTGAACCCTTTCTTCCGGTGGCAGCACAGGCACGTGTACAATCGGAAAAGACAGGGATTTATAAACTTCGATTATAAGAGAATGTATATGGCGTTGTTCACTTTCATTTTCGGTTCTCGCATAATCCTTTACAAGCGGGAGCCTGTCAAGTATAAATACTTTCTTATAATCAACATGCGCTAAAGCAGCATTCAGCAGGGCATCCGGTTCAAGCCTTAAAAAACGATAGTAGGCAAGGGCATCGGGTATAGCCCTATCCAAAAATACCGCTTCCTCCGGGTCGAGCTTTGCTTCCTGTTCAATCTGCATTTTCAGTACGCCTTGTTGAAATTCCAGCTTATTTTCCCTGATTTCCGCTACGGTCTTTCCGCCGATGCTCATCGTTTCTATGTAATGCCGGGCATGTTCTATGGCTGTATTATATCCTTTTTCAGCCAAGAGGTTCACAACCGTAGTTTTACCTGTTGATGGGCCTCCCGTAATGACATACCAATTTGTCCTGTTCTTCATAACAAGGGGTTTTAAAAGTTATGTTGCACTTAATTTTTTTGCCATCTCATGGGTCATTTCTTCGGCATAAGCACCATAGGCATCAACAAGTACGCCTTTATTCTTACCATCATTGGACGATATGGCATAAATCACGGCATTGTTATCAGGACTGCTGTCGAGGCTTTCAAACCTATGGGTTTCCGTAACCGTAAAATCCTCCGGTTTTAGTTTCAGGCTCCTTGACGCACAGAACAGGCAGTCCGGCAACAGACTAAAGTCCATACTGTATCCACGCTGTCTTAGGTCTTTAAGCGCCTGCACCATGTCATTGTACTGTACCATAGCTTTCAGACCTGTTATTTAATGGTTTCGACCGTACTGCCGCAGGTAAGCATCTGTGAGCCGTAATATGGGTTTTTAACAGCATTCTCTTTACTTAGCCAATTGGCTCCCTTACCTCCGTTGTACATAGGGCAGTGCTGGTAATAAACGGGAGTATCCTGTTTAGACACTTTGGCCAGTGTGTAGATGCTTCCCGAAAGTGCCGCAAAAGCACTTCTTTGTTTTGCAACATCTTTTGATTTTGAAATGCTTTCCGCATTGGCCGTCAAGTCCTGCATCACTTTCATCCAAGCCGTATGTTCCTCTGCCGATAGCTTATTCATATCGACTGCTTTAAGGGATGCAGCCAATTCAGCGGCTTTGGCAGATGCGGTCGCCGCATCGGTTTTTATCAAAGCATCTTTCACTGAAAAGTAGTTGTCAAATACAGCCTTTAGCTGTGATTGGTTTTGGGCTGCATCTTTGTTAGCTGCCATTTGACTATGGTCGTGATTGCCATGTCCGGCATTCATGTCCATTCCCGCCTCCTTGTTTTTGGCAACCGTCTTCACTGGTCTATCATACTGGCAGCAACCAGCCAGTTTAGCATATACGTCATCCGGCGCACGGAACTTCTCACTGTCATAACCAGCCAAAGCGATACGTTTCAGGATTTCATCCTGATTTGTTTTGTCGCCGTCATAGGTGAGCGTAGCCATCTTGGTATCTTTGTTCCAGTCCACACTGGCTACCTTTTTTACGTTACCTGCCTTTTCGATGGTGGTTTTGCATATACCACAATTGCCGTAAATCTTTACGGTTTCTGTTTTCGCATTCTTGATTTGTGCGAAGCCGTTTATTGATGATAGTAATACGGCGATTACCATCACTATTTTTGATAATGATTTCATAATAATTACATTTTGAGAAACGGGGGATTGATAAACCCATTTCTGTTTTAAATTTTAAATAAATGATACAAATAGGGGATTTGCAAAAGCCGGAACAGCTTCTGACAGGACATACCTATGGCTATCAGGCCATAGTTTTAGCTTATTTTAGGCGGTAGCCAAATGGAGAAAAAGCCCGAAGAATAGTAGGCTTCTTTGAAACCGAATTTTTGCTTTTTAGCTGCTGCTAAGTGATTTTTTGCCTTTAATTCGATTACGGTTGGGACATTTAGGGAAGTGGTTGAAGCACCGCACCTGCAAGAGCTGTGGGAACAACCGCCCCCGCATTTGTCACTTTTGCATTTTTTACAGGATTTGCTCTTGCAACCTTTTTTATGTTCTGATTTTTTGGATTTCTCCTTTGAGCAGAAAGACTGCTCGGTCTTTGTTGAATTTTTGGAACAGGCATAGCTCTGACTTGGCATCATAAAGAAAACCAAACAGAACAATGTCAAAATGCCTATATGTATTCTATAATTTTTCAACGCAACAAAGTTACAAATTAGATTGGTTTTTTTTATATCGTTTTACGTTTTTTTTGCTATATGGAAAAATAATGCCATATACGCAATAACCTATCGCCTTTTTTCAGAATTGATAAAATGCCCTTTTTCATCAACCCAACCTCATGGAAATTCGGTCGGAAAAAGGGCATTTCAAAAAGGTGCTGGCTTAGGCATCCAAAGGTTCTATTTTGAAGCCTGCCTTTTGCACGGTCGATATTACTTCCTGCTCGGTAATGCCCTCGGACTTCACGGTAAGTACCTTGTCCTTGTTGGCCGTGTCCACTTCCCAATGGCAGATGCCCTCTGCCTTGTCCAAGTGCGGCTTTACAGATGCGATACAACCGCCGCAATTGATGTTCGTCTTGAATTGAAATTGTTTATTTTCCATTGTTTACAAATTTTAGAGTTATCTGATAATGCAAATTTCCGTACTATTCAGTTAGTTATTGTTGTGTAATTTCTTGTTTGATTTGTGAGATTTACTGTTTTATTTCTTCCACTTCAACCGCAGGCTGTTACTGACCACGCTCACGCTGCTCAATGCCATTGCCGCACCCGCAATCATCGGGTTGAGCAGGAAGCCGTTAACAGGGTAAAGGATGCCTGCCGCTACCGGAATGCCGATTACGTTGTAGATAAACGCCCAGAACAGGTTTTGCTTGATGGTGGCTACGGTCTGTTTGGACAAGCGTATTGCCTGCGGTATCTTGGTCAGGTCGGACGAAATGATGGTCATTTTGGCGACGTCCATTGCAATGTCCGAACCTTTGCCCATTGCTATACTCACATCGGCTGTTGCCAAAGCGGTACTGTCATTGATACCGTCCCCAACCATTGCCACTACTTTACCTTTACTTTGTAACTCTTTTACAAAATCGGCTTTGTGCTGTGGCAATACTTCTGCTTTGTAATGCTTAATGCCTGTTTGCTCTGCAATGGCTTTGGCAGTAGCTTCATTATCTCCGGTTAGCATATACAGGTCGATGCCCATATCCTGCATTTCTTTGATAGCCTGTACAGATGTTTCTTTAATCTTGTCTGATATGGCTAATACGGAAAGTGCCTGTTTGCTGTCGGCAAACCAAATAACAGTTTTCGATTGTTTGCCCCATTCATCAGTTTGATTTTGTAATTGTTCCGCAATACTGATGTTGTTTTCTCTCAATAGTTTTTTATTGCCTACAAAATAGGTTTCGTTATTATGATTGGCTTTTGCTCCTTTACCTGTGATACTGTCAAATTGTGTTAAAGTTGTGGTTGTTGCTCCATCCAAGTGTTTTACCACCGCTTCTGCCAATGGGTGTTCGGATTGCTTTTCAATGTTTAATAAAATGTCTTTGGTCGCATCATCATTATTCAGCCATTGAACGCCTGTTACCTCTGGTCTTCCCTCGGTAATTGTTCCTGTTTTATCTAAAATAATGGCATCAACTTTTTTCGCTAATTCCAAACTTTCGGCATCTTTTATCAAAATACCGTTTTCAGCACCTTTACCAACTCCAACCATTATAGCCGTAGGTGTCGCCAATCCCAAAGCACAAGGACAGGCAATAACCAATACCGTAACTGCTGCCAATAGACCCTGAACAACCCCATTATCGCCACCCAAGATGAACCATAATATAAATGTAAGGATAGCGATACCTATCACAACCGGAACAAAAATACCAGCAATCTTATCTACCAACTTTTGTACGGGAGCCTTGCTTCCCTGTGCGTCCTGCACCATTTTGATGATATGAGCAAGCATTGTTTCTTTGCCTACCTTAACGGCTTTAAATTGGAAACTTCCTTTTTGGTTAATCGTTCCTGCAAATACTTTTTCGTTTTCGTTTTTCAATACAGGTACAGGTTCTCCGCTCAACATACTTTCATCCACGTAAGAATTGCCTGAAGTTACCATACCGTCCACCGCAATTTTTTCGCCCGGCTTTACAAGAATAACATCGCCTGCGTTTACATCCTCAATAGCGGTCTGTTTTTCCGTTCCGTCCGTTTGTATCACGATGACGGTTTTCGGCTGCAACCCCATTAACTTTTTAATAGCTGAAGATGTATTGCCTTTGGCTTTTTCTTCCAACAGCTTCCCTAACAGAATGAATGCAATAATAACAGCCGCTGCTTCAAAATATACGTGGGCGTGTAATCCTCTTTGATGCCAAAAGTCGGCAAACAACATATTGAATACACTGAACAGATAGGCGATACCTGTACTCAATGCTACCAATGTATCCATATTGGCTGAACGATGTTTTGTCTGCTTCCAGGCATTGATAAAAAAATCCCTGCCCAACCACAATACAACAGGTGTAGAAAATACCCACATAATTTGATTGGCATAAGGTATATCCATAAATAACATACCTATCACTACTACCGGAAGAGAAAGTATAACCGCCCAAATGGTTTTAGTTTTTAGTTTTTGAAACTTTTGAGTGTGGATGGCTTCTAATGTTTCCTGCTGATTAGTTTCATCTTCAATCAACAAATCGTAACCGATGGACTGTATCGCCTTTTGCAATTTTGAAGCATCAGTTATATTGGGCAGGTACTCAACGGTAAGATTTCCCGTGGCAAAGTTTACAGAAGCGTTTACTACACCTGGTTCGTATTTAACGATGCTTTCAGCACTGCCCGCACAAGAAGCACAGGTCATACCCAAAACAGGAAAGGTGTTTTTTACAGTAGAAACGCCATAACCCAAATCTTTAATTACTTTTACCGCTTCGCCTACAACTTCTGTATTATTTACTGTAATGGCTGCCCTGCGGTTATTCAGTTCTACTTTGTGGGTTTCTATGCCTTTTACCTGTGCCAATCCTTTTTCAACGATTAATGCACAATGCTCGCTTTCTACATCTTCCAACGGAAGATAGATGATTTCTTTATTTTTATTTGTTGCCATTTTCGCTTGCTTTAATTAACAATACAAAATTGGCGATAATATGGATGGGAATTATTGTGGAATTATGGAATGGATTTGTAAGATTTACTTAGACCTTATCCAAAGGTTTTCTTTTATCATCCCGTATTTGCTTGAAATAGCTCGGTGTCAGTCCTGTTACTTTTTTGAATTGGTTGCTTAAATAAGCTACACTCGAATAGTTCAGACGAAAAGCAATTTCACTCAAAGACAGTTCATCATATACCAATAGCTCTTTTACCTTTTCTATTTTTTGGGCTATAAAGTATTTTTCAATGGTAGTACCCTCTATCTCCGAAAACAGGTTGGATAAATAATTATAATCGTGGTGTAATTGACTACTTAACACATCTGAAAGATTGGTTTTGGCATCGTTGTTTTGATGATGAACCAACTCAATAATTATATTCTTTATTTTTTCGATAATTCTACTTTTCTTATCATCAATGAGTTCAAACCCTAATAAAACTAAGGCTTTATCCAATTTATTTTTTTCTTCGGCTGTAGGTTCTTTGCTAAGTACTACTTCTCCAAGTTTTATGTTCTTTACGTTTAAACCCAACTTGTCCAATTCATTTTGTACCACCATAATACAGCGGTTGCAAACCATATTTTTTATAAAGAGTATATTCATTCCTTACTCACATTTATATTCATATCAAACTAATGCACAAATTTACGATTTAAGTTGAACTGAACGTTGTTTAAAACTTCATTCGTTGTATTCTTACTGCATTCAATATAGCCAATAATGCCACACCTACATCAGCAAATACGGCTTCCCACATTGTGGCTAATCCACCTGCACCAAGTATCAATACAATGGCTTTCACTCCAAATGCTAAAGCGATATTTTGCCAAACTATTTTCTTTGTCTGTTTACCGATATTGATTGCCATTGGTATTTTACTCGGCTTATCGTCTTGTATTACTACATCGGCGGTTTCAATAGTAGCATCGCTTCCCAAACCACCCATTGCAATACCCACATCACTTAATGCTACAACAGGTGCATCATTCACACCGTCCCCGACAAAGGCAACGCTTTCATTTTTGGCTTTTATCTCTTTGACTTTGTTTACTTTGTCTTCGGGCAATAAATCTCCAAAAGCATTGTCTATCCCTAACTGCTCCGCCACATATTTTACAACGGTACTTTTATCTCCGCTAAGCATCGTTGCATTAACATTGAGCTTATGCAGTAGGGTTATGGTTTCCTGTGCATCTTCTTTGATACTGTCGGCAATCGTGATGTAACCGACAAATTTGCTGTCGTAAGCAACGGCGATAGTTGTATAAACGATGCTGTTCGGGTCTAAGTCGTATGGTATGCCGAACTTATCCATCAGTTTGAAATTCCCGACCAATAAATCCTTACCGTTTACAGTTGATTTCAAACCGTGTCCGGCGATTTCCTCCGTATTTTCCAATTGGATTTCATTATTCGGTTTCCCCACGTATTCGTGAATAGCGGTCGCTACGGGATGTGTGCTATTGCTTTCCAAAATGTTAACTAATTCCAGAATTTCGGCTTTATCAAATTCAGGATTGAAATTGACTTCCTGAACCTTAAAAACGCCCTCTGTCATTGTGCCTGTCTTATCCATCACTACGTTTTGGATATCGGAAAGAGCATCTAAAAAGTTACTCCCTTTAAACAGTATTCCGTTTTTGCTTGCAGCACCAATACCACCGAAATAACCTAACGGAATGGAAATAACCAACGCACAAGGACAAGAAATAACCAGAAATACCAAAGCCCTGTACAGCCAATCTCTAAACTCATAATTTTCTACAAAGAAATAAGGCAGTAGGCAAATAGCTATGGCTAACAGCACTACAATAGGCGTATAGATTTTTGCAAATTTCCGGATAAATAATTCCGTTGGTGCTTTTTGTGTAGTGGCATTTTGTACCAATTCCAAAATCTTGCTCAACTTACTGTCGGTGTATGCGGTCGTAACTTTTACCTGCGATACGGTGTTGAGATTAATCATCCCTGCCAAAACGGTTTCGCCTTTGTTTTTTGTATCTGGTTTGCTTTCGCCTGTTAAAGCCGATGTATTGAAAGATGCCGTTTCGGACAACAGTTCTCCGTCTAAGCCTAATTTTTCTCCCGGTTTAAGCTGTATAATTTCGCCAACGGCAACAGTTTCTGCCTTTACGGTTTGCGGTTCATTGTTTTTTAAAACGGTTACTTCATCGGGTCTTTGGTCAAGCAAAGATTTGATGTTTGATTTTGCCCTCGAAACAGCCATTGTCTGAAAAACTTCGCCAACGGCATAGAACAACATTACCGCAACGCCCTCGGGATATTCGCCAATGGCAAATGCCCCGATAGTTGCAATGCCCATCAAAAAGAACTCCGAGAAAATCTCGCCTTTGCGAATACTCTCAACGGCTTCTTTGAGTACGGGCAGTCCAACAGGAGCATAAGCCACCACGTACCAAATAATCCGTACCCAATCGGTAAACCACGTCTGCGGAAACCAATTATCCATTGCAATACCTGCAAGCAACAGCGCAAGGGAAATAATGGCGGGAAGAAACATCTTGAAAACATTGTCAGTATCTCCTGAATGCGAATGGTCGTGTCCGTCATCATCACTGTGGTCGTGATTATGCCCGTCATTTTTGTGATGCCCTTTTACCAATTCCTTAGCACCTGCTTTGGTGTAGATTTTTTCTTCCTGTGTGCAACAAGTCATTTTGCCTTGTGCATCGTAAGTATGCTTGTGATTTTTGTCTGTATTTATCATAGCCTTTAATTTTTTAGGTTCGTTACACTTTTTTATTTCTTATTCTTTCTACATTATTATTCATTATATGCCTCACGATATGCTGAAAAATAAACTTCTTGAAAGCGTTCAGTTCTTGTTGATGTTTTGCATAAAACGCATCGGGTGTATCAAAAACGCCAAAGTCCCGATTGATGCCTTTATCCTGAATAAATGTATTATTGAGGTTCCATTCAATCGGCGGGTTCTCAAAATTATCGGTATAAACCCCGAAACCGCAAAAAGTGGTCTTGCAATCACTGTTCTGTTCCTGTAATTTAGTGAGGTACGGTTTATCCAAAATCACGCCCTCCAAAAAATACCATTGCTCGTTTACCCAAACTTCAACCCAGCTATGCAAGATATTCTTAGGCGATAGTCTGTACCAAATACCTGTAATAGCTCCTTTCTGCAATGCCTTGTCAATGGTAAAGCCGTGAATACGGTTAGGTACATCTGTTGCTCTTAACAAAGCCATTAATAAAGTGGCTTTTGTGTTGCATTGTCCGTACCCGTCATTCAGCACCTGCGATGCGGAAATATAATCAGAAACATTATAGCCAAACTTTATTTCGTCCCGTACAAAATTGTAAATGGCTTGAACTTTGGCAACGGTGTCCAAGTTTTCCCACCCTCTCTGCTCCAATAGCTTTTGTATGGAAGCATTGGAGTAGTCAAGGATTTTTGTTTCTTTAAGATAGGTGTCCATAACACATTTATATTTATAACAAAGTTACACAGGGAGAGCCTGCAATGCTATTGCAAACTCTCCTTTAAACAGTTTTCACAAATTCCCTTACCAAATAATTTTAGTTCGTCGATACGGTAATTCTGACTTCCATTCTGCGGTATTATAAAATCCTCCTTACAGGTTGTCTGCTTACAAATCTTACAATAGAAATGTAAGTGCCAATCCTTGTGTGTATTTTCATCACACCCATCGTGGCACAGAATATACTTGACCGTAGTGTTCTCCTGAATACTGTGTACAATGCCTTTTTCTTCAAAAGTTTTCAAAGTCCTGTAAATCGTAACCCTGTCTGCTTTATAAAAATGGCTCTCAATTTCAGATAAGGACATTGCTGTCTGCTGTTGCTCCAAGAAGTCGTACACCAATATCCGCATACTGGTCGGATTGGTGTTCTTTGACAACAGCTTCTGTTCAATGTTTTTTTTCATTATCCAATGTTTTTTAGTGAGCGTGGGCGTGTTCTCCCGAATCATCCATTTTTGCATTCACAAAAAACGCGCCTTTTACCACGATATGCGCACCGTGCGGAATTTCACTTACAGGTGTAATTGCCGTATAACCCAATTGCGTAGCACCTTTAACGACTTCCATTCTTACAAATTGAGTTCCTTTTTCAGAACCGTGGTTATGGTCGTGAGCTTCGCCCTCTTTATGGTCGTGAGCTTCTTCTTCCCGCTCCTTGACCAAAAAGATGTAATACTTTCCGTCTGCATTGACAATAGCATCGTTGGGTACAGCCGTACTTAATACATCATCTAAACTTACCATTCCGGTTATACTCATTCCGTCAATCAATCCTGCTTTATCTCCTGTAATCTTGCTGTGAACAGCAATAGTTTTACTCTCTCCGCTAAAGGATGAGCCGATACTATAAACTTCGGCAGAATAAGTCTTATTGGGATTGTTGGTTACGACAAAATCTATTTTCTGACCTATTTTGATTAAAGGAATATCCTTTTCATACACCTGTAAGTCCAAGTGCAGGGCTGTGTTTTCTATGATTTCAGCAATAGGCGATGACACATCTACATAGCTTCCGATTTTGGCGAAAACATTGCTCACAGTACCGCTTATCGGACTTGTAACGACCAACGAGGATTTAAGATTGGAATTTGACAGGGAAGCCGGATTAATGCCCATCATTTGGATTTGTTGTTGTAACGATGCTTTTCGTGTTCTCAACGTGTTCAATTCGGTAGTGGCACTTTGCAGGTTTTTCTTTGCACCTGCATTTCCCTCGTTCAGCTCTCTTTGTCTTGCCACTTCCTGCTCTGCAAATTCTATCCGGCTATTGATGCTTAGGTATTCTTCCTGCAATTGTATGAATTGCGGATTGGAAATAGTAGCGATAACCTGACCTTTCCTTACGAAATCGCCTATCTCCACATTAAGGGATTTGATAACACCACCAAACAACGAGGTTGCATTCGCCTTGTTGCTGTTGGGAACTCTCAATGCACCATTGGCTTTCAACGTTGCGGATAATTGCTTCTGTTCAATTGAACCGATTTCAATACCTACGGCTTTCATCTGCTCATCGGTCAGTACGGCAACGTCTTCTTCTTCGTGTTCATCTGTTTCCGGCTTTGCTTCTGCTTCCGTTCCGTGGTTATGTCCGTCGCCCTCTTTATGATTATTCGTACAAGCGTTAAAAGCAAAGAATGTTACGAGGACAAGAACGCTAAAAACTATCTTATTTATGGTACGTTTCATATATTGTATTATTTACTGATTAATGAATGGATAAGCGTTACAGCCTCATTGATTTGCTGAATGCTATTTAAATAATTAAGCTGAATGTCTGCTGTTGTCTGCAAGGCAAATAGGTACTCCACATAAGAAATATCTCCGGTACTGTACCCCAGCTTTGCAGCATTGATAATCTCATCAGCATTGGGAAGTGCCTGCTCCTTGAAATAGGTAAACTGCGCTACATATTGTTCGTATTGTTTCAAGGCGTTTGCCAATTCCGTTTTAAGCTGTTGTTCCTGCCATTGCGCATTTAATTCCAATGATTGTTTCTTGTAATCAAGCGAGCGAATTTTTGCTTTGGTGGTTGTAAAAATGGGGATTGTAATACCTACATCAACAAAACTAAACCGCTGTCCTCTGCCATAAAATTGCTCTACACCATTTTTACTGTGCATTCCTATCAGCGATATGTTATTATAGCCGAACGTAAAATCAGGCAGGCTGTTTGCCCGTTCCAATTTCTTGTTCTGTTCGGCAATTTTCGCCTCTTGGTACAATAGCTGGATGCTCGGATGATTTGCAACAGCCGAACTGTCAATGAAAGAACTTAACAGCAATGGTGTATAATCCGGTTGCGGTTCTATTAAGAAGTCTTCCTGTGTCTGCATCAGATTTTTAAGGCTTTGATAGGCGTTCTGCCTTAAAACCTCGTTTTGCTGGAGCAATAAATTGATTTCCCCCTGTTTGGTAACAGCAGTACTGACTTCAATCCGCCCTATATCTCCGGTTTTATAACGCAGTTCCGCCACACGGATAAAGTCTGAATAAATACTATCAAGATACTTTAAAACCGAAGCGTTATGCTCCAAATATTCCAACTGATAATAATAGGTTCTTACCTGCTTTTTCAGTTCATTTTCTGTAAGTGCCTTCGCCCACTGCTGACCTTTGACCTGCTCTTTGACAAGGTTCTTCTTTACCCCAAAAAGTGTTGGAAAGGGTATGGTCTGCGAAATTTGGAAACCGTCATTGTACTCAAAGCCCTCGTTATTCCCATATTGGAAATTTGCATTGGTCTTCGGCAGTTCAAATGCTGTCTTGCTTAGGCTTTGGGCAGATTGAATATCCAAATTTTTGGAACGGAGCTGAGGGTTATTTTCCATAGCTATCTCAATAGCTCTATCTACATTTACCGGATTTTGTGCATTACTGTTTTGAGAAAAACCTAAGAACACAAACAGCAACAATACAGGTGTTATGGCTTTCATTTTATTATTTTTCGTAGGCTTATGATTTCTCATAAATACGAGGTACAGTAAAGGCAGTACGAACAACGTCAATGCCGTTGCTGAAATCAATCCGCCGATAACCACCGTTGCCAACGGTTTTTGTACTTCTGCACCTGCACTTGTACTTAATGCCATTGGTAAAAAGCCTAAACTTGCCACTGATGCTGTCATCAATACAGGCCTAAGCCTTGTTTTAGCTCCCTCGATAATTCTCGGAACAATCTCGTTCCAACCCTCTTTCTCCAGTCTATTGAACGTGGCAATCAGTACAATCCCGTTCAGAACAGCAACACCGAACAGAGCAATAAATCCGACACCTGCCGATATGCTGAATGGCATATCCCGCAATAAAAGGGCAAATACGCCTCCAATGGCACTCATCGGGATAGCCGTATAGACCAAAACGGCTTCCTTGAACGAATGGAACGTGAAGTATAGCAGGATAAAAATCAAAAGCAGGGCGATAGGTACTGCAATCAGTAATCTGTCAGTAGCTTTTTGGAGGTTCTCAAACTGACCGCCATAGGTAAAATAATATCCTGTCGGTAGCTTAACCTGTTCAGCCAACTTATCCTGAATTTCTTCTACAACACTTGCTACATCCCGCCCTTGTACATTAAATCCGATATATATCCTTCGTTTTCCTCCTTCACGACTGATTTGTGCAGGACCTAATTTATAGTCAATGTTGGCAACCTGCGAAAGTGGAACCTGCTCTCCGTTTGGAAGTGGAATAAACAAATTGCTCACATCCTCAATGGAACTGCGGTGTTCTTCATCAAGCCTTACCACCAAATCAAATCTTCGTTCGTTTTCATAAATAACACCTGCTGATTTACCTGCGAACGCAGTGCTGACAATATCATTTATCTCCTGTACATTCAAGCCATAGTTGGCTATTCGGGTACGGTCGTATTCGATATTGATTTGGGGAAGACCTGCTACCCGCTCTACCTGCGGAGCGGTCGCACCTTCTACTGTTTGAATAATAGCATTCGCTTTATTCGCATAAACCAACAAACTGTCGAGGTCTTCTCCGAATATCTTAACGGCTACATCTTGCCTGATACCTGTCATCAACTCATTAAAACGCATCTGTATCGGCTGATTGGCTTCAAAGAATACACCGGGAATAACTTTAAGTTTCTCCATCATTTCATTGGAAAGCTCGTCATAGGATTTTTTTGTTTTCCATTCGTCCTGCGGTTTTAGGATAATCATCAGGTCAGTGGCTTCGGGAGGCATCGGGTCTGTCGGTACTTCGGCAGCACCAGTCTTGCCTACGACCATTCTCACTTCGTCAAATTCCTTGATTATCCTTGATGCCTGCATAGAGGTTTCCAGACTTTGGCTAAGCGATGTTCCTTGTGGCAGGATACAGTGGAAAGCAAAATCGCCCTCGCCCAATTTTGGCAGGAACTCTCCGCCCATCCGTGAAAATAGAAATATACTTATGGTAAACAGCCCAACGGCAACCGCAATAATCACATATTTTATCCGAATGGCTTTTTCTAACAAAGGCTTATAAACCCCTTGAAGATAGTCCATCATTTTGTCTGAAAAATTCCTTTTGGTAATCGGTTTTTTAGACAGACACAAGGCACTCATCATCGGGATATAGGTAAAGGACAAAATCAAAGCTCCCAAAATGGCGAAACTTACAGTCTGTGCCATTGGCGTAAACATTTTACCCTCTATACCCACCAAAGTAAGGATAGGGATATAGACAATGAGGATGATAACTTCGCCAAATGCGGCACTCGTACGAATTTTCCGTGCAGATTCATATACCTCTTCATCCATTTCTGCCTGCGTAAGTCTTTGTGTGGATTTCCGCAAGCCCAAATGATGCATTGTCGCTTCAACAACAATCAGGGAACCATCTATTACCAATCCGAAATCAATAGCCCCCATACTCATCAGGTTGGCACTTACACCAAACAGCCGCATCATTCCCAACGCAAAAAGCATAGATAGCGGTATGGCTGAGGCTACAATCAGTCCTGCTCTGAAATTCCCCAGGAATAGAATTAACACAAAAATAACAATCAGTGCGCCCTCAATGAGGTTCTTTTGAACCGTACTTATCGCTCTATCAACCAAATCCATTCTGTCTAAAAATGGTTCTATGACCACGTCTTCGGGTAGAGATTGTTGGATAACCGGTATTTTTTCTTTGATACTTTTTACAACTTCAGAGGTGTTTTCTCCCTTCAACATCATTACAATCCCACCCACAGCATCTACTTCGCCATTATAGGTCAATGCTCCGTACCGGGTTGCGTGACCAAATTGTACTTCTGCCACATCTTTGATAAATACCGGAACGCTACCTGTATTTTTAACGACGATATTTCCTACATCTTCCAATGAAGTAACCAGACCAATCCCGCGAATAAAGTAAGCATTGGGCTTCTTATCGATATATGCACCTCCGGTATTTTGGTTGTTGTTTTCGAGGGCGGTAAAAATATCGGAAATACTAACGTCCATTGCCTTGATGCGGTTTGGGTCGATAGAAACTTCGTACTGTTTAAGCAAACCACCGAAACTATTGACTTCTGCAATTCCCGGAGTACCGTAAAGTTGTCTGGCAACAATCCAGTCCTGCATTGTCCGCAAATCCATTGCGGAATATTTGTCTTCACTGCCTTCTTTGGGATGAAGAATATATTGGTACACTTCGCCAAGACCTGTACTGACAGGAGCAAGTTCAGGTGTTCCAATCCCGTCAGGTATCTGGTCTTGTGCTTCTTTCAGCTGTTGGCTTACTAACTGTCGTGCAAAATAAATATCGACATTATCTTGAAAGACAACGGTTACAACAGATAATCCAAATCTTGAAACACTTCTTATCTCTTCTACTTTTGGAAGATTAACGATACTTTGCTCTACGGGAAATGTTACTAATTGTTCTACTTCTTGTCCTGCCAATGTAGGCGACAGGGTAATAATCTGAACCTGATTGTTTGTAATGTCAGGTTGGGCATCAATGGGGATTTGCTTGGCACTCCATACCCCCCAAATGATGAGAAACAAGGTCATCAATCCTATAATGAACTTATTCTTTATAGAGAATTTTATAATACTATTTAACACTTCTATTGTGATTAATGATGAATAATTAATGATAAATTGCAATGATTATGAATACGAGAAATACGAAGTATGACCCAAAACATTCAGCTTGTTGCTGTACGCAAAAAGCTATAATCATTAAAACATTAAAAATTATGCATTAATCTTTGGCGGTTGCCAAATTCCCCCCAGATAGTGGGATATAAAGGTACATTTATAATAAACTTTAGGCTTAGAAAGGTCAAAAGTCTTCGCCTTAACTAAGCTGTATACATTCCATTGAAGCACTATACCTGAAACTATTCCACAACAACCGCATAAACAAAATGGACTGCACATATCAGTTGTTTCCTGATGGTCGTGGCTTCCTTGATGGGTTAATTCTTCCGAATGGTTATGGTTTTGAAAGTTGTCCTTTTCATACATATCGGTACACGGCATTAAAAATACCGTCATCATATAAATTGCCAATATGGAGTAAAAGACTTTCATATTCTTTTGCAAAGTTAGTAAAAAAGTAATGCAATGGCATTGCATTGTTTTGAAAAATTACTATTTTATAATCATCATTTTTCATTCCGAATATTTGTTTTATAAACTGTTCAAAAAAATGTTGGCGACACTCCATCTAAATTCAAGAAGAAGCACCACCAACATTCTTAGTCCTTTATTTAATGCGTTTATTGTTCTTGCTGTATCAAATGCTGTAAGTTCGGGTCGTTCTTGATACGCTCTATTTCACTTTCAACAATGTGTACAATGTCGGATTTTATCTGGCGGTAGTTGCTTTCAATCTCTTGCTTCATATTATCGTTGCCGTTTTTATCAGCAAAAGATAAAATCTGCGGTATCTTCTGATACGCTTTGGTTTCTGCGGAAACTTTATCATTATCGACCACTATTTCTGCGTGAAATATCTTTTGCTCGATACGCTCGTCAAAGTTGTCGGATATAGCACCAACAAACATACCCTGTGTCAAAGTTGAAATTTTAGAAGCAGGAATAAGGCTGTCTAATTGCGTAGAAATCGAAGTTGATTTATCATTTCGGTTGATGGTCATACTCTGACGTTTCTGCAATACTTTTCCGAACCGTTCTGACAAGCTCTTTGCGGTTTCGCCCACAACCTGCCCACTGAATACATTACCTACGGTATTTTGGATAACTTTTGCCTCTTTATCTCCGTAATCCCGTATTAACTGCGAAAAATCCTGAAAGCCCAAACACACAGCTACCTTATTACTTCTCGCAGTTGCGATGAGATTGTCCAGTCCCCTAAAATAAATTGTGGGCAACTCATCTATGATTACTGAACTCTTTAATTGCCCTTTTTTGTTGATGAGCTTAACAATTCTCGAATTGTACAATCCCAAAGCTGCGGAGTAGATATTTTGACGGTCGGGATTGTTACCTACACACAAAATTTTAGGTTCTTTCGGATTGTTGATGTCAAGCGTAAAATCATCCCCGGTCATTACCCAATACAATTGCGGGCTAATCATTCTTGACAAAGGAATTTTTGCCGATGCAATCTGCCCCTGCAATTGGTCTTGTGCGCCACCTTGCCAGGCATCCATAAACGGAGAAAGATAGTTTTCCAAATCGGAATATGAGGTCAGAATGGTAAATACGTCCGAATACTTTTTATTCAGCAATTCAATGGCGTGTGGGAATGTACAATACTTACCGTTCTCATAGATTTTCAGATACCAAATAATGGCAGCCAATAGGATAATTGGGCTTTCCACGAAAAAATCTCCTTGCTTCTGTATCCAACTTCGATTGAGGTTCAGCATTATGGTATAAGCCGCTTCGTAAGCATCAGAAATGTCCGTCATAAAATCGGGATTTAACGGGTTACAACGGTGGCTCTTGCGTGGGTCATCAAAGTTGATGACATAGAATTTGGGTTGAACTTTGTACTTATCCCGATGCTTCAATAAATGATTGTAGGCAATGGTAGAAAGGTCGTCAAACTTAAAATCGTAAATGTACATACTAAAGCCTTTCTCAATCTGTTGCTTGATGTAATTGTTTACGATGGCATACGATTTTCCTGAACCCGGAGTACCCAACACGATTGATGCTCTGAAAGGATTTACAATGTTTATCCAACCGTTGTTCCATTTGCCTTTGTAGTAAAATTTGGTAGGAAGATTGACAGAATACTCGTTTTCCATCAGCTTTGTTTCCTGCTGAAAGCTCTCGTTCTCGTTATTGAAAACATCGTCCATCAGATTAGTACGAAGCAAACGGCTCATCCACACGCCAGCCATCAGCAAAGCGATATAACCTAACGAGATAGTAAGGATATACAGAAATGTGCCTATTACCGGAGATAGCTTTAACAACGGCGTGTTCAGAAAGAACAGCACAAAACCAACGCCCAAAGCCACGTAGATTTTAGCCCAGGTTATCTTCTCATTCTTTACGCCTTTCGTTCCCAAACAACTCAAAGCAAGCAAAACCAAAGCGAACGCCTTGGTATAAAGGGTATGTGAAAACAAGCCCGCCGTCCGGTCGAAATTGCCTAATATCTTGTTGATTATTTCCAACGTCCAACCACGTTCTAAAAAGAACCCGTAGCAGAACCAATAAAGGTGCATCAGCACCAAAAGAATACTGACTGCCCGCATAAAAGCCATTATTTTGGCTAAACCTCTTAAATCGTCTTCTCCCTGCATTCTTTTTTAGTTTTAATGTTCGGGCGTGAATTTAAAGGCTCTACACAGCGGCTATAAGAATGTGGCAGTCAATGGCGGTGCGTGGCAGTGTTTGGCGAAGTGATAAGAGTTGTAGCTTCTATGATCCTTTTGTATCGTAACATTTATGAAGCATCCAAATAAAAAATACTTTTAGTTGCTCTTCTGTTTTCTGTCCGTCAGCAACATTTTTTGTCCTGCAGAATTGGTGGACAAGCAACACTTCCGTAACTACAATAAACACAGCAGTCGCCTTGTTTTGGTTTTAGAACTTGTTTGCATTTTTCACATTCGTAAAAATATTGACAAGCGTCTGTCGGCATTGTTTCTTCTTTCTTGTGTCCGCAGTTGGGACAAGTGATTGTTGATTGTAATTTGATTTCCATTTTAATTTTCTTTTTTGTCGGTTACAGAATATCCTGTTGAGTTTATTGCTTTTTCGATTTCAGAAATATTTGTTTTTGAGTTGTCAAATTCTACGATTGCATTTCCATTTTCATAAGAAGCGTTTGAACTTATTATTCCTGTCAATTTATTTACTTCGTGATTTACGTGTTCGCCACAACTTGCACAAGTCATTCCGCTAATCGTAAATTCTACTTTTTGAATATTGGATTTGTCCACTACTATGATTTGCTTTTCTGTCTTTGGGTAGAAAATGCTTGAGTAGTATGGAAAGGCAAGCATTACGATTGCAAATGCTGTTACTATTCCTAAAAACATTTTTGACTGAATGAATTTTGGTTTTTCTTCTGTTTCACAATTGCAATCTATCTGCTTTTTGGGTTTCAACTTTTGATACCAAGCAAAACCAAGAACCAAAATTGTCAACCCGATAAAATAGGGTCGAAAAGGTTCAAGCCAAGAAAAAGTGGAAGCAAGACCGCTTGTTCCTGCAATAAGAGCCAATACTGGTGTGATGCAACAAAGAGAAGCTGCAATTGTAGTCAAAAGTCCTGCACCAATTAATTTTTTGTCAGTTTTCATATTGTTTCTAATATTTTGTTTTCGTCAAGTATTTTGAAAAATGGTTTCAGCATTTTTTCATACTCTTTAGTCAGTGAGTGAAAAATAGTTTGAGCTTCTCGTTCGGTTTCAATAAGTTTTCTGTCTTTGAGTTTCCGCAAGTGTTGTGAAACCGCTGAAATTGTCATACCAAGAATATCACTTATATCACAAACACAAAGTCGTTTTTCTTCATAAAGTAGAAAGAGTATTTTCAGTCTTACATTGTTTCCCGCTAATTCAAGTCCGTTCGATAAATAGTCAAAAGAACCGTTGAGTTCTGAAACTCGGTCTTTACAGCGGTTTATTTGTTTAATGTCTGCTTGTTGTCGTATGCAAGAATTATTGTCCATAGCACAAAGATAGTCAATTTGTTTATTTAAGCAATTACTTAAATACAACTCAAATTCTTTCAGAATTATAAAGTGACAGCTCAATAAATCTTTTTAAAAACAGATTTTTAATTCCAAAATCTGACCTCTTACAGTCTTCTTTTTTTTTTCTTCTTCATTTTGTTAGCAAAATCCTGTTCCTCGTAATCATCGCCCTGTGCTTCGGGTAACAAACCGCCAAATGCCTCAATCAAACCGTCTTCGTGTTTTTCAGTAGTATTCAGGAAGTCGAACAAGTGATGAGGTTCTTCCGCAGGAAGATCTGCATCATTTGATGTGGATGTTTTTGGAAGTTGTACGACAGGTTCTTTAATCTCCGGTTTGATATTATTGTTCCAATAATCATTAAAGGTATTGGCAGAAAGTTCCTTTGCTAAGCGTGAACCGTTCCAAACCGCCTTTGAATTGTGGTCTATGAAAGTGATACCATAAATACGACCTGTATCGTTCCGGCGGACCACTACATTAATGCCCTGTTCACTCAACTGCTTTTTAAAAGCCTGCTCATCATTTGTGGATTTCAGAGCAATAGAAATTGCAGCTTTTAGGGTCTGCTTACTTGGGTGGTCTTTTAAATCCTCTTTGCATTTTGCAAAATGCAGTTCCAAAGCCGGAAGCCCTGCATTTTTACCAAACAACGAAGCCTTGAACGGATGCCCGGCTCTTTCGCCTTTCTCGTTTAAAGGAATATATAATAAGCCTTGCCGCATTTTTCCCTGCAATTCGCCCTCCACTTTTTCGGTGGTAACATTAAACAGGGAAAGCAAGGCATTGTATTCGCCCAAAGTCTGAAACTTATAATAATTCGGTAGGTGGCGGACAACCGAAGCGATTTGGCTTTTCACATCGCCTGCCCGATAATCTACCGGACGGAAAATCTTGTCGTTCTGCTTGTGTTCTTTATCGGTTGCGGGTATCAAGCCGTGTTGTCTTTCCAGTTCACGGCACACATTCATAGACCGCATTTTCTCGAATTTGTCCGAAATCTTTTTGCCCTGCTCGTCCACGCAAACCGATACAATGTGTATATGGCTGCGGTCGATATCGGTATGTTTGAATACCACAAAAGGCTGTTCGCCGTAGCCCATTTCCCGCATATATTCTTCCGCCATTTGCCGAAACCTGTCATCGCTAACCTTATCTTTCGGGTCGGGATTGAGCGAAATATGCAACGTATGCTTTTCCGTATTGCGGTTGGCAATCAGGTAAGGTGCAAAAGATTGTGCTAATTGTGCAACAGTATATGCTCCAGTTGGCGTTTCGATTATCTTATTTGCGAACAGAATTTTCCCGTTTTCATTCTCTACTTTGAGCTGATTGTACGCCAATGCACCGTATAAATTCCCGCTTCTGCCAATCTTTGCTATCATCTGTACTGCTTTTTTTTCAGGTTCTTTGCTTCAAATTCTTCGGTTATCTGAATGATTTTTTGGCATAGCATCGCCATTTCAGCCGTTTGTTTTTCCAATTTGTACAGGAACGCTGCGGCTTTTTTCTCCGAAAAATTCTTGTACAACAGCTTTACAATCTGGTTATAGTTTACACCTATGGAGCGGAACTGGCTGTGAAAAGAGGTCAGCCGCATATAAAAATCAACCGTTCCCTTGTCAATCTGAATGGTTTTTATGGTCTTGTCAAAGATGCAGGACGTTATGAAATGAGCCTTTACCTGCATACCTGATTTATCAAACAGGGCAAGAAAATGGGCGTGTTCCTGCTCGTTAAAGGAAATCGTATAGCGGATGGTCGCCGGGTCTTCTTTGGGGCGACGTCCGGTCTTTTTCAATTGCTTTTTGTTGTTATCGTTCATCACTAATCCATTTTAAAATCCATACAAAACCCTGACTTTGGAAGGTGTTTTCTGCCCCCTGCAAAGGGCAAGTTGTTTTGAGCATCGGAAATCATTCCGAGATGCTCAAAACACAACTTGCCGTGTTCCGGTGAACACAAAAATCCGCCCTGCGGGACGGATTGAATGTAACAGGGAAAAACGGCTCGTTGCCGTTCCCGTTACCCCCTGATATGTCAAAAGACTTTGCATAAATCCGTTAATAAAAATCACAATACAAAGTAAAGCCCTGTTTACGATAGCGTTGCACTGTGACACAGTGCCAAATGCTGCCTCTGAACGCCAAACACTGCCACCGCTATACAACCGATTGAATTTGATGAGTTCTTTGCCCCTGAATGTTGACAGGCAGGCAGGCAGGCAGCCCGTGCTTCAGGACGAGCAGACGGCATACATTCAAGATGGCAGGTTATCCTGCCTGCAAGATTGCAGGAATGCAAGAAACCAAGAGCGCAGGAATGACGGAAAGCGTGACAGCCTGCTATCAGACAATCAAGCCTGCGTGATGGATAGAATGACGGACGGAACGAATGCAAGAACGCAATCACGCCTGATAGGATGCCTGAATGAAAGCATTGCTGCTGTACAGCAGGAAAGCAGGCAATCAGCAATTCCCGCAGGCAAGCCTGATAGCTATCCTGCAAGAAAGACAGCACGAAATCAGGACTGCACGGCTGAAAGCCTGCAAGACTGAAAACAGTAAGATGTAAACTTTAAATTTTAAAAATATGGACACAAGAAAGAAACCTCTGTTTGTCGCTTTTTCTTCTCAAAAAGGCGGTGTTGGCAAAAGCACATTTACCACGCTTGTCGCCAGTACGATGCACTATCGGTTGGGCTACAACGTAGCTGTTTTTGATGCGGATTTTCCGCAGCACAGCCTGATGAAAATGAAAACCCGTGATTTGGCAATGGTAATGGAAAATGAGGCGTTGAAAAAACTGGCATATAAGCAGTTTACCACCATCAATAAAAAAGCCTATCCCATTATGCAGCACAAAGCGGATAGCGTACTCGATGCGGCGCACGAATTTGTAAACACTTCCCCTGTTCCGCTTGATGTGCTGTTCTTCGACCTGCCCGGAACCGTGAACACGCCCGGAATTCTGAAAGCATTGGCAGGTATGCACCACATTTTCACGCCCATCACGGCAGACCGTGTGGTAATGGAAAGTACGCTCATCTTCACACAGCTTTTACAGGATGTAATTATGAAAAAAGGCGAAACTTCCATACAAAGCATTAACCTGTTTTGGAACCAGGTGGACGGCAGGGAAAGCACGCCCTTATATGACGTGTATAATCAGCTTATCGGGCAACTGGGGTTAAGCCTGATGCAAAGCCAAATCAAGAACAGCACCCGTTTTCGCAAGGAAAGTGAAGTGGACAGCAAAACAGTTTTCCGTTCTACGATAATGCCACCCGATGAGCGTTTGATGAAAGCCTGCCAGTTAGACCTGTTCATCAGCGAATTTTTAAACATCATTCAATCGTAGTGCTATGGAAAAAGATAATAAACGTAAAGTTACGCCGGACATTAACGAAGAGCTGATGATGAACCTGATGGTAGACGGCGTTAAAAAGGACGGTTTGCAGCTACCGCCTGAACCTGCCGAAGAGCAGGAAAAGGAAGAAATACAAAACGAGGTAAGGCAGGATGAATTACCACAAAGCAAACCTGTACAAAGGGAAAGAAACCGTACCAAGAAGAGCCTTGACGGAAGCTACGGCGAACACTTTTTGAAAACCCATTCGATGACAAAGCGGGGCGATAAAAGTATCTATATCCGGCAGGAATACCACGAACGGCTATCCCGTATTGTACAGGTAATCGGTAAAGATGCTATACCCCTGTATGCCTATCTCGATAACATACTGGAACATCATTTTGAAATGTTTGAAAAAGCCATTACCGATGATTTCAACGAAAAGTTTAAACCCATTTTTTAAAGCATCTGATTATGGAAATAGTAATTGTGATTTGCCTGCTGATAGTCATTGTCCTGCTTTTGCAGGATAAGATTGTAATTCATAAAAGGTCGGAGCAAAAGTCCAAACAGGAAAAAGTTAACCCGAACCTGCCCGATATTATGGGGCAACCCAAGCCAGTAAGAAGCCTTTCAGTGCCAAACACTGCCAATGACAGCCAAATAACGGAACCGGAGATAAACCCTGATAATTTAGACATCGAATACGACGAAAACGAAAACGTCAGCATTCAAATTCCGCAGGAAGAACTGGACGAAGTTTTCAGCAATATGCCTGATTTGGAAGAAGAGGAAGAAGAATGGAACAGGTACGGAATATCCGGTGGCGATAACGGTTTTGCCCAAGGGGTTACCTATGACGAACTAAGCTCCGTAGGGGCATTGCTCCAAAAAGAGAATTTGGAACAGGCTCAAAAGGAAACAGCGGTAGCCATAGTTCAGAAATTACAGGGAACCGAATTATTCAGCTTACTGGAAAATTCCATTGAGGGTGCTTCCCGAAAAATTGCCGAGCTTTTGGATAGCACACTTTCATCTGAAAGCGACGACAGTTCTTCCACCTTGCGGAAAAGTAATTTGGGTGATTTTGACATTGGGGAGTTTGTCTGAAAAGACGGCTTCCTTTTGTTATTTATTCAATCGGAATTGTCAAGAGCAACAATCGAATATTCATAATTATATTCGAGCAAATGAGGTGTAGGGCTTTTCCCTTCAGGATTGTAATAATTTATCCCTCTTGACGTTTCAGAGATTAAGTGTAAATTTTTTCTTGCTCTTGAAGCTAAAACGTAAAGTAATTTTTTAGAATTTTCGTAACCGTTTGTATCGTTGAAGTGTGGGACATAATCATTAAGAAGAGCAAAACCTATTACTGTATCATATTCCTCTCCCTTTACGCCGTGAATAGTTGAAACGGTTATACCATCTCTTTGCCTGAAAACTTTTCTAAAATTTTCAATCTCTCCAATAAATGGATTTCCCTCGTCAATAAGCCTTTGTATTCTATTTTCAGAACTTGCAAAAAATGATGTGTGATGTTCTTCAAGTAACGGGAAATTCTGAATTTGTATTTTCAGGCTTTCACAAATTCTTTCAAAGAAAGAACGTAAGTAGGTTAAACCATCATTTTCATTCACTTCAATTGAATTGCAGATTTTCAAAAACTCTTTGTTTGATAAGTTTGATACATCTACTCCCGCAGCATCAAGTTCGTTCAAAACTTCTTTACTCCAACGTAAACGACGAACGTACATATAGGGCGATGGTTCTGTCAAAACAATTCTTGCAACTTTAAACCAAAAATTCTCAATGTCCCGTGAAAACGGAGCCATACCGGGTCCGTCAAAACTAAAATCCGGAAGTCTAATCATTAGCTTCCTTGTAATACTTGCAATCTGAACCCATTGAGGTGCTGCAATACAAATTTCATTAGGGCTAATTCCGGCTTCACGGACATTAAACAAAATCAATTTTGCAATTTCTTCTATCAAATTATCTAACGAAACCGATAAGTTATATGTGATTAAACTATTATAATCTTTTTCGTTTCCGAATGCTATAATAGGGGTAGCAAATGTTTTATAATAATCGAAGTAATTTATTATGGTTTCAGATGACCTGTAATTTTTGTCTAAACTCAACTGTATCAAGTTAAACCCCAAAAGTTTTTCCAAATCATCCTTTGGCATCGGATAACCACCTAAAGAATGATAAATAGATTGGTTAGGGTCGCCAACAATTAATGTTTTTGAACACCCTTTGTTTGCACTTAATATTTTTGATATTATATGGTATTGTATCTCTTTAGTATCTTGATATTCATCAATCAAAATAAATGGAAATAATTTGCATAAGACGGTACAAATGATTGGCTTTGATTTCAATAATTCATAAGCATAAAAAAGTATCTGCTCAAAATCCAATTGATTATTCTCTTTTAATATTCCGAAATATTCTTGAAGAATAGCTTTGATATGCTTATTCTGATTACTATTTTTTGATGTAAACTTATATGTACCATTTATGGTAGCATAATATTGAAAATCATAAAAAGTAACTTTTGGATTGCTATATTTTTTGCATAATTCGGTTAGGAGCTTTTCAGTATCAAAGGAATTACAAACTTTAAACCCGTTTTTCAACCTTTCAGAATACAGATGGTAAGGCTTTAATATCCATTCCATACAGAATGAGTGAATTGTACCAATCCATAATTGTGTAGTATCAACCCCCAATAATTCAACCCGTTCTTTAATTTCATCAGCAGCGTTATTCGTGTATGTAATTGCAATAACGAACTCTTTATTGGAATTTAGCCTGCTTAATTCGTAAGCGATTTTGTATGTAAGCGTTCTCGTTTTTCCACTACCAGGACAGGCAATCAAGAGTACACTATCTTTCTCCAAGATTGCAACTTCTTGCTCATCATTCAAACTTCCTTTTTCCCAAATGAACATAGCCTATTTCAATTTATCTATGAATGTTAATAGCTGGTCATCTGGTATTACCAAGTCCAAGTCAAAAGCAAGGTCATCTAAAGTTGCTTCTTCGGCTCTATACTTCGTTAGGCTCTCCCGACAAGATGAAAAATCCAAAGCATCATCATCATAAAAATGTTTGTTCATCCTATATTCAATGATGTCGGCAATAATATTGTTGGAGTATGTTTCTTTGGCGAAAAGAATGGCATCAACTATATAGTTTGGAATTTCCGTCTTAAAAGAAATATGCTTGCCTAACATTATAGCAAACCAACCTTTACCTTCCTGTTTAGCCATTGTAAGCACTCGCTTTCCATAAACCGCAACACCATCATCTTCAATATCAGTTTTAGCTTGTACTCTTGTTGGTTGGTCTGTATATACTTGGTCAATTATAGCTATTACTTCCTCCTCGTTGCCTTCGGTTATAAAATCAACTTCAAAAGTATAGTCAGCATAAAATGCCTTTATCCAATCATTCTCTGCTTCAAAGACATCTAATTTAGCTTTACGTTCTAATCCCTTTTGTTTAGATGCCTCAACTTTTCTCTTGTATTTTTTTAATCGGTCGCTATCATCGTCATTAATAGTTGTATCACAAATCGCATCATCTAAATCTGTTAGAATTGCACATTTTCTTCTTATACGGCTATCGTGGAAAAGTTGGGCTACATTCTCAAAGCCTGTACTTCGTATATTGATGAGGCTAATTCCAAGTTCGTCAAGACTTACACCAAATACTTTTTTGACCATTATTGGTATTAAAATCTCTTCTGCATCGCCCTCAACTAATATTACTCCTTTTGCAAATAACAGGTTGGTTCTTACAGCATCCAAATAACGCTGTATTTGATTGATGCTTTCAGGTGTTAAACCAGTTGATGGTTGATATACTTCCGCAAAATTTAATTTCTTTGCAAGGATGTTTATATTCTCAACATTACTTACTTCGGAAATTTGTGTAGAATGAGTAGAATAGATAATTTGAGTATCTCCATAATCCAATTTGTCAAATAAGGTCTTTTGAATATGGTTATGTATATGGGCTTCCGGTTCCTCAATAATAAGGAAGTTGGCAAATGTATCTTTTGATTTTCTATACTTAAACTCAAGTAATTTCAGGGTTAAAAATATTAGATTAGCACCTCCCAAACTTAATTCGTGAATACCGCCCTCATATTCCTCGCCTGGTTCTCCGATAAAAAGTTTCAATGATTGTAACAATTTTTCGGCTTCATTGGGAACACTTGATTTAATGGATAATGAAGATGGCGAATAGGTAAGACCGACGGCATCCTGAATGGTTGATTTTATATCTGACCTTATATTTTGTACATCGGGCAAATCTTCAATGCTTTCATTTAATTGCTCAACCAAATCGCTGATAGGTTGGTAATCTTCCTCTTTGATTTCTCCACTTTTGTTTTTCAATAGAGTAAGTAAAGGATTAGTTCTATTGTTATGAAAGTCACTTACTACATCTCTCAAGGCTTGGATGAATGTAAAAGAGATTTCTTTGGAAACAGATAATTGATGCGGAATTTTAGAGCCAAATTTAGAAGCATCAATCGTAGATGGGAAAACCACATTTTCAAAATCGCCTACAAGTTCCTTATATACATTAGGGTCATTAAAATCAGCAGTGCTTTTTCCAGTAAAGAAAGTTTCGTAATTATCCTGAATTGTGATGCTATTGAGTATCGTTTGTAATCCAACTGCATCTCCTTCAGCTAATTCGGAAAGTTTTTGTCTGATGTCAGCTTTAGGACGAAAGAAAAGGTTGTAAGTAGCTTTTTTTACATAATCTTCTGCGGCAACTCCAACACCGTGAATGAACAAGGATTGTATTGCCTCTTCATCGTTAAGCTCATCAAATTCAACACTGATAATAATCCAATGACCTTTCCATTTTCCCTTATCCAAAGACCTGTTAAAATCTCCTTCCGTCAGTTTATAAGCATATTGCAAGGAGGCATCTTCTAATAACAGCCTTATTGCCCTAAAAACATTTGTTTTTCCAGAACCGTTTTCTCCGATTATGGTATTTATTCCCTTGTTGAATTGAAAACTTGCATTTGCAAAATTCCTATAATTGACCAGGCTGACTTTAGAGATATACATTAGAAAATAAGGTTTTTAAGTTTGAAATCTACCAATATTTTTAGATTTCAGTTTCCGAGAACTCTTCAAACACAGAATAGTTTTTTATTCCTTTAGACTTGTTCACTTTTCCCATTATTGTACCATCAATTCGGCTTTTTAGATACGATGCTAAATCATCAAAGTGTCGAACATCAATATAATTAATCCCTGATGCTTTATATCTTTTAGACAATGAAATAGTGAATGCAGCCCAATTAAATTTTTCCCCTTTTTTGTTTAATTCAACTTGTTTCCAATCGCCATATCGCTTTTTTAAATAATCAATATAGTTCTTCTTGGAAAGCTCTTTGCCTAACGCTCCGTCTGGTAATTCAATTTTTGGCTTTATAGGCTTGGATTTTTTTACAAACTTTGGAAAATACTTATGTAATAAAGCCTCTGATTGTTCAATATGTTTTGTTATGGTATCCCATCCCCAATAATATAAATGAAATGGTAGTTCCTGTTCTTTTTTAATTTGATTTAGGTATTCCTGTATTTGAGCATCGTCACGAAATGTAGAAACAAAAACAAATTTGTCGAAATCAATCGCTAAATCCCTTGCTTTTTCTAAATCAGTATTTATATCCTGAATTAGAATTTTCCTTATAGTTTCATCTTTTCTTCCAATACTTTTCAATTTGCACTGTATAACCGTTTTTGTTTTAGAAGAAAAGACATCAATACCTTTCTGATTTTGTCCTTTCACACCAAACGTCTGAAAATCTGTATTCTCATATGACGAGGTATTCTCTACAAAATTGAATAAATCACAAGTGAGTTCCTCAAATAACCTTTCATCTTTTAAAGGAGGTAATTGATAGTTTGCCATTTAAAAAAATCGTTTAAAAATTGTTTCCTGTTCGGTATCTGAGAATTCAGCAATCACTTGTTTAGACCAATCAAAATCGAACTTGCCAAACTTATTTTCATCCCCGTTTAAATCAATTTCGTCTTCATTGAAAGTAAGGATATACTGAAAGTTATGCAGCTCGTTTGATTTGTGGTACATATAGTTCAGGACATTGGATATTGTTTTGTATGATATGGCGTGAAATACACCATCGTGTACAAGAAAATCCGGAATATTACGCTTGTCAATCCTGCTCTTTAAAAAGACCATTAAATCATACGCTACGATTTTCAAACGCTCTTGTCCTAACGCATCAGCTTTAGGGATTTCCAAACTTATTTTAAAAGGCAATTGGTTTCTCGGCGAAGTAGAGTTTAATGTGATATTAAAATAAGAGTTGTCAAATTCTTCATCTAAATAAATTGCATTTTCAAGAATTTGCTGAAATAACAATCTCAACTCATCAAGGTATGATTGCTGCTTATTTAGCTCGCTGACAATATCTCTTTTTAATTCTGCGATAACAATATTGGAGTTTCCCAATATCTCTTCTATTTCGTCAATTTCTCGTACAATTGAGGTATTCCGTTCTAAAAGTGTTTTTTCATTGACTAATCTTTCATAAGTGCTTTCAATCCTATCCAATGCACCTCTCTCTTTTAGCAATGAAAATAATTGGCTCCTGTTCTTTTCTAATTTTTCAAGCTGCGTTAAACTCTGGTCGATTGATGATTGTAATTTCTTTTCTTCTTCCAACAAATATTTATTCCTATTCGTCAGTAGTTGTTTTTTAAAGTCTATAACTTCATCCAAACTCCTTTTTACAAAGTTGCCGAATGTTGCTACGGTTTCATTGTAGAGCTTACGAATTTTGTCCAGGTCGATAGAAGACACATCATTGTAAGAGGATTTTAGTTTTTCTAATTTCCGGTTTGTATTATGATAGATGACAGATTGCTCGTTAATTTCAGATATAACCTGATTTAATTTTTGTTCTATTTCTTTGTGATTAGCAAGAAAATTGTATTCCTTCAGGCTGCCTTCGAGTGCAGCAATGTCTTTTTCAATCTTTAACCGCTCTGTTCTAAATTCCTGAATATCTTTACCTGTATCTGCTTTAACCTTTTCTGAAAGGGATTTTACCGTATTATTATACCTTTCGTATTCAGAAGATACTTCGTTATATTTTAAAAGTGTTTTTGTCGGGAGATTTAGCAAATAAAAATTATACAATGCCTTTTCTCTTGCATTGGCATTGTAAGAAACAAAATTTAAAGGGTCAACTCTTTGCTGACTTTGCAAGTCGTCCTTAACAAAAAATTCCATCAACGTTCCATATCTTTTTCCTTCAAAGAATACTTCGTTGTTCTCTGTCGGAAAAAATATCCCTTCCAGCAATTTCGGCATTTCAGATTTTTCATATTCATCAAGAGCATCCGGTCGCTTCCCGAAAAATATTTTTTTTGTATCGGCAAAGCCCCTCTTGATAAAATATTTTTGTTCCTGTACTTCAATTTCTAAAGTAATCGTGTGTTCATCATCACGTAAAAAGTCATACTTTTTTTGAGCAAATCTTTTTTCTGCTTTACCGCTTAATAAGGTAAAATCAACAAGCCTGACCAACGTAGATTTGCCAATACCATTAATCCCTCGTGCTTCTTTATCCCCAGAGTATTTGCCCAATATGATGTTTATTCCATTGTGAAATGGAACAGCATCTATAAGGTTGGTTTCTGAATATATTCTAATTAACATTGTCGAATAAACTTGTTTGATTTTCTTCTTGGTTTTCTTTCTTTACCAATTTAATTTTATATCCTTTTTTCTCAATGCTGCCAATCGTATGCAAGAAGGTCAAGGCATACAGAAAAAGGTCGGGTGTCCTATCTTTATCCCTGTTTAAAAACTTATTCATTATATCATCCACGATAACGTATTTGTTTTTGAAAGGGGAATTACCCATAATACTTATAATATCTGCTCCCAATACCATAAGGTTGGTTTTAAGATTGCTTTCAGGCTGCGGTAATATCATAGTTCATTTTCTGTTTTTCTGCCTATTAAACACTGTTCAAACATATACAGCAATATAGATTTTACGCATTTTACATATTCATCATCTTTAATGTTTCCATATGTCGTTGTATATTGGTCGGTCAGATTATATAATCTCTCCTTGAAATTTCCTGAAAGTTTATTGTAATCATTTATAACCCTTCTTTTCAGGGTATTAATCTCATCATCATTATATCCCGAAAGTATATTGGTAATCGTATTAAACTCCGCCATAACCAATACCATTTCCGAGTTCATCCCATCCCAATCTTCCTGTTCAAAGTTGAGTTCGATTTTCTTTTGGGGAGGGACTAATGTTTTCCTGTCGAAATGCAGAGCTTTATCTTCTTCGTTTGAGGCATTCAGTAGGTCATTAATGATTTCCTGAATGTAGTCCTGTATAAAAAAGTTTTCAATGCCTAAGTAGGCTGCAAGTTTCCTTTTTTTACTTGATACAAGTTCATCAACAATAGAAAGAATTTGGTCTATCCCCTTAATCGAAGTATCGCCATCTAAACCCTGAATTAGTGTAAATTGTTCCGGTGACACTTCGTGGTTAACATACATTTCCCAATTTGGAAATTTGTCTTTCCAGTTTTTTTGGTATTTTTCAAAATCTCCTTCTTTATTTGCTGCACCTAAAACTTTTGTTTCAAAATCAGTTTTGCTATATTTTCTTGGCGCATAACAAGCCAATATCTTTTGTTCGGGCAAAATAGTACCGTCATTGCCTTTATCCTTATTCCTCCTGATGGGCGTATAGTTATCAACGCCATATTTCAAAAGAAACAGTTCATCAATAAATTCTTCGAACTCAAATCCTTCTTTGGATTGAATTTGCATTTTAAAAGCGTTCTTCAATAATTTATCCATATACAAATCAGAGTTCCAAATTAATTTTAACCGTACCGTCAAATCCCTTTTCTACTATCTCTTTAAGGGTTTGAAGTTTGATATTATTGCCATAATCAGTTTCGACCTTAGAAATGTAACTCCTTTTCTTACCCACTTTTTGGGCTAATTGTTCTTGAGTTAGCTGTCTTTGTTCTCTGGCTTCCTTCAGCATTTCTCCAATATGTCTGCCTGATATTTTCATCTCAAAAAGGATTAAAATTGACTTTATTATGAATGTACAAATGTAATTTAAAAGTTGCATTGAACCAACTGTAAATTGCAATAAAAGCCTCCCATCATTTGTACTTCCGTTCTGGAAGTCCCCACCAACAAAGCCACTCACAGCCAAACACTTCCTTTGACTGCCACTTTCTTATAACGCCTCTTTTTCCACAAGACATTTGTCCCGAAAGCTCGCAAGGTGCGGGATAAACAGTAACAAATTAATGTGTTTCAATTATGGAAAAACAGAGAAAAAAAGTTTTGCTGGCAGTCGTGGCAATGCTGTCAGGAATTGGTGCGTTCGCACAGGGAAACGGCTCGGCAGGTATCAACGAGGCTACCCAAATGGTAACAAGTTATTTCGACCCCGCAACGCAGTTAATCTACGCCATCGGTGCGGTAGTCGGGTTAATCGGGGGCGTTAAGGTTTACAACAAATTCAGTTCCGGCGACCCCGACACGAGCAAGACCGCAGCTTCGTGGTTCGGTGCGTGTATCTTCTTGATTGTTGCCGCTACCATCCTGCGTTCATTCTTCCTTTAATCCTTTGCCTTATGAATTACAATATCAACAAAGGCATCGGCAGGACGGTGGAATTTAAAGGGCTGAAAGCGCAATACCTGTTCATTTTCGCAGGTGGGCTGCTCGGTACGCTTATCCTCGTGATGATACTGTATATGGCAGGCGTAAACTCCTACATCTGCCTGTTCCTCGGAGCAGGCGGTGCTTCGCTCATTATATGGCAGACCTTTTCGCTCAACAGGAAGTACGGCGAACACGGGCTGATGAAAATTGCAGGCAATAAAAGGCATCCCCGCTACATCATCTGCCGCAAGCCTGTACACCGCTATTTAAAATTCACACCTAAACAGAATGCCGTATGAGAAATGTAGCAAAGACCACCACACTGGAAAACAAATTTCCGTTGCTGGCAGTAGAGAACAACTGCATCTTATCCAAAGATGCGGACATTACCGCCTGCTTTGAAGTGCGTTTGCCGGAACTGTTCACAGTCGCTTCTGCGGAATACGAAGCCATACATTCCACCTGGCACAAAGCGATTAAAACCCTGCCTGATTTTACGGTCATTCACAAACAGGATTGGTACATCAAGGAAAGCTATGCGCCCGATTTGGCACAGGAAGACCAGAGCTTTTTATCAAAGTCTTATCAACGCCATTTCAACGAGCGACCGTTCCTGAACCATTATTGCTACCTGTTCCTTACGAAGACCACTAAGGAAAGAATGCGGATGCAAAGCAACTTCAGTTCGCTTTGCAAAGGTACGCTGATACCAAAGGAAATCAGGAACAAGGAAACGATACACCGCTTTATGGAGGCGGTGGCACAGTTTGAGCGTATCGTGAACGATAGCGGTTTTGTAAGCCTGCGACGTTTGACCGAAGAGGACATTATCGGAACGGACAATACACAGGGATTACTGGAACAGTACCTCACGTTATCGAGGGGAGCCGCAACACCAATGCAGGACATCGCACTCGGAAACGAAGAGGTACGCATCGGCAACAAAAGGTTAAGCCTGCACACGCTTTCCGATACGGACGACCTGCCCGGAACAGTATCAGCAGATACCCGTTTTGAAAAGCTATCAACCGACCGTAGCGACTGCCGCCTGTCATTCGCTGCACCTGTGGGTTTGCTGTTAAGCTGCAACCACATCTACAACCAGTACATTTTTTTGGATAACAGCGAAGACAACCTGCAAAAGTTTGAGAAGTCCGCACGGAATATGCACTCACTGGCAAGGTACAGCCGTGCCAATCAAATCAACAAAGAGTGGATAGAAAAGTACCTGAACGAAGCCCACAGCTTCGGGCTATCCTCCATCCGTGCGCACTTCAACATTATGGCGTGGTCGGAAGACCCTGCGGAACTGAAACAGCTAAAGAACGATTGCGGTAGTGCATTGGCATTGATGGAGTGTAAGCCTCGGCACAACACTACGGACGTAGCCACTTTGTATTGGGCAGGTATGCCCGGCAATGCGGGCGACTTCCCCAGTGAGGAAAGTTTTTACACTTTTATTGAGCCTGCATTGTGCTTCTTCACGGAAGAAACCAACTACCACAATTCGCCCTCGCCGTTCGGTATCAAGATGGCTGACAGGCTTACAGGAAAACCTATCCATTTGGATATTTCCGACCTGCCTATGAAGCGTGGTATCATTACGAACCGGAACAAGTTTATACTTGGTCCATCGGGAAGTGGTAAATCGTTCTTCACTAACCATATGGTACGGCAGTATTATGAACAGGGCGCACACGTACTGTTGGTAGATACGGGTAACTCTTATCAGGGCTTGTGCGAACTCATCAAAGGAAAGACCAAAGGCGAAGACGGTGTTTACTTCACTTATACCGAAGATAACCCCATTGCCTTTAACCCTTTCTATACCGATGATGGCGTGTTCGACATTGAGAAGCGGGAAAGTATCAAGACTTTGATACTGACCTTATGGAAACGTGACGATGAGCCGCCAACCCGTTCTGAAGAAGTTGCCCTTTCCAATGCGGTAAGCGGTTATATCGAACGTATCAAAACGGAAGACGTTTACCCGTCATTCAACGGTTTCTATGAGTATGTAAAAGGCGACTACCGCAAGGTACTGGAAGAAAAGCAGGTCAGGGAAAAGGACTTTGACATTGCCAACTTCCTGAACGTACTCGAACCCTATTACAAGGGTGGCGAATATGATTACCTGCTGAACTCCAACAAGCAGTTAGACCTGCTTTCCAAACGCTTTATCGTGTTTGAGATTGATGCGATTAAAGACCACAAAATCCTCTTTCCCATTGTGACCATCATCATTATGGAGGTGTTCATCAACAAGATGCGCCGATTGAAAGGTATTCGTAAGCTCATCCTGATTGAAGAGGCTTGGAAAGCGATAGCCAAAGAAGGAATGGCAGAATACATCAAGTATTTGTTTAAGACCGTCCGCAAATTTTTCGGAGAAGCGATTGTCGTAACGCAAGAGGTCGATGATATTATCCAGTCGCCCATTGTCAAGGAAAGTATCATCAATAACTCCGACTGTAAAATCCTGCTTGACCAACGCAAGTATATGAACAAGTTTGATGATATACAGGCGATGTTGGGGCTTACGGACAAAGAGAAAGGGCAGGTACTTTCCATCAATATGAACAACGATGCAAGCCGACTTTACAAAGAGGTTTGGATTGGCTTAGGTGGTACGCACTCGGCAGTCTATGCCACCGAAGTTAGTTTGGAGGAATACCTCGCCTACACGACAGAAGAAACCGAAAAAATGGAAGTAATGCAGCTTGCTTCCGAACTGGATGGTAATGTAGAACTCGCCATTAAGCATATCGCAATGCAAAGGCGGGACAATTCAAATCAATAGTCATTAACAATTTAAAAATTCAGAAACAATGAAAAAAGTATTGTATCTGGTGTGTACGGCACTGATGCTCGCCGTAGCACCGTCAGCAAAAGCCCAGTGGGTTGTAACCGACCCGGCTAATTTGGCTTCGGGCATTATCAACTCTGCAAACGAAATCGTGCAGACTTCTTCCACCGTAAGCAACGTGATAAAGAACTTCAACGAAGTGAAAAAAGTTTACGACCAGGGCAAGGAATATTACGACAAGCTGAAAGCTATCAACAACCTTGTGAAAGATGCCCGTAAAGTGCAACAAACGGTATTGTTGGTAGGCGATGTTTCCGAAATGTACGTGAACAACTTCGGCAAGATGATGAACGACCCAAATTTCACACCGCAGGAACTGACCGCTATCGGCAACGGTTATTCGGCACTGCTCAATGAAAGTACCGAACTGCTGAAAGAACTGAAGCAGATTATAACCTCATCAAGCCTTTCGCTCAATGACAAAGAGCGTATGGATGTGATTGACCGTGTGTACAAAGAGGTAAAGGATTACCACAGCCTTGTACGCTACTACACCAACAAGAACATTTCTGTAAGCTACCTAAGAGCGAAAAAGAAAAACGATGCCCAAAGAGTGCTTGAACTCTACGGAACTGCTAACCAAAAATACTGGTAAACTATGGAATGGGATAATCTTCACGAACTCCTGCGGTCGCTTTATGATGATATGATGCCACTTGCAGGCGATATGGCGGCAGTCGCTAAGGGTTTGGCGGGATTGGGAGCATTGTTCTATGTGGCATTAAAGGTTTGGCAGGCTTTAAGCCGTGCCGAACCTATTGATATGTTCCCTTTGCTGCGCCCGTTCGCTTTGGGGCTTTGCATAATGTTCTTTCCAACCATTGTTTTGGGAACCATCAATGCGGTATTAAGCCCCGTGGTAGTAGGAACCCACCAAATACTCGAAGACCAGGTGCTTGACCTGAACAAGCTGCAACAGCAGAAAGACCAGTTGGAATACGAGGCAATGGTAAGGAACCCCGAAACTGCCTATATGGTATCAGACGAAGAGTTTGATAAAAAACTGGATGAACTGGGATGGTCGCCCTCCGACATTGGAACAATGGCGGGTATGTATATGGACAGGCAAGCCTACAAGATTGAGAAAGCCATAAAGGATTGGTTTCGCAATCTACTGGAAATACTCTTTCAGGCAGCGGCTTTGGTCATTGATACCATACGAACGTTTTTCCTGATAGTCCTCTCCATACTCGGACCAATAGCCTTTGCTATTTCCGTATGGGACGGCTTTCAGTCCACGCTCACGCAATGGCTCACGAGGTACGTCAGCGTTTACCTGTGGCTTCCTGTTTCGGATTTGTTCAGCTCAATGTTGGCAAGAATACAATCCCTCATTTTGGAAAGGGATATAGCAATGCTTGCCGACCCCACCTATATACCTGATACGAGCAATACCGTGTACATCATCTTTATGATAATCGGCATCATCGGGTACTTCACTATCCCGACCGTAACAGGTTGGGTAATCCAAGCCGGAGGCGCAGGAAACTTTACCCGCAATGTAAACTCCACAGCAATGAAAGCCGGAAACATCGCCGGAGCAGGCGCAGGCTCAACAGTTGGAAACATCGGCGGTAAACTGATGAATAAATAATCATTAATCATTCTAAAAAATGGAATTTAAAACGCTAAGAAATATCGAAAACAGCTTTAGGCAGATAAGATTATATGCCATTGTGTTTGCGGTTCTCTGCATTAGCGTGGTAGGTTACGCCGTATGGCGTTCCTACCGCTTTGCAGAAGAACAACGCCAAAAAATCTATGTACTGGATAACGGCAAATCCCTGATGCTTGCCTTATCGCAGGATGCGAGCATCAACCGCCCGGTTGAAGCAAGGGAACACGTTAGGAGATTTCACGAACTGTTCTTTACGCTTGCTCCCGACAAGAACGCTATTGAAAGCAATATGAGCAGGGCATTTAACCTTGCCGATAAAAGTGCTTTTGATTACTACAAAGACTTGTCGGAAAAGGGCTATTACAGCCGTATCATTTCGGGGAACGTGCAGCAACGCATCGAGGTGGATAGTGTCGTGTGCAATTTCGACAACTACCCGTATGCAGTGCGCACCTATGCCAAACAGTTCATTATCCGGTCAAGCAATGTAACCAGGCGAAACCTGATTACTTCCTGCTATCTCGTCAACTCCGTTCGTTCCGACAATAATCCGCAGGGCTTCAATATTGAAAAATTTGCAGTCGTGGAAAATAAGGATATAGAGGTCATCGAACGCTAAAAAACAATCTTATGGAAGCATTATCAGATTTAAGCACGTTCGCAAAAATCCTTACCGACAAAGGATATAACGGGTATTTCCATACGCAGGGTGCGTATGCCGGAAAGCTGAAAGACAGCATCAGCGAATACCTCGAAAGCTGCCAAAAAGGTGCAGATACTTTGCCTAAGCAGGACTTACTGCTGACAGGCTACCTGCAATGGTCGGGCGATGACAAGCCCCGTGTAGAATGCAGTATGTGGGTAAAGTACCTGAATGGCAAATTCTCATTGAGCCGTATGGAGGTAGCCAAGAAAGACGGCTTTGGGCAATTACTCAAAAAATCGGAACTGGCAAACCTGTCCGTAATGTCCGCACCCAAATTAACGGAGGCGGTCGCACTGGTCAACGATGCGCCGAAACAACAGGCGGGTAAAAGTCCTAAGCGTTTCAAGCTATAACACAGAAATAGTAAGGCTATGAAAAAATTAAGAGCAAATATGGACAGGTACTTTGACAAGTTGGACGAACGTTGGCGGGCGTTGCCCTTGCGCAAACAGCACCAATATACGCTGTACTTCTTTGTGGGTTACCTGCTGCTTACCGTAGCGGTCATTGGCAAAGTAATGTACGATACCTCAAAGTCCGGTAACGGTATGGTCATAGAGCATATCGAAAACCCTGTCCTTAAAAGTAAAAATCCTGCAAGGTTGCAGGATAGTGTATCAACAATTTTAAAAAATCAGATTTATGAAAGAAAATGAAAAAAGGGTCAGCTTTCTCGTTGAGGGAGAAGACCAAAACGGAGCATCAAATCTGCCGGATAATAAAAAGAGCAATAAGGATAAGCTCAAAAAGCCAATCATATTCCTTTTGATGGGCGTGGTATTTCTCGGCTGTATGTACCTCATATTTAAACCGTCGAAAGATAAAAAGGCGGTCGAAAATATCGGGCTGAACGATGCCGTACCGCAGGCTACCGGAGCAGGGATGCCCGATGATAAAAGCAAGGCGTATGAGCAGGAAATGCTCGAACGCAAAGAGCAGGAAAAGCGCAATGCACTGACCACGCTTTCTGATTATTGGAATACTGAAGATACTGCATCTGCTGACAATGAAGAAAGTTTACCTGAAGAAGACGAAGAAAGCAACGGCTTTGGGGGTGGTGGCAGAAAATCGGGACGAAACGGAAATTCTGCATTGAATAGTTACCGTAATGCACAAAGCACACTGGGTTCATTCTATCAGGACAACAATTCGGAAACAATGGAATTGCGTAAGCAAGTGGACGAACTAAAAGCAAAGTTGTCGGAAAAAGATGTGCCACCTGTGGCCACCGTTGACGACCAACTCAAATTAATGGAGAAATCCTATGAAATGGCAGCAAAGTATCTTCCCCAAAATGCCAATACCGGAAACGCTGCTCCTGCCATCGGTGCAACTCCTGCTGCTGCGGGTGCTAACCAAAAAGAGCAATTTGTATCGTTCACACCAACAAGAAAGAACATTGTATCAGCCTTGTACCGTGAACCGTCGGACAGTGCCTTTGCAGCCGATTGGAGCCAAACAAAAAACAGGGGGTTCTATACCGCAGGTTCTACTGAAGAGGTGGTACAGCCTAAAAACAGTATCAAAGCCTGTGTACACGAAGCCCAAACGGTAGTTGGCGAAACGGGTGTGCGTTTACGCCTGTTAGAGCCTGCCAAAACCCCGCAACGTACCATCCCCAAAGGAACAATTGTAACGGCTAATGCCAAATTTCAGAATGGCAGGTTACAATTAAAAGTTACTTCGGTAGAACTGGAGGGCAATATCATCCCGGTAGATATTACTATTTATGATTTGGACGGACAGCAAGGTTTATATGTTCCGTATTCGCCTGAAAGAAATGCGGTTACGGACATTGTAGCCAATATGGGCAATGCCACAGGTTCGAGCTTCAGTATGAGTTCTACTCCTGGACAGCAAATTACTTCTGACCTAAGTAAAAGTGCAGTGCAAGGTATTTCGGGCTATTTCGCTAAGAAAGTAAGAACGCCAAAGGTTGCACTCAAAGCAGGCTATCAGGTCTTTCTTGTATCTAAAAAATAATGTTGAACTCAAATAAATAAAACAATGAAAAATCATTTAAAAACCTTTTGGGCTATTGCCCTTATACTCGGCTTTGCTGCACAATCTAATGCACAGGACAGCATCAGAACACCACTTGCATTGGGCAAGATAGAGCCGTACCGTATGGAAGTTACCTACGATAAAACCTCGCACCTGATTTTCCCGACTGCCATTCGTTACGTGGATTTGGGCAGCGAATACCTTATTGCAGGGAAAGCCGAAGATGCGGAAAACGTGTTGCGTGTAAAAGCATCTGTAAGGGACTTTGAGCCGGAAACGAATTTTTCCGTTATTACGAATGACGGACGTTTTTATAGTTTCAACGTGTATTACAGTTCCTACCCGGAGGCAATGAGCTATGACCTGCTCACGATGCAAAAAGCGGTGGATAAAGCCAAAGGTAACGATGTGCTTTTTGAAGAACTGGGCAACAATTCGCCGTCACTGGCAGGCTTGCTTTTGGAAACCATTTACAAGAAAGACAAACGCATTGTAAAGCATATCGGTGCTAAGAGTTTCGGCATTCAGTTTATCCTAAAAGGGATTTACATACATAACGGCAAATACTATTTCCATACTGAATTGAGAAACCGTGCCAATGTTCCTTTCGAGATTGATTTCATCAATTTCAAAGTAGTGGATAAAAAGGTAGCTAAACGCACCGTAGTCCAGGAACGCCCTTTAACTCCTTTGAGAACTTACAAGCCATTGGACGGTATTTCCGGAAAATCGACCGAACAAAATGTGTTCCTGTTAGACCAGTTTACCATTGCCGATGATAAGGTACTGCTGATTGAGATTTTCGAGAAAAACGGTGGCAGGCATCAAACATTGCACGTCGAAAATTCCGATTTAATCAAAGCCCGTTTGATTGACGATATGCACCTGAAATTTTAATAACCCTTTAAAGCAAGAATATGAAAAAGTATATCTATACCGTGCTGTTTGTCCTGATAGGCATCACGGCTGCACAGGCGCAAAGAATGCTGCCGAAGCAGAAAGGATTGGAAATAAGTGCAGGTGTATTGTCCGATGATAAGATTGGCAATGATTACTACATCAGCGCAGCAATGACGGTAAACGGTAAGAATGGTAACTATCAGCTTTGGGCGTTGGAATATACCCACCAGTACCACGGGTATAAAGACCTCCGCATACCGCAGGAAACCTATTCCGCAGAGGGCGGTTACAGCTTCTTTTTGTTGGGCGATGCCCGTAAGAACATCACGCTGAATTTCGCCGTAACAGGTGTGGTCGGTTACGAAACCATCAACCGGGGCGAAACAATGTTGTACGACGGTGCGAAGATATTGAGCGAAGATAATTTTATCTACGGTGCAGGCGGTCGCCTCACTTTTGAAACGTACCTGTCCGACCGTTTTGTATTAGTCCTGCAAGGGCGTACAAAAATCCTTTGGGGTACGGATTTACAACAGTTCCGACCGTCAGCAGGTGTGGGATTAAGGTTTAACTTTTAAAACGTAAAAACGATGATAGCAATATTCAATAAATTCAGAACGGGGCTACTGCCACTATATGTATTCCTGACAATCCTCACAGCTTCGGTTACGTTGGTATCTTGCAGCAAAGATGATGACCTCGAAATACAGAACAATTTTCCTTTCGAGGTCAATGTAATGCCAGTGCCTAAAGATGTTGCAAACGGGCAGACCGTAGAAATACGCATTACCATACAGCGTACAGGCAATTACAGCAATACGCAGTATTTCCTCCGTTACTTTCAATTTGACGGGCAGGGAACATTGCAATACTACAACGAACCGCCGTATCAGCCCAATGACCTGTACCAATTACCAACGGAGCAGTTCAGGCTGTACTACACTTCAACGTCTGCCGTTTCACAGTCTTTTGACGTTTGGATTTCGGACAGCTTCGGGAATGAAAAGCAGATAACTTTTCAGTTTAACAGCAGCGATTAAGAGCAGTATTTCAATTCAAAAAAAAACGGCTTATCTGATTGGTAAGCCGTTTTTAATTTTCAGCCGGGCAGTGTATTTCAAAAGAAATAATTTCTTATCCTTGTAATCTATTTCAGTGTTGAGTAAGGTTTTATTTCCATAAACAATGAAAGAGGCTTGCCTTTTGGGGTAAGCCTCTTTCGCATTTAATTCACATCGTTTACAGGCTGAAACAAATATTTTTCGTAAATTCAAACAGTGGAAATAAAGTGTTTTTGTTATGGTCGCATCATTGGTTATAGGTATCATATTTTTGGTTGCAGGCTTGGGACTTCGTTACTGGATTAACCGCAGGAAGTTTTACAGGCGCAGCCCTATGGGAGCAGAGGGTTTCTCATCTTATGAAAGTTCGGTTTTCATTAAATTGATTGAAAGGGTTGGTAAATGGATAGCTTACGCACTGATTATTTTCGGTCTGTTGTCACTGTGGGTTTATTCCCGTGAGAAAAAGGAAAAACAGCAGCCTGAAGTAAAAACCGAACAATCTCGATAAAAAAACTATTCGCTTTAACTACCTCCACAAGATTTGTGAGCTAACGCAATTAATTTTTATTTAACTTTGTATGGTGAAGTTTATATCTTTAATATTAGCCGCCTATGTATTGCTTTTATCAGCAGTACCGACTTTTATTGAGGATAAATGTATGCAGAAGCATACTACCGAACAAGGACAAAACGGACAGGATGACCAAGATTGTAATAAGGGATGTTGCTCGCCTTTTTTTAGTTGCAACACCTGTACAGGATTTGTTTTAACTACTTTTCATTTCTCTATTGTCCATTCAGTAAAAGAACCGCAACGGAAGTTAGGAAATATGCTGACCCCACCTGTTTCTGATTTTCCATTTTCCATTTGGCGTCCCCCGCAACTTGCTTAATGTATAATGCTTTCAGCACAAATTAATTAAAAAGCGATGTCTTTGCATCGTCATAGCTTATTTATATACATTAAGTATCATTTTTACAATGAAAAAAATACTCATTGTGTCATTTTTTATGGCACTCAACCTTTGTGTATATGCACAAAATACATTAAACATTGTTGTAAAAAACAGTGAAACAAAAGAACCCTTGATTGGTGTAACAACATCTATAAAAGGCACCTCAATTGGAGGAACCTCGAACGAAAAAGGACAGATTATATTATCGAATATTCCTGATGGAATACAGGAGATACATTTTAGCTACGTAGGCTTTGAAGAGTTTATTGAAAAAATAGAATTTCCACTAAAGGATACCAATGTTATTGAAATTCTGCTCAAAGAAAATTCAGAGGAATTAGAGGGTGTTGTAATTACATCTACCCGAAGTACAAGAAGCATACAAAATATTCCTACACGTATTGAGTTTATTGGAAGTGAGGAGTTGGGAGAAAAAGGGAATATGAAACCGGGAGATATTCGTATGCTTTTGGCAGAAAGTACAGGTATTCACGTACAAACTACGTCGCCCACAAGTGCCAATGCGAGTATCCGTATTCAGGGACTTGACGGACGATATACACAAATCCTTAAAGACGGTTTTCCGATTTATTCGGGAGCTTCAAGTGGTTTGGGCTTATTACAAATTCCGCCACTTGATTTAAAGCAGGTTGAAGTTATCAAAGGCTCAACTTCTACACTTTACGGAGGTGGAGCAATAGCAGGATTAGTCAACTTGATTTCCAAAACGCCAACTGATGAAAGAAATTTGCGCTTTCATATCAACGGAACATCAGGGAGAGGTTTAGACATTAATGGTTTTTATGGGCAAAAATTCAATAAAATTGGAACAACTATTTTCGCTTCGCACAACAGAAACGGAGCTTATGACCCTGCAAAAATTGGTTTTTCCGCCATTCCAAAGTTTGAACGCTTCGTATTGAACCCTAAATTATTTGTTTACTTCAATGATAAAACGAAACTGAATTTTGGCATCAATACAACCATAGAGAACCGTTTGGGCGGCGATATACTTTACATCAAGGGCAAAGGGGATAATACGCATCAATATTTTGAAGAAAACAAAACACAACGCTATTCCACACAATTTGTTTTTGACCATTTAATTAATGAAAACAGTTCTTTTCAAATCAAAAACAGTGTAAGTTATTTTAACCGCAATACGGCTATTCCCACTTACGAGTTTGAGGGAACGCAAACAGCCACTTTTACGGAAGCTAATTATACTTACAGCAAAGAAAAGTCAGAATGGGTAACAGGCGTTAATATTTGGACGGACAATTTTAAAGAAAAGCAGATTACAGTATTTCCGTTAAGAGATTATAGCCAAACCACATTTGGGGCTTTCGTCCAAAATAATTTTAAAGCTACGGATTGGCTTCAATTGGAAGCAGGTTTAAGAACGGATTATGTTATAGATTATGGGGCTGTATTCTTGCCAAGAGTATCGGCGCTATTCCATATTGCAAACGGATTAACATCAAGGATTGGCGGCGGATTTGGATATAAAACACCCACTATCTTTACCGAAGAAAGCGAACGCTTACAATATCAAAACGTAATGCCAATTAACAATAAAACCAATAAACTGGAAAAAAGTTATGGTGGAAATGCAGATATAAATTACCGCACTAATATTGGCGATGGTTGGTCATTCAGTATCAATCAATTATTCTTTTATACCTATTTGAATAATCCTCTATTACTTGAAAATCCATCAGCTAATCTCTATCAATTTGTAAACTCTACTGGTTACATCCATACAAAAGGAACAGAAACCAATATCAAAATCGGTTACGATGATGTGAAATTATTTTTAGGGTACACTTATACAGATGCACAGTTACACCAAAATGCAACAACTACCGAAAGCCCGTTAACCCCAAAACACCGTATTAACTCGGTTTTAATGTATGAAATCGAAGACAAATGGAAAGTTGGTTTAGAAGCCTACTATTTCAGCCCGCAAAAGCTGAACGATGGAACAACAGGAAAAGACTATTGGACTTGTGGATTTATGGCTGAAAAGATTTGGGAAAGGTTTTCGTTATATGTCAATTTTGAAAATTTCCTTGATACAAGGCAGACACGTTTTGGCAACATTTATACAGGTACAATTAGTAATCCTATATTTAAAGACATTTATGCACCATTGGACGGATTTGTCATTAATGGCGGAATAAAATTTAGACTTTAAGAAGATGAATAAAACCATATTCAATATAACTAAAATGGATTGCCCAAGTGAGGAGCAATTAATCCGTATGAAATTGCAGGATTTCGATATGGTAAAGTCATTGGAATTTGATATTCCCAGTAGAAAACTAAATGTTTACCATAGTGGAAAACCAGAGCCGATTTTTTCGGCTTTGGAAACATTAAACCTGAATACGTCATTGATTTCAACTGAAGAAAGCAATGCAGTTCTTGAAACAGATACAAGCAATGACCAACGGAAACTACTTTGGACTGTACTGATTATCAATTTCGTTTTCTTTGGATTGGAAATGTTGTTCGGTATTTTTTCCAATTCAATGGGATTGATAGCAGACAGCTTGGATATGCTTGCAGACAGTATTGTTTACGCTTTGGCATTGTTTGCTGTTGGGGGTACGATTGCAAGAAAAAACAATATCGCCAAATTTGCAGGTTACTTTCAAATTCTGTTAGCCGTTATCGGTTTTGTTGAAGTTATCAGACGTTTTATCGGAATAGAAGCGATGCCTGATTTCAAAACAATGATTGTTGTTTCTGTTTTGGCGTTGATTGCAAACGTACTTTGTCTTTATCTATTACAAAAGAACAAAAGCAAAGAAGCCCATATGCAGGCTTCGATGATTTTCACTTCCAACGATGTTATAATCAATTCGGGTGTTATCATTGCGGGATTATTGGTCAATTGGCTCAATTCGAGTTATCCGGATTTGATTATTGGGGCAATTGTATTCGTGATTGTGGCAAGAGGTGCATATAGAATACTGAAGTTGGCAAAATAAAATAGCAGCAAATCATAGCCCCGAAATTCGGGGCTTTTTTTGTACCAAATCTTACTACTAACGCCAAACGCTGCCTTTCAAAGCCAAATCCTGCAACATTCTCCAACGCTGCAATAAGCCTTTATAAATTCGACTTCCACAGCAAAATTGAGCAAACTATGGAAGTAATCACAATACAAAAGTCCGTACTGGAGGGAATGAAAAATGAGCTGAAAGCACTTTTGGAACTGACCGAAAATGCTACGAAAAAATACACGCCAATTTTCAAAGAAGAAAAATGGCTCGATAACCAGGAAGTGTGTCTGATGATGAACATTACCAAGCGGACTTTGCAGACGTATAAGGACAAAGGACTATTGCCCTATTCCCGACTGAACCGTAAGAATTATTATAAACGCTCGGATGTACAGGCTTTGCTCGAAGCCGGACAGCCGTACAATACCGTTGAAAATGGATTTATTCGAGAATGACGAAATCATTGCCCATCAGGAAATGATAACGCTGCTAAGAACCCGTATCGAAAGTATATTGAAAAATTACCGTCCTGTAATGAACGGGGAAATATACCTGTCGGGCGAAGATGTGTGTAAGCTGCTCCATATCAGCAAACGAACTTTACAGCAATACCGTGATGACAATATCCTGCCGTATATACAGATAGGCGGTAAGATTATTTATAAGGAAAGCGATATTCTGACAATACTTGAACAGAATTATATTTCACAAAAAACAGTTTGACTGTAATCTTTTTTGTACTATATGCAGTCAAAAAGGCACGAGTTTAGTATCTTTGTTGTCGAAAATATAGAAAATACTTAAAGTGTTTTTGCTTTAAGTCCCACATTGAAAACTGGTAATTTTTAGACAACGGGACAGATAAGTAAGAACGCTCACGTCAAAAGGCGTGGGCGCTCGCTTATTCGTTGTCGGGCATACCAGTGCCTCAATGTGCGGTAAGTGTAGTTGCCTGCGCTCTTTTTTTGTGCCAGGCATCCACAACCTAAAACATTAAGGCTATGGAGAATGAGCATATTTTTTACCCCGAATTTGACTATCCTGCATCCCATCTATCTGCATTCACTCTCTGCATTGATGTTTTTATCGTATCTCTTAAAAACGGGGAAATTGTTCGTTTCAAGCCTCACGAAATAGCACACTTTAAAGAATGGCTTAATCATTTTAAGGTCAGGGACATTACGGTTAATAATGGCTTACCTCACGTTGACAGAACATCTGATTTATCTAAGTCTAAATACGGATTTTTCAATTTTATCAAAAGAAGAAAATGGGTAAAGAAAAAATAATTAAGATAGGAATGATAGACGACCACGACTTACTTAGGAAAGGTATCTGCGATTTTATACGGGACGACGATAATTTTGAAATCGTATTTGAAGCGGAAAACGGCAAATTAGCACTGAAAAAAATGGAGCAAATGGAAGTTATTCCCGATATAATGGTTGTTGATATAAATATGCCTGTAATGAATGGTTTTGAAACTGCTAAAGCATTGCTTGAAAAATATCCGCAAACCAAAATCTTGGCTTTTAGTATTAACGATGATGTGCAGGATGTGGTTAAAATGCTTAATAGCGGGGCAAAAGGGTATATCCTGAAAGGCGCAGACCCCGAAGAACTCAAAAAAGCCATCACGGTACTAAACGACGGAGGGCGTTATTTCAGTGCAGGTGTAGCTGAAGTAGCAAAAGAATATTACAAACAGTTTCCGCAATAGCAGGTTTCTTTGTTACTTTCTTTTCCGCTGAACTCACGAAAGAAAGTAATCACTCTAATCTAATTATGGGATAACGAATATCCCACGCAATAACGCTGCAACCTGTTTGGTAAAATGAAAAGGATTTGTAAGGGTGCATTTTGCTAAAGGGGATTGCACCAATTTAAAGCAAAAAGACTGCCCGACCATCGGGAGGATCTGTCTTTTTGCCGCCCGACTTTTCGGGTCAGGCGGCTTGTATTAGTTAATCGTTTTTAAATACTCGTAGTATCTTTCCGTTATATCCTTTCCTTTCCTGAAAGTGTCATTGGTATAACTGTAATGCTCTTCAAAAAACTTAACTTCTTTAGTGGTAAGGTCTATTAAATAGCGGTAATATGCGTTTATCCGCCTTTCATCCATCGTGCAATACTCTTTAAGCATTAAGAGTTCTTGCTCGCTGTTATCAAGGGATAACAAGGGCAAAAAAAGCCTTTCAACGATATAGCCCTGTTCGGGTGCGCTGCTGCTGTCGGCAACGCATACAAGGGATTTACCGTTACTCAATTTGATGTGAAGATTTGAACGTGTCATAATTTGAAATTTGATTTTTCTGATTAAGCAATTAATTGGGTTAATAAAAATTCTTCCGTCCAAAATTCTTCGCTCGTATGCTTCCCGTATGCTGTATAGTAGCCTGTACCGTTTGCCCTTAATACAAGCCTGTAACAGTCCAGTCGGTTTTCAGGTACGGTAAACGTTTCCTGCTCTTGCTCGTCAAGCTCCACAAATATCCATTCATTACCGTTTAGCAATTCTTCAATATTCGGGTTGTCGTTTTCGCCTGTCCTATAAAAATCTACTGCTGTATCATAGTAATTCATTGAGCAGAAATAGTGATTGCCCTCTAACGGCTTAACTAATGCAAGCCGTTTTGCCTGTTCTGTTTTCCATTCTTCGGATAGGTGGATAATTGCAAACTCGCAATTATCCCATTCGCTGTTGGCTTTAACCAAAATATGTGCTGTCGCTTTATCTGATAGTTTCATCGTTCTAAATTTTAATGGTGTTTAATTGATTTTCGCTTTTACGCTCTAACAAAGTGTCGAGTATTTCCCATTCGCTGTCGTACTCTGTTCCCTCAAAATGGTAGGTGTCCGTTTCCTCGTCTAATTCATAGCTGTCAAAGTCCTGGCTATCTAAACAGGTATCCGTTAGTATTCCTTCTTCAAATATTGCCTGACCATATACTAAGCATCCTAATTCCTCATAGTCCTGTGTGAAATTCACTTTGAAATGTTCGGCTATCTGCTTAACGGCATCCGTATTTGGCGACCATTTTGTTTCATACTGGAATACACCCGCACTTTCATTGTCCTGACTGATATTGTAGAAATAATCTCCGTGCGTGTCCTGTACGAAATCGGGTAATTGCCCGCAGTCGTCTTTCTGTTCCTGTTCAGCCATTGATTTGAATAGCTTTGTTATCTGTTCTATTGCTTCGGCTGTTCCCTCAAAAACAACCCAATTGTTGCACCAATTAGCCATAATTATTTATCGTTTAAGGTTATCTGTAAAAATTTGTCACTCCCGAAAAGCAGGTGTATCGCCTGTTTTAATTGCGGGTTGCATTGTGCATCCTCTGTATATTCAATCAGGCAATGAATAGCGAAAATTGAATTGTGTCCGTCAAAAAAATGGTCTGTAAACCAGTGCGGGCGTTTCCAAAGTCGTTCATTTTGTCTATCCCTTTTTGTGCATTCTGCACAAGCCTGTACCAAAATTCAGCAGTAAAAAATCCCTTTTGATACCAACCCTCACGAAAGGCGGTTTCATTTTGCAGGAAGTAGTCGCATTGCTTTTTTATAGCGTTTTGCAGGTTCTCCAGTTCTGCGGGAAACAGTTTGCATAATAAGCCCGCTTTATCGAGGTTATCCATTTTATCTAATGCTTTCATATCTTTTGTTTTTAGTAGGCGACCACCTTTGCAGGCAGTCGCCTTTGATGATTAATTGAAGTTGAAAATCTCTGCTCCTGAATAGGCAAAGTCTGTACACAGTTCAAAGGCTTTTTGGGTCTTTAGCTGTGCTGTACCACCCATAACAATGGATTGTAGTTTGGCTTCGCCATCCCTGTAATTGCGTACATTCTGAAAGTAGCCTGTAACGGCATTGTAAGCCCCGAATAATGTGCCTTTGGTAGTTGCCATTTGTTGGGTATCGCTTATCATAGCGTATTCAAAGGCATCATCTACGGTGTTTTTGAATACGGTGGAAACTTCATCTTCCGCACCTTTTTTAAGCAGGTTAAGCGTTTCTTTGTTCGGGCAAAGTGCCAACTGGATTAGCTTTCTTACTTCTCGGTCTGTTACCCTTACTTTAGCCCAGTCGTTAAAAATGTTCTCTAATTGTGTGCTTAGGGTGTTGGCAAGCCCCATAACCTTGTGAGCATTTTCAAGGCGTTGTTTTGCTCCTGACGTGTGTTTGATACGCACTACGTTGGTCATACTCCGCAATGATGCGTTCAGGGTGTTTTGGCATACGATACGGATAGGAGTAAACGCTGCGGTAATACTTCCGCTACCGTCGTGGCTTGTGGTTAAGAAGATGTACTTTTCGGTAACATCGTCGCCGTTACCTACTCGGATATAGTCGGGCAGCTTGGCAGTGATAAAAATGCGTTCCCCGTTGCCCAATGCTCCTGCGGTTTCGTACAATATCCCATCGCCTGCGCCTACAATAGCATCAAAGAAATTGAACGCCTCACGGTTTTGTACGATATGGTAGTCTTTGCCTACTACGCCCAACGGTGTATTGGTGTCGGTGCGGAGTGTGGCGAAACTGTTAGGTACTAAGATGTCATTGGCTTCAATCAGTTCTCCGCTGCCGCCTATGCTCATTGTTCTGCCCTGTGTAAATAGTGGGGATTTGATAACCTCGTAATCTAAACCTGCGTGTACTATTGCTTCCTCGCTTGTTGGGTACTGCTCTACGATTTGCCCCAAACCGTGCCACGCTTTTTGTTGAACGCTGAAAAATGAATGACGTCCTGTTTGCTCGTTGAAATTGATGTTGTGTGCCATAATGCTAAATTTTTGATGTTGAAAAAATGTTATTTACTCACTCGCTTTTCTCGTTTCCCGCTTCCCGTTGTGGTTTGCTCCGCTTCGCTTCGCATAAATTTTTCCAAAAGAAAAACCGGAAAAAAGAAAGCAGATAATCCAAGCGGGCTAAGCGGGAAAACCAAAAGGAAACGGAATAAGTCCCGGAGGGTGGCAAGGCAACACACAGCAACTCGGCAAAGCCGTCATTTTGCCTTGCCATTATGCCGTAGTCTTTTGGTTGGGCGTGTGCGGTGGCTGCCCGCTATAACTTAGCTGCCTTTTTACCGGTTGATTGTGGAAATTTTCTGTTCTAAAATTTTATGGCATTAATGACCAGGCTATCATAGCCTGTAATAGAGATTTGAAAAACGGAATAGCAGGGGGCGTTAGATAAGGGCTTCGTTTTTCAATTTTCTATTTAGCAAGTAGGTAATAAGCTCTTTTACAGCGTTGGACTGGGTAGAGGAAAGTAAATGTGCTTTACCTACATAAAAGTATGGGCATAAAAAAAGCAGAACCGTTAAGTTCTGCTCATTGTGATTAAATAAAAGCTGATTAGATTGCCATCATAAATGCTTCTTCCATAGCTTTGAATTTAGGGGTAACCAAATCCATATCCTTACTGATTTTTTGGCTTGTGATTTTAGCGTAAATCTGTGTGGTGGAAATGTTTTTATGCCCCATCATTTTGCTAAGGCTTTCAAGCGGTACACCCTCGGTCAAAAACATTGTTCCGAAAGTATGCCTTGCCGTGTGAAAGGTTACTTTTTGCTCCGTAATAATCTCTGCCTTTTCAACCAGTTTACCTATGTGCGTATTGCAGGTTGCATTGGTCGGAACCGGAAAGATAAATTCATTCCTTGTCGTACCCTGATACTTCTCAATGATACGCTTAGGGATTTCCATTAACCGAACATTTGAAGCAATATCTGATTTCTTTCTCCTGCTGATAATCCATTGATGACCGTCAAAGAATGATTGAATATTGTTCCTTGTCAGTTTTTTAATATCCGCATAAGCAAGTCCGGTAAAACAACTAAAAATAAACAGGTCTTTTACCAGTTTATACCGTGGGTGCGGTGGTACGCACATCATCAGCTTTTCAACATCTTCTTTAAGGATATAACCCCGGTCGGTTTCTTCCATATTGATTTCGTAATCCTGAAAAGGATTATCACGTATCAAGCCTTTTTTAATAGCCAGTTCCACAAGGGCTAATACAGGCATCGTGTACACCCAAACTGTATTGTGGGAAGACTGCAAATCATACCGGAGGTAAAAATCAAACTCCCGGATAAAATCGGAAGTCAATTCCCGAAAAGCCATATCATCACGATGATAGCGTTCCTTTATAAATGTGGTAAGATGATTGTAAACTGTGATATACTTGTTGTAGGTGCTTTGTGAGCGTTCTTCCTTTTCGACCAATTTTTTAAAATCCTCATTTTGGTTGTTGAAAACTTTTAGGATAGCATCATCCATTACGCCGACACCCAAAAATGATAGCTTTACTTTTTGGGCGGTCGCAAAGCCCTCGTGCTTCAGCATATCTTCATAAATCTTGTCGATACGCCCACGTATATTATCCAGTTTTTTATTGATGCTTAATGCCTGCGCACTTTTGCCCTGAACTCTTCCGTGTTTCAAATCCCAATTATTGGGGTCAATTTCTAACTTTGTTCCGAAAGTCTTAGGGGTTCCGTCAATGGTAATACGTCCCATAATCGGGGCATTACCGTTCTTTTTCAGTTCGTTCTTTTTCAAATAGAAAAGCAGTTTGAACGTCGATTTTTTTGCCTGTTCCATAACTCAAATGTTTAACGTTTAAAATTAAATTACATTGAGTTACAAGGGAATGTAGAAAAGGGTGCAAAAGACTGAAATATAATCAGTTAAGCTATGCTGTTGCCTTTGTCAATCGGTAACGAATTAGTAACCTAACCTTGTCAATTTAAGCCCCAAACCTATCAGACACCGACTTCCGAACTAAGACTACTCTTTTTATAAAGCCTTGTATAGCAAAGGTTTTAACCGTTTTGCTTATTTTTGCTTTTTACTAATCTTTTTTCTAAAAAAAAATTAATCCCTAAAATCTGGAGAATAATTAAATCGCACCATTTTAGCCGTATCAATCCGATTGTATTTTTTATCGTATTTTAATATTTTGACTCCTTTGTAAATCTTATTCAAAACCTGTAAAACAAAGATATAACTGCTTGATTAGCAGCCTTTGAATTATAAAATAATTGTATATAATTTAATATTCATTAACCAATTACATGCAATAAGATGAGCACTTTAATGACAGCCTTTCCAGACTTGGTCACCACATCATCACCCCTTGTGCTGCGGCAAATGGATTTACAATTCCTTCCATCCAATACTGCTTTTACCTTCTTATTGCAAATCCCGAATAATCAACTGGAAAATTCCTTCCGAACCTATTTTTCAAAAATTGAATGGCTCAGCAATTGGTGTCTCTTTCCATGTGGCGTATCCATTGTCCTCCTCATGATCACCTTATTCATATTTATCAGGCAATACAAAAAGATAATTTCGAAATATAAGGACAACAAGCAATTGTTAAACAAGCAAGAACAGGAGGCTAAGGTATTATTGGTGAAGGTAAATGATGCGTTTGAGGAAGTAATCCAATTAGCACGATCCAACCACCCTAACTTTTATGTTCGCTTTCAGGAATGCTATCCGCAATTTGAGCCTAAGCTCCTCCAATTAAATCCCAATCTACAAAATTCAGAATTAACGCTGTTAGCTTATATCTATTTGAATTTCCAAACGAAAGAAATTGCAGATTATACGTTCAAATCTGTGAAAACAATCCAGAACAGGAAACACCTGCTGCGAAAAAAATTGAATATTCAACCTTCTGTAGATCTATATGTGTGGTTGAGGTCATGAGACGTTATCCCCATTATCAATAGATGACTATTGCTTTTAAGTAAAGACAAAATTCAGCCACTCCGCGAAGTACTTAATATCATCTTAATTAAGAAATATTTAGATGGATTGGGTACCACATAGGTATGTCAATATTCTGCTTTCATGCGCTTATTCTCTTTCTTTGCGAGCTTCTAAAAAAGTCTCCATGAATATTAATTAAGCATGAATAACAAAACAAATAATTATCATCCACCACAGATCAAAGTTTATCCAATCCAATTCGAACACGATATTGCTATCGGTTCTGCTGAAGTATTTTCAGGAAGTGAAAATTCGGAAACAACCCCGGAGATTTTTGAATGGCAAGACAAAGGCAGTGAACAAATCCTTTTAGAAATTTAGGCACAACCACATGATGAAGTATAGAAAAGCAGGTTTTTGCTACCTAATGAGTAGCGTAATAATCTTATTCATTTTAAGTTCCTGTAAAAAAGGGGCAGATATAGATTATGAAAATGGGGAAGCACTATTAACGCTAAATGCGTCGATTAAAGAGAATGGAAATATTCAATTGAAAAGAAGTAAATCCACTTTCTCAAAAAACCACGCGAAATTATCACAGAATACCATTGCTCGAAGAACTTTACAGAGCGATTTTGAGGTCCAGGTTTCTTCGGAAGATTTCTATGGATTTAGTCGAGACAGTGGCTTAAAAGCAGGAACAACACCTAGCAAAGGTGTTATGAAAAATGAAAGAACAGAAAAGTTAAAATCAGGTGTTTCCTATATCTTGAAAATCTTTCGAGATAACCAGGGAATCCGGGGCAATCAAATTGGCGAAGACCATATCCTGAGTTCGGGGGAAGAACATCCTAAACAGATAAAATTGGATGGTGGTCAGCGGTATCACTGGATTGCTATATCCAACAATGAAAACAACCCGCCAACGGTTAATAATAACGAGATTTCCCAAAAGGACGCGCTCAATAAAGACATCTTGTATGCTTCAGGAAGCTTTACAGCGGTTCAAGGTAAAAATCTTTTGAACATCCAGTTCGAGCACAAAACTTCACGCATAGAAATCAGTATTGATAGCCGAGGTATGTCTATGCCTTTTTCAGAAGGTAGTAATGGAAAGATTTCCATGGGAAGTGGTAAAGATGCTTCCTTCTTGGGAATGATAAAAAGTAAAACTTTTAATATTCTCACCGGGGAATTTATCGGAGAAGCAGCCTTCGTTCCTGATATTCCTTTTGTCCTTACAGATTCGGAAAGAACCATTTCAAAATCCGTTATTTTCCACAGTGCTGAGCCTGTAACCCTCGTAGAAAATCAAATGTCCATTAGGGTTGGCGACATTAGCTTTTGGGCGTGGTTCCTGAATAATAAAATTTCCTTTACTGAATCTAAATATCTAGCGGCTAAAAATTCTGCAGTAGTTGTCAATCCGGGCGAAAAATATGCTATTGCATTGGATTTCATCCAATCTCCAGCTGAGATCAATGGCATTAAATGGTCACGAGAGAGCCTTGCATTCCATCCAGACACCCCTTATGGAATGCCACAATTGCGGTTTATGGGTGTATTCGGTCATCAAGCATTTCACCATATAAACCCCAACGTAAATTATTTCCGTTGGAATGCGCTTCACCCACTGGATGCTACAAACACGGGGAGCTATGATTCAACAAAGGATCCATGCTTACAAGTCTATCCAAAAGGTATTTGGCGAATGCCAACAGCTGATGAGGCTGAGAGCCTAGTAACATTGCCAGCAGAAAATATTCAGGTCAGTTGGCAGGATAACGCTGTTCTGCGGCATAATGTTGGTATTCGGATAGCGCATGTTCCTTCCGGACCGGCAGCTAAAGAATACATATTCCCTCAGCGGTATATGGCTATTTTTTTCCAAGGATATCGATCACATCCATACGATGAAAACGAACCTATTCCTTATTTAAACAGCATAAGAGATTATTATAGCGAAGTATATAAAGAAGGCAGGCAAATCTATTCGAATCCTGTCAGTGCCATGTTCTGGACAAGCAATGTTGGTTCAACACCAGGAACGGCAAAAGCCTATGTAAGGCAGGCTACCTATACTCGGATCAATGAAAAAGAAATCCGTGTAGATTTTGGAGAAGCAACAATTCAAGATGTGGATCGGAACCTTGGCTTACAAATCCGATGCATCCGCACAAAATAACAGCACTTTCCCAATAAAATCCAAACCTAATGCATGGGTTTGGGTGTTATTTTTTATTAGTTGAAATCCCGGTAAGGAAAGCGAATGCAATCCCCATCCGGGATTTTTTATGCTTTTATCCCATCTGCTCTTTCCTAAAGCATTGAAAGATAATATTACGGGAAATTACCAAGGGATACCAGAAACAAAAAAAAGCCTATCGACTCACGTCGACAGGCTAATATAAATAATAATGAAAGTGATTAGCTTAAGAAAGATGTCCAATCGGAATCCACTTCATAATCCTGAATTGGATTAGCGTGGTTTTTGCTGTTCAACTGACCAGCAAACATCATTAGATCCATTTGGATATGTTGTCTTGTGATTTCAACCAATTGCGCATTGAACCCTTGTAGTTTCAAGACAAATTGGAAGCTGATCACCCGTGCGATCATACGGCCGATCGTCACCAAATCACGCTGGTTAAAGCCACCATCGACACTGAAATTCAATTGCTCTTTAAAGTAAGGCGCACTGATATTGGCAGTCGGATATCCTGTTAAAAAGGTATATAAATTCGTTTCTTTGGCTTTACGCATCAATTTCAAGAGCGCTTCAGCAATCTGACCATACAGCATTTCATTGGAACCTTCAAAAATCTGGAATGGTCTGCTGTCCACCACCGAACGGCCAGCGATGTGATCCAATCGGTATCCATTCGCTCCAGCCAGTTGCAAGCTGATCTGTGCCGATTCTTGCATCAGGTCAGTGATCAACGCTTTCAATGTATTGGCTTCAATGCTTAATGTAGCAAGGTCATTTTCAATACCACTGGTTTCCACGCTGTATGCACACATTCCTGAATTTAGCGTATAAGCCGCCTGAATTCGTGAAATCTGGTATTTTACGGAATCCAAATTGGATAAAGGCGCCCCGCCCACCATGCGGGTATTGCAATGCTGTAGTGTTTCATCCAACAGGCGTTTGATAAAACCCATCCCCATTCCTGGGAATTGCAATCTACTGCGATGCAACATATCCAACATCAACTTAATCCCAGTACTTTCCGGATTTAATTTTTGATCAGCAGGAACCGTTACGTCAATCGGATTGATTCCATAAGGAATCGCATATAATCCCAGATTATTATAACGTTCCACCATTGGAATGTGTTGATTTGGATTCTTATTTTCCGTAACAAAGAAATCAATATCCCTGGTCAATTCGCCATTTTCATTGGCTTTACGTGCAGTGACCAACCAATAGTCGGCTGCACCGCTCAAACCTTGCCAGTGTTTTTCGCCCTGTATTTTATAATCATCGCCAATAGCCTGATAGTTCGTTTTCATATTCAACGCATCGCTACCATATGCTTTTTCCGTGATCATCAAACCACCCATGGCGTTATTCTCTAAGAAATCCTTAAAAACACGTTCTTGCACCGTGTAATTACCATATTTGGCCAAAGGCTCCAAGAATAAGGCAATATTGATCCCGAACATCAGCGATAATGCCAATGATTCGTAAGATGCTGCTGCGAGAACACTTAAACATTCTTTTACCTGCACCCCACGACCGCCGAAATGCGAAGGGATAGCAACCGCCAAAGGTTGTTTCTTCATGATCTCTGCTAGAAATTCAGCAGGAAAATCGCGCTTTAAACTGATGGCGCTGTAATCAAATTCTTCTCTAAATAAATGGTATAAATGCTTTTTGAATGACTTAATGTAGCTATCGAAATCTACTTGTCCTATTACCTCGTTCATTTTCTAATCCTATAAATTATGCTTTACAATCTTATTCATCTTCGATGTCTCCATATGAAGGAAACATCAATTTGCATGCTTTGCGCAACTCTCCTAGCGCATTGCTATTGCTTTATGTAAAATTAAGGCGATATCCGGGCATTGACTATGAAGAACGCGACAATAAATAGGACAAATCGTGCACACTTACCAAATCATTCTTTTATGGCCATCAATATAATTAATTGAAATCTTGATTGTTAACTTAGAATAAAATTTTTAAAAACAGAAAGCAGGATTTTTTCATACTCCACACTTTGGTTCTTTCTTGAATTTTTGGATTTTCGGGGTTTCCTTAAATTTCAATCTTATTTACCCAGGGATCGGCGATAATCTGAAGGTGATATGCCCACTATTTTCTTAAATAAACGGGTAAAATAAGAGGGGTCGGCAAAGTCCAGTTCATAGGCTATAGTCGCGATACTCTTATTGGTTTCAAGAAGCATTAATTGGCTATTGATGATCGCAACTTCAAGGATCAATTCTTTGGATGACTTTTTAAATACAGTAGATACACAGCGATTCAGATAGTTCACCGATACCGCTAATTTATCAGCATAGAAATTCACTGATTTTTCATTGTTAAAATGGAGATGTACCAATTGCTTAAAAGCAATAGCAATTTCCTGCCGACGTGCCAGGGTTTTATTGGCATTGGATACCTTGATGATTTTCAGGATAACCGATTTAAATAAGCTTTCGTAGAATTCGGTATACGGGTTTTTGCCATAGATCTCCTTATACAACAGATCCAGCAACGCCGTAAAATCCTGACTATCATCCGGATGCAGGTTCAACAATGGAGCAATGGTAAAGATATTCAGGATCTCCTGTTCGCGAAAAAGCGAGGTCATGGACTGTTCTTTTATCAGCACGCAATATCCCTGTGCCGATTTATCGACGGAGTGGATAGCGGAAATATTCCCATAGTTACTGATCAAAATCGCCGGTGCCTGCACCATAAAAGTCGTCGATTCAATCTGTTGTTTGAAATGACCAGCTGTCAGATGTATCAAAAGATTATACCCCAAAAAGATAGGTGGAATGGGGGTTTTCAGGTACGGAGCAATATCCTTTAATGGAAATATTTTTATTGGGGTCTGGATATAAGTTAAATGCTTAAGGCTGGGCACCATAAACTTGGCAACAAACTCATCTGCATTAATCTTATCTTTTTTCATTTCCGTGCTATTGATACGAATAACGTAAAATAAGGGAAATAATGCAAATCCACAATCTGAATATATCTAGGGGTCTACGTACGAAATGACACATTCTACTGGCCGGGTACATTTCCCACAGGAATTGAATTCCATGGACTGTCCAATCCTAAAAAAGCTATACACAAAAACAAAGTGTATGGAAACAATAGAAAGAGAGTTTGAGTTCGCTGAGCGGACCAGTAAGAAGCAGCCATTCGACAAGCGTTTGATCCTCCACATGCTGGATCAGATCGAACTTGGGGTCCCCCGCCGGGACCTGATGGAACAGTACGGTGTCTCCGAAGTGAGCCTGATCCGCTGGATGAAGAAGTTCGGGCGACAGCCCATTGGGGCAAAGCGGTATACCACCGAGCTGAAGCGTTCAGTGATCAGGGCGGTCCAGGACGGGATGAGCGCCTACCGGGCGGGGAACACCTTTGATATCTCCTGCGGTACGGTCTCCAGATGGGTCAGGGAATATAAGGGGAAAAATACCGAACTTAGTTCCCCAGAACCCGATGATATGGCCAACAAGAAACCCGTAGACCCCAAAGAGGCAGAGATCCTGGCCCTGAAGAAGGCCCTGGAATATGCAAACCTGAAGATCAGGGCATTGGATACCATGATCGATATTGCCGAGGAACAGCTCAAGATCGACATCAGAAAAAAGTCTGGTGCCAAGCGGTCGTAAAGATCAAACAGGAATCCCCAGCAATGGGGATCCGTTTGATCTGCGGACTGTTTGGCAAAACAAGGCATGCGTACTATGACCGCCAGTGGCGGGTGCAGGATGTCGGACTGAAGGACGAGATCATCCTGCAGCACGTGCTGCGGATACGCAGCGAACAGAAGAGGATCGGTACCCGGAAGCTGCTCCATATGCTCGCCGGCCCCCTGCAGGAACATGGGATCAGGATCGGCCGCGACTATCTCTTCGCCCTGATGAGGGAGCATTCCCTACAGATCAGGGTCAGGAAGAGGAAGGCGGTCACCACCGATTCGCGGCACTGGATGAAGAAGTACAGAAACCTGATAAAGGAACTTGCGGTCGAGCGCCCCGAGCAGGTCTGGGTAAGCGACATCACCTATGTACAGCTCAACCGGCGCTGGGGATATCTGAGCCTGGTCACCGATGCCTATTCCAGAAAGATAGTGGGCTGGGCGTTCAGGGGCGACCTCTCGGCACAGGGATGTATCGATGCCCTGCAGATGGCACTGCAGCAGAGGCAGTATCCGGGAAAGGGACTCATACACCACTCCGATCGGGGTTCGCAGTACTGTAGCAAAGGCTATGTGGATATCCTACGCACCAACGGGATCGGGGTCAGCATGACCGAGAACGGGGATCCCTATGAGAATGCGATAGCCGAACGGGTGAACGGCATACTGAAGGCGGAGTTTGACCTCTACGCATCACAGAGTGGCCTGAGGGAGACCACAAGAAAGATCAGGGAGAACATCAGGGTATACAACAACCTAAGGCCCCACGCGAGCTGTGATTACCTCACACCTGAACAGGCACATATGAGGTCAGGTGCGCTGAGAAAGAGATGGAGACCGAAAAAATATCCAATAGTGCAGAAAGAGTTTGTATAGTACATATAGTATTACCAAATTTGCCTGTATAATCAATTCAGAATTAATCCAATAATTTGTATAGCTATATAAGGACAAGACAGACCTTGTTCGAGGTGAGAGCGTGGTGAGAGCGTACTGAGAGCGAGGTGAGAGCGTGTCTATAGGCACGCTCTCACCTCGGTAGAACCCCGCACGCACCTCGGACGCACCTCAGACAAGGTCTCCTAAGGTCTTAGTGTGGTCGTGATCACAGTCTACCGTGCTATCAGTCTGTGTTCAATACCTTAAACAGGGCGCTTCTGCTTTCCTTGTTAAATCTTGGCAGAATGAATAGCCGTAAAAAAAATGCGTTTTTTATACCAATCCAATGATTATTCAACAATACCCTTACGTTGCCTTTGAATAAATACAAGCGTAAAGACAACACCTACACAGGCCATGGCTGCACCTACGAGAACCGGTGAATTATACCCCAAACCTGCGACCAAAGGAAGACCACCAAAAAAGGCTCCCAAAGAATTGCCGATATTAAATGCTGCCTGGATCAGGGATGCGCCCAGCATCTCTGCACTTTTTGCCGTTTGGATCATCAACAATTGAATCGGTGATGCTAGGGAGAGTGAAAGTGCGCCCGCCAAAAATGTCAAAATAAGGGAGATGATCTGATTTTCTGATAAGAAATAGATCCCAATTAGCACCAAAACCATGGAGATCAATAAGGCGAGACAAACCTTGGAAGCGGAAAATCGATCGGTCAATTTAGCCCCTACAATATTCCCGACAAACATCCCAAAGCCAACCAGGACCATGATCATGGACATGTGATCGGGCTTGAATTTGGATATTTCCGTCATTAAAGGCGCGATATAACTGATCCAGGCAAACAGTCCGCCTGTTCCAATACTAACGATAATAATGATCAACCATACCTGTAGGCTCTTGAATATGCCCATTTCGGATTTCAGGTCGCCCTGTTCTCCAAGTTCAACATTCGGCAAAAGCCATTTCAATGAAAAAATCGTGACCAGACCGATAAAACCTACGATGCCAAAGGTGTACCGCCAGGAAAACTCATGCCCTACCCATGTCCCCACAGGAACAAGTGCAAGATTCGCCAAGGTGAGTCCCGCGAACATGACCGCAATGGCACTGGCCTGTTTGCCCTCGTCGGCAATCCGACTGGCCACAACAGCACCAATCCCGAAGAATGCTCCATGGGGAAGCCCCGAAAAGAACCGCGAAATCAGCAGTAAATGGTATGAACTGGCCACTGCTGAAATTAAATTGAATAACGTAAAGGCGATCATGAGCATGATCAACATTTGCTTTGGTCTGAACTTCCGACCTAAGCTAACCAATAACGGTGCTCCCACCACAACACCCAATGCATAGCTGGAAATCAAATGACCTGCAGTCGGGATATCGATTGTTAAATCCTTGGCAATATCCGGCAACATGCCCATCATGACAAATTCTGTTGTCCCAATGCCCAAGCCTCCCAGCAACAACGGCAATAACTTTTTGTTAATCATGTATTTTCGAAAAATAAATTAAAATATGGGCCTCAATAATGAATTCGAACGAGATGCCCAAGAAATTCGGTTGATTTAAAATCAAATGCGTTGGGTCAGAGCAACCCAAGCCCGGCTTAGAAATCAGGCCCAAATTTCAGCATTGTATCATGGAGTTACAAGATTAATTTCATAAAGTTTTTCTATCGCTTATGGATAGAAACTATAGTGTCCAATTTCCTAAAATTAGTTTCGATATCAGGTAAATAAGGGCTAATTTTAAAAATACTTTTGTAGGTTTGTATGGTAATGAAAGTTATCTCGGCGATATTGACCCTGTACATTCTGGTATTGACATTTATACCATGCAGTGATCATTTTGCCGAAACGGATTGCTTCGGACACGATCATACCGAAGAACACCACCGGCCAAAAGAGCATTCTCATGATCACTCCAAGGACAGTTGTACCCCATTCTGTACATGCTCCTGTTGTGGCATTTCGCTGACAGCTGCCGAGGAAATCAATTTCCCAATCATTGAACCTTTCGAAACCCATTATTCGATCGACCGATCCGACAAAGAGTACTCCCTAATCAATAAATACAACGTCAATATCTGGCAACCACCCCAAGTATAATGCCCACTTTTCATCCCGCATAGCACAGCTTTGTGGATTTTTTGAGTTTGCACCATCCTAAGATAAGTTGGTGTTCGCATTGTTGTATTTAATCGTTGACTTGTGTTAGATAAAATCATAAGATTCAGTATTAAGAACAAGATCATTATTGGCATAATGACGCTGGTTCTCATTATCTGGGGCACTTGGAGTGCCACCAAATTACCAATCGATGCCGTCCCTGACATCACGAACAATCAGGTTCAGATTTTTACCTCCTGCCCGACCTTGGCTGGTCAGGAAGTGGAACGTTTAGTTACCTTTCCCATAGAACAGTCCATCGCCAATGTACCGGATATAGAGGAAATCCGCAGTATTTCCCGTTTTGGACTATCGGTCATAACCGTTGTGTTCAAAGAAGAAATAGATATCTATTTCGCCCGACAGCTGATCAATGAGCGACTTGGTGAAGCCATGGAAGACATCCCACCTGGTATCGGGACACCGGAAATGGCGCCCGTGAGTACCGGTCTCGGGGAAGTTTACCAATACATCATCCACCCGAAAAAAGGCAGTGAATCGAAATACAATGCCAAGGACCTGCGCGAAATGCAGGATTGGATTGTTGCTCGGCAGCTCTACGGTACCCCGGGCATTGCCGAGATCAACAGCTTCGGTGGTGAATTGAAACAATATGAGGTTGCCATCAATCCGGAACGGCTACGGTCCATGGGCGTCAGTATTCCAGAAGTCTTTACCGCTTTGGAAGACAACAACCAGAATACTGGTGGGGCTTATATTGACAAGAAACCGAATGCCTATTTCATCCGGGGCATCGGGTTAGTGACATCTCTGGAAGATGTCGGCAATATCCCCGTAAAGACTGACGGCATGGTGCCGATCTATGTGAAGGATGTGGCCGATGTCCGGTTGGGTTCCGCGGTGCGCTATGGTGCGCTGACTTATAACGGAGAAGTGGATGCTGTAGGTGGCGTTGTTATGATGCTGAAAGGCGAAAACAGCAATGAAGTGGTCAAAAGGGTGAAGGAAAAGCTACCAACGATACAGGCATCCCTACCTGATGATGTGACGATCGAAGCCTACCTGGATCGGACGGATCTGGTGGATCGTGCCATAAGTACCGTTCAAAAGAACCTTATTGAAGGTGCCTTGATCGTCATATTTGTTTTGGTGCTCTTTTTGGGAAATTTACGAGCAGGCTTGATCGTAGCTTCAGCCATTCCCCTATCCTTATTGTTTGCCTTAGGCATGATGAATGTATTCGGTGTCAGTGCCAACTTGATGAGCTTGGGGGCCATAGATTTTGGGTTGATCGTGGATGGTGCCGTCATTGTGGTCGAAGCGACCCTTCATCACCTGGGTCTCCGCAAGACTACCCATAAGCTCAGCCAGCAGGAAATGGATCAGGAAGTCTTTGATTCCGCGTCGAAGATCCGGACACAAGCTGCCTTTGGGGAAATCATTATTCTCATCGTTTATATCCCTATTCTTACCTTGGTCGGTGTAGAAGGGAAAATGTTCACCCCCATGGCAAAAACCGTAGGTTTTGCCATCCTTGGGGCATTGATTCTCTCGTTGACCTATATTCCGATGATGTGTGCTTTATTCCTTCCGAAGAAACCGCACAACAAACGCACCTTTAGTGACAAAATGGTAGATAAATTGCACGATTGGTATGCTCCGATCCTGGATAAAGCCATCCGTTTAAAATACATCATCGTAACGGCCGCGATCGGTTTATTTTTATTTTCCATCTTTCTGTTCAGCCGGATGGGTGGAGAATTTATCCCGCAGCTGCAGGAAGGTGATTATGCATTCCATTGTATCCTTCCTCCGGGCACTTCCTTAAGCCAGAGTCTGGAAACATCCATGCAGGCATCACGGATCATCAAGGGATTTGATGAAGTGAAGATGGTCGTTGGAAAAACAGGTGCTGCGGAAGTACCTACGGATCCCATGCCCCCTGAAGCAACCGACATCATGGTGATCCTACATCCACAAAAAGAGTGGACCTCCGGCCGTTCATATACTGAACTCGGCGAAGCCATCATGGAAAAATTGCAGGTTATTCCAGGTGTATTCTTTGAAAAGAACCAACCTATTCAAATGCGTTTCAACGAATTGATGACCGGAATCCGACAGGATGTGGCCGTTAAGATATTTGGCGAAAACATGGACACGCTGGCGAATTATGCCAACCGCGTAAATAGCATTATCCAAACCGTCCAAGGTGCAACGGCACCTCAGGTGGAACAGGTTTCCGGATTGCCACAGATTAATATCACCTACGATCGCGTCAGAATGGCAAATTATGGGTTATCTGTTAAAGATGTCAATGATATTGTCAGCACCGCTTTTGCCGGAAAAAGCACCGGTAAAGTCTATGAAAATGAGCGCCGTTTTGACTTGGTCGTTCGATTGGATAGTACGCATCGGAAGAACATGGATAATGTAGCCAATTTGTTGATTCCGACAAAGAATAACATCCAGGTACCCCTATCCCAGGTGGCCTCCATTGACTTTACTGTTGGTCCGGCACAAATCAGCCGTGAAGCTGGAAAAAGGAGGATTGTCATCGGCTTCAATGTATCAGGCCGGGATGTGCAGTCCGTCGTTGAAGAGATTCAGGATAAACTTCAACAACAGGTGAACTTGCCTTCTGGCTATTATTTCACCTATGGTGGTCAATTTGAAAATCTGCAAAAAGCAAGTGCCCGATTAATGATCGCCGTACCTATTTCACTGGCCTTAATTTTCTTGCTTCTGTATTTCACTTTCCATTCCTTCAAGCAGGCTACATTGATCTTTACAGCGATTCCAATGAGTGCTATCGGTGGGGTGTTCGCCTTACTTTTGCGTGATATGCCATTCAGCATTAGTGCGGGCGTAGGGTTTATAGCCTTATTCGGCGTAGCTGTTCTCAATGGCATTGTCCTGATCGGCAAATTCAACCAACTCGAAAAGGAAGGCATGACCGATATCATCCAACGGGTGAAAGAAGGAACACAGATTCGGCTTCGCCCAGTACTGATGACTGCAGCAGTTGCCTCATTAGGATTTTTACCAATGGCGATTAGCACAAGTGCCGGTGCGGAAGTACAGAAACCATTGGCAACCGTCGTTATTGGTGGACTTGTCACAGCAACCATCCTTACCCTATTTGTATTACCGCTGTTGTACATCATCTTCAACACAAAATTTAATTTTAAAGGAACCAGAACAATGAAAACATGGGTAATTGGATTTATACTTTTCGGCAGCACCCTATCATTTGCACATGCGCAGGAGCGCTTAACAATAGATCAGGCGATTGAAACGGCCGTAAAAAACAATAAAGACATACAGGCCAAAGGAAGGTATGTGGAGGCGACGCAAAGTTTATTGAAAACGAGTGGGGAATTGCCAAAAACAGCATTGAATTTCCAATATGGACAAAACGACGGCTTTGAAAAGAACGACGCCATTTCCATCGCACAGAACATCCCCTTCCCGACGCTGTTCAAATCAAGGAAAGCCTTGGTCACTGAGCAGATCAAGGAAAAGCAAGTGGATCGCTTGTGGTCCATCAATCAGATCAAGCAATTGGTCAGGACCTATTTTTACCAGATTGATTACCTCGAACACAATGCCAAGGAGTTGCATACGCTGGATAGCATCTATCAGGATTTTATCCGGATAGCACATGTACGCTACAATGCTGGCGATACGAAAAAGGTCGATATCAGCACGGCAGAAGCCAAACGCGGAGAGATCAGCTTACTTTATCAACAGAATCAGGTGCTATTAACCAACGCTTATGCCAGTTTAAGTAATGTCATGCAAACAGAAGCTGACTTTCGCATTGTGACATCGACGGATTATCAGCCGCTGATGATTACAGATGCCATTGATACGGTCAACCTGGACCAGCATCCCCAAGTGCAGGCACTATACCAACAGGCAAGGATAGCAGAGGCGAATAAATCCGTAGAACGATCCACAGGCCTTCCCGATTTCACTATCGGATACACCAATGCGTCCATCATTGGATTACATGAAAGAAATGGTGTAGAGAAATTTTACGGCCGCGGACAGCGATTCCACGCGTTTGAGATTGGGGTTGGAATTCCTTTAACTTTCGGCTCGACCAAGGCTAAGATGAAGTCCCTGGATTATCAAAGGCAAGCAATGGAGTTGGAAGCCAACTGGCAGAAATCACAACTTTAACAGGAATTACAGAACGGAATGAACCAGTACCAGCAGCATCTAGCGCAATACCAGTATTTCAAAAATAGTGCATTGCCGAATGCTAAGGAAATCATTTCGGCAGCCAAGCTCGGCTATTCCGCTGGTGACATTTCCTATGTGGAATATTTGTTTGCCTTGCAGACATCCACCGACATCCATTTAAATTATCTCAAAAGTATCCAACAGATTAATGAATCCGTCATCACAATTTATGGCCTTATCAACCAATAACATCATGAACATAAAATCACCTATATATTTTAGCCTCCTGGCAATCGGCCTGCTCGTATCCCTAGGCTCATGTGGGGCAAAAGAAGGCAAGGAATCTGCCGAAAAAGAAGAAGCACATGGACATGAACATGGTGCAAGTGAACCCACCACCGTAGCTTCGCTTACCCAAGAACAGATCAAGGAAGTGGGCATTGCCTTTGGTTCGATAGAGCAGAAAGCATTGACCGCAACAATTAAGGCCAATGGTATCCTGCGGGTTCCTAATAATAACCGATCGAACGTTACCCCGCTCTATGGCGGCTCCATCCGCACGTTAAATGTGCAACTTGGGGATCAGGTTCGCAAAGGACAGGTCATAGCAACCATTGTCAATCCGCAGTTTATCCAATTGCAAGAAGACTACCTCAACACGGTCAATGAAATTCTGCTGGCGGAACAAGAACTCCAGCGACAACAGGAGCTGAATGCCGGAAATGCGGGAATCAAACGGAATCTGCAAAGTGCGAGTAGCAATCTCAATATCTTGAAAACAAAACGAGCCTCCTTGGCTCAACAGCTCAATGTGTTGGGCATTTCTGCTGCCAAAATAAGCGCAGGGAATCTACGATCTGTAATCGCTGTGGTTAGTCCCATTAACGGAGTTGTCAGCAATGTTTTCCTGAAATTGGGGTCGTATGTGGATGTTTCTTCGCCGATCGTAGAGATCGTTGATAACTCGATGATCCATCTTGACTTGCAAGTTTTTGAAAAGGATTTGCCTCATTTAAAAATCGGACAGGATATATCCTTTACAACCGTGAATAACCCTGACCAAACCTATGTTGCCAAAATTTCTAAATTGGGTGCTTCCTTTGAGAACGATAGCAAATCCATAGCTGTGCATTGTGTTGTTACCGGAGATAAGACCGATTTGATCGATGGCATGAACACGACGGGGATCATCAGCATGAGCGATGTGACGACCCCTGCCGTGCCCGATGATGCCATTGTCGAAGCAAATGGCAAATATTATATCTTTATTGAAACCGATAAAAAGGCTGAAGAGAATGGCGAGCATGAGCATGCCCATGAAAACGAGCAAGGACATGACCACGATGAGAATGAGGCTGAACACGACCATTCCAAAGGAGAGACGCATGACCATGAACATGGCATCACATTCGAAAAAATTGAGGTCATCAAAGGCGTTTCCAACATGGGTTATACGGGAATTACACCAGTACAAGAGTTATCACCAAATGTGAAGGTGGTAATCAAGGGTGCATTTTTTATCAATGCCAAAATGAGTGGGGCCGTTGGCCATAGCCACTAATCTGTTTCATCTGTCCAAAATACAACAAACGGCAACCCATTTAAAACTGGGTTGCCGTTTTTATTGGAAGCTGGTTATCACTTTATACAACCCTATGGACAGACTTTCCCTCAACCAATTTATGGTTCATCTGTTCATAAAGAAAAAGACAGTCATGAAGCACGCAATTCCAAAACAAGAAGAAGGTAAAAAGTTGGACATTACGGAATCCAAAACATGCAATACCAAAGAAGAAGCCATGGATTTTTATTCCACTACTAGGATTAAATTGTTGAGCATTAATTATTGGTATGAAATTGCAAGTTTACCGGCTTCTACTTTTACCTTATTGGATACATTGGGAACAAAAAAGGAAGGCCTCGCAGAAGAAGGTGATTATATTCAAATTGATATCCCCGGTCCAGGACTTTGGAGTACGGGTGGGTATGATTATGTACGTGTCGAACAGATCGATGAAAGTCGGGAAGATAACACAGAGATCCTCACCATGCGCTTAAGGCCCTCCACCCTACCCAATCCGGAAGATGACCTGGAAACAAAGCATTTCTTCAATAACATGTCCAGCTCAACCTTCCAGATTAAACGGATCGGAAATATAGTTGAAGCTTCCTATTTCGGAAGGAACGAATTAATGAATCTGGAATTGGATTCCCTTGCTGATAAAATCAGGAATATAGTCGTTGCCTTGGGTGCAAAACTAGGAGCTTCCTTTCCGCAATGGAAAGCCCTGATCCATGGCTTATTGGATTTGGATGAAGAGGAAAAAAAATAATCCGCATATACGACCATATGGCCACAAAGCAAAAAACACCTACCAATAAGGAAGCTGATTATTCAACCTTGGGGATAAAGCGAATGAAGAAAGGCCGAGGATTTGCCTACTATTCTTCAAACGGTCAATTGATTCGATCCGAGGAAATCCTAGCACGAATCAAAGGATTGGTTATTCCTCCAATCTGGTCAGATGTATGGATTTCTGCTTCACCTAAGGATCACCTCCAAGCTGTCGGCCTTGACATCAAGGGACGCCGGCAATATATTTATTCAACTTCATGGGTGGAGAAAAGAAACAAGGAGAAATTCGAACACCTTGCCGATTTCGGAAAAATTCTTCCTGACATCCGAAAACAGATCCGGAAAGATCTCAAGCGCGAAAATCTAGACCAACGTAAAGTTTCGGCAATAGCACTATCCGTCCTGGATCAGACCGCCATACGTGTAGGGAATGAACAATACAGCAAAGTGTATGGATCCTACGGGTTGACGACCCTCCAGAAAAAACACATCCATAAAGACAATAAGAAAATAACCATAAAATATATTGGTAAGAAAGCAGTTCCTCAAGAGAAAATCGTGGAAAGCAAAAAATTGATCCATTATCTCGAAGAACTAATGGAGAGTCGTGGAAAACACCTGTTCGTTTATGAGAACCAAGGTAATAAAAAGGCAAAGCTACATGCTGCCGATCTGAACAGTTACCTCCAAGAATGCGCTTCGACAGCTATCACCTGCAAGACTTTCCGAACCTGGCATGCCTCTTTAAAATATTTATTTCTCTTGCTTCAATCTGGAAACGAAAAAACGGAAAAGGAACGCATTAAACGATCTATGGATGTTGAAGAAACAGTAGCAAAATACTTAGGTAATTCGAGATCAGTAACCAATAAGCATTACATCTTCCCCGTATTGCGAGAGATTTATGTACAAGGTTCCCTAGAAAATTGGATAAAACGAAACAAAGGATTAAACAAACCAAAGAAACTAAAACTTGCAGAAAAAAAATTAAGGCAACTTGCAACGAAGGGTAATTAATCGCAAGTCTTTGGTATAAATACGAATAACCGAATAAAAATACCCGAAATCAAATTCGTACCAACGAATCCAGTCCGATGAATGTTCAAAATTAAAAATCACACCATCATGGACAATACACAAAAGAAAATAGATATTGTAAACCAGGCAATCGAAATCAACAATGACCGTATTGCCGGTTATGAAAAAGCATCTGAAATTGTTTCTGGCGATGACATTCATGAATTACAAAATTTGTTCGATCAATATCGGCAGCAATCGGAACAGTTCAATACGGAACTTCGACCGTTTGTGGAACAATTTGGAGCAGAAGCAGACGAAGGAACGCGTATGAGCGGAAAATTATTCCGTATTTGGATGGACATCAAATCAATCGTTGCACCTTCCACTTCACAGGCTGTTTTAGAAAACTGTGAGAAAGGGGAAGATGAATGGAAAGAAGCCTACCGAAAACTCTTGAATGATAGTGTTGAACATTATCCAGAGCTTACCAATGTCCTTCAAGACCAAATGGCAACGCAAATTTCTGCGCACGACCATATTAAAAGTTTAAGGGACAGATAGACATTTCTCCAAAAATCCAATATCCATATACCAGGTAGCGGATACTCCCAATTTGAACCTACCTGGTTTTTATTTATTGCGATCGATGGAGCGGAATATATAATTTAACATGGTTTTTTTAACTATTTTTCTTGGCGCCATTGCGGTTTTCTTCTTAATCTATGCGGTGTATAACATACGAGCAAATAGAAAAAGAGGGCAAGATTAATAGGGGTAAAATTTTAAACATACAATTCCTAAAAGTTAATTACAACCCTCAGTAAGAATCTTCATCTCTCCCAAAGGTGAAGATTCTTCATTAGGATAGCACCTTAGCCAACAATGACAGCATGACATCACAACGGATAACCAGCACTCATACAGAATTATAACACATCATTACCAAACACGTGGCGCTCTTAGCGCGCTAAAAAGCAAAAGAATTCACGCTGAAGCGCCATCTCAACCCAGTAGGGTGGCATGGTTTGTGTAAACTTTTAGCTACAAAATCACACCAACTGATTATTACAACAAAAAAAAAGGAAGTACAATTTATGACAGAAAATAATGCTGAATTCATTCTCAACATATTAAATAAATCTCACTTATCAACTGCAATTTATCAAGGAGAAGATCTTCGTATTATATATGCCAACCAAGCCATGATGACCCTATGGTGCGCAAATCAGACCGTTATCGGCAAACCCTTGACCGTTGCTTTTCCACACTTCCAAGAAGAGGGATTCGTCAGAATCCTGCAGAACGTATGGAAGACGGGCACGCCCTATATTGCTAGTAATACCGTCGCCCATATCGTGGATGGACCACTGGTCTACAAGCGGTATTTTGATTTTGAATATAAACCCATTTGCAATGATCAAGAAGAGGTTATTGCGATTTTGAATACTGCTGTAGATGTCACCAGACAAAAGGACGCCATTAAAACGATTGAAGAGCAAAAACTAAAATTATCCTTCAATAATGAATTGGAAATCATTACGCATACTTTAGCACACGATGCCAAAAACCCAATTTCCATCGCCCGTTTGGCTGTCTCCCATCTGCAACAGATGCAGGATTTGGAAAATGAAAACCTCAAAAAATGGTATGGTTTGATTGATGATGCGATTTCTTCCCTGAATAGCATCATTGACAAAACGGTACAACTCAGTAAGGCAAAATCATACGAGATCGCACAGAACACCATCAATATGGAGGTCCTTCTCCGGAAATGGATTGATGAGGCTTCCATTTTGTACAACAAACCCCCGGAAACTGTGGTCATGGGCCAATTTCTACCACTAAAGGGAGACGTTGGGGCAATCTATCTCATATTTTCCAATATTATCGGGAATGCTTTTAAGTATACTCCGAAAGATAGCACGGCAAGGATTGAGATTTATAGCGAAACGACCAGTAAGGGTGTTGTCTATTATGTAAAGGATAACGGAATCGGTATTCCTACGCAAGAGGTCAATAGCATTTTCTTAAATTTCCATCGCGCTTCCAATTCGCAGGACCATTATGGAAAAGGTAATGGACTATATATCGTTAAAAAAATCCTAGACAGCATCAACGGAAACATCAATATCATGAGTAAATTGGATAATGGCACGAAAGTGCGCCTGTTTTTCCCTTATCCGACCAATTAATGGTATTCAGTACGGATGGCGTGGGTCCACCGACAGCGTCCGCAGGTTGGACATTTGAAATTGGGTCGAATGACTGTTTCGATCCGACCACATAACATACATGCAAAATGCCCCGTTACCTGTTCGGTCAGTTGAATTTCTTTATAATCATCAGGGAAAAGTGGAAGGCCATACCGCAGCTCTTTCGGAGCATAGCGAATGATGCTGATGGAACCATCGATTTCCAAAACTGCGGTCCGCAGCTGCCCGAGATGCTCAACGGATTCATTCCGTAATTCAGCGAAGAACTCCATCTTAGAAAAATTATCGACGTTATCCTCCGTCACCGCAAAGGTGCCATTCCGTACGATAACCAATGGGTCGCCTTCCATAAGTTTATTGACGAAAGCGGATTTAGCGGATAACCAGGTAATGCCCTTGTACAATAAGATTACGGTTAGAAAAACCAGTATGGCATGTACAATAGGTAAATCTTCCTGAAACATAGGGTCTCCAGCCGCGGATCCAAGACCCAAGATAATGGCCACTTCAAATAAGGTCAATTGGCGAACACCCCTACGCCCTGAGATGCGTAGCATCACGAGGATCAACAGAAACATAACGAGGGAACGAAGAATGATCTCAAGCAGAAAATCCCATTCTCCATCGAAAAACATTCCAAAGATAAAAGTCAACGCCATATTCAAAATTCTTAAGGTGAAGCACCATTTGCTTTTAAATTGAACGATTAAGGGTGCAAATTGTTTAATAAATAGTCCGAATTGCTACGATTTGGAAAAATGCATCAAAGTAACACGAAATAAATAAACGAATATGGAAACTAACACTGGCGGAAATCCTAAAAAACTGTACCCTATCCCACCATTTAAAAAGCAAGACCAAGATCCTCCCGGCGAGACAAAACTGATGGATCCCAAACCAGACCACGGCGAGCTGACCTACAAAGGTAGTCAACTCCTGAAGGGAAAAGTGGCCATTATTACAGGGGGCGACTCTGGAATCGGGAAGGCAACGGCCATAGCCATGGCCCGTGAAGGTGCAGATATTGTGATATCCTATTTAGATGAAATCGAAAATGAAGATGCATATGATACTGCAGAATGGGTTAAACAAGCCGGACAGAAAGCTTTACTTTTTAAAGGTGATATCAGTAAGGAAGATGTCTGTAAAGATTTAATTGAGACCACCGTGTCCGAGTTTAAGGTGATTGATATCCTTGTGAACAATGCTGCCTACCAGATGAGCTATCAGGAAATTGAAGACATTACCGCTGAGGAATGGAACAAAACTTTTGAAACGAATCTCAGTGCGATGTTTTATTTGGTAAAATATGCAAAGAAGCATATACGTCCAGGTGGAAGTATTATCAATACCACTTCTGTTAATGCGTATGATCCGAACCCTACACTTTTGCCGTATGCGGCAAGCAAGGCGGCCATTCAAAATTTCTCCGCGAATCTGGCGCAGAAATTTCTCGAAGATGGTTTAGGGATTCGTGTAAATGCTGTGGCTCCAGGACCGATTTGGACTCCGCTTATCCCAAGTACAATACCCGATCATGAAAACTTCGGAAAGAATACACCGATGGGGCGACCTGGACAACCTGCGGAAATCGCTCCAGTATTTGTGTTCTTAGCTTCCGATGCGGCATCCTATGTCTCAGGCGCAACCATTCCTGCAACCGGAGGACGGATTACCATTTAATCAGATGCGGCCAAGACATCCGCAAGCAATACGAGCGAGCTATTGAATGCCTGAATAAAGATGTCAGCGGCCAGGTCGTCGCCATAACTAAAGGAACGGCTGGTTTGTTTGCCCTGAAATCCAATACTGATGAAAACATCCCCAACTTTTGCTCGCTCTTGGGGATCATCACATCCATAGGCCAATCCGGTAATGGCAAGCTGAATAGCTGAGGGAATGAGGTATTGCAAGCCTTTGGCCATGGCCTCCGTAACAGGTATGGATTCCGCAGAAAATTCCTTGATTAATGCCTTATCCACTTTAAGAATATCTTCTTTCACCTCATTGGCGAAAGCAATTATGCTACCCTTGAAAAAATCACCCGAATAGACCTGCATACTCCAAATTGCAGAAAAATAACCCGCCGACATACTTTCCGCTAAAGCCAGGGTAAGCTTATTTTCCTTTATCCGTAAAGATAAGTCATTCAATAATTCGAGATTGATTTCACACATCACCTACCTCCCTGCTAATTACCGTAACAATCCGTTGAGGACAGCAAATTTAATCAAAGCTGGCGTGTTCTTGGATCCCGTTTTGTCAATCAGATTCTGGCGGTGCCCTTCAACGGTACGCTTGCTGAGGAAAAGTTTCTTCGAAATCTCCAAATTAGTCAATCCCTCGCCCAATAATTCTAAGATTTCCAACTCGCGGGAAGTCAGTTCAAGCGCTTGTGGGTCCAATAGATTTGGCGTATAATGGTTTCTATCGATGGATTTCTGCACATAGTTCATGCTCAGTTCCTCACATAGATAGCGTCCTCCCTTGGCCACATGGTTAATGCAGAAGACGAGCTCATCGGCGGCGACATTTTTCACCAAGTAACCTTTTGCCCCGTTTTCAAAAGACTTTGAAACATGTTGTTCGCAGTCCATCATCGACAGCACAATAACCTTGATGTCCGGGAATTCAGAGCTAACCTGTTCGATGAGTAACATGCCATCGAATTCTTTCATATTGAGATCTGTAAGGACAATATCCGGCTTTAGTCCATCCTTAAGCATTTCCAGTGCTTCACTACCATTATTAACATCCGCCACCACGGAAAAATTCGGCTGGGCCTCCAACAATAATTTCATACCATTTCGAACGACCAAATGGTCTTCTACCAATAAAATATGAACTTCACTCATGTAATTAAATCGTTAATGTGGTATAAATACCGGCCCCAATTTCCCTATCCATAATTTTAATTTCGCCGTTGTATAGATCTACTCTATTTTTGATAGCACGTAGGCCTGTACCCTTTTTCTGGAGTTCGGTAAGGCTTTCTCCAAATCCCTTTCCATTGTCCGTGACGGAAATGTTAACTGTATGATCTTCACAAATTACCGTTATAGCAACAGTTGTCGCCATCGAATGTTTAATGGCATTGTTTAATAGTTCTTGAATAATACGGAATACGGCCAATTTGAGATTGTTATCAAAATCCTCACAAAATTCTGGGACTTTCACTTCAATTTTAAAATCAGCAGTGGAAATGCGGTTTGCCATGGCATGAATAGCCTGCACTAAGCCGAAATCCTGAAGTACGGAAGGCACTAGGTCGACAGAAAGATTTCTCACTTGTACAATAGCTTCATTTAGGAGTTCCTTCATCGATTTTATGTCATCGGATTGATACTCCCTATCGCCCAGAACATGCTGCATTTTTAAGCGAATAGCATATAATAGCTGTGCAACACTATCATGCAACATCCGCCCGATCCGAATACGCTCTTTTTCTTGTGTATCGACAATGGTCTTGAATATTTCTTGTTTAAAACTATGGATAGAATTATCTGGTTGAAAATGTTTGTCAAACAATAAAAGGCAATATTGCCGCTCACCGAACGTATTCTCATACGCCTTGACATACGCATCTACCAGTTGGGAATCATGTCCATCAAACTGAAAAGTTAACGGTATAATGAGTGCTTCCTTGGCCAGCTCCTTGTCAGCTAAAACCTGCTTTAAATTTTTACTATCCGAATCACTCAGGAAATCAAAAATGCTGCTCCCTAAGCCCTGCCCCTCTTCCTTACCAAAAAATTGCTCAAACCGACCATTTATCTTTGAAAGCTGATAATACTTGTCGAGAATGAGTATAGAAAAAATACTATCGTGGAATAGAAGATCGAAACATAAAAAATCCCCACTTGATTCCTCATCAAATAGCGAATACTGTCCTTTCACCTTCCGTTCTTCTAATGACTCGTTTCTTGAACTCGACATTTTAAATTGCTCCTCCAGCTCTAATGGCTAATAATAGTAGTACAAATAATTCCAATCGTCTCCGTGGTAGAAATTCCCCAAAAATCCTTTCCAAACTATTAAAATTAGTCATTTTTATGCTTTCTAATAATGTTTCCTCGGTACAACGTGTATATTTCAGTATTTAATAAACTATTTCAGGTATTTTCCGCACAAACCTTGTAGCCAAAATTTAGTTTTAAAGTAATTTTTACTGTTAAATACCTGCTTAATTATAACTACGCCCATATTTCCAAAAGTGGTTTCTAGAAAAATTTAGCTAAATCATGGAACATTTATTAGAGAATACTTATAAAATAATTTTATCAAAATAGTTAAATTTGGAATTTATTTTCCCTCCGCTGTTTTCTGTAACAAATGAATTCAATTTGTTTTCTATACTCCTTTCCTTCCACAGTGAATCTACAACTAATCTATAACACCTTGTTCAATAGGATGTTATTTAAAATAAAATCAAACAATTTATTTTATATCGGAAAACACAAAGGTTTTCCATTTTGCTGGACAGCATTTAATTTCATATAATATTCGTCGTTATTTCAATTGGCCGTTTTTTGGCAGAGCGGATTATGTGTAAATCCTGAAATGTTCCCAAATCGAAGTTTTCAAGATTAATACCCCCTCTTCGTATTAATACCCCTTTTTACACCTTCATTGCTAAACGTGAAACATACTCATTCTCAAAGCGTTGTAATATAACATAACAACCACTAAAATGAAAAGTCAAATAAACGCCTCCATTGAAGAAAACACGGTAATCCTAAAACGGCTTGCCAACAACTTCACCACTGATCCTGTTGAAAAGGAAGATTTAGTACAGGAAACTTTTATCCGTTCCCTGAAATCTTTTGAGAAATTCATTAATCATCCAAAATTAGTTTCATGGCTCTACGTAATCATGAAAAACATTTACTTGAATCGATACCGACGGTTAAACATTCACCGAACCGCGGAAAAAGAAATTACCTATCGGCAATCCCTAAATTCGGCAACCAATAATAAGGCAGAAACGAATTTTGTACTGAAGGATATAGAGGACTCTATGAAAGCTTTATCGAAAGAGAACTATGAAATCTTCAGCATGTACCTGGAAGGATTTAAATACCATGAAATTGCAACACAGATGTCCATTAAAGAAGGGACTATAAAAACGAGAATCCATACCATTAAAAAGGTGCTACAGAAAAAACTGAATGTCTATGCACGCAATTAGGTTCATTTAATCCTCATCGGTTACAGAAACTAACAATAACCAATGAGGATTAACAACCACGTTTTCTTATTTTCTATTGGCAAAATTCAATGCTAAAGCTGTAAGCTGTTGATCCGCGGATTTTTCAGCACATAATATTTCATTAAAAAGAGCCGCAGCGTTATCCATGTCCATCATCTGCGCATACGCATGCATGGTTCCATAGGCCGCAATTTCATAATGTTTGATTTTCTGGACCAGCGCAATAAGGGCGGCATCCAGCATTGCATTGCCTGCAAAATTGGCAATCCTATCTTCGGCTTCTAGGAGCAATCCCTCCATAGTCTTACACTTTTTGCCAAAAGCAGGAAGATCCATGTTACTGAATACCATCTTCAGTTTTTCAATCTGCAATGCTCCATCATCGGCGTATCCTAAAAATGTCGATTGGATTTGGGGTGAGATGGCTTCTTCAGCAAACTTCTTCATGCCAAGAATAAGCTGCTTTTCAGCACTGTACACTTCTTTTAACTCTTCTTGCAACAGTTGTTTAAGGTGTATCCTGTTGTTACCGGTGTTACTCCAATTCGTAACCATATTCATCCTTTCTTCCTGTATAACCTTCTGCTCATATTACTACGAACACACAACACCTCAACTTCGTATTTCATATTTCAAATTAGGGTATTTATACGGGATTTTAGGTCATAAAAAAGCACTGATTTCCCACCAGTGCTGTTGTTTTCGAATTTATGAAGAATACCGTTTATTCTTCATACAAACGCTCAGCGGAAACGCCTGCCGATGAGATGGATTGCAAGATATTGGTGCAAACAATATTGATTCCTTTAATGGAAACCAAATAACCATCAATGTAAGGTGCAATCTGCCACTCACTGATATTGTTCGTTTCACTCAATACTTCTTTTACTCGAAGGAGCTGATTCTTTGTCGCTGCTGAAATTTCAAATTTTAAACTTTCCATTATACGGTCCTCCTTTACTTATAGTGATTAATGATGCGTGTCTCATGAAGTTTGGATGTGATGCTGCACGCTGAAACGCATACAAGCTATTATCTCACAACAAGTTACAAAAACTAGTGCATTGAACCAAATGGTATTTTCAAAAATTTAGCGTAATAGTAAAAAACTATAACCTAACCCAACAAAATAAAACATTGAGCGAAACTGTGCCGTCAAATTTAATAATTTCTTAATATGTACCGAGCCTTATTCACCATCTTGTAAATTCGCATCCCGACTGATAAACATGCTGTTTCGATCTTCCGATACAACCTCTAAGAACCGTTCGTAGTGCTTCAATACATCTGAAATCAATTCATTTTTTGTAAAATACTGAATGTCATAACCTTCCCTGGAGTCCCCAAAATAGGCTCTAGGGAAATAGGTTCGCTCATTTTCAATATCTGGAAGGTTTTCATCCATTAGAATATACTCCGACAATACCTTGGAATAGGTCTTTACACCGTAGAGGAAGTTATTGACCACATCATGCTCGACTTCAATCTCCAGACGTTCAGGTTGCTGATAGGTATTTATTTTGGCCGTGATCCCGTTCGAAGCAAATTCCGCCTGCAGTTCAACAAATGCTGCCTTGACGTTTGTCGCAATGAACCGATCAACGGTTGCTTTATCACGGAAGGTGACAATCTGTTTCAGGCGCTGTTTCCAGATTTCTCCCGACCAAGGTATGGCTGAAGCGGAGAATTCTCGACGGTAATAGCTTCGATCGATGCGCAGCCCCTTGATCAAACTGACAATGAACAATAACATGATGATCGAAAATGGCAAAGCAGTAATCAGCGTCATGCTCTGCAACGCGTCCAGACCACCGGCATTCAATAGCAATAAGGAAAGTATCGCCAGCAAAGCCCCCCACAAAATAATCTGCCATTTCGGAGATTTCGTAGCACTTTGAGTGGCAATATTATTCATGACAAAGATTCCGGAGTCTGCGGAAGTAACAAAGAATATTATAATGATCAAGATCGTTACGAAGCTCGAGATCTGGGATAAGGGTAAGTAATCCAAAAAACGGAACATCAACGCATCTGGATTTGTTGCCAGACCACTCAGCACACCATCTGCTACATTGACGTCCAGCCAGATTGCACTGTTACCAAAAACGGTCATCCAAATAAAATTGAACAATGTAGGCAGGATCAACACCGCAGCAACGAACTCCCGGATGGTTCGCCCTCTGGAAATCTTTGCGATAAACAGACCGACATAAGGCGACCAGGAAATCCACCACGCCCAATAAAGAATGGTCCAATCGTAGAACCACGGCAGCGTCTCTTCCTCATACACATGGGTATCGAACGTGAGCGCAAAGAAATTGTTGACATAATTCCCCAGCCCTTCCGTGAAGCTTCCGATGAGGTATACGGTAGGTCCTAAAACCAAAACAAAAAGCAACAAGCATACAACGGCTATAATATTGATATTGCTCAAGATCTTAATCCCTTTATCTACCCCCGTCACCGCCGAGAGAATGGAAAGGGAGACCAAAACAAGAACGATAAAAACTTGATAGACAAATCCTGTTCCCCCTACAATGCCCAGGGTTTCCAACCCTGAATTCACCTGTACCACACCAAAGCCTAACGTTGTCGTAATACCGAAGAACGTACTGCAAAGCGCGAAAACATCGATTGCATTGCCCCATTTGCCATTGATCCGATCTTTCAGCAACGGATAGAAGCAACTGCGCAAGGATAAGGGTAATTTATACCGGTACGCGAAATACGATAGGGAAAGTCCTACAATGGCATAAATTGCCCATGCATGGATGCCCCAATGGAAAAAGGTGTACAATTGGGCATTCTTCGCCCGATTAATCTCCGTTTTGGAGGCAAAAACTTCCGAAGAGAAGTGCTGCATCGGTTCCGCTACGCCAAAATACATCAAGCCTATCCCCATTCCTGCAGCGAACAACATCGCCATCCAGGAAAAAAAACCATACTCCGGTTTGCTATCATTGGCACCTAGGCGAATCTTCCCGAAATCACTGAAGATAAGATAGATCAAAAAGATAACAAATATGGTTACCGCCCATACGTAAACCCAATTTAGGTTGACAAAAATAAATGTCTTGACCGCACTGAGGACATTTTCCGCAATGGAAGGGAAAAAGACAGAAACCAAAGAGATGATCGAAATAAAGATAATACTGGGGATAAAAATTCCCTTTTTCAGGGTTGATGAATTCATATATAAAAAAGCTATGGATGGACATTTTAATTAACACGTAAAATTATGCAATGTTTTAGAAAAAATGCCTTCGTTAAATCTTTCCTAACTTTGGATAAAAGACTCAACCATGCAAATTGCCATCGTTTCAGACATCCACGGAAACCTCCCAGCATGGGAAGCTATTCTTGCTGACATCCGATCCAGAAATATCGGGCAGGTCTATTGCCTTGGCGACCTGGTAGACTTTGCCCCTTGGGATCGTGAAGTCATTGCCTCGGTGCGCAAATTGGGGATTCCCTGCATCTTGGGCAATCATGACGAACGCGTCGGAAGAAACCTTCCTGTGATCCCTAAAACCAAGCACAGCGCCAGAGAACAGGCTGCCCGCGAAGACGCCATAAACTATACCAAAAACGTCCTGGATGAACAGGAAAAAGCATACCTCGCCGAATTGCCCTTCTCCCTGACCCTGACCTATAAATTCCCCACAAAGACCTGGCGCATCTTGCTTGTCCATGCCCATCCGAACAGCAATGAACGCTATATATTTGCAGATGAACCCCTGGATAACCTCAGGGAAATATTCCAAGAGCAGGCGTGTGATGTCCTCTGCGTTGGCCATACCCATTATTCATATATCCGGCCTGTGGACGGAAATTGGGTAATCAACCCAGGATCTGTCGGTCGGTCAAAAGAGTATAACCGCTTGGCGTCCTATGCCATTTTGGATATCTCAGAAACTGCTATTAGGTCAGAAATTATCCAGGTGCCATTTGATAGACAAGCTGTCATCCATGGTATCGAGCAGAGCCCCATACCAAATTTCTATGCTGAATTCTGGAAACAATAATTCCTATTCTTTCCGGGGAACCCCTTTTCTTTTCTCGTTAAAGGTCTTATATTTAAAGCAACCAATAAGCTTTTAGATATGAACATACGAATTGCGGAGCGTAAGGATCTGGACCGTATCATTGAATTGTTGGCCGATGATAAATTGGGACAGATGCGGGAAGCTTTCCGTCAGCCCCTACCGGCAGAATATATCACGGCATTTAAAAAGATTACGGCAGATCCCAATCAGGAACTAATCGTTGTGGAAAATACCGACGGTAAAGTTATCGGCTGCATGCAACTTACCTTTATCCAATACCTTACATACCGCGGTGGCATTCGGGCACAGATCGAAGGCGTCCGCATCGCCAAAGAAGAACAGCAGAAAGGACTTGGAAAACGAATGTTCAAATGGGCAATTGAAAGAGCCAAGGAACGCGGAGTGCATCTGGTTCAACTGACCAGTGATAAGGTACGCCCCGAAGCATTGCAATTCTATCATAAACTTGGCTTTCGGGATAGCCATGAGGGGTTAAAACTGCATCTATAACCTAGATCAATGAAGAAGGTATCCATCATATTTGGCATGTTATTGCTCGGAAGTTTCCTTAACTTCACCGCAAAGGCACAGGATTGGAGGCAAATAGATGCGTTTTATGAAGCGATCTTTTCAGGAGACACCCTCTCCGTCAACCAACTATTGGCAAATAAGATCATACCGCCGAATTTTAAAACCAAGAACAAAATTGACCCATTGGAGGCGAGTATTCGCTCGAAAAACCCAGCGGTATATTTCGTTCTATTGGCCAATGGATTCACGCTGGGAGCAAATAAGAATGAATTGCTGGTGGATGCCGCAGAATACGGAAGATTATCCATACTTAAAGATTTGCTGAACAAAGGTGCTTCCCGAGAAACCGGTGCCTTTAACAAGGCTGGTTTTCATGCTCATTATGCCTGTGGAAGATATTTGCTCATGCAGGGCGCCAATCAGGAAATAGGTGATATCCGGGGTAAATATTGGATGTTTTTCGAAGCGGTCAAGCGGTCTGATTATGACGTACTCGATAGGCTGCAGATGAACCAGGCCGATTGGGACTATAACGATTGTGATGGACAGACAGCAATCATTCTCAGTATCAAGAAACAGGATGCCACCCTCCTGCGGTACCTCTTGGAAAAGGGGGCAAACCGAGAAAAACCCGAAACATTCGATTGTGGCGATGAAATCTATTTGGGCAAAACGCCCATGGCCATAGCCAAGCATTTGAAAAACAAAGAAATCATCAATCTATTAAAAAATAGATGTGGAAAGTGATGGGCATGATGGGAAGGAGAAATCTTTCCGGACCGAAAATATATAACCAAAAAAAGGAGATAGTCGCGGATGCGCTATCTCCTAAATAATCTTTTATCGAAATAATTCCAGTGGATGCAATACCTATTGCTCCGTTTCGGTTGAATCAGTAGGTATTTCCGGAATTTCCGGTTCATCGATGTCAGCAGGTAATTTTCGGTACCTTTCTGATCCGGCAGGATCAGAAGTGAACCCTAAGGTCATGGAAGAATCCTGAATGGAAACCTGCATACCGCCTCCACACGCTGCAAACTTAATCATCTTATAACTTCCGGAATTTTCCGTTGATGTTTCATTATAATACTCACAGGTCGATTCGGCGGTCTTGGTGTCAGTCTTGAAATTACAGAAGTTTCCGTTGATCACTTTCACCGTTCCTCCATCCTGAAATTGCAGTTGTTTCAAGGTGGATATATCCACACTGTCCATATCAATGGAATCCACAATTTTCACCCAATTCCCCACAAGCTCACTCTTATCGATCTCACTTCGGTTGAATTCATCTTTATTACAAGAAGCAGTAGCTAGAATAAACCCGAAAACAGCAATTATATTGAATATCTTTTTCATAGTTTAACAAATATGCCCCACCTTAGGTAGGATTGAAGGACGCAAATTTGCAAAAAATAAAGCAAGCGTCCCCTCGTGTAATTAAAATGCTACGAATTAATGTGCCTTCTTTTTACCCAGTCCAAACACGAGCTTTACCCCTTCCACCAAAAGGAACACGACTAGCCCGACAACTACACCGATACCGAATTCCTTCAGCATTGCTGGAACCTGTGGCAATAGGTGGTGGAAGAAATCCAAATTATGCGCAAAGATACCGCCGGCCACCAATAAGAGCGCGATGGTTCCGATGAAACCGAGTGCCTTGATAACGATCGGCAACAGTTTTACCAATAGGTGTCCCAGTTTGGCGCGGAATCCAGTATCATTGGATCGTTTGATTAAACTGTGACCTGCATCATCCATGCGTACGATTAAGGCAACAATGCCGTAAACACCCACCGTAGCCAAGATAGCCACAACGGATACAGTCAAGATCTGAACTGTTAAAGAGCGGTCCAATACAGTTCCCAGAGCGATAATTACAATCTCTACGGAAAGAATAAAATCTGTGGTCACTGCCGATTTAATCTTGGCCTTCTCCGCAGCTTCACCTTCCAGAGCCTGCTCTTGGATAACCTCAGCGCCCTTTTTGGGTTTATGGAAAATATAGTGAATGATCTTCTCGGCACCTTCATAAGCCAAATAGGCTCCACCCACCAATAGGATGTATTTGATGATGACCGGAAAAAAAGCATTCAGCAATAATGCCAGTGGAACGATGATCAGTTTATTGATAAAGGAACCCTTCGTGATTGCCCACAACACGGGAATCTCCCGAGAAGCCAAAAATCCGGTCGCCTTCTCGGCGTTCACGGCCAAGTCATCTCCTAAAATACCTGCGGTCTTGCGGGTAGCAATCTTACTTGCTACTGCCACGTCGTCCATTAAAGCTGCGATATCGTCTAAAACCGCAAAAATTCCTGATGCCATATAGTCTTTAAAAAATTTAAGCTAAAAATAGTGAGATTTTGCATTTCCTGCCTAAAAAATAAGCCCAGATATATTGGAAAATGCCTAAATCACCAAGTCAAAGCAAATGATATACCAATAATACAAGTTTTTCATATAGATTGTTTAGGTATCCATATGTTTACACTTTACTTTAATGAATATACAAGTTCTAAGTTATACAAACGCTAATTGAATATTAATAGTCAATTTTAGAAAACTATTCATTAATATTTTTAATTATTCTTTATTTTTCCTATATTTGTGACTATTGAAGGAAAATTAGCGGCAATTTGCCATAAGACGATCATTCAGTATCACCATTATTACACAAATCCTTTAATTAATAGCAAGAATTGCAGTCAGAACGCGGCTGTTACTGGACTTTTGCTATTTCCAGCCCCATTTTCGGGACATCTGCGGATCAATTTGATCCGAATCGTATGAAAAACTAATCTCAAACAATGTTTTGGGAGTGATCTAAAATTAAATAATAAAATATGACAAATTTTAAAGTTGGAATTATTGGTGCTGGCCCCAGTGGCTTAGCAATGTTAAGAGCATTTGAATCGGAACAGAAAAAAGGTAATCCCATCCCAGAAATTAAATGTTATGAAAAACAAGATAATTGGGGCGGCATGTGGAATTACACCTGGAGAACGGGTGTGGGGAAATATGGCGAACCGCTACATGGCAGCATGTACAAATACTTATGGTCCAATGGTCCAAAGGAGTGTCTGGAATTTGCAGACTATACCTTCACCGAGCATTTCGGGCAGCCAATCTCCTCCTACCCTCCAAGAGAGGTACTATTCGATTATATTCAGGGTAGGATCAAGAAGAGCAATGCCCGTGATTTCATAAAATTCAATACTGTTGCACGCTGGGTCGATTACCTGGAAGATAAGCAACAGTTCCGCGTTGTCTTTGACGACCTGCAGAAAAATGAAACATTCGAGGAATATTTTGATTACTTGGTTGTCGGGACCGGTCATTTTTCGACACCGAACATGCCCTACTTCAAAGGTATCGACAATTTTCCGGGAGCAGTGATGCATGCACATGATTTCCGCGGTGCAGACCAATTCGTCAACCAGAAACTCTTGCTGATCGGGAGTTCCTACTCGGCGGAAGATATTGGCGTGCAATGTTTCAAGCATGGCAGCGATTCTGTAACCATCTCCTACCGCAGCAACCCGATCGGGACCAAATGGCCGGAAGGCATTAAGGAAAAGCCGTTGGTGACCCACCTTGAAGGCAATACCGCATTCTTTAAGGACGGTACAACAGAAGATTTTGATGCCGTTATCCTCTGTACAGGATATCAGCACAAATTCCCTTTCCTACCGGATAATCTGCGCCTAAAAACTAAGAACAGGCTCTATCCGGACAACCTCTACAAGGGTGTCGTCTTCAATGAAAATGAAAGACTCCTCTTCCTAGGGATGCAGGATCAATATTATACCTTTAACATGTTCGATACGCAGGCATGGTTTGCCCGCGATTATATGTTGGGCAGGATCCAGATCCCTGAGAAATCACTGCGCGATCTCGATATTCAGAAATGGATGACCTATGAAGATTCCACCATCACAGGGCCAGATCATGTCGATTTCCAAACAGATTATATCAAAGATCTGATCAGTTATACGGACTACCCATCCTTCAATCTCGATAAAGTTGCGGACATGTTCAAAAGCTGGTTGAATGATAAAGAGATCAACATCTTGAATTATAGGGACCAGGTCTACACTTCTGTTATGGACGGCACACAAGCAGAAACGCACCATACCCCTTGGATGAAGGAAATGGATGATAGTCTCGAACGCTATCTGACCGAAGAACCCATTGATGAAAAAGAACTCGATAAAGTGAACTATTATTAAGCACATGGGGTTCTAAAGGATAATTGTGCTATCGCAATTTTTGTAAATTTTCCATTATAGCAATCAGACCGACAGGTTTGGTTGCTTTTTTTTGCGCTTTTTCCATTCCTCTATAAAAATGTTACGATTTTCGTCTCCAAAAATCGAACAATTATCAACTTATATTGGTTAAATTCATGTTAACTAATACCTAGATCAAACAACCAGATAACATGAGAAGCGGAATCGTTTAGTAACGATTCCTTAACATTATATTATCAACTAACTAACACCACGTGCCTAATTTTACGTGATTTTAATCTAAACACTCAATACCATGAAAGCTAAATCGTCAAAGCTCCTCTGGCTTTTGCTGTCTCTAAGTATTTCCTCAACCCCGATTTGCGCGCATAGTGCAACAGGAATTGAGGTTAGCACCCCTATTCAGGAAGAGATCACAGGGACTGTGCAGGATGAACAAGGCGCACCAATTGTCGGTGCAACCGTTGTCAACCTCGCAAACCAAAGCAAAGGTCAGACAGATGAATCCGGAAAATTTGTAATCTCCGGAAAAAATGGAGACCAATTATCCATTTCCTACATTGGCTTCCAAGCCAAGCGTATAACCATTTCCAACCTCAAGGATAACCTCATTATCCTGGCAGGAGATAACGAAGCCTTGGATGAGGTTGTCGTAGTCGGATACGGTACACAGAAAAAAGCAAACCTGACAGGCGCCGTCGATCAGGTGGGTTCCGAAGTATTCGAAGGACGTATGGCCCCAAATGCGACACAGATGCTGCAGGGGGCAGTGCCGAACCTGAACCTGAACATTGCGGACGGTAAGCCTACGCGGTCTGCAGCCTACAACATCCGCGGGGTAACCTCCATCGGTCAGGGCGGAAGTGCACTGGTACTCATCGATGGTGTTGAAGGCGATCCACGAACCTTGAACCCGAACGACATTGAAAATGTATCGGTACTGAAAGACGCGTCATCATCGGCTATTTACGGATCCCGTGGTACGTTCGGTGTCGTTTTGATTACAACGAAGCGCGCCAAGGAAGGCACCACATCCATCAGCTATTCCAGCAACTATGCTTCACAGGCACCTACAAACCTGCCGGATTTCATAACGGATGGGTACACTTACGCGTCCCATTTCTATACTGCTTACAACTCCTGGAACAATTATTCCTCCATTCCGAGCAAGCTGAACAAGACCCAATTGTTCTCCTTGGACTGGTTAGAGGAGTTCAAGCGCCGAAAAGAGGCGGGCATCAATGAACCGACTACGGTCGACAAAGATGGCAAATACGTCTATTATGCCAATGAAGATTACTACGGTACGCTACTGAAGAAGAACCTGTTTTCTATGGAGCAGAATCTCTCCGTATCCGGGCGTTCCGACAAATTAGATTACTATGTTTCTGGTCGTTACTACGATTATGGGGGATTGTACAAATTCAATACGGACAAGTTCAAAAGCATGAACGTTCGCGCCAATGGCGGTGTTCAGGTAACGGATTGGCTCCGCATCTATAACAACTTTGATTATGCCAACATGACCTACCACAACCCGATCACGGTCGGCGAAGGTGGAAATATCTGGCGTAACATTGCGGATGAAGGCCACCCAACATCCTCTATTTTCAATCCCGATGGCTCCCTCTCCTTTTCTGCAGCTTATTCCATCGGTGATTTTATCTATGGCAAGAACGGGTCGGATTCCGATGAGAGAAACCTGAGAAATACCAGTGGATTCGAGACTAAATTCTTCAACAACACCTTCCGTATCAAGGGGGATTTGACCTTCAGGAACAAAGATCTTTTGACTACCCGCAAGCGTGTACCGATTCCTTATTCCGTAGATGAAGGAAAAATCGTGCAACTGGCGACGCAGTACAATGATATCTATGAAGCTTCCCAACGCGACAAATACCTCTTCACCAACTTGTATGGAGAGTATGAGAACACCTTTGCGGAAAAACACTATTACAAAGGTTTATTGGGTTATAACTACGAACAGAAGACCTATGAATCCATCTATACCACGAAGAATGGTCTGTTGAATCCGGATATCGACAACATCAACCTGGCATTGGGGGACAATGTCACTGCCACTGGAGGATATGAAAAATACCGCATCGCGGGTCTGTTCTTCCGTTTCAATTACATTTTCAATAACCGCTACCTTTTCGAAGTAAATGGTCGCTATGATGGATCCTCGAAGTTCCCGATCGGCGAGCAGTGGGCCTTCTTCCCGTCTGCATCTGCGGGATGGCGCGTATCCCAAGAACCATTCTGGAATGTCAGTGAAAACGTGATATCCGATCTGAAGTTCCGGGCATCCTACGGTTCCCTTGGTAATGGAAATATCAGCTCCTATGCCTTTATGGAAAACTACGAGATCGGCACGATGGATTACATCATCAATGGCAAGAAATACAGATATACTTCCGTTCCTAAGGTATTGCCGAACAACCTGACCTGGGAAACGGCGACAACATCCAACTTTGGTGCTGACGTGTCCTTCCTGAATGGAAAGCTGAACTTGGTAGCCGATTATTACGTCCGTAAAACGACGAATATGTTTACCCAAAGTAAGACACTCCCAGACATCTTTGGAGCGGACTCTCCGAAGGGGAACTATTCGGACATGACGACCAAGGGATATGAGCTAACACTCTCCTACCGCAATGGTTTTGAGGCAGCAGGAAAACCTTTCAATTACAACATCAAGGCAACCTTTGCGGATTACAAATCCGTTATCGACCGGTATAATTCCGACGGCTTACTGTCCGATTATTATGAAGGTAAGGTGATCGGTGAAATCTGGGGTTATGAGACGATGGGTCTCTTCCAGAACCAAGCGGAAATCGATGCGGCACCGAAGCAGCCATTGATCAAATCTTCCAGCTCCGGACAGATTTATCCGGGCGATTTGCGCTTCGCCGATTTAGATGGCAATGGTGTGATCGATTACGGTAAGGACCGGATCGATGACCATGGCGACAAGCGTATCATCGGTAATGCCGAACCTCGCTACATCTACAGTTTCAACCTGGGTGCGGACTGGAGCAATATCTTTATCTCTGCATTCTTCCAGGGTGTCGGTAAACAGCAATGGTACCCGCACGGGGAAACTATCTTCTGGGGACAATACAACCGTCCGTACAACAACTTGCCGGCTTGGCACTTGGACAACTACTGGACGGAAGAAAATCCGAACGGCTATTTCCCGCGCTATGCAGGATACAACCAATCCATCAAGGAAACCAAACAGACCCGCTACCTGCAGAATGTGGCGTATGTACGCTTAAAGAACTTACAGATCGGGTACAGCCTACCTCGCAGCGTTGTGGACAGGATGCATTTAAAGAGCCTACGGATCAATGCTTCTGCGGAGAACCTTTGGACCTGGTCGCCGTTGTACAAACGTACTCGTGACATCGATGTAGCGAACATCGGAAAATCCGATCCGGATATCTCCGATTCAAACAGTGGAGATGGCTTCAACTACCCAACCATGCGGAGTTACAGTCTTGGTGTTTCACTAACCTTTTAATTGAAGATCATGAAAAAATTATTCTATATCCTATTGGGTGTTTCGCTGAGCATTACAAGCTGTGAACTGACCGAAACCCCGGAAGCAACACTGACGGAAGACATGGCATTTGGATCCGAAAGTGGACTTAAAGTATATTCCTATTCCTTTTACCGCGAATTGCCCAATGCGACTGAAGCGTACAAACTGGATGAGATGGCGGACTATGGGGCCGTCAATAACCTCAATCAGTTTATCCGTCCGGGTGCTTATTCCCCAGAGAACAGTTCCGGTTGGGATTGGCGCGAATTGCGCAACATCAACCAATTCTTGGAGAAGAATGTCAATGAAGCCGTACCGGAAGATGTGCGGAACCATTACAGTGGCATCGCTCGTTTCTTCCGCGCGTATCTCTATTTCAATCGCGTCGTTCGTTTTGGCGATGTGCCCTGGGTAGACAAACCGTTGGCGGTAGAGGATAACGATATCCTGTTTGCCAAGCGCGATTCCAGAACCTTGGTCATGGATAAGATCATTGAGGACCTGGATTTTGCGGCAACACATATCAAAACAACAGGTGGTGATGGAACGGAAATCACCAAATGGGCGGCCTTGGGTCTGAAGACGCGCGTTGCCTTATTCGAGGCCTCATTCCGCAAATACCATACGGAACTCAATTTGCAAGGGACGGCGAACAAATTCTATCAACACGTTTTGGATGCCTCCAAGATCCTGATGGAACAGAGCCCATATAGTCTGCACATGGGGGCAAGTCCGGAGACTGCCCAACGTGAACTCTTCATCAGCCAGAAACCGATTGCCACAGAGGTGATGATGGCAGTCACCATGGATGAAAGTCTGGGTGTACTGGGTTCTGCCAACTGGTGGTGGACATCGCCGACCTATGGTCCGCGCTACAGTCTCGTGCGCCCGTTCATCAATACCTTCCTGTCCATTGATGGAACGCCCTACACCGATAAGGCGACTTATATGACGGATGATTTCTATACGGAGACTCAAAACCGGGATAAGCGCTTGCAGCAACTGATCCGTACCCCCGGCTATAAGCGCGATGGCAAGGATGCAGCACCGAACTTCAATGGCTACTCCTATACCGGTTACCAACCGATCAAGTATACGTTGGATGCCAGCAGTTTCGATAATGGCGCCCTGAATAACAATGCGATCCCGTTGATGCGTTGGGCAGAGATATTGCTGAACTATGCAGAGGCGAAAGCCGAATTGGGAGGCTTCACAACAGAAGACTGGACCAAGACCATTGGTGCACTGCGCAAGCGTGCAGGAATCACTGGAGGAATCGATCAATTGCCAACAACAGTGGACCCTTACATGAAACGCGTATTCTACAAGGATGTCAGCAGCCCGGTGATCATGGAAATCCGCAGGGAGCGTGCGATCGAATTGGCATTGGAAGGAACGCGGTTCCGCGACCTACTGCGTTGGAAAGAAGGTGAATTGATGGCGACAATGCCTTGGACGGGTATGTACGTTCCGGCATTGAACACCCTGATGGATCTGGATAGAAATGGTGTGCCGGATGTGGTGTTCTACGACGGAAATACCAACGGTCCGACGATTACCGTACCGCAGGGCGTTGCCCGAATAGCGATCGGTGGAAAGGCAACCAACCGCCAGACCATGACCGCGGACAACCACCTAGAGTGGTTCAAGGCAGAAACCCGAGAGTTTGAGGACCGAAATTATTATTACCCCATCCCAGCGAACTCTATCGTGAAGAATGAAAATCTGGAACAGAACCCAGGTTGGGAGTAAGATTGGGAAATGTGAAAATAAATGAGGAGAAGGTGTCTAGATGGCACCTTCTCCTTTTTTATGTCTTACATAATCACACCTATTGCAGGGTTATATGGGTAATAAATATTTGGCGTTGGGGTCAGTAATTTTATGGTTTTTATAGTGACACCCCTCTGGGGTTGTAGGGTATGGTTCAACTAGTTCTAAAATAGTTACACCCCTAGCGGGGTTGCATGGTGGGTATTTATTAGGTCTGTAATTATATTTTGTAGATTGACATTTTTATGGCGGACATGTGCTAAACATGCTTTAGGCACAAGAAATCCACAGCTTGTGCCAGCGTTGTGGTTCCATCCTGGGCACAAGAGATCCAGCACACAGACCAACCGCACAACTCTTGCGCCAGCGTTGTGTTCTTGAAATAAATACTTTTTTTTTGCGCCACGCAACCCCGGAGGGGTGTAACTATTTTAGCTTATTTGCAGGAGTGAGAGATAACCCCAGAGGGGTGTAACTATAAATTTTAGCCTAAGGCACAAGAGATCCACCGCACTGGCCTGCCGCACAACTCTTGCGCCAGCGGTTTGGTTCCATCCAAGGCACAAGAGATCCACCGCACTAGCCAGCCGCACAACTCTTGCGCCAGCGGTTTGGTTCCATCCAAGGCACAAGAGATCCACCGCACTAGCCAGCCGCACAACTCTTGCGCCAGCGGTGCCAATCCTAATCTATCTCTTCCCTCTCAGCCTGTCCAATAATCTATCCCTATTCCAAATAGCAAAAAATAGAAACAAGGCTCCAAAAAAACTGTTATTTTCATGGATTCGTTGGAGGATATAACACTTCCCAGAAGCGTAATTACACACTATACTTTAAAAATATGACCGCACTATCGCAGAATGTCACGGATTACCCGAATAATAACACGATTTTTTCCGTTTGGAAATTTAAGGAGGGCGCGGATATCAAACCGGTTTTTGAGCGCTTATGCGCCTTGGTTTCTAATCTGAACCATTCTTTTGTGGTGCGCATTCCCGAGGGCCGGACCAGTTGCATCATGGGTATCGGTCATGATGCCTGGGAAAAGTTGGGATTACCGACGCCCCTACCCAAAGAGCTGGTCAATTTTGAACCCATTTCGGGGGAAAAGCATATGGCGATTTCCACGCCTGGAGATATACATTTTCATCTGCGGGCGATGAATGCTGGAATCTGTTATGAAATGGGAAAAGATGTGTACGATATCATCAGCCCGGTGGCAGACTGCCTGGAAGAGGTCCATGGATTTCGCTATTGGGATGGCCGATCGATTTTGGGATTCGTAGATGGCACAGAAAATCCGATTGGGCATGAAAGGGCGAAGTTCGCCATGGTAGGTGATGAAGATCCAGAGTACAAAGGTGGCAGTTACCTTTTTGTCCAGAAATACATCCACGATCTGAAAGCTTGGGAAAACCTCCCTACCGCTGAACAGGAAAAGGTATTCGGCAGGTACAAGCAATCGGATATCGAGATGACAGATGAAGTGAAGCCTACCAATTCCCATTCCGCACTGGCAGGTATTACGGATGCGGAAGGTAATGACCTGAAAATCGTCAGGGATAACCTTCCTTTTTCCAACCCATCCCGCGGGGAATTCGGTACCTATTTCATCTGCTATGCCAATACCTTTTCGACCACCAAACGGATGCTGGAGAATATGTTCCTAGGCAATCCCATCGGCAATTACGATCGGATCTTGGATTTCAGCACGGCTAAGACGGGCACGCTTTTTTTCGTGCCGACAATGGATATGTTGGACAACTACAGCGCTACATAGCACAGAATTAGCGCATACGTTAACAAATTTTTTAACCCCAAGTGGAATTTTGGAAAGATTCAATTTGGGGTTTCATATTTATCCCTACTTTTGTTGCTACCACAAATCAATAGCCACAAACAATGAAGAACAAACTTTTCAGAAGGAAGAGTCTAGAGATTATCAATAGGGACCGGGATGAATCCGCCAGCATGAACAAGATCTTGGGCGTGAAGGATCTGGTCTCATTAGGGATTGCGGCCATTGTCGGCGCTGGGATTTTCAGCACGATTGGTCTAGCCAGTTTCGAGGGTGGTCCTGCAATATCGCTTTTATTTGTTTTTGTGGCCTTTGCCTGTGTGTTCACGGCGCTATCCTATGCTCAATTTGCCAGTACCATTCCCGTTTCCGGCTCGGCCTATACTTACGCGTATGTTGCCTTCGGTGAATTGTTCGCCTGGATAATCGGATGGGCGTTGGTGTTGGAATATGCGGTTTCCAATATCGTGGTATCCATTTCCTGGTCGCAATACTTCGTGACCATGCTGGAGGGCTTTGGCATACATATTCCGGCGTGGCTTTCCATGGCACCTCAGTACGCCCTGGAGGCGGATCAGAAGTTATTGGAACAGGGCGCAGCATCCTTGAATGTTGCTGATAAGTTAGGTTTGGAAGCTTTCCAGACAGCACCCCGCATTGGAGATGTCCCTATTATATTTGACCTTCCGTCAGGCGTGATTATCACCCTGATTACCTGGCTGGTATACATCGGTATTAAAGAATCCCGTAAAGCGAGCAACATCATGGTCATGGTAAAGATTGGGGTGATTCTGGCCATTATCGTTGGTGGCGCATTCTTTGTTAATCCTGAAAATTGGGTACCCTTTGCACCGAATGGTATGCAGGGTGTTCTTGGTTCGGTGGCGGCAGTATTCTTCGCTTTCATCGGTTTTGATTCCATATCTACGACGGCTGAAGAATGCAAGAACCCACAGCGGGATCTGCCACGTGCCATGATTATCACGTTGCTGATCTGCACGGTCCTGTATGTTGCCATTACATTGGTTCTTACAGGTATGGTCAATTATACCGAGCTGAATGTTAAAGATCCATTGGCTTTTGTCTTCAAATACATTGGCGTGGATTACCTAGCTGGTATCATTTCTGTCACCTCGGTGATTGCCATCACCAGTGCGCTCCTGGTTTATCAGTTGGCACAACCACGGATTTGGATGACCATGAGCCGGGACGGATTGCTGTGGAAGAAATTTGCAACCATCCATCCTAAGTATAAAACCCCATCATTCGCGACCATTGTCACGGGATTCGTCGTTGCTATCCCTTCCATGTTCTTCAAGATGGATTTCTTTGTGGACCTGACTTCCGTAGGGACCTTTTTCGCCTTTATTCTGGTCTGCGCCGGAGTATTGTATATGGACTATTCCGGGCTTTCCAAACAGTCCAAATTCAGAGTTCCCTATATCAACGGAAAATACCTGATCGGCATAGGTTTTCTCATTGCTTGGATGGTAATTTGGCGATTCAACTGGGATGCTGTCACCGCTTGGCAAGATCTTGACGCCTTGTATATCTTGGAACATAAATCCTTGATCATCATCTTCTGGCTTGTTTGGATCATTCTCGCCTACATGGGTTATCGGTACAACTTCTCGTTGCTACCTGTTATTGGAATCCTGATCAACCTGTACCTGATGACTGAATTGGGCACGAGCAATTGGCTCATTTTCCTCATTTGGCTGGGAATCGGGCTCTTGGTGTATTTCTTTTATGGATACAAGCATTCCAAATTGAATAATCCAACGGCATAATCTATTCTTTCTTTTCTGTAAAAACTGAAAAACGGCTGGTTTCAGGGATATAATTTCCTGTAATTTGTAGCCATATTTGTGTATAACTATTTATCAATATGAAAAAAATCATCATTGGCGTATGCGCTGTTATCTGCAGTATTTCTGTCGGTATTGCCCAGGTTCAAAAAGCATTTCAAATCGATTATTCTGGGTTGATCGATGGAAAAAAAGTAGAAACAACCCCAGAGGGCACCGTTTATCTCCGGGCTTTTGTCAATGCCAATTATGTTAAAGTAGGTCCAGTGGATACAGACTTATACTTTTTCCTCAGCAATAAAAAATCAGGAGAAACCTACATTGTAGTTCCGACTGATGAACAATATACCCTCCATATGAGGGATAGTTACGGAGACGATATTCAGGTTGAGTTCATTCCAGGAAAGACCAAAACCATAGCTGGTAAAACCTGTAAACTTGCTCAATTCAAGGTTCCCTACAGCTCGGAAGAAGGTGAAAAAGATATCATCGAGCTGTGGTATACCGAAGAGATCCCTTCCCTGTACTGGCCAGAATTCGGTTTCCTAAAACAATTGCCTGGAGCAATGCTGGAGCTATCCAACAATGGAAACGGCCTTACCGCTCATGAAATCAGCGTAAAAGAATTGGATAAGCAAGTTTTTGAGATTCCGGATGGCTATAGCGAGGTAAATATGGAAGAAGCAACTGCAGAAGAAGGTGAAGAAGATTCCATTGCCACGGAAGTCGATGAAGACCGCTATCTGTATAAAGATGAAAATACGCAACTAGTGGGTTTGATGGATGAAGAAGGCAACATCATATCGCCAGCAGAATTTTCTCATATCGAATATTTTAGGGGTGGTATCTCTCCAGCCATTAAATCGGAAGGAAAGTATGGCGCTATCGACAAACAGGGAAAAACCATATTGCCTTTCAAATACGATTACCTTTCCTACGATCAGGAATATGATCAATATCTCTATGGCGAAGGAGAAAAATATGGATTTCTCAATGGAAAAGGAGAGGTTTTGGTACCGGCAAAATACGATATGGTGAACCATATGATCGACGGTTATGGGGTCGTTTATCTAAACGAGAAATCGGGAATTATCGATCGCACAGGTAAATTAGTTGTACCAATTACCCATGAAGCCATCTTGGAAACCAATGGAAGGAATTTTGTAACTTCTGAAGGTGATCAATATGTACTTTATGCCATCAATGGCAATAAAATGATTACCAAAGGTTATGATCTCATTTCGCTATCGACAGATTCCAAATTGATCTTGGTTCAAAAAGATGAAAAATATGGCTATATCGATGAAACGGGGAAAGTAGTCATTCCATTGAAATATACTTCTGCAACTGCTTTCAATGAAGGCGTAGCTATCGTTATGGAAAATGACGATGCAGAATCCGTATACTACATCAATGAAAAAGGGGAACGTATAGAGCAATAAGCTTTTTTTCCACCATGTGATTGGCAAATTGGAATAGCCATTCACATGGTGTCTTTACCTTTGTCCCAACAATCCAGGTCCGCTGTTTCTATCCATGGTAAAAAAACTATTTATATTTTTCTTCAGTCTTTGCAGTCTCTACCCTATTGCTCATGGGCAGGATATGCTTCAGAAACTGCAATCGGAATATCAAGGAAGTAAATTACAGGATCCGGAACGCTTCTACCGGAGTGGTCGGTATGCGCAGGCGCTATTTTTCAATCAACAGGAAGATATGGCCTTCCATATCCTGAAACAGGAGGTACAGCGAGCCAGCACGCTTTCGGAATCAAAATATGCCGCATACCTGAACACAGTACTCGCCATCAATAAAATGATTGCGGAAGAGCCAGCAGTCGCCAAGCAGTATATCACCAAGGCGCGGAATTTGGCTAATCGTACGAGCGATCTCGAAATAAAGGGCTATGTAGCTTACGGTCACGGTTGGTTACTGGCCAGACAGCAGCAGGAAGGTGAGGCTGTCAAGTCGTTGCTGGAAGCCTTAGGCCATCTTGACAAAGCGCCGAAATCAAAAACGTTAGGGGGCAGAAAATCAGCCGTATATAAAGAACTGACAGCAATCTACG